>MFNE01000043.1:72248-142301 GCA_001783695.1 Candidatus Lambdaproteobacteria bacterium RIFOXYD2_FULL_50_16
ACGGATGGTGCCGATCCGACAGAAGGTACATTTGCCACAAGATTCGACCTTGGTGAAATCTAAGAAAAACCGGGCCAAGTCCACCATACAGGTCTTGGAATCCATAACAATCATCCCACCTGAACCCATAATGGCCCCGGTGGCATTGATGGCAGCATATTCGATTGGGGTATCAAAGAGGGATTCAGGGATGCAGCCGCCCGAAGGCCCGCCTAACTGAACCGCTTTGATTGGTCGTCCTGAGGAAGAACCCCCCCCAATTTTATAAATCACGTCGCGGATCGTGGTTCCCATAGGCACCTCGACCAGTCCACCCCTTTTGATCGTCCCAGCCAAGGCAAATACCTTGGTGCCCTTGGAATCAGCAGTTCCGTAGGCGGCGTAGGCAGCGCCGCCTTTATTGATAATCCAAGCCAAGTTCGAAAGGGTCTCGACGTTGTTAATAATCGTAGGTTTACCCCAAAGCCCCGCCACTGCCGGAAACGGCGGCTTGCGCCGGGGCATGCCCCGCTCGCCTTCGATACTCGCCATTAGCGCGGTTTCCTCGCCACAAACAAAGGCCCCGGCACCCTCTTTAACCTTGATTTCAAAGCTAAAGTTGGTACCAAATAGATTTTTGCCTAGATAACCCTTTGCTTTGGCGGCCTTAATTGCCAGCCCAAAGTTTTTCACCGCCAAGGGGTATTCAGCGCGGATGTAGGCGTAACCGGTAGTGGCCCCGATGCCGTAGGCGGCAATTAACATCCCTTCGATGATGTTGTGTGGGTCCCCCTCGAGTAAAGAACGGTCCATAAAAGCCCCGGGGTCACCCTCATCGCCGTTGCAGATCAAATACTTGACTTCAGATTTTTGATTAGCCGCAAAGCCCCACTTCACCCCCGTAGGGAACCCGGCACCACCGCGACCTCTCACCCCAGAATTGGTCACCTCTTGGCGCACCTGTTCAGGGGTCATCTGGGAGACTACTTTAGCAATCGCTTTGTATCCATCGCGAGCTTCGTAGTCTTCGATGCGGGTGGGGTCCAACTGGCCCACGTTGCGCAGGGCTATACGGGTTTGCAAGGTTAGGTATTGGTGGTCCGAGCTTTCCGGCTCGTTGGGTGCCAGCAATAAATTCTCGGTTACTTGCTCTCCACTGCCCTTTAAAAACTCCAAGATCCTAGGCACCTCTTTTTTGGTGACCTTGGCGTATTTATAGGTCCCTTTAGGGCTGTTGATCTCGACTAGGACCTCTTGGTGACACATACCCAAGCAGGATACCCCACGCACCAGGGCTTCAGGAGCCTCGGCCTTAAAGGTGGCGATAACCTCAGGCGCTCCGGCGGCAATTCCGCAAGTTCCTTCGCCAACAATGATTTCTAACGCTTTCATATTCATGGCAGTTTCTTAGGATGCTTGGGTTTGCTTTTCAGGTTTGGGCAAAACCTCTTCGGCTGCCCTGGCGTGTTTACGCAAAGCCTTTTGGGCCTGGGCCCCGTTAATATTTCCGAAAACCTCTGAACCAATCACCATCAAAGGTGCTTGGCTGCAACAACCCACACAGGCCACGTTCATCAGGGTGTAACTGCCGTTTTCGGCGGTGTCTTGTTCGGGGTCATGAATGTTGAGGCTATGGTTAAGCGCCGTGTTGATCCGGTCAGCCCCGGTCACATGGCAAGCGGTGCCGTGGCAGATCTTGATCAAATGCCGCCCTACTGGTTTTAAGCGAAACTGAGCGTAGAAGGTAGCCACGCCGTAGAGTTGGCGCCCGGTTATCTCGGTATTTTGGACAATCAGGTCCATAGCTTTCCTAGGCAGGTAGCCATATTGGGACTGGATTGCCTGCAACAGGGGAACCGTAGCGGAGGGGTCCTTGCCGATTTGACCGATCCACTGGTCCACCAACTGAGGGTCAACAACTGCTTCGAGTGCACTGCTCATTTTTGTTTCAGCCTAGGATGGTTTATGTCCTGCTCGGTCAGTTTAACCGAGGTCTGTAGATTTTGCCCGTAAAAGGCGCTACCACTTCTGGTGCTTTTCACACTAGCTTTGTGCGTCTATCACAGCCCTATCAATTTAACAATCCTTTATTGCCTAATTGAGGGAGTTGTTTTCGGTAGTGGGGTCAGGGTCAGGGTTGACAATATCCCTATATACCCTGGCCGCAGGAACCGACACCAGCTCGCGTTCTGGAAGGATTAAGGCCGTCAGCTTCTTCCCGTAAACACAGCCCGAATCCAGCCCAATCACGTTGGGCCTAACCACCCCTTCGAGCTTCGCCCAATGCCCAAAAACCACCAGTTTTTCCTGGTGGTAAAAGTCAAACCAGGGTGGGTTGTTTTCATTGTCTAAATCGCTACCCATTCCGTCCCAAGTACGGATGCTGGTGAGCTGTTTAGGGTCTGTTTCACCTAACGACTTACCAGGCACTAATCCAGCGTGAACCAAAAGAAAGTCCTCTTCTTCGATCCATAAAGGCCATTGGCGGATGTCGGCTAGGTAGGCCGGGTAATGCTTACCGAACTGGTCTTTTATCCCTTGGATCCATTTTTTGTAAACCGGTTGACCGGCCTCAAACCGCACCAAATGGAGCTCGTGGTTCCCCAATACCGACTCCATCCCCAATTCCTTGGCCAAGACCCAAGCCTCAAACGACTTAGGCCCCCGGTTGATCAAGTCCCCGGTTTGCAACAATCGGTCCTGGCCTTTTTTATACCCACAAGCCTCAACTAGTTTGGCCAGTTCATCGGCGCAACCATGCACATCGCCTATAATAATTGTGCGGCGAGTTAAAATAGATTTTGACATTTTTATAGGTTGGCTATAAAAAGTATGGGTTTCGTAAACGCCTCTACCGTAAAGTCGGTGGGCATAAAGTTAGGTTAGATCATAGTCTGGGACAACTAAATTGGGCAAGGACTGGGACCTAGGAGAACTATTGAAAAGCATGCCACTGACCCCCACCCGTGAGCGGGTTTTAAGGTATATTAAACAAGAGGGCAAAGCCTCGGTTAAAGGTCTGACCGAAGAGATTGGCATTACCCCTATGGCCATCCGCGGACATCTAAACAAGCTTGAGCGGGAAGCTTTAATCAAGGTGAATACGGTTCGCCAAAAATTGGGGCGGCCTTTGCAAATTTTTGCCTTAACTGAAAAAGGGGATGCCCTGTTTCCTCAGGACTATGGCCGTTTTGCCGTAGAAATCTTGTCTGACCTAAAAGAGCTAGACGGCGGCAAAACGTTAGAACTGGTGGTTAAAAAACGTGAAGAGCGTATTATCACCCTCCTAAAAACCGAATTCGAAGGCTCCAAAAACGCCAGTGAACGGATGGAGCGCTATACTCAATATGTTGATCGGCATGGCAATATGCCCCGTTTGGAGGTTTTAGGACCTAAAAGTTTTGTGTTGTACATCAACAACTGTAGCCTCAAAACCGTAGTCGATCAGTTCCCACTTTGCTGCGACTCCGAGGTGCGCATAATTCAAGCCCTGTTCCCAGAGGCCAAAATCCAAAAGACCAAAAGCCTGCGGAACCACGATAAAAACTGCTGCTATCAATTCGAGTTTTAAGTCCGGCCCCGACGCCCAGGTATTTCGTTATCGTTACGAATGGCCAGCCCAGCCCTTAAAGGATTTTCTGCGCGACCGATACCGGATATTGGGCGAGCGCTTAGAAAGGGTACTGGCTGGGCGGATCTTGATCAACGGCAAGGCCCCTACTGAATGGTTGCAAACGGGCGACCTTTTGGAATACCTGCACTTACGCGAAGACGAAGCTGATCTAGCGGACACTCCCCTGGTGATTTTATATGAAGACGACGACCTTCTAGCTATCTCCAAACCACCCCATTTACCCGTTAGCCCGGGGGGTCGATTTTATTTTTGTTGTCTTGCCATCTTAGCGAAGGAACGTTTCGGACTCCCAGAACTCAGTCCGATGCACCGCCTTGATTTAGAAACCAGCGGGGTTCTCCTTTTTGGCAAAAATAAACTAGCCCGGACCCAGATTCAGCCTCTTTTCGAATTACATCAAATCGAAAAATTATATGAAGCAATCACCTTCGGAGACCCCGGCCTAGAGCCGATTGAGGGAGACATGGTGCCGTTGGTGGGCTCCAAGATTCATTCGAAACAAACCCTTATCCCCGCCGACGAACCGCGCTCGAAAACTAAAATACTCTCGGTCGAACCTTTTGGTCCCTATTTTTTAATCAAACTGGCCCCGCTCACTGGCAAAACCAATCAGCTAAGGGTCCACTTGGCCCACCGTGGTGCCCCTATTGTAGGGGACAAAAAATATTATCCTGACGAACAGGTTTATTTGGACTGGTTTGATCACCGCCAACTAGAACCCTTGCTAGAACGCCTCAAGCTTCACCGCCAAGCCTTACATTGCCAAGCGTTAGCCTTTGAAAATCCATTGACCAGAAAGCCCTTGCAGTTGCAAGATGACCGGATTTTGTGGGAGGAAACCTTGACCCAAATCAGAGACCTATGAGCCTTTATGTTCTGCGTTACCACGAGATTGCCCTTAAAGGGGCCAACCGTGATTGGTTTGAAAAACGCTTGGCCACCAACGTCAAGGCCCAACTAAAGCCCCTTGGCCCTGTCGAAACCAAGCGGGTTCGCGGACGAATTTTGGTTCAAAGCGACGGACCCTCTGCCCAAGTGGAGCAGATTTTATCCTGGATTCCCGGCCTCGCCAACTTTTCTTTGGTCTTAGAGACGGACCACCAAATGGCCAGCCTTGCGGAATTGGCCACCAAGTTGGTTAACCAATCGCTAGCTAAAAATCCCAACGCCCAAACCTTCCGAGTCTGCGCCAGCCGGGCTGACAAGCGTTTTCCTTTAAGTAGCCAGCAATTAGGGGCCGAACTGGGTGGGGTGGTTTTAGAAGGCCAGCCGCAACTTAAGGTCAAGATGAAAGGGGCCGATCTGGAACTTGGGGTTGAGATCTGGGCGGGGGAGAAGGCGATTTTGTATCTAGAAAAACTTCCAGGCCAAGGGGGGTTGCCGGTGGGAGTGTCTGGGCGGTTTATTAGTTTTTTATCCGGCGGGATTGATTCCCCTGTAGCCAGCCAGATGATGATGCGCCGGGGGGCCGAACTGGTGTATCTAAACTTCCATGCTTACCCCTACATCGGCCAGGAATCGAAGGAAAAGGTGTTGGCTTTGGTTAAACACCTAAGTCGCTACCAGCCCAAATCCGTCTTATTAGTCGCCCCCTTTGCCGAGATTCAAAAGGCGATCAAGGCCAACTGCCGCGAGCGGTTACGGACGATTTTATACCGGCGGCTTATGTTTCAAGTAGCCAACCACATCGCCCCGCAATACTCAGTCAAAGGTTTTATCACCGGGGAAGCCCTAGGCCAAGTAGCCAGCCAAACCATTGAAAATTTGCGCTGCACCGAGGACGCTGCCACCCTTCCGGTCCTGCGCCCCCTAATTGGCCTAGAGAAGGACCAAATCATCGAACGCGCCCAGGCGATTGGCAGCTTCGAGATCAGCATCCAACCCTTTCCCGACTGTTGCACCCTTTTCCAGCCGCGTCGGCCAGAAACCAAAGGCCGCATTGAGGAACTCCGTGAAGAAGAATCTCGCCTCGACCTTCCAGCCCTCTTAGAAGAGTGTTTGGCAGGCCTAGAAAAACACCAATTCTACAGCCCCGGCGCAGATACCTTTTTTTAAGAAGATGGTGTGACAAGCTTTGTAGGCCTGCATATTGCTTTTTTTTCTTGTAGGATGTAAGCCTACTAAGTAGGATAACCGAAAAAATCGCAATCAGGAACCTTTTTATGAATCTCAAAGCTAGGGAAAATAAAGCAGTCGAAGAGACCATCAAAACCGTTTCCAAGCGCAGCAGCTGGTCTTTGAATCGCCCAGAAAAAGGCAAAGGCCATCCAACGCTTGCACAGATAGAGGCCTTGTCTTATCTTGCTCGGGAAGCCTTTACCTTCTTGAATGTCGGGCCTCTACGTAAGCAGTTTGTGCGTTATTTACTCAAAAAGGCTCCTAAAAAAAACCGGGAGCGGATCAAAAGCCTTGCCACTCTAATCGAAAATGCGGAATCCCAGAAAGCGCATCCTGAATTAATGGTGTCTTGGATAGAGGAGTCCGATCCGGCATCAGTATTAGCGGATCAACTTTTTCAAGAGAATATCAAACGGTTGGGGCTCAAGCACTACGATTTAAAAGAACTGTTAAACCAAACGACTGACTTTAGCCCCGCTCGCGGGTAGTCGGCTTTTACGCAAAATAACAAAATGTGTTTGAACCCTATTCCTAAATGTGGGGACTTGGTTTACCTGGGCTCCAAATCAACTAGAACATACCGCTTAGTCATTTCAGATGATACTTTTAACGAAAAATCCAAAATAGTTTGGCTTTTAGAGGTTCAGTCTGGACAGGCATCCAACAAGGGACTTCGCGTCCCTTTTTTATTTAGGGATGAAGCTTTTTTTGTTAAAGTAGAGTCAATAACGTCTGTTACCTGGGAAGCTCCAAACAGCGAAGCCAACGTTCGCGAGGTAAAAATTTTGGGGCCTATCCCCAGCGAGGCAACTGAAGAGGTTCAAGCCAAGATGGTCTCTTTATTGTTTGCAAAACGACTAAAGTAAGCCCTTCAAACGGATCGTTAATAGATAGACCCAGAGTGTAACTGGGTGCGAAACGGTCATTTCAGCTCAATTTATCCACTAAAAAACTTAACGATTTTACGACCCTATCCTTCCCATTTTGCCGGAGCGGTAGTCTTCGAAGGCTTGGGCGATTTCTTCGGGGCTGTTCATCACAAAGGGGCCGTGGCGGTAGATGGGTTCGTTTAGGGGCTGGCCGCTTAAGAGCAGTAGAGAGAGTTCATCAAGGCCGGGGTTGATTAACTCGACCCAATCGCCTTTTTGGCCGAAGGCCACCATCTCGCCTTCACTGATCAAAGCCTCACCCAACCGCGCTTGCCCATGAGCGAGATAGATCATAGCGTTGTGACCCTCTATCACCGGCAATTGCGCCTTGCCGCCTGGAGTGAGCAGGAGATGCAGATAACCGATAGGGGTGACCGTTTTGACTGGCGAGGTTAACCCAAAAGCGGTCCCGGCGATCACCTTAACCAGTCCCTTTTCAAACCGGTGAACTGGCACCTTGTCGGCCTTGAGTTCCTGGTATTCAGGCGGGATCAACTTGTGGCTTTGGGGCAGATTTACCCAAAGCTGAAAGCCCTCCATCACCCCACCATTGGCCAAAATTTCGTCACTCGGTAGTTCGGAGTGAATGAGCCCTGAACCAGCGGTCATCCATTGTACATCCCCTGGTCCTAAGGCCCCGCCGCCGCCGTGGCTATCCAGATGCAGATTGCCCCCTTGCAGCAAATAGGTCACCGCTTGAAAGCCCCGGTGTGGGTGGTTTGGTGCTCCAATCGCTTCACCTGGCTCCCACTCGACTGGGCCAAAATGGTCTAGCAGCAAAAAAGGGTCAAACTGCATTTGCCCCTGAATCGGGAAGGGTCGCCTGACTGGGAACCCGCCCCCCTCAAGGGTCCGAATCGAATTAACCCGGCGGCTGATGCTACGAAGTTTAGACATTTGATCTCCCTTTTCACCCGATTCTAACGCAAATAAGGTGTATTTGAAACGCCTTTTTGATCAAAGATTATTCACTCCAGAGTGTAAGACCCCGCCACTGCGCGTTTTAGGCTGCCTACAGTCGTCGTCAAAAGACCTCACCTGACCCTGTTATAGGGTCAACGATTTGGCTACCCTGGATCTAGGAGTGTTAAATAAAACAAAGATTAACCTAGCAAAAGGATTAAATAAACAACCTAGGGGATATGGTTTACCCAAATTCTGCGGACAAGACCAGGATCTTAGCTTTTTGAGCCAGACTCAGAGGGAGTTTCATTGTGAGGATTTGACTTTTCAAGAAGGTTTTTTTCTTCTTCACCAGGGGTATAGAATTCAACCTTTTTCCGCTCTTTAGTAAAAAACAAGCCGCCCGCAGCCAGGCCCATAAGCACCAGCATAAGTTTTAAATCATCTGTAAAGCCAACCCCTTCTAACAAGTTTTTAGGGGTGAAAAAGGACAGATAACTGGCCCCAAAGAGGAAAACCGCCAAGATTAACAGCCGAAAAAAAGGGAGCAAAATTTTTAGCATCGAATCTACCAAACAGGTTGTGGCCCATTTTGGCCCAATCCCCAACCCTGGTCAAGGCCAGCATATTTTTTTGAAATTGAATTTTGAATTACCTAAAGTTGTTGCCCTATACTTGGATTAGTGGTTGCCTTATTTATTAAGACTAAACTAGCCCTTCAAACCAAGTCCTCACCATCCCTATTTTGCCTTACTCGAAGTTCTGATTAATTTTGCGGTTTTTAGCGATAGTTTCTAAGAAACACACGCCGCTGCTTCGCTCCTTATTTACTGGCAAAAAGCCTCTTTAAAAAAACGTACGCCGCCCGTGGGGGCTGCAAACAAGCCCTCACGGTGAAACCCTAAAAAATGAGATTGCCTGACAGGAGCCCTTTCGGCAAAATTGCGGCCTAACTAGGAGGAGTGATGCTACAAACCTTGGGGCTGTTGACGCTATCAAATCTGTTTATGACTTTCGCTTGGTATGGACACCTGAAAAGTCTGAACGACAAGCCTTTGTGGATCGTTATTTTAATAAGCTGGGGAATCGCCTTTTTTGAGTATTGTTTGCAAGTCCCGGCCAACCGGATTGGTTATCAATCCCTAAGCTTGGTTCAACTGAAAATCATTCAAGAGATCTTAGCCTTGGGCGTTTTTGCCTTGTTTGCGATTTTTTATATGCAGGTGCCTTTGTCGCGTAACTTTCTTTATGCTGGACTCTGTTTGATAGGAGCGGCTTGGTTTATTTTTGCAGAGGTTTGAAATTAGGGCGCAAGCTGAGTCAAGGTCGCTTGCCACAGCTCGCCCATGGTAAGCGTGCTTAAGGCTTTCGGCTCTAGGGTTTGGGAGCGTAGGGCCCAGTCTAAAGGCCAGATCAGCCCTTGGGGGCTATGCCATCGCCCGGTGGTGAGTCCTGGGGAAGGGCCTAGGTGCAGTTCGGCTTTTAACGGGCTACTTTGTAGCCGTTGCCTCCAAGTGTCCAGGTAATCAATCTGGTTAAAACTCCCTAAACATTCCAGGCCTAAATAAAACCGTAAAATCAAAAAACTAATCCAAGTCCCTGGGCAAACCCGACCATCTTTAATCGCCTGGGCTAACGCTTCGGGGCTTAGGGGTTCTAGGCCTTGGCGTTCTGAATAAAGACCCAAACCGTTCCAGCGAGCCAGAAGAAGTTTGTTTGACTTTTTGCCTGGGTAACCAACTAAAAAATTAAAGTCAGGGTCCTGCCATTCTCCTTGTAACAACTCCAAAAAAAAAGGGTCTTTGTCCTCAATCCGCTTGGCCAAAAACAATCCAGCCAAGCGATTAAGGTCAAAAATAACCAATTTGGCCCCATTAAATAGCTTCTCTTGCAACCTCGCCGCATTCCTCGCAGCCCAGTGGCTGTACCGTTCGCCAAGGCGGGGCGGGGCCATAAGTTCCTTTACCGCAGGCTGCAACTGGGCTAGGCGAAGGTTCAAATCCTCCGGCAGGGGACTGCCATAAACCAACTGGTCACGCCAGCGTGCCCCAATCAAACTTAAACGTTGCTCCATCTCCCCATGTGCCGCCCGCTCAACTGCCGCTTGCTGGGCTTGGGTCTTCCAAGGTCCCGGCTGTAACAAGGTTTCTAACTCCAAATCCCCATAACTAAGCGCCCCACTCCAGGCGGTATTAGAAAAGGACACCCCTGAGGCGGCCCCGATCAAATAAAGCTGATTTTCTGGCAGCCCAGCGAGGCTGATTAGGTCGATTGTGGAAAAGGTGGGGCCATGGGTGGGGGTTAGGTGGTGGCTGGTTTGGATAACGGGCAAACGCGCTAGCTGACTGGCCGCCGCTTTGGCCAGGGGGGTGCCCCAACCGGCTTCTATCAGTTCCCCCTCAAAAAGTTCTAAAAAATCCGGGGGCAAAGTTTGAGGTTGAACGTGGTAAAGCTCGGCCCCGTATTTGGATAAGGGGGTAAGCCAATCTTGCGCAAAGATTTTGGCCAGCCGGGGGCGGGTCTGGGCTAAGCGGGCCAGGGCCGGGCCATGGGGTTTGGGCTCCAAAAAAGACAAGCTCCTAAAGGTTGGGCCCGACGGCCAAATTAACTTGGGATCAAAACCCCGCTTGATCCACCAATTGCCCAATTCGGCGCTGTAACCCACCAAAGTCGCCGTTACTCATAACTAAAATAATATCCCCTGGCCGGGCGGCCTTAAGTGCCGCTTGGGCTAGGTTTTCGGTGCCTTCAAGGATTTGGGTGGACTTCCCTTGGGCGCTAAGCTCCTGCACAATCAAATCTAAATCCAACCGCTCCTTGGGGTCGAGTCGCTCGGCGCGGTAAAGGGGGGCAAAGGTCACTAGGTCGGCCAGGGCAAAGGCCGGGGCCATTTTAGTTTGGTGGTGTTTTCGAACAGAAGTATTGGACTTGGGCTCGTAAATCGCGTGGATGCGGGCCTCTGGCCAAGCGCCTTTGACGGCAGCTAAGGTCTCGGCAATGGCGGTAGGGTGATGGGCGAAGTCGTCAAAAACCTTGACCGCCTCCTTTTTATTAATTCGCTCTAGCCGCCTTTTAACGTGGCGGTAACTCGACAAAGCTTCTTGAATCTTTGCGGTTGGAATCCCCTGTTCTAAGGCTAAAAGGATTACGGCAGCCGCGTTGCGGACGTTAAATTCCCCAAACAGAGGGATCTCAAACTCGAACCAATCTTCCGCATAATTTAAGGTAAAACTCATCCCAATCCCGCCCAGTTTGGGCTTTATATTTACGATCCGCCCATGGCAATGGGGCCCCATTCCAAAGGTGACCACACGCGAATATCCGCTTTTTGCAACCTCTACCGCATGGGCGTCATCTCCGTTGGCTAAGATCAAACCATCTTTGGGGACTTGGCGCAACATCAAGGAAAAACTCCGCTTGATTTCCTCAAGGTTGTTAAAGATATCCGCGTGGTCAAACTCGATGTTATTGATCACCACAAAGTCAGGCAGGTAATGGAAAAACTTGCTTCGCTTGTCAAAAAGGCTGGTGTCATATTCGTCCCCTTCGACCACAAAATAGCCTCCTGGCTCCACATCCCTAGAACTCACCCCAAAGTTTTCCGGCACCCCTCCCACCATAAACCCGGTCGGTTGGCCACAAGCGGTAAAGACATGGGCGGCCAAGCTAGTGGTGCTGGTTTTTCCATGGGTTCCGGTGATTACTATACTCTTTCGGCCCCTAATAAACTCATTTTTAAGGAGTTCTGCCATCGAGATATAATCGAGGTGGTTGGTTAAGGCATATTCCACCTCCACATTGCCCCGACTTAAGGCATTGCCCAAAACCACCACGTCTGGATGGGGGATCAGATTATTAGCCGAGTAGCCCTCGAAAATCGGTATCCCGTTTTGCTCAAGCAAAGTGGACATGGGCGGATAGACGTTTTGATCTGAGCCGGTGATCCGATGTCCACGGGATTTGAGCAAAACCGCCAACGAAGCCATAGCGGTGCCACAAATTCCAGAGAAATGAAAATGCCGGTTTTCCATCAAGCTCCCAGATAGGCCACAAGGTCGATCTCAACCAAACAATCCAGTGGTAGTCGGTGGACCTCTACGCAGGCACGCGCCGGTTTGTGTTCCCCCATAAACTCGGCGTAAATGGTATTCATAGCGGCGAAGTCGCCCATGTCACCTAAATAAACGGTCGCTTTGACCACTTGGTTAAAATTAGCCCCGGCAGAGGCCAAAACCCCTTTTAGATTGGTCATTACTTGGCGGACTTGATCATGAATATCAGGCCCCACCAGTTTGCCAGTGGCCGGATCAATCGGGATTTGACCAGCTGTATATAAAAAGCCACCAGCTTCAATGGCATGAGAATAAGGGCCCCGCGCAAGGGGTGCGCCTTCGGCTTGGATAACTTTGATCATGGTTGCCTCCTAGATTAAGTGGTTTTAAACATGCCTGATTTTACCGGGGCAATCAATGGGCTAAACCCCAATTTGGTCCCTGCCCAATATCCGCCACCAAAGGCACCGTCAAGGTCGCGGCGTTTTCCATGATTTTTTTTATCAAGGGTCCAGCCTGGGCGTAATCCTCTTCAGCCAGTTCGAACACTAATTCGTCATGGACCTGTAAAATCATTTTGGCTTTAAGCAAACCCTGGTCGATAACCGTCTTTAGGTCAATCATGGCCAGCTTAATCAAATCCGCTGCCGAGCCTTGGATGCGGCTGTTAATCGCTGCCCGTTCGGCACTGGCGCGGGCTAGGTGATTTTTAGAATTTATCTCGTCAAAACCCCGTCGGCGGCCAAACAGGGTTTCGACGTACCCCTTTGAGCGCACAAAGTCTAAGGTTTCATCCATATAAGATTTGATCCCAGGGTACCGCGCAAAATAAGCGTCAATAAAGGCCTTGGCTTCTTTGTTAGAGACCCCAATTTCGCTAGAAAGTCGAAAGGCCCCCATGCCGTAGATAATACCAAAGTTAATCGCTTTGGCCGCCCGCCTTTGCTCGGAGGTCACTAAGTCTGGGGGCAACTGATAAATCGCGGCCGCCGTTTGCAAATGCACATCGCCCCCTGCCTTAAAAACCTCGATCAGTCCAGGATCGGCTGACAGGTGGGCCAAAAACCGGAGTTCAATTTGGGAATAGTCAGCACTGGCTAAAACCTTTCCCGGTGGAGCAACAAAGGCAGAACGGATCTGGCGTCCCTCTTCACCCTTGATAGGGATGTTTTGCAAGTTTGGGTTTTTCGAAGCCAGCCGCCCGGTAGCGGCTACAGTTTGCATGTAACTAGTATGAATCCGCCCGGTTTGGGGATTAATTAAGAGGGGCAAGGGTTCGAGGTAGGTGTTTATCAACTTGGTTTTAGAGCGGTATTCTAAGAGCAACTTGGCGATTTTATGCTCTGGGGCCAGTTGTTCTAAGACCGAAGCATCGGTACTATAACCGGTTTTAGTTTTCTTTTTGGCTCCGCCAATGGCCATTTTTTCAGGGCTAAATAAAATCTCGCCTAACTGTTGGGTAGAGTTTAAATTAAACCGCTCGCCTGCCTCTTTATAAATCGCCTCTTCTAGCTGGGTTAAACCCTGTTCAATCCCGGTCTGGATCTCTTTTAATCGGTCCTTGTCCACCAATACCCCCTGGCATTCCATCTCGGCCAAACAGCGCAAAAGGGGTATTTCGATTTTTTGGTACAGGGCTTTTAGGCCTTTTTCAGCAAGTTGTGGTTCAAATTTTTCGTAAAGCAACAAGGCCGCTTCGGCGTCTTCGGCGGCGTAGCGTAACGCCTGATCCAAAGGGACTTGAGAAAACAAAATCTGGTTTTTTCCTTTGCCACAAAGGTCTTCAAAATGGATCATCTCGTGTCCTAAATGTTGGCGAGATAGTTCGTCTAGGCCATGGCGGTGGCTGCCGGCATCTAGCAGATAAGACTGAATCATCGAATCGCCCAACTTGGCCTCCAGCCTTCGTCCCTGGGCGGCGAGGATCATCAATTCATATTTGGCATTTTGCGCGAGCCATTCGCGCTTAGGGTCATTAAAAAGGGGGGCCAAGGCGTCTAACACCTCCTTGGTACTTAGCTGGGGGTGGTCGGTTTGGTGCGCCGTGGGGATATAGACCGGGTCCCCTCCGGGCCAAGCGAGAGACAGCCCCACCACTTGGGCTACCAAAGGGTCAAGCCCGGTGGTTTCAAAGTCAAAGGCCGCCCGCTCCACCTGGGCCAGTTCCTTTAAAACCTGATCAAAAGCGGTTCGGTCGGTGATTAAACGGTAGCGGCCATAATCCCAATCGTCCTTAGTTGGTGCAGTCACAGAGACCGCATCGGCCCCTTCTAAAAACCGGTCTGGGCGAAAACCCATCTCTTGGTAAAAGGCTTGTAATTCGGGGTAGTGAGGAGCCCGAAGCCGAAGCTGTTCTAGGTCCAAGTCAATGGGCAAATCTAAGACCACTTCAGTCAATTTTAAACTTAGATCTACATTGGCCTTGGAGTCAGCAAGGTTTTCTTTGACCTTTCCTTTAATTTTTTCCAGATTTTGGTAAATCCCCGCAAGGTCCCCAAACTCGTCAAAGAGTTTGACTGCGGTCTTAGGTCCGATCCCATGGGCACCGGGGATGTTGTCTGAAGCGTCGCCCACTAAGGCTAAATATTGGGCCATTAGGGCAGGCGGGACTCCCCATTTCTCCTTGACCATGGCCGAGTCATAAAGCACCTCTTTCATCCCGTCGTACATCTTAACCTCGTCGTTGACCAACTGGGCCAGATCTTTGTCTCCAGAGACAATCACGGTTTCGATCTCTTTAGAAAACTTAACCGCTAGACTGCCAATCAGGTCGTCGGCCTCGTAGTGGTTTTCTTTAAGGATGGTCAAATTTAGGGCCTCGCAAAGCCGAAAAATAGGCTCAAATTGGAGCCCCAAATCCTCAGGGGGCGCATCGCGGTTGGCTTTGTAGTCGGGAAAAAGCTCGTTTCTAAAACAAGGTCCCGGAGTGTCGAATACCATCACCAAATGGCTGGGGGTAAACTGGGTCAATAAAGACAGCAGCATATTTTTAAAGCCTACCACCGCGTTGGTGGGCAGTCCGCTGGGGCTGGTCAATCCAGGGCGAACGCCGTAATAAGCACGGAAGATATAGCTGCTACCGTCAACTAAAAAAAGTTTGTTGGTCATCTGGGGCCTTTGAGGTCTAACTCCTTTTTACGGAACTTTGACTCCCTTGCCAAGGCAGAAGAAAAGGGGGCTGTCAATTTGCCCCTGGTCGAGGTACAAAAGGAACAAAACCGGAGCGAGGTTATGGATTTAAAACAGTTGGGATTGCTCTTTTTGGGGTTGGGGTGGGCAGCCAGTTTGGCTGCTTTGCCGCTTGAACTGGACTCAGCCCAAGGTCTGGTGGAGGTGGAAGGGGCGGAGTTTTTTGAAGACGCTTCGGGAAGGCTTCAGGTCGAAGACCTAGACCTAATTGATTTTAAAACCCCACCGGCGGCTCTAGTCACGCTTAGCCGCCGAACAAGCGAGGTGTCACCCCATCTGTGGGTCAGGTTGACCTTAAAAAACCTGGAGAACCAACAAGTCTCTTGGTTTGTTAATTTCAAAGACCCGATTGATAGTCCGGCCAAATTGTTTCAACTTGACCGTCTGGGCCAATATAACCAAACCAGCAGCCTGGGACAGGTGCCTTTTGCCAAAGACCAGGCGCTAGCTAGTCGCCCCTTTTTTTTAGTTTTGCTAGAGCCCAAGCAAACCCGCCAGTTGATGATTCGACTGGTTTTGGAGCCCCGGTTTTACCAACAATCCCCGCGTTTTGAACTACTCACCCCCAAGGCCTGGGCCGAGGCCCGAGAATTGGGCCGGTTGGGTTTGGGGTTTTATTTAGGGATTGGCCTACTTTTGTTTTTGCTTTCCTTGATTGGCTGGCTTTGGTTAAAGGCCAAGGGATATGTTTATTACGCCTTGGCCATATTGACCTTAGGCCTGGGGGAATGCTTTTGGACCGGTCAAGGACTGGATCTGATCAATGCCAACACCTTCCATCTTTACCCCGAACTCTGGGGGAATGTTTTTTTTATGGTGGGACTGTTTGCGCTGGGACTCTTTTGTTGGCGTGGGCTAGAGGTCAAAGGTGGTGAACGGGGCCGCGGGCTTTTGTTGCTTTTAGGGTTACAATTTATCGCCTTGATTTTAGGGCCCGCCTATCATCTGTTGATTGATCCCAATTTCCAATGGATACCTATCCTAGTGGGCCTTAGTATCTTTGGTCTGGTTTTGGCCCTTTGGCGCGAGGGCCGCCGGGTGCAGGGGCTTTGGCCCTACATTGCGCCTTTGGGTTTGATTGGATTGGGATGGTTTTTAGGACTTTTACGTTGGCCTTTCGCCCCCTGGTTAATATTGGTGGCGCATGCTTGGGTTTTAGGCTTGTTTACGGTTCGCCTTTTTAACCGGCGAGAAGACCAGTTGATCCATAAAATCAGATTGCTTGCCGAGGAAAATCGGCTACGGGACGAATACAACAATCGGCTTTTACAAAAACAACAGGCCCTAACAGCCGACCTCCTTTCGGCCCGTGCCCAAGCCGAAGAAGGGGCCCAAAGTAAGGGCGACCTCTTAGTCGCTTTGGCCAACCGGTTTTCAGTCCCGCTCACTAGGCTCCTTAATCAAAGCCGCCTCGCCCAATCCCAAAACGGTGGGCAGGCCCTTTTCGGGGTCGAACGAGAAGGCCAAGATTTACTTGCCCAACTAGGTGACCTCTTGGAATTCTCTAGGCTTTTAGGCCCCTTGCCTAAATATTTGGAAGCCTTTGACCCCAAGGCCGAATTAGAGCGGTGTATGGCCATGCATCAGGACGATTTGGAACGCCTGGGTATCGTTGCCATTTTAGAAACATCAACGGGCATCCCACTTAAAGTGCGGCTTCCCAGAGGGCGGTTCGATCAGTTGGTATTAAGGCTTTTAGGAGAGGCTTTGGCCTTGACCGAAGGGGCCAGTCTGGAAGTCAACCTCGCCCTAGCTGGACCAGGGGAGCTGATTTTGTGTATCCAGCCAACTGGCCTTAAGTTAACCGAAGAAGAACTTGCCAGCCGCTTTGAACCCAGTCTTTCCAAAGCAGGCTTAGGGTTCTGTATTGCTAAAGGACTCGCTGAGGCCTTAGACGGGGAACTTTGGGTTCAAGACCAAATGGGGCTTAAGGTTTGTTGCCGTATCCCCTTTTTAGCGGGGCAGGCGGACCCTGGCCAACTTGGGCCTGACTTATGCGGGCAGGCTTGGTTGATTAGTGTCTCCAAATGGCGAGCCAAGCGATTAGGCGTGACCTTGCCCCGGTTGGGGGTATCTTTAGAATGGCTCGCCCCCGAACTGGCCTATGCTCGTCTAGCCCAAGGCGAGTGCCCGGACTGGATTCTACTAGACCAACTGATCCCTGACAGCAACCCGCCCTCTTGGATTAAAGGCCTTTCGGTTTTAGAGCTAGAGCGACCCCCCGCTTTGATCCAACTGAGCCAAAATCCTGAACTCATCGCCTTAGAGGCCGACGCCCTTGCCCAAGCCTTAAGTGCCAACACCCCGCCCCCAGGCCCTAGCCCAGAGCCCCAACGCGATTGGCCTCAAATGGCCGAGCGTTACCCAATGCGGGTGGTGGTCGCTGAAGACGATTTGGTTAGTCGTCTGCTGATCAAAACCGCTTTCGAAAAGTTAGGCTACCATCCACGAATCGCGGCCAACGGGAAAAAGCTTTTAGACCTACTCTTAAGCGACGACGCAGACTTGGTATTACTGGATATCCGTATGCCCGTGATGGACGGAATCGAGGCGGCCAAACGAATCCAGGAATTGTTCCCCAAGGCCCGCCGCCCGATTTTGGTCGCCTGTACCTCCAACGCCTTTTTGCCCGATTTGGAGCTTTACCGGTTGATTGGACTCGACGACCTCCTGGTCAAGCCGCTAATAGTCAACAATCTGGAGCGCCAAATCGGCCAGTGGTATCAGAAGCTACTTTCCCGCAAGGGGGAAGATTTTTGACCGATTTTACCCAAGACCCCCCTTGCACTTTGGCCCAACATAAGATTTAATCGTTCCAATAAACCCTATTGGTAGTGAACTTATGAACTCAAAAACCCTCCTTTTGGGCCTGTCCTGCTTGGCGATTTTCGTCCAGGGCTGCGCCGCGCCGGAGACCTCTTTGTTTAGCGTACAAAGGCCCGCCAAGATTGGCATGGATCCGAAGCTAAAAAAGATCTTTATTGACCCCAAAATGATTGACGACTCCCAAGATGGTTGGGGGGCCAAGCCTTATGTAATCGAACAACTCAAGGCGGCGATTGAAGAAGGCGGGCGGTATGAGGTGATTATTGGACCAGTGACCGGGGTGGACCCTAACCGCGAACCAGTCGCCTTAATCCAAGGCAAGGTGACCAGCCGCGAGGATTCGGAAGTGGGCCAGTTCACTGATATTGCCACCTGCCAAGGTGGCCTAGCGGGCTTTGCGGCGGGCGCTTCGGCGATCGAATCAGACCAAGGGGTTACCGTTAGTCCTAGGGGGTTGTTGTGCCGCAGTGGCAACGATACCAAGGCGGCCCTGGTTTCGGCCGGGGTGGGCATGGCCATGTCCATGATTTCTGGCGAAGAGCAGGCTGTTGACCCTGTCGATTCTGTGGTGCGTATCTATAAATATCGTAACCTAAGCCTTTATGCGCAGATCGACCTGACCTTGACCTATTGGGGGGAAGAACGAAAAACCGTGGCGCTCCGTTCGGACGGGACCAGCTATTCTAAACACCTTTCTGACAAAGCGATCAACGTCCATTCGGCCTATTCGCCAGAAATGTTGGGCGCTTTAATCGCCCCGGTGTTCCCCTTGATGATCCGCCCCTTGGCCCTGGTTGAGGCCAGTAATCCAGGTGACCCGACCGGCCAGTGGGCTACTAGGGTAACCCGCAACGCCGATTCGGTGCCCAGAGAAGAACGGGTAGAGATTGCCAAAAAGATGGTTAAACGGGCGCTGCGCCCCTTTGTGGAAACCGTTACCCCTTATCCAGCCCAGGTTCGCGCCGAAGTAGCCGGTTCGGGGGAGGTCAAGGATTTATTACTTAAAGGCGACTGGCAAAAAGCCCGCGGGATTTTAGAAGCAAAAGACAAAAAAGACGCTTCCGACCTATATAATCTTGGCCTGACCTATGAAGCCGGAGCGAGCTCCGAAGGCGACTACATCGAGGCCCGCCGGTTGTACCTTGAGGCCCTGGCCCAAGACGAATCGAACCGCATTTACGCCCAAGGCGTAGGCCGTATGGAACGCGCCCTAAACGAAGCCAAATTACTTAAAAAACAAGGAGCAAAGGGATGAAAAAGCTGCTGATACTGGCCTTTTTGGCCGTAAGCTTGGCCGCTTGCGCCCCCCAAGCTAAGTTA
Organism: Candidatus Lambdaproteobacteria bacterium RIFOXYD2_FULL_50_16; assembly: GCA_001783695.1. Classification (GTDB taxonomy): domain Bacteria; phylum SAR324; class SAR324; order XYD2-FULL-50-16; family XYD2-FULL-50-16; genus XYD2-FULL-50-16. The sequence continues at coordinate 91,199 of MFNE01000043.1, forward strand.
ACCGTGCTACGCCCCGCCGAGGTGGACACCTCGGGGATTACCAAAGTCGCCGTTGGCCCCTTAGAGGTGGCTCAAATGCGGCTGGTGCGTTCAGTGGAGCGCAACGGGGTCTGGAAAGAGGAGGCCCTGCTTTTATCAGACACGCAAAAAAAATCACTGGCCCAACAAATCCGGGCCCAAGTGATTGGCCAACTAGCTAAAAGCCCTAGTTTCGAACTGGTCTATACCGACGAATTCGCCCAACTCGAAAACGATCAAAAGCTTCAAGATGTGATCGGCGCAGCCGGGTACAAGGTCAAAGAGGCCCAAGCGGTTATCAGTGGCAAGGTCTGGGTTGAGGTGGACCATGTTGATGGGTCCGATATATTAGAGCAGGACTTGAGCTTTATTTCGGGTGGGAAAGGTAGCATCAGTATTTCAGTAGAAAAATTGGTTTGGTGGCCCTATAAATCAATCCGGGGCAATTTGACCTTGCAACTCAAAATGACCCAAATCCAGCCGACCCAGGTTTTGGTGGTTTCCAATGAGTCGCGCCGTTTTGCCCAACGCATTGGCGGGGCCCCTCTGGGCGGGTTTGATAAACTCAACCAAATAGCCTCCGATCTGACCGCCGGAGCGGGCGACGACGAGGACCGCTTTAACGTGGTACAGGGCGATCAGTTGGTCCTGCCCGGCTTTGAACAGCTTCTAGGCAGTCTAGCCGGTTCGATTACCACCGATTTTGCCCGCAAGGTCGCCATCACCGAAACCCAATTGGCGCTGCCAGTGGCAACTGGTGGAGACCCTAGAGGTAAACTTTTAGTCGAAGCCGGGGCTTATGAAATGGCCATCGACCATCTGCAAAAACTCACCGCCCAAGAGCCCAAGGATCAAGACCTTTATAATTTGGGGCTGGCCTTCGAGGCGTTAGGCGAAATTGGATTGGCACGAATTCAATACCGCCAAGCGTTTGAAAAAGACCAAGCGAATCCGCTATACGCGCTGGGATTGGGCCGATTGGAACGTAACGTCCGCGAACGCCCGGCGTTAAAAAAACAACTTTCTGCTAAAGAGGGCAAATGAGACGGACCCTAATTTGGTTGACCGGCTTGGCACTCTTGACTGCCGGTTGTGGCCCAGATCTGACGATTTATTCGACCCGCCCCGGCGAACTGGGGATCGAGGGCATTGATAATTTAGTGGTGGGCGAATTCAAAGACCAGCTAGGAGCGCCGGTCACCCCTCCTGGCGACGGCGCTCCCTTTGTGGCCAACCGCCCGCTGGCTCTTTTAGTTAAGTCTGAGGTGGCCAAGGGTTTGTCCAAAAGTGGGGACTACCGGATTTTGCCTAGTTTGAATGTGGGCGAATTACAAGGCCGCCAGCCTGAATTGGCCAAAACTGCGGTCTTGAGTGCCGAAGTGCGTTACTATGAGCTCGACTACCGTGGTTATGATGATATTTTGTACGTCTTAATGGCCCGAAACAATGGTAAAGACCTGATGGACAGCTTAGGCAACGCCGCCATCGGCGCGGGCATTGCCGCCGCCGCAGAGGCGGCAGGCAAAGGGTTTAAGGTCCCCACCCCATTGGTCGAGCGGGCCGGAGCCTTAGAGGTCACCTTTCATTTAACCAAGGCCAGCGATGGTTCTAAATTAGTGGAACCGGTCACCAAGTGGGCGTATTGGCACAAAAAATGGGGCGGAGACGAATCAAAAAGCCAATTGGACCCAGCCCTCGTCGAGGGATTTGAAAAAAAGGGTTTGGCTCAAGTAGGCTTTTCCGACAAATTGGCCGACACCAAGGAGCGGGTGCAACTTAAGTACAGCAACCCCGATGAATACGTCGCTCTTGGGCTCCATCTGGCTGATTCGGAAAAGGTGCCACTCTTGGATCTAGACATCGAAAACCTGCTCGCCCAAAGCGCCGCCCAGGACTATGTTAAGCTCATCGCCCGCCATCACGTCCCGGCCAAGTTGGACTTGGCTTCGGGCGACGCTGGCGCGGTCGCCTTGATCAAGGGTGGAGCCTATAACGAGGCGATCAACCGCCTAGAGGGCTTACCTAGCCCCTTGGCCGCTGCGGACCTATACAATCTGGGCCTCGCCTACGAAGCGAACGGCGAATTCGCCCAAGCCCGCCGCAACTACCAAATGGGCCTAGATCAAGACCCCAACGCCTCCAGCTTTAAGGCGGCCATGGAGCGGGTTAAGCACTAATAACCCCCCTAGGTCGCCAGGGTTTGGCGACCCGCTGGGTAGGATTAAAAAGGGGGGTATTGGGCTGTTAAAAGGTACCGCTCTTTTTTCTTGACTTGTGCCTCCGATAAGGTCCAAATTGGCTGCTTAACATTGCCACGCCATCCCGGCTGGGCCTGTCTATAAACCTCTATCCCCCGCAGTACATGACTACCCAAAATCTATCCAAACTCGACACCCAAGTCACCTTCCTAGAGGAAGATATTGATTTTGACGCCCTCATTGAGGCCGGTCTGGCCAATATGAATGAGGCCGAAATCGTTCACGGCAAGGTCACCAAGATCGGTAAAGACTTTGTTACGGTTGACTTTGGCTACAAGTCCGAAGGGCAAATCCCTCGGGCTGAATTTTTCGACCTAGAAGGCAACTTTGTGGCCACTTTAGGCGAAGACGTCGAGATTTACATCGAACGCTTTGAAGATGAAGACGGCCAAGTTGTGGTCTCTAAAGAAAAAGCGGTTAAACTGCGGGTTTGGGAAGACGTCGGCACTGTATTCGACAAAGAAGGCACCGTTTCGGGTATTATTACGGCCCGCATCAAAGGTGGTCTCTCGGTTGATATCGGGATCAAGGCCTTTTTGCCGGGTTCACAAGTGGACCTGCGGCCAGTTCGCAACCTAGACAAATTGATCGGCGAACGCTTCGATTTCAAAATCCTCAAGTACAACCCCAAGCGCGGCAACATCGTGCTTTCGCGGCGCGCCATTTTGGAAGCCGACCGCGCAGAACAGCGCAAGAAGACTTTGGAACTGTTGACCGAAGGCGCTTTGATCAAAGGGCACGTCAAAAACATCACCGATTACGGTATCTTCGTGGACCTAGGCGGCGTCGATGGTTTATTGCACATCACCGACATGACCTGGGGCCGAATCGTTCACCCCTCGGAAATGTATGCCATTGGTGACGAGATCGAGGTTTTGGTACTCAAGTTTGACGAAAAAGAAGAAAAGGTCAGCCTTGGGCTCAAGCAAAAAAGCAAAAATCCCTGGGACCTGGTTGCCGAGCGTTACCCAGTGGGCACCGAAGTCGAAGGCAAGGTGGTCAGCTTAACCAACTACGGCGCCTTTATCGAGATCGAAGAAGGGGTCGAAGGTTTGATCCACGTTTCCGAAATGTCTTGGACCAAAAAGGTTCGCCAGCCCTCAAGCGTGGTTAACCTTGGCGAGAGCATCTCGGCGGTGATCAAGGAATTGGATGTTGAAAATCGCCGGATTAGCCTTTCGATGAAAGAAGCTATGTCCAACCCCTGGCGCGAAGTGGCTGAATCGCGGCCTACGGGCTCGATTGTTACGGGCACCGTCCGCAACATCACCGACTTCGGCGTCTTTGTTGGCCTCGACGAAGGGATCGACGGTTTGGTGCATGTTAGCGACATGAGCTGGTCTCAACGGCAGCGAAATCCCCACGACCTATACAAAAAAGGCGACGAGATCGAGGTTAAAATCCTCAATATCGACGTGGAGAATCAGCGGCTTAGCTTGGGTATTAAGCAGATGGAAGAAGATCCCTGGGAATCGATTGACGAATTTTTCCGCGATGGCGACATCGTTGTGGGCGAGGTAGTCCACCTAGCCGACTTTGGAGTTTTTGTAGAAATCAAAGATGGGGTCGAAGGCTTGATCCATGTGCAAGACATGGACAAAGAAGTGGCCAAGAAGTCGTTGGGTAAATTCTACCCCATTGGCAGCCATGTCGAAGCCCGGGTTTCGAGTATCAAAGCTGCCGAACGTAGGTTGGCCTTGAGCATTACTGGGTTGGTTTCAACTGAAGGCGCGGTCACTCCTGTAAGCGAATTGATGGACGAAGCCGCTCTTAAGGCTCATATCGAAGCCTACGGCCCACCGCCAGTCAAAAAAGTAACCATTGTTGAGTCGAGTGACAACGAAGGTGAAAACGCTGCTGAAGGTAACGAAGAAGCGTAATCCATCCTAGGACCGAGCTAGCCTCGGTCCTCTGGTCAAACCAAACCGGCCTTTACCGCTGGTTTGGTCCTTCCCCCCTAAAGATAAGCCTGCTGACTGGATTGTTTTTAGCCAAAGAAGCAAAACCGAGCCCTTGCAATTTTATTGCGGCGTCCTGCTATCGGGACCCATTGGTTAGTACCAAAAACGTACCTATTAGACTTTACTGATTTGATTGGTCTGACCAGGACCCCTTTTTTTTAAACAGAAAACCCTTGTCTGATACCCTTTGAGCCTAGTCCGTGTATATTTGGCTAGGTTTGCCTGGGTCATAAACTATTTTAAGGTGGACCGTTCTGGGGGCCCAGGTGCCCGCTTCTCGCTTGGCCAAGCAAAAAAATACCTTCCCCCCAATCAAACAAAACCGATGATTTTCAGACAAAGACGCGGTAACCTGACTTTATCGTCGGTCCACCGCCAGCCCAAGTTTAATTAAACTATCCCCAACATTCCATGCCCAAGACTGTTGCCTTGACTCTGCCCACCCAGCCCGATTTAGTCCAAGCTCCCCCGCTCCCCTCTGTCCCAACCCTTTTTGAGGGCTTATGCACTTGTTGGGGGCGGAAAAGTTGGTTGGTGTTGACGTTGCTGATTTTTGGGGGGAGTCTGCCGGCATTGGCTTATCCCACTGATTGGGTTCAGGTTGCTCAAGCGGAAGCGCCAGTTGAAGCGGTTTCAACAGAGGAGAACCCGGCCCTGGAACCGACCAGTGAGGAGCAAGCGATTACTCCTGCAGCAGAAAATGCGGAATCCGGGGCCATGGCTATTGAACCAGTTGAGCCTGAGTCCTCCCAAGGGGTCGAGTTACAAGCTGACCCAGCCCCAGGGGCCGAAAGTGAGCCCACCTTAGAGGCAGAACCATCAACCACCCCTGACGCTACTGATGAGGCGAGCAATCCAGAGCTGCCCAATTCAGCACCAGAGTCAGATCCCGAAGCTGAAGAGGCAACTTCAGAAGAATTTGTCGATGACCCCGCCCAAGCCCAAGTGATAGCCACTCTGCCCCAGAGGTTAGGTATTATCTATTATGATCAAAGCATTAAAACCAACTACCCAGATCCTTTAAAAGCCTTCACTGCCCCTCGCGAACAAGCGGTATTTGCTGCCGCCGAAGACCCAGACGGGCGGATGAGCCTTACCTTTATCAATTGCCATGGCTTTTTGCAGGCTCGCCAAGCAGGGATGAATCCCCAAACAGCGCTGGACCAACAGGTCTTAAGCGCCTATGGCGACTGCCTTTTGCTTTGGGCGTTAAGCCGGGCCAAAGCCCCTGAGGTGGGGTTGCCTGATCTGCACTTAGGTGAGTTTCTTTTAAAAGACTTAGATGTCAGCCCCTTGCCTCGCTTTCATGCAGCTGGATTGGACCATTTAGAGCAGTGGGCCCAAGAGACCGGCGGATCCGCTAAAAGCCACGCCGAGGGCCTAGAACTGGCTTCAGGGGAGCAAAAATTTGCACTTCGCCTATTAGTAAATGCCGACTTCACCGGAGATGGTCGGGCCGACCTTTTGGCTGAAGCCCAGTGGCCCGATGGTGGTCGTGAATATTGGCTAATCGAGTTTCACGAACCCTTACCCCAGGGCCCTCCAACCCCCCACCGACTCTGGCCTTTAGCCGAATTCGAAGCCCAGAACTCCCGTTAGGATAAAAGCCAAAGAAAGCCCAAGGGATTCAGGCTATTACATTGAAGGCAGGGGGTAGGCTAAAAGGGTAATATTTTCTATTTAAACAACCAGTGGGCGCGGATTAAGTAGGGGATGTTGAGACTTTTATAGCAAAGGCAGAAGCTAGGCTTTTAAAAAAGGCTAATCAACCAACTGCAACGGGTTGATGTATTTGATCGGATTCTGAGGCACCGCGTTAAAGGTAACTTCATAGTAAAGTTGCGGACCTGTTGTCCGGGGGGTATTGAGGATTTGCCCCATTTCCTGCCCCCTTCTAACCACCTGACCAGGCTCAATCTGTAGATTAGATACAAACCCATAACGGGTTTGAATGCCATTGGCATGGTCCATCACAATCAACTCACCAAAATATTCGTCCTCTCCCGCGTACTGGACAATACCGTCTGCTGGGGCCGTAAGGAACGTAAGCGCTTTAGTGGCGATAATCACCCCGTGTTGGGGGCGGGCTTGACCTGTAAAGGCATCGTGCAACATCCCAAACTCATTGGTTACATAACCTCTAACGGGCCAGCCTTGGGGCACCCGCTTCATGGGGTTGCTAGTCTCTTTAAAGAAATCCATTAGCTGTAGAAATCTGTTTTCAATAGCTTTTTTATCCTGATCTGCTTCTGAAAGGTCCGAAGAGATTACCTCTAAAATCCCCTTCTCTTTCGCCTTGGCAAGAGTGCTAGCTTGGGTCGTCTCGTCTAGTTCTAGGCTAGGTTTAGACTCGAAAGTCTGGCTAGTAAGGCGTTTTAGTTTTAGATAAAGCCCGTTTAGATGGTCAAAATAAACCTGGGTCGCCGCGTAACGCTGATCAAATTCCTTGATTCTCGATTCTGCCTCGTCATAATGTTTTTGATTTTCTTCGAGATCAATCAACCCAGTGCGAATGCTGACATAGTCGTAAACCACCCATCCCCAAAGGGAAAATAGCAGCACCAACAAAAAAGAGACCAACAATAAGGACCGAAACGAAACCTTGAGTCGCTTAATTGCCCCGGTCTTTTCGGGAATAAAGATAAAGGTGATAAACTTGCCTAACATGGGCTCAAATTAGACTGTGGGACACAAGCTTTAACAAGAGGATCAAAAGTCCGGCCACCCCTTCAACTAGAGCCAGCTTTTTGATATCCAAGTTAGGGAAATAGTCTTCTAACCAGTTTTGCACCTTCCTCAGATTCGTCAGCGCGAAAAAACTGTCGGCGACCATCAACAAGGCTAGGAAAGTGATTAGTAGGTTCATGGGCAAACCTAGCGCAAATTTCGGCAGGCGGCAAGCCTCGCCTACGGCGCGGTAACCGCGGTAGCTGCCGGGCCTAGAAGGGACTTCATATAATCTTCAGTAAAGCTGATCCCAATCCCCACATAGGGGTTTTGCAGCTTTTTCCCCGCTTGATCGGACTGGGTATTAAGTGCGTCATCCATCCCGGCAACGGCGTAGAAATTCTGCGTAAATCGCCAATATCCCCCGGTGGTTAGATGAACCGGCAGATCAGCACGGCTGAATTCATAAAGGTCCAGGTTAAAGCGGTACTGGTCGTTTTTACCAAAAAATTGGTGCACCCCAAAACCAGCAGTGTTTTCGTACAATCCAAACAACAGTTCTGTATCAAAAAACCGTTGGGCCACCATCAGGCTCATACGGAAGGTGTCGCGGCTCTGGTAGGCAGTCTCGTCGCTAATAACCACGTCCGTGCTGGTGTCCACCGTTTTGGTGCGGGTTGAAGTGATTTTCCCGCTGGGGTGGTTTACTAAACGCAAAATATAATAATGATCCCGCACGGGCCGCAATTTGACATCCACATAAGACTTGTTGGTCCCTTGATTTAACAGCCGTTCGCTTTCAAAACCTACTTCGATCTTAAGTTTATTAATCGGATTAATAAACTCATTAACCCCGTCCAGGGCAGACTGGATGGAGTCAATGGTTTGCTCATCGTTAATCAAGCGCCCTACCGTGCCTTCGCCAGTGTCGATTTTATAAGCAATACTTTCAACCTGATCCATCGCCGAATTTAAGTTTTCAGAGGCCGCCTTGATCTCGGCCATAGTGTCTTTGAGGTTCTGGCGATTTTCTTTTAAAATACCTTTTAAGTCGCCCGTAATCTCGGGGCCGTCTTCGGCCAAGCGGGCGAGTAGTTTATCTAGCGAACTAATTGACTTGTTGATCTCTTCAGAGTTGGCGTCAATAAAGCGGTTGAGTGATTCGGAGAAGTCCCGGAAGTTAGCGATGGTGTTACGCAGTTCTTCTTTATTCTCCCCGGTTATCTGGGCTAAATCAGAAGACAAGGTCTCCAAGTTGGCCAAAATGCCCCCAATCTTTTCGTTAGTTTTGATCAAGGTTTGGTCCAGATTGCCGGTCAGGTTTTCTAGGTTGTCCATGATCGCTTTGATCTGTTTCTCCCCGCGCTCCCCACCGACGGCGGCATTAATAGCGCTGGTGACGTTGCGAACATCGGACAAAATATAAGACAGATCCTCTACTAACGAATCCAGGTCGCCACCTGGGGCAATCAGTTGGATGCGGTCGCCGTTTTGTAAGGTTTGCTGGTTTTGGTCACCTAGGGTGACCTCAATATATTTGTCCCCCAAAATGCCAATCGACTTGATCATTGCTTGGCTATTGGTGCGCAGGCGGTATTTGTCGTAAACCAATAGGGTCACTTCGGCCCGGCCATCAACCAAATCAATGTCATTGATCTCGCCTACCTGAATCCCAGCCACCTTTACCGCCGTACCCAAAGCCAAACCGCTGACGTTGTCAAAGGTCACTTTTAGTCGGTAAGTCCCTTTTAGATCGGGGTCATAGCGGGTCACCTTGATCGAAGCTATCGCCAGAAAGGCCATGGCTGCGAGCACCAGAAGACCGACGTTCATTTCGGTCTTTAATCGAGCTAGTTTTTTTAAAAAATCCAGCAACTGAGGACCTAATAATAAATGTTAAACGGGCCATTTAACTGACCCTCTACAAACTGGCGGACTAAGGGGTTGTCTGTATTTTGGGCTGCTTGGGTTGTATCATCAAACACCACCTTTCCTTCATACAGCATAGTAATTTTATCAGCGATGCGGTAGGCCGAGGCCATGTCATGGCTGATCACCACATAGGTACAACCGGTCTGGGCTTGGGTATCCAGAATCAGTTGGTCGATTACGTGGGTCACAATCGGATCAAGCCCCGAACTGGGCTCGTCAAACAGCACCACTTCTGGGTCTAACGCAATGGCGCGAGCTAGCCCCACCCGTTTGCGCATCCCTCCCGATAGATCGGTGGTCGCCTTTTTTTCCGCATTAACCAACCCTACTAGCTTCAATTTTTCCATCACCAAGGTTTGGATCTCTTCCTCACTTTTGTGGGTATGTTCGCGCAAGGGAAAGGCGACATTTTCCATCACATCCATCGAGTCAAACAAAGCGGAATCCTGAAAAAGCATCCCAAAACGTTTGCGGTTGTGCCGCCAAGTTTTTTGGTCCCATTCACTTGTATCTTCGCCACCTATCCAAATTTTTCCGTTATCAGGCTTAATAAATCCCATTACATGCTTTAAAATTACTGATTTTCCCGCACCTGATCGCCCTATAACTACACTAATTTTGCCCTTGGGAAAGGTTAGATCAACCCCGTTTAAAATAGGTTGGGCCCCAAAGGATTTGGTTACCTGTTCAAAACGAATCATGGTTTCACAGCAAAAAAGCGCCAATAAAATAGTCGGTTAGCAAGATTACTACCGATCCAATCACCACCGCTTGCGTGGTTGCCTGCCCCACACCTTGAGCCCCGCCACGGGTGTAAAACCCTTTGTAGCAGCCAATAAATGCCAAAATGAAGCCAAAGATCGAAGACTTGATTAAACCCTTGAGGATTTCGGCGATTCCTACAAAATCATCAATCTTCGCAAAAAAGACCCCTTCGTCTAATTGCAGCAATACGATGGACACCAACCAGCAAGCGATCATACCAATCATATTAAAAATCATGGTCATCACCGGGAGGATCAAGGTACCCGCAACCAGCCGAGGGGACAGGAGGTATTGCACTGGATCCACCGCCATTGATTCGAGCGCGTCAATCTGTTCGGTAACCCGCATGGTGCCTATTTCGGCGGCGATTGCCGAAGCCACCCGCCCATTGATCATCAAAGCCGCCATTAAGGGCCCCAATTCCCTGGCCATGATCAACGCCACCACCCCTCCCACCAGGTTTTCACTACCAAAATTGCGTAAGGTGTGGGCCAGTTGCAGGCTTAAAATGGCCCCAACCGCAAACCCGGTCAAGGTGATCACCACCAAAGACTTGTTGCCAATAAATTCGAGTTGTTTTGTAAAAAGTCGCCAACGAAAGGGCGGGCGGAACAGGGCCGCGACCGCAGCGGCGCAGAGAAACCCAGCGCGACCCAGGGTCAAGACCTGATGGATCGAAAAACGTCCTACCGACTCGGGAACCTGTCGGTAGGATTGTTCTCGGATTGTTTGTGCGAGCCCTTCTAAGCTCGCCGCAACCCAAGCCTTAACCCCAAAAATGGACCGCTTCACGCCAGTTTAGGGAACCGGAGAGGGTTCAACTCCCCAGATCTCCTTGGCATATTGGTCGATCACCCGGTCTGAACTAAACTTACCCATGCGGGCCACGTTCAGAATCGACATTTTGGTCCATTGTTTTTGGTCTCGGTAGGCTTCTGCAACTTGAGATTGGCAATCCACATAGCTACGGAAGTCAGCAAGCACCATAAAATGGTCCCCGTGATTCACTAAAGTGTCATAAATCCCTACAAACTGATCTGGCTGATTGGGGGAAAAATAACCGTCGCGAACCTGTTCTAAGACCCGCTTTAGCTCCCAATCTTGAGCGATGTACGCTTGTGGATTATATCCTTGAGAACGGATTTGGCGAATCTCTTCTTCAGTTTTGCCACAGATAAAAATATTCTCCCGGCCTACCTCTTCCATAATTTCAATATTGGCCCCATCCAAGGTGCCAATGGTCAAGGAGCCGTTTAAAGCAAACTTCATGTTACCCGTGCCTGAGGCCTCCATCCCAGCAGTCGAAATCTGCTCAGATAGATCGGAGCCAGGGAATATTTTTTCAGCTAAACTGACCCCGTAGTTGGGCAAAAAGACCACCCTAAGTAGCCGCCCAACCCGCCGGTCACGGTTGACCAAGTTGGCCACCCCGTTGATTAAGTGAATAATCTCCTTAGCCCTTTGGTATCCAGGGGCTGCTTTACCGCCAAAAATCACGGTCCGGGGCACAAAGCCTTCCAAGTCACCGTCTTTAATGCGGTTATAAAGCAATATGACGTGAAGAATATTAAGCAACTGCCGCTTGTATTCGTGAATCCGTTTGACCTGTACGTCAAAGAGGCTGTCCACTTCAACCTGAACATGACAAATCGAGTGAATCAAGTTAGCCAGCTGGATCTTGTTTTTGCGTTTGACCTTGCGCCAAGAATCTTGAAAGCCAGTGTCCTCGGCAAAGGCTTCTAAGCGTTTGAGCTCGTCAAGGTGTTTAACCCAATGGTCGCCAATCTTAGAGGTGATCAGTTGCGAGAGTTCTGGATTGCAATGCTTAAGCCACCGTCTTGGGGTGATCCCGTTGGTTTTGTTATTAAATTTTCCTGGATACAACTCAAAAAAGTCGCGGAAAATTCCGGCAGTAAGCAGTCTCGAATGGAGTTCGGCTACCCCATTTACTGAATAACTACCGACAATCGCCAAATGAGCCATACGCACCTGTCCGTCTCCGACAATCGACATACGGGCTCGCCGGTCAAAATCGCCGGGGAAGTAGGCGGCAACTTGGTCTAAAAACCGCTGATTGATCTCGTAAATGATCTGTATATGCCTGGGCAAAATCTGACCCAACAGGTCCACTGGCCAGGTCTCTAAAGCCTCTGGCAAAACGGTGTGGTTTGTGTAGGCAAAGGTGTTGGTAGTCACCTCCCAAGCGTCGTCCCACTCGAAATTGTATTTGTCGAGCAACAGCCGCATCATCTCGGCAATGGCGATTGAAGGGTGGGTGTCGTTTAACTGAATGGCCACCTTGTTGGGCAGGTTGTGTACCGTGTCCCCACATTTTTCTAAACGCTCAATGATGTCTTGAAGGCTGGCCGAAACCATAAAATACTGCTGTTTTAGCCGCAGTTCCTTGCCTTGGTAACTCTTGTCGTTTGGATAAAGCACCTTAGAGATTACTTCGGACTGGTGTTTATCAACAATCGCTTCAATGTAGTTCCCTTCGTTAAAGGTCGCTAGGTTAAAGGATTCGGTCGAACTCGCCCGCCATAGTTTTAAGGTGTTTACGTTGTTGGTGCGGTATCCAGGAATGGGCACGTCATAAGCAACCGCGTTAACCCGTTCCCCTTCTTCCCAGATGTCTCGGTGTTGATCCTTGACATTGCGAAAGCCGGTAACCCGGCCCCCAAAGTGGACCTCGTGGCTGGCTTCGGGCCGAGCGATTTCCCAAGGGGTGCCGTCGTGCAACCAATTATCAGGGTGCTCGCGTTGCTGTAGATTTTCGATGGTTTGGTTAAACATCCCATACTCATAGCGGATGCCATAGCCGTATGCGGGCAGTTCCATGGTAGCCATCGAGTCCAAGAAGCAGGCGGCCAAACGCCCCAAGCCCCCGTTGCCCAAACCGGCGTCTTTTTCCAGATCTTCGACCAAATCAAGGCTGGTTCCAAGCTCTTCTAAGGCCAGCCGCGCGGCTTCGGTCATACCTAAATTGAGCAGGGCGTTCCCCATGGTGCGACCCATTAAAAACTCTAGGCTTAAATAATACACCCGCTTGGGATTGGTGTCATAATAATGGCTCTGGGTCTTAATCCACCGGTCGATCATCTCGTCGCGGATGGTGTAAGCCAGCGCGTCGAACTGATCTCGCTTGGAGGCGACGGCCATGTCACGGCCCACGGTTAGATTCATCCTCCGCACATAGCGCCGTTTAAACCGCTCTACCATCCACCTAAGCTCTTCGCCTGCAGGTTCAGGGTGTTCAATCTTGGGGCTTTGCGACTGGGGGGCGTCAAAAGATTGGGCCGGATAGTCCTCGGCTTGGATTTCCTCTTCTGGGGAAGCTAGGGGTTTTTCGCTGCCCACTGGATTGAGTTCCTCTTGGGATGGGTCCATCTTTTCCTCGCTTAGTTGTTCTTGAGGCTCCATTGGCCTCGATACACTTGTTTTAGTTGTTTGCCCGTTTGACTCTACCCGGGCCAATCCTTCAAAGTCATCTGGTAAGGCCAGTATTGGTATTCCTTCGGTCAAGGCTATTTCTGTTGGCTCTTGAGGCTCTTTTACACCTGTGACCGCTTCTGGTTCCTCGTGGAGGTCAGCCACCTCCAAAGGTTCCTCGGACTTTTCTAGGTTGGCAGTAAAACCATACCCAGTCGCGGCTTCTGCCGTAGCCCCCCTTATTCCGCCCTCTATTTCCAAAGCCAAGCTCAATTCTTCGATCGGCGCCTCTGGCTCTTCGGTTTCCTCAAAAGCAACCCCTGTTTCAACCGCCATTTCCTCATCGGCGACTTCGTTGGCGGCCTGAACTATGGGGGTGGCTACCGCTTTCAAACTAAGTTCCGCTAGCTCCTCAAGCGGCTCTTGGGGTTCTTCTAGTCCAGTTTCCTCGAATTCCAGCACCTCTTCTCGCTCAGGCTCACCGGCCAACCAAGCAGGACTTCCAAAGTCCGATCCAGCACGGTCCATCGGGATAGACAGGGGCTCGGTTTTCGGCGGAGGTGGCGGGGTCAATTCGTGAGAATCGACACTTCTTGGATTAGGGTAGCGAATATCATCAGCCATAGCCTTACATTCAAAGGGTTGCAGCGTCCTGCAAGGCGTATCTTAGGTGAAGCCATAACCAATTGCAAGCTAACATAAAGACCCAGCCCGGCTGGCTCTTTAACTTGAACTTAGGCTCGCTAAAGCAAGATCATACACCCAGGCCCCTCCCCCATTTGAGTCGGAACTGCGAAATCTTAAGGTGCTTCTGCTGGCTCGGGTCGCCTTGAGGGGGGTAGCCCTACTTGTAGCGCCTTTAAAATCTTCTTTTTTTGCTTCTTGAAATAGTCCAGCGCCTCTCGGTCTTGATCCAGGGCCCGTTCAATGGTTTTAAGAGCCTTTTTATAATCCTTTTTGAGGAAGTAAATCTCGGCTAATGTGTCCAGATTTGCCGAGCTTGGGCTCAAGGCCACTGCTTTTATACTCAAACCTAGGGCGTCGTCCAACTTGTTCAACTCTTTATTTTTAGAGGTTACATATAGCCAAGCAAGGTTGTTAAGGGCGATGTGTTCGTCTGGATGCTCGTTTAAGATTTGCTTATAAACCTTTTCTGATTCTACTCCCTGTTGGTTCATGTCGTAGTTCAAAGCCAGCCGAAGCTTAGCCCAGAGGCTTTGGGGACGATTTTCTAAATGTATCTTGAGAAGTTCAATCGCCTGGGGGTATTCGCCCGCCAACTCGTAAGCATAAGCCAAACGGGCCTGTACCCAAAGGTTGCCCGGTTCTTGAATATTGGCTTCTAAGAGGTGGGCCTTAACCTCCAAGGGTTTTTCTAAAAACTGGGCTTGAACGGCTTGGTAAAAACTCATCCAAGCCGCACCGGAACCTAGAGGGCTACTTTTGTAACCCTCTAATTTGGCCTGGGCCCCCTGGTCTAAAACCGCCATAAAAAAGGCTAAATAGGGTTTGTAGGGGCTTTTTAGTTGATTAAGCTCTTGGCGGGCTTGATTGCTTTTAAATACGATGGCTTCAAAGACTTTCATCTCGGGGCTATCGGGCTTAAATCCCCAAGTCTTGGTCGTTTGGCCGTTTAGGTATAAATAAAGTTCCAGCCCAGCTAAGGAAAAATCCTCCAGATCTAGCGCTTGGGTTACCGCTTCTAAGGCGCCGGCCCGATCAAAATGAACCTTTGAATAGGCCAGTCGCACTAACAAAAAGGCGTTGTCTCGGTCGCCAGATAGCGCGGTTTCAAAGCTTTTGGCGGCCTCTTGGTGACGGCCTAAACTAGCTAAAATCTGCCCTTCAAACTCCCTTAACCATTTGGCTTCAGGGTTTCGCATAATTGCCGCCCCAATCGCCTTTTCAGCCTCTGCATATTGATCTTGATGCAGGTAAATCATCGCCCGCTTAGCAAAGGGCCAGTAGGAGGACTGATCCCCCTCGATCATCGTTTCAATGGTTTTAAGAGCCTTGGGCCAGTCTTTAAGCTCTTGATAAAGTTCCACTTGATGGGCCAGCACCCAGGATGAATCTGGGCTGGATTCAGCGGCGCGGTTTAGGAAGTCTATCGCTTTTGGATAATCTTTTAATATGCGATAAAGGTTGCCCATTCGGCCAAGAATATAGTTGCTCGTCGGGTGTTCAACCAAGGCCGCTTCAAAAGCCATTAAGGCTTCTGGGTATTGACGGCGGCGCTCTAACAGGGCGCCATATTCGAGTAATAAAGCAACCGAGTCGCCCTTAAGATTCAGGCCTTCAACAATCACCCGCTCCGCCTCAAAACTATCTAAGCGTTGGTTATAAATACGGGCTAAGGTCTCATAAACAAACAGGTCTTCGCTGCCCGCAGCGCGGGCTTGCTCCAGCATGTCCACCGCATTTTGCATCTCGTCTTTGGCTAGGTAGATACGGGCGATTTGCACCATTGCCAGGGTGGAGTCTGGTTTAGAGGCCAGTCCCTTCTTAAAATGGTCTTGCGCTAGATCAAAATCCTTTTCTGCCAGATGGATGGTTGCGATCTGGAAGTGCAACATGTAGTTGTCGGGGTGTTTATCAATCGCTTTTAAGATAAGCTGTTTCGCTTGATTGATTTCCCCCCGGCTGATCAAATAGTTGCCTAAGCGCAAGGTGAACCAAGGATGGTTAGGAAATCGTAGATTTAAAGATTCTAGCTGGGCACCCCAAGTCCCTTTTTGGCCGGTGTAATCCAGAAAATCGACGTAAAACTGTTGATAGTCCAGGTTGTCAGGTGCCAGTTCAATGACCTTTAAAATAGAAATTTGGGCATTTTGAATCCGGCCTAATCGAAATTCAAACTGGGCCTGCCTAAACCAGAGGTCATCCCTTTTGGGAGCCAACTTGGTCGCCTTGACCAAAGCCGCTAAACTAGCACTTGGGAGTTGCGCTTGTTCTAAAACCTCAGCCAGTGCCAAACTCTGCTCTAGGCTCGAATGCCCTAAACCTTCGGCTTGATTAAAATCGGCTCGGGCCGACTCAAGGTAACCTAAGCTAAAAAGCAGTAACCCGCGCATCGAATAAAAAGCCCCCGAACCGGGCCTAGCGGCGATTTGGTCGCTTAAGTAGTCGAGTGCCTCTTGCTCACCCTGGGTCGCTTGCAAAAGTTTGGCTTTAAGCAGATGGAGGTGGGGTTCGTCAGGATAGGTGGTAAGCGCCTTTTCGGTCAGTTTTAGAGCTTCAAAACTATCCCCGTTAGAAACTGGCTTTAAGATTTGTCCAAACCCTTCGGTCCCCAATCCCCCTTCGATCAGAGGGCCTTTAGGCCAGTTGGAGAGGTCAACGGGTTCGGGTTTGGGCAAACTGGCGCAGGAGGCCAAAGTCAGCACCAATAGGGGCAATAAAAAACGATAAAGTTTGGCCATTGAACCAGGGGAAAAAGATCAAAGGCTCATTATAGGGGAGCCACTAAAAATAAGAAAGGGTCAAAAAAGTGAACCCCACTTTCGGTCGGATTCTAAAACCTGTCCACCCGCGGTTTTGGTCAACACCAAACTTTTGGTCCAAAATAATTCGGTGCGGGGTATAAGCTCGGTAACTTTTAATTTTAGTTGTTCATGATCGTATTTGGTTTCGATCACAGGATTTTTAAAGATATGAACATAAAGGCTTAAGAAGTAGGGGTCCAAAAGTAAGGTTTGGGCCAACTCAAAATCGTTGGAGGTTTGCAACATTTTAGGTTCGGACCACCCGCCAAACAGGGTAAAATCAGCGAAATAATAGCGGTCTCTTTGCATCGAGGTGACCTCCCAGCGCAGGAGCAGGGGATCAGGCAAGGCGACGAGATTACTCGAATTCTGCATCGGTTCTGGGAGGCTAAAAGCGATGGCCAGCCGCATCCCCCCCCCCATAAAGATATAAGTCCCTAATATGGCCAAGCTAGCCCAACAAATCACCCTAGTTTTTAACCCAGTCCAGCGCTTGCTGGCCCAAAGCAGTAGGATCATTATGATTACAGGTAAATAACCAGCAGGAACCAGATTCGCCGATCCCGCAAAGTGGGTCAGTGGGCGCAAGAACGGGATTTGTTCGGTCGTCAGGAAAGTCAAAAAGAGATATACTAGCAACCCCAAGAGTGGCAAAAAACTCAAGCTAGAGAGTTTTAAATCTCGCTTGTAAATCCAAATCCACAAGGCCACAGCCGCGAGGATCGAGGTTAAGTAAAGGGGGTTGTGGAAATACAAAGGGGTCCAAAAGAGGCCCGGTTCACCGGAGAAAAACAGGGTTAGGTAGTCAATCAAAGGCAGAAAGCTGCCCAGAAAAATTAGGCCCCAAGTCCGGTTGGGCAACCCGACTCGGTCCCTAACGACTTGAAAAACACTCCAGATTACTAGCGCAGTAATCAGCCAGTTCATCTAGCCCACCAGCCCCCGGGCTGCCTCGATAATCGCTTCTTTGGTAATCCCAAAGTGGCGGTATAGTTCGTCTGCCGGAGCCGAAGCGCCAAAGCCTTGCATCCCAATAAACCGGTCGTTAGGCCCTAAATATTGGGCCAAGCCCGAAGCAATCCCCGCCTCAACACCTACCCTAGGAAGCCCTGCGGGCATCACCTGGGCCTTGTAACTTGAGTCTTGTTGGTCAAACAATTCAGCCGAAGGTAAGCTAACCAGTTGGGCCGAGATCCCCACCTGGGCCAGTTCTTCATAGGCCAACAGAGCTAGGGAAACCTCAGAGCCGGTAGCGATTAATAATACCTTGGGGTGTTCCCCTTTGATCAAAACATATCCTCCCTTGGCCACACCTGAAGCGGGAGCCAATTTGCTGCGGTCTAAGACAGGAAGGTTTTGACGGGTTAAAGACATGGCCACTGGCACCTTATGATTCACCACCCAGCGCCAAACCTCTACGGTTTCGGTGGCGTCAGCCGGGCGGAAGCTGGTTAAGCCTGGCAAGTGCCGCAAATAGGCCACTTGCTCGACCGGCTGGTGGGTCGGTCCGTCCTCACCCACACCAATTGAGTCATGTGTAAATACAAATACACTTGGGTATTGAGAAATCGCCGCAACTCGTAGTGCGGGCAACATATAATCGCAAAAGCTTAAAAAGGTCGCCCCATAAGCGCGGGTCATACCGTTTAAACCAATCCCGTTAACAATGGCACCCATCGCGTGTTCGCGAACTCCAAAACGGATATAACGACCTTCAAAGGAGCTAGGCTGAAAGTCTTGGGCACCCTCAAAGCGGGTGTTGTTACTGGGGCTCAAATCAGCCGAACCACCCATAAAGCCGGGAAGCTTAGGCATAATGGCGTTTAAAACCTTGCCCGAAGCGGCGCGAGTGGCAATGGAGGTTCCGGCGGCAAACTCGGGGAATTGGAGTTCTGGGAGTTTGTGTGCCAATAGATCGTCCAACTCTTTCGCCAGTTCTGGGTGAGCCTTTCGGTAGGCCTTCATCAATTCTTCCCATTGAGCTTGCGCGGCGGCGCCTTTTGCCATGGCTTTATCAAAGTGGGCTTTAACCGAAGCCGGAACCTCAAAGGGCCCATGGCCCCAACCTAGATTTTCGGCGGTCGATTGCCGTTCATCTTTGCCCAAAGGACTGCCGTGAGCCCCTGAATTGTCGGCGTATTTGGGACTGCCATAGCCGATAATTGAGGAGATTTTAATTAAATGGGGAGTCCCCTTTTTTTGGTGGGCCGATTGCAGGGCCAAGTCTAAAGAGTCCAGATCATGCCCGTCCCCGCCGATGCTTTGGCAGCTCCAGCCATAAGCCAAAAAGCGGTCTGTCACCTTTTCGGTAAAAGACAGGCTAGTGCGACCATCGATGGTAATTTTGTTGTCGTCGTATAGCACCACGAGGTTATCGAGCCCTAAATGCCCAGCGAGGCTGGCTGCTTCTGCCGCGACCCCTTCTTGTAAGCAGCCATCGCCGACTACCACCTTGATTTTGTAATCCATCACATTAAAACCAGGCCGGTTAAATCGGGCGGCTAAATATTTTTGGGCGATAGCCATCCCTACGGCGGTCGCAATCCCTTGACCCAAGGGACCCGTGGTGATCTCCACGCCTGGGGTGTGGCCAAATTCAGGGTGCCCTGGGGTCTGGCTACCCATTTGCCTAAAGCGTTTCAACTCGTCGATGCTTAGGTTATACCCACAAAGGTGTAACAACGCATAAAGTAAGGCTGATCCGTGCCCAGCCGAAAGCACAAAGCGGTCTCTTGCGGGCCATGCTGGGTCTTTAGGGTTATGGCTTAAATGCTCGGTAAACAACCGATAAGCACTGGGCGCAAAACCCATGGGCAATCCTGGGTGACCCGAATTAGCTTGATTAACTTGGTCAATCGCCAAGAAGCGGATACAATTAATGGCTTGTTGATCGATCTCTGGGAGCGACTTCAGATTTTGATTCACTGGGGGTAGCCTGGACAAATAGGGTTGGTGTTGGAGGGCCTGGGGCTAAACTTTTGGGGACAGCAAAATTGGTTTACAAACCGGGTTGATTGCTATATCAATCGCAGACGTATAAGGCCGCAATACAGCCTCCCAGCCTTGGAGCGCCTTAGTATTCCCAACAATTTATTGGGCTGCTTTGAGGTATCAAGTTAAAGGGTTTGGGAAGAAACAAGCAAGTGATTTTTTGGCCCCGGTTCTGTCGATCCAGGCAAACCGCAAAGCCACCGTTTCGGCCCCTAAACCGCTAAAAACGATTCTACCCAATGACCGACAAGCTAGATAACTACCGCCTCCGCCTGCAAAATCAAGAATATTTGCCGATTATGATTGGCGGAATGGGCATGGACATTTCCACCGACCATTTAGCTGTGGAAGCAGCCCGTTTAGGGGGGATTGGCCATATCTCTGACGCCTTAATCAACGGGGTTTCAGATCGGCATTATGGGACTCGGTTCTTAAAAAATCGTTTTGAAAAGTATAAAGACAGTATCGGCAAGAATCTGGCGGACCGTTTCCACGAACAGTTTGATTTAAACGAACTCTATATTGCCTGCAAAAATGTGGTTGGCGGGGCGATGGATAAAAAACAAGGGGACCAAGGGGGCATCTTTATTAACATCATGGAAAAACTCACCATGGCAAACCCCAAAGAAACCCTGCGAGTCCGCCTCAACGCCGCCCTAGACGCGGGAATCGACGGGATCACTATGTCTGCGGGGCTCCATCTGGGTAGCTTTGCGATGATCGAAGACCATCCCCGTTTTCGGGATGCTAAATTAGGGGTGATTGTCTCTAGCTTGCGCGCCTTGCAGCTTTTCTTGAAAAAAAGTGGACGCTCTAACCGCTTGCCTGATTATGTCGTGGTTGAGGGGCCTTTGGCCGGGGGCCATTTGGGCTTTAAGATCGACAATTGGAGAGAGTTTGATTTGGCCGAGATTACCAATGAAATCATCGACTTTATAAAAGAACAAAACCTGCCGATCGCCGTAATCCCTGCCGGGGGGATCTTTACCGGGGCGGACGCCACAGGTTTTGTCAAAACCGGTTCTGCCGCCGTACAGGTGGCTACCCGTTTTACGGTTACCAAAGAATCAGGCTTCCCGCTGACTACGCAACAACGATTCTTTAGGGCCCTTGAAGAAGAGATTGAGGTCAACCTCTTCTCCCCCACGGGCTACCCTATGCGGATGTTGGTTGACAGCCCTTGCAAACACACCAATATCCGGCCGAACTGCGAGACCTTGGGTTTTATTCTCGACGAAAAAGGCAAGTGTAGCTACATCGACGAGTACAACAAAATGGTGGAATTGCACCCTGAAGGATTTGACCGGGTTCCTAACAAAACCTGCCTTTGTACCTTTATGCGGTCCTACGGCACCTGGACCTGTGGCCACATGACCTACCGCCTAAAAGAAACCACCAACCAGCTAGCCGACGGCAGCTATCAACAACTGACCACGGCCCAAGTCTTCGAAGACTACCTCAAAGGCGGCGAAACCCACCTCAAGCCCACTAAAGCCGAATAGAACGTGAGCGGTGGTTTTAATCAATTAGGTTGGTTTGGCTGCTTTGATGCCAAGTCCCGGCTGGTTTTGCCGTAAGGTCTCGCCTGGACTTAATAGTGTGCTTGGTTCTCGGTACTGGATTGTACAGCCAAAATCTAGCCGCAGATCCCCCAGCCCCAATTAAAAATCACCTTTTCTTCTGATTGGCTTTAACTTCAGCAGAATGCTGTAAGAGGGCGTGGGCATAGGGGTTGATTTGGCGGTGGTTGGTGACGCCTAAGGACTTTTTTAGTTCTATAGTGAATTCAGACTTATAGAAGTCTAACTTAAAGTTGATCTCGGCTAAGGGATCGTCAAAGTCGGGGACCCGGGGGTCAGGATCTTCCGGGTCTAAGTCACCTTCGAAAACCATACGTTGGAAATAATCGGCCACAAAGTTAATCTCTTCGGTCAATGCTTCACTCAGCCCAATGGGCAAGGGGCTGCGCTGGAAAATAACCTCACCCTCTTTGCCTAGGCTGGCCTCAAACAAGGAGTATTGGGCATATTGCAATGCCAAGTCTATATCTTTAGCCGAAAATTCGCTCATTACTTCCTATTTTGGGTTGCCGTCCCCCTTAAGCTGGCAAAGCCAAAGGGGCTTGGTCAAGTCTGGCAACCGCTTTATGGGGCCTGTTTAACCGAGAGGGCGATTTTGTATAACACACTTAAAATCAAAGCCCCAATCGCCCAGATACCTAAGGTGATCGAAAATTCGGGCCAGGTGATGTAGTATTCAGTGATCTCGCCCAAGGGGTTGGGCACAAAACCGCCAATCACTAGGCCAATCCCTTTGTCGATCCACAAGGAAATAAATATCGCCCCGCAGATCAAGCCCAAGGCCTTTTCGTTTTCTTTAAGTCCCGGCCAAAAAAGTCCTACGATCCCACCCATACCTAAAAAGACGGAGGTCCACAAAAAGGGCACCAAGTTGCCATGGCCTTCGAGCACAAAAAAGAGGTAATCTAGATTGTGTTGGTGGCTAGGGATGCCTGAGTAATAGGCGGTGAAAAACTCTAGGCCAATAAAAAAGAAGTTTGCCAAAATTCCATAGGTGACGATGGTAGTTAGCTTCCCTATGGCTTCTTTACCTACGTCGAAATTAGCCACACGCTTAAGTAACAATGACAGCAAAATCAACAGCGCCGGGCCCGCAGCGAAGGCGGAAGCCAAAAACCTTGGGGCCATGATGGCGGTCAGCCACAAATGGCGCCCAGGCAAACCGGCATACAACATTGCGGTAACCGTATGGATCGAAAAGGCCCAGGGGATCGATAGATAAATAAAGGGTTTGATCCATTTTGGCGGGGCTTTTTTGAGTTTTTCCGCCTCTAACACCACCCAACCACAAAGAAGATTCAACACCAAATAGACGTTGAGCACGTTGGCGTCCCAAAATAACATCGAATTAGGGGTTGGATAGCGCAGTACGTTAATAAAACGGTCTGGGTGCCCCATATCGACCATAATAAAAAGCAGGCACATCGACACCGCCGCCACCGCCAAAAACTCGCCTAAAACCACAATCTTGCCAAAGGCCTTGAAGTTATGGACGTAGTAGGGCAGCACCAACATCACCGCCGAGGCGGCCACGCCCACCATAAAGGTAAACTGGGCGATGTAAACCCCCCAAGAGATATCCCGACTCATGCCGGTTATCCCCAAGCCATATTCGAGTTGTTTGAGGTAATAAAACACCCCGTTGCCGATCACTAAGAGGAGGGCCGTCATCCACAGATGATACCTTTTGTCTCCGGTTAACGCTTTTTCGATCATGCCAATCTCCAGGGATCAAATAACGTAGAACACCGAAGGCCGGGTTCCAAGTGCGGGTTTGCGTTGGATGGTTTTTTTCTCGTTTAAGGCCTTTCTAATCGCCGATTCAGGGTCGTTTAGGTTGCCAAAGATCAAGACCCCATTGGTGCAGGTCTCAACGCAGTGAGGCAATTGACCCACATCCACCCGCTCGGCGCAGAGGTTACATTTCTCTACCACACCCCGCTCGCGAGAAGGGAAGCTTGGGTCCAGTTGTTTGAGGTTTTCCCTTGGGTCTCGCCAGTTAAAGCTCCTTGAACCATACGGGCACCCTGCCATGCAGAAGCGGCAACCAATGCAGCGGTGGTAATCCATCTGCACGATCCCGTCGTCTCGTTTAAAGGTGGCCTGGGTTGGGCAAACCCTTACACAAGGCGGGTTGTCGCAGTGGTTACACAGGGTTAAGAAGGGCTTTTCTAAAAGCCCAGCTTGCAGATAGGTGTGGTTCATGTCAGTAAAGACGTTTTTAAAGGGCGCCTTCCAGATCCACTTGATTTCATCTTTTTTGTTGCCATGGTCTGGCACGTTGTGTTTGGCGTGGCAGACCTTTTGGCAGTCGTTGCATTCGGGGTCACACAAAGACATATCAATCAACATCCCCCAGCGGGTTTCGCTGTTGGTCTCTACCGGCTCAGACGAAGAAGCCTCGACCAAGGCGGTTTTTTCCAAGATCGCCAAGGAGCCCAAACCAACGGCAGCCCCCATCCCTAACCTTTTGATAAAGGTTCTTCGATCACTGGACATGGCTTACCTCCGATAATTTAGGATCGACGTGACACTCAAAGCAGTAAGGCTTGACCGAGGTGTAATTGTGGCAACGGTCACAAAATTCTTGTTTGTTATTATGGCAACTTAGGCAGGTTTTGGTCAGACTCTTTTCGAAGCGCTGGCCCGCCTGATTTACATAAACCCTAGACTGGTTACGCACCACTTCTTCCCGCCAATGGTCGAGTAGCTGCATATGGTTGGCCCGCATCCAGGTGGCCGATTCGACACAGGCCTCGCCCTTGGGCTTGGCCAATTCGGGCATGGCCCCTTTGGGTCCAGACCACAGGGGATAGGTTAATATGGCCAAAAAAGCCAAAAAGGGAGGAAGTATCCACTTGAGGTTGTACATCTTAATCCTCCTCCTCTGCCATTGGCCCCAAGGTGGGGCGTTCTAGGTCGTCTTCACGAAGGTCGATGTCTCGATTTTTTTCGCCGTCCATGATTAGGGCGTTGCCCACCAATTCGTGAAGCCCTGAAACCTCCATCCCTGGCACCCAGTAGTTCATACTGGCGGTCAAGGCAACTCGGTCAATGGCGCAGATGGCGGCTAGCAAATCAGAGCCATGGGTCTTTTTGGCCCAACGGGCGGCAGCGGCTCTAGGGAAGCCGCCGCGCATCCGAATGTCCATGTATTCTTCGGTGTTCAGTCCCGAACCTGAACCGCAACAAAAGGTTTTCTCGCGGATCGTGTCTTCGGGCATTTCGTGGAAGTTGTTGACCACCTGGTTTAAGATATAACGAGGTTCCTCGATTAGCCCCATCCCCCTACTGGTGTTGCAGCTGTCGTGGAAGGTGACGTTTCGGTGGTCGTTTCTACTGGGGTCTAATTTAAGTTTATGGTGATGGATTAAATCAGCGGTGAACTCAGCGATATGAACCATCTTGGTTTCTTTGGCATGCTCAAAAAGGGTCCCGGTGATGGGGTTTTTGGGGACCTCTAAAAAGGGCGCCGGGCCGTTCATGGTGCTCATATATTGGTGCACCACCCGCCACATATGCCCACACTCGCCACCTAAGATCCACTTAACCCCCAAGCGCTCGGCTTCGTGATACATCTTGCCGTTGAGCTTTTTCATTACGTCGCTAGAGGTAAACAAACCAAAGTTGCCCCCTTCCGAGGCATAGGTGCTGATGGTGTAATCGAGGCCAATATGCTTAAATAATAGCAGATAACCCATCATCGTGTACATCCCTGGCACCGCAAAGGCGTCCGCCGAAGGGGTGATAAACAGAACCTCCGCCCCTTTTTTGTTAATCGGGGGCTCAATCGCAATCCCAGTAATGTCTTCTAGGTCTTCGCAGATACTCTCCAGCGCCGAAACAAAGGCGTGAGGCTCCAGGTTTAAATGATTGCCGGTGCGGTTACAGTCGCTGGCCGGTTTGAGGACCCAATTGATGTTGACCCCGATCAGGTGCAAGAGTTCGCGGGCCATCATAGTAATTTCGGCGGTGTCGATGCCGTAGGGGCAAAAGACTGAGCAGCGGCGGCATTCGGTGCATTGATAATAGTACATAAACCATTCTTTAACCACCTCTTCGGTGAATTTGCGCGCGCCCCCTAACTGGCCCAAAAGCTTGCCAGCCACCGTAAATTCGCCTCGGTAGATCGAGCGCATCAATTCAGCGCGCATCACCGGCATATTTTTCGGGTCGCCCGTGCCTAAAAAGAAATGGCATTTGTCGGCGCAAGCGCCACAACGAACACATATTTCCATAAAGAGTTTAAAGGCCCGGTTTTTCCCTAACCGTTCCTTCATCCCTACATGCAACCGCTGCATCCAGTCTTCTGGAAGCTTCCAGTCGGCTTCAGCCGGGTCCCATTCTCGGGCGTGGGGCAGACCCAAACCGTTTAGGGCCTCTGGTTTAGCAGAATAACAATAGTTGCCGGGTTTAAACTCGGCCGGGGTCTCCATCCAGTTGGTCTGGGGGGTCTCTCCGGTCAAGAGGCTAGCCTGGGACGCAATCGCTTCGGCCAGTTCGGCAGGTTTGGCTACAAACTTGGACATGGTTGGCTCCTAATCAGCATCCAGGGGAATCCCAGCAGATTTCATTTTGTCTTTAAAGTCAGCCTCATAATCCGCATAGGTGCGGATCTTGATCTGGGGGTTCCAGGGGTTGATGTGCCTATTGACCCTAGAGTCGTTGGCCAAGTTGCGGGTGGGGCTAAAAAAGACCCCGCCCATATGCATCAATTTGGAAAAGGGGAAATAGGCGGCCAGGGCAGAGACCAACAACAGATGGACATAAAAGGTAGCGCCAATAACGTGCGCTTCTGGATGAAAGGTAATCAACCCTTGAATATGAGTTTTGACCAGGGCAATGTCCACCTTGTGCAGATAACGCATTCCCATACCACTAAGGGCAATCGCCCCGATCAACATCAGCGGGAAATAATCAGCCGCGAGGCTAATATAACGCATCTTTGGGCTGATTACCCGACGGGCGAACAGGGCGGAAATGCCTAGTAAAATTAACGCGTCCGTCAAATAAAAGGTGGGCAGCGTGATTTGCAGTAACCCGTCGAACTTCTCCAAGAACCCAACAAAAAAGGGCACCGGCTCCAAAAAGAAGCGGTAATGTCTAAGAAAGATCAACAAAAAGGACCAGTGAAACAAGAGCCCAAAAAGCCAGAGGCTTTTGTCGGACTCATAACTAAGGTCCGGGCCGGGTTCGAGGTTGGCTTTGGTATTGCGAAAGAGGCTTCTAAAAACCAACACCTCTAAAGCCATCCGACCCAAGACCCCAAGGGTCGAAGAGGGGGCTTCGAGTTCGTTGCCTTTAATCCAGGGAAGCGCCTTTTGCTGGCCACAAGTGGTAGGGATATTAAAGGGCACTGGAGTTTTGGCCCAGCCATAAATTTTATAACTAAACCCGAATAAAAATAAAGCGAAAGCTACGTAAGGGATGACCACCCCTAAGAGGTAATATTGCCCAGCCGCCGCTCCGCCCAAGGCCAAAGCGGCCAGCGCAAAGACCGCAACTAAAGGAGCCAGTAGTTTCATCACAAGCTCCCCCGTTTATTGGCCAACCGGAAGACCCCTTCAGTTTGGCGCTTTTGTTCCTCGATCTGAATCATATATAGTTCCTCTCGGGCTTTCGAATAGATATCAAAACCGATACGGGTCAGTTGGTCCAAAAGATGATCAAACCCGTTTAGCTCTTCGCTCAAGTCCAGTTCGGCCTTGCGGGCTAAGCCCCGAACCAGGGCCTTTAGGGGAAACAAGAATCCAGCTGCTTGACTAGGCAGAAGCTCTTGCACCGCCAAGACCCGAATCGCTTGGTCCATGTCGGTCGCCAAGCTACGGCTATCTTCTTCGGCCAGAATATGGTCAAAAAGATTGGCCAAGGCGTCTGAAAGGGTGCGGCCCATAGGGCCTTTAAAAAAGGTTTTGGTTTTATGCCCAAATGGGCCATCGGTGGACAGCGGATAAACCGCGTCTAACCACTGGTCTAGTAAGTTTTCCCGATGCTTTAGCAAAAGTTGCGCAAGACTCATGGCTAACCGCAGGTGCAGCCTGAACCACAAGAAGACGAACCAGCCGTAGAGCCGCAAGTCTCGGGGTCTTGGTCTTGGGGGTTGGCAAAAATAAATTGCTCGGCCCCGTCCAACTGGCCAAAGTCGATCATCATATCGGTCACGTTGTGATCGGTCTCGGGGTCCACCACAACATTGATCCCGCTGATCTGATATTCGAGGTCGCCTGCTTGCGCCTTATCAAAACCCATATTGTACGCCATTCCTTTTTCCGCGCGGCGGGCAAAGATTCTAAGGGCCAACCCTTCTTCAGGCATTTCTTGCAGAGCCGCTAAAAATTGCTCGGCGGCCCTTTGGGTAATCACAAACATAGGTTCTCCATTGGGGCGGGGCAGGGCCCCGTTTGGGTAAAATGCAATTCGTTCTAAAGGATGGAAGCCCTTTCGGCTTGGGGCCCAAAGGGCTTTGCCTCCCCCAGAACCTTAGGCTTTGGCCGAACCTTCCTGGTGGGGCAGTTCGAGCCAAGTTCCGTTAAAATAGGTATAAGTAACCCGCTCGGCGTCAACCAATTCCTTGATTGCTGCTTTGCAGTCCTTTTTGTCGATGCCTTCGGACTCGTATTTGTCGAGCATCGCCTTGATCAAATCGCCGGGCTTGTAGCGCTTTTTGCCTGCCGCCTCGGTGACCATTGCCAACATATCGTTGGCTACTGCCTGAATGTCTAACGCCATAACTACTCCTAGAAGCGAAGGTGAGTGGATGCGTTGTACGACTTAGTCGCCAACTTGTAATCGTCGATATGGTACTTGGTGAACTCAAAGCCGGTCAGCTTGAAAAACCTAGCCCAACCGATCCGGTCGATCATGTCCGCCAGCCGCTCCCAGGGTTTGCCGTGGGCTTTATAAACATTGACAATGGTCCGAACTGCGTCAACCACCTCTGGCCAGCGAGGGGGGTTGTTAGGGATAAAGGGCACCACCAACTTGGTGAAGCGGGGAACACTCCGCGCATTGGCACACTTTCCACCAACCCAGATCGAAAGCCCGTCGTTTAGGGCGTCCGCAATCGGCAGCTTTGGGCAAGCCGTGTAGCAAGCGCCGCAGTACATACACTGGGATTCGTTAATTTGTAGGGTTTTTTCACCATTTAAAATATCGGCCCGAATCGCGCCAGTAGGGCAAGCAGCGATAGTGGTGGGTACTTCGCAATATTTAGCGAGGTTTTCCTTTTGTACCTTCGGCGGACGGCGGTGAATCCCTAAAATGGCGATGTCCGAAGCGTGAACGGCGCCACACATGTTCAGGCAACAAGCGACCGCTAACTTCATCCGGCCTGGGAGGCTGTGGTGGGTGAAGTCGTCGTACAACTCGTCCATCACGCACTTCACCAAGCCCGAAGCGTCCGTGGCCGAAGTGTGGCAGTGGACCCAGCCTTGGGTGTGGATTACGTTCGACGCCGAATTGGCGGTTCCACCAACAGGCCAGCCTTCGCCTTCGAGTTCTTTAATCATGGGCTCAATGTTGGCCTCATGAACCGTCATAAATTCGACGTTCGAGCGACTGGTAAAGCGCAAAAAGCCGTCGCAATATTTATCTGCAATATCGCAGAAATAGAGGATCGACTTGACACTTAAGAGCCGAGGGCTACCCACCCGGACAGACCAAAGTTTATCGCCCGACTCACCCACATGTAACATTACGCCTGGGCGAGGGATTTCATGGTAATCCCACTTGCCATAGTTTTCTAAGATGACCGGCGGTAGGAACTGCTTGTAATCGGGACATCCGATATCGGTTTTTCTAACATTCATAGCTTTCCTTTGTGGACAGATGGTTATTTGTTGGCGGTGGCGTCGTCTTCTTCTTCGTAGAACTCATCGTAGAAGATATACGGGTTTTCGCGCGGGTGAATCACCATCTGTACATCAGGTGCAATGCCAATTTTTTCTAAAAATTCGCCTTTGCCCATCCGCTCAACCAACTCACCAATACGCTCTTTGTTTTCGCCATGGTCGTCCCAAACATCCCAGATCGATTCTAAGAGTTCTTTAACCTCGTCGTAAGGCTCCTCGATTTTCATAAAGGGAACCAATACCGAGCTAAACAACGCTCCTTGCACAATCGGTGCTTTCGCCCCGATTAGAATGGTCGCGCCCCGGTCCAGGCCTGGCTTGATAGCGCGGGGATAGGCATTGATACACTGCATGCAACGTACACAGTTTTCGTTGTCAATCTTGATTTTTTTGCCATCCCATTCGATGGCCCGGGTCGGGCAGAGGAGAACCGCATCATTGATCGGATTGCGGCCATTTGCCACGTATCGGGTCATCTCTTCGTCGTTAACCCGGATATGGTCGCGCCAAGTCCCGATAATCGAAAAGTCTGCGCGGGCAATCGAGGATACGCAGTCGTTAGGACAACCAGAAACCTTGATTTTGAATTTGTAGGGAAACGCGGGTCTGTGGATTTCGTCTTGGTAGTGGTGGGTAATGTCGTGGCAAATATCCAAACAGTCGAACATCGCCCATTCGCAACGGGCCGGACCGACACAGCAAGAAGGGGTCCGCAGCGCCGAGCCCGATCCACCTAAGTCCCAACCCTTTTCGGTTAAGGCCGAGAAGATGGGCTCTAATTCGTCGGTAGTGGTGCCCAGCAAGATAATGTCGCCCGTAGAGCCATGCATGTTAGTCAAACCCGAGCCATACTTATCAAAGATTTCGCAGAGGTCGCGCAGCGCCTGGGTGTTGTAAAACCAACCTGCTGGTTGGTTGACCCTAACCGTGTGAAAGTGGGCGGCGCCGGGGAATTCTTCGGGAGAGTCAGAATAACGGCCAATAATGCCGCCCCCATATCCTTTAACCCCCACGATCCCGCCGTGTTTCCAGTGGGTTTTTTTGTCCACATAGGACTTTTCCAATTGGCGAAGGACGTCACGCACCATGGGCTTGGTGTCGGCCATTTCCTTCATCTCTTTAACAAAGCTGGGCCAACGGCCTTTGAGCAATTCGTCTAAGAGCGGGGTTTCGCTACTAGGGTTCGACATGGTTCTCCTGATTAGGGAGGGGCCATTAAGGCCCCCGTTGATCGTTGGCTCGGGCTTGGAAGTTTAGACGCAGCCAGTCGGTTTGGGTAGGCCAGCAATTTTGCAAGCTTGTTTAGCCGGACCCGAAGGGAATAGGTCATACAGGTACTTAGAGGCATCTTTTTTATCCATGCCTTCTTTTTTCGCAATTTCCTTAGTCAAGATCTTAACCATGGGTGCGATTTGGTATTCGGCGTAGTACTCACGCAAAAAGCGAACAATCGCCCAATGTTGTTCAGACATTTCGACATCTTCAGTAACTGAAAGGGCTTTGGCCACGTCTTCAGTCCAATCATTTAGGTCTTTGAGGTATCCGTCTTCATCGGTTTCGATGCTTTTTCCGTTAACTTCGATACTCATGTTTGCTCCTCGGTAGGATTAAAAAGTTTGTGAAAACAGTTCACTGTTCAAGAGATTTGCTATATTCTAATATATCGATATAAAATTACAATATCTTTTTGACAATCAAGTGTATTTTTTTACTGGAGCCGGTTTTATACAACATTAACTAAATGATATATAACGTTAATTAATAATGTAAAAAATCAAACCCCATTTGAAAATCCACCAATTGGAGCCCCAAAACCGCTTTATCTGATTAACCCGATCAAGTTTAACCCCTTAAACACCTCCTTAAAGGCAAACGATGGCTAGCTTACAAGATCATTGGGAAGAAATATATAAAGAGAAACCGAGTGTCAGCTTAGGCTGGTATCAAGAATCACCCAGTCTTTCTTTACGGCTAATTGAAGGCGCAGGGTTACCAAAAGAGGCCCCCTGCCTAGACGCCGGAGCCGGGTGTAGTTTATTAGCAGACCAGCTTAAGGCCATAGGATATCAAGACTTGAGCCTAGTTGATTGGTCTTTGGCCGCGTTAGAACAGGTCAAAGGGCGCTTGGGTGCAAAAGGGGTCCAATATTTGGTGGGAGATTTGTTAAAGCTTAAGCTGGAACGCCGGTATCAACTCTGGCACGACCGGGCAGTGTTTCACTTTTTAATCAATGATCAAGAACAAGAGGCCTATTTAGAACAAGTCAAAGCCGCCCTGGTACCTGGTGGTTTTTTTGTGGTAGGTGGGTTCTCTCCCGAAGGGCCAGAACGCTGTTCTGGTCAGCCAGTTCGAAGGTTAGCCCCTTTAAGACTGGCAGAACTGTTTGGTGCCGATTTTGAGTTAGAGGTTGAACAAGCCGACATTCACCACACCCCAGGGGGAACCGCGCAATCTTACTTGTATCAGCGTTGGCGACGAAAAACCATTTAACCATGTATGGCCTTTTCCATCGCCCTGAGTAGGAGTTTAACCTCAATTGGTTTGGAAACGTAGTCGTCCATGCCCGCTTCTAAGCAACGTGCGCGGTCTTCTTCCATGGCCTTTGCGGTCACCGCAATAATAGGTAAGCGACCCTTAAGCCGGCCTTCGGCCTCTAGCTGCCGAATCTTTTTTGCTGTTTGATACCCATCTAAAATGGGCATCAAACAGTCCATTAATACCAAGTCAACCGATTCCTCTAGCAAGCGGTCTAGGGCTAACATCCCGTTTTCCGCCTCTAACACCACAAATCCCTGTTTGGTCAAAATCCGTCTGATCACAGAAGCGTTGATTGAGTCGTCTTCCGCCACCAAAACCCGATGCCCCGGCCCAATAGGGCGCAAGGCTTCTCGGTGGTCTGGGGCGCTGTTTATCTGATTAGGTGAAACCGTCAAAACCGGAATTTCGAACCAAAAAAGACTACCCTTTCCCTCAATACTGCGGACCCCGATGGTTCCGTTCATAAATGTAATCAAATTTTTGGCAATCGCCAAACCCAAGCCAATCCCACCGTAGCGACGCGTTGGGCTTGAATCGGCTTGGGTGAAGGTGGCAAAGATTTGTTCTAGGTGTCCCTCTGGTATTCCCACTCCAGTATCACTCACCTCCAATCGAATCTGGTTTTCAGGCAAACTAATGGCTTTGAGTCGCACTTCCCCTTTGGGAGTGAATTTGATAGCGTTGGCTAACAGATTGGAAAGCACCTTGGTAACCAGGCTGGCGTCTAGCTCTAAGTAGCGGTGTAAAATTTCCTCGTCGTCTAGCACCAAAGTAAGGTTTTTAGCCTTAGCCCCGGCCCAAAACATGGTGACTAAATTGCTCAAAATAGCTTTGATATCACAAGGTTCTGGTTGAGCAGAAAGATGACCGGCTTCGATACGGGTGATGTCTAATACCTCGTCTAAAACCTGAACCAGGGCCTTGGCACTGGCGATAATCACGTCGATAAACTCCCGTTTCTCTGGGTCCTCTTCTTCGGCGGCCATGATTTGCCCTATACCTAGAATCCCGTTCATTGGGGTGCGAAGTTCATGGCTCATGGTAGCCAAGAAATTGGTTTTGGCGAGGTTCGCCGCTTCTGCGTCGGCGCGGGCTTGCTCAAGGGCCACGTCGCTTAATTTTTTATCGGTTATGTCTTCTTTGACCCCTAAAAAATTAGTGATTCGACCGGCATCGTCAAAAATAGGCGAGATGGTCACCGACTCCCAAAATAACTCGCCATTTTTCTTTTTGTTATGCATCTCCCCGCGCCACTGGCGACCGGCGGTGATCTCGTTCCAAAGTCGTTCGTAAAAAAAGTGGTCATGTTGGCCCGATTTGAAGATATTTGGATTTTGCCCCACTATTTCAATGCGTTCGAATCCGGTTGATTCGCTAACCTGAGGGTTGGCATATTCGATGTAGCCGTTCAGGTCGGTAATAATAATGGATACAGGGCTTTGTTCGACGGCGCGGTTGAGTTTAAGCAAGCGGGCTTCGGCGTTTTGGCGAGCAACAGACATTTGGTCTAGGCTGTTTGCCAGACGGCCCAGCTCGTCATATCCGGTCAGTTCTGTGCGGGCCTCTAGGTTTCCTTTTCCAATTTCCTCGGTAACCTGCACCATTCGCCAAATGCGGCGACTGATCAATTGGTCAAAAAAGATGGCCAAAATGATAGTGAAGACTCCCAGCACTATACTAAACTGTAGTACTTGGCGTTTAACCGATTCGAAGCTTTCGTGTTTGGCGCGGTTAAGGCTTTCAGAAATCAGGAAAAACCCCCGGATTGGCTCTCGTAGTTCTTTGGGGTTATGACCCAAGAGGATTGGATAAAGTCCAATCAGACCCAGCCGGTCTTCGGTCAGATAAACCTGTCCCGCTTCCTGGGTTTTGACCTGGTGCAATTTATTTAATATCAGCTGATTACTTGCTTGATTCGTACTTAACAGGCGCTTATTCCAATTGGTTCCAATATCTCCCAACCGATTTGAAGCTAAAATGGTTCCTTTTTCGTCAAACAAGACGAGGCAGGTAAAATCAGGATTCGCCGAAAGGCCGGCAAATTCCCGTTGAACCAAAACCAAATCCGAGCGGTGATAGGCATGTTCGATTGTGATTTGCAGGCGGGTTAATAAGCCCGTTAACTCCAGGGTAGAACGGCGCTCGACTTCTTGGTCTGAAAGCCGCCCATTATACCGCAAGCTCCATAAGGAGAGAATCAGCGTAAAAACCAACAAAGCTAAAGGAAAGACTACCCTCAGAGGAATTCGGGCGTGACGAATGATCATTGAACAAACCTGGGCTCAAGCAGGGTTTTTAAATCGAGCTTTTTATAAATCAATTGGTTTTTGCGTAAATAGGCATCTAACCAACCTATTTGCTCGGCCAGCGGGGGGGGACTCCCACTCATTAACCGGGCATTTTCCTGTCGGTTGGGTTGGCTGATCCCTCCTAAGGTGGCTCGTATCTCGCTGGGGTCAAGGCCCATGCGGTCTCCGTATATCAGGGCGGCTTGATCTAAATCGGATTCTTGAGTTTGCAGGGCGGCAAACCAACCTTCGAGCAATTGGCTAATTATGGCCCCATTCTGTTCAATTACCGAATTTCGGATCACTAGAACGTCTATGATTTCATTAGGTATTGCCGCCGAGCTAAACACCTGATTAGCCCCCTTCTTGATTAACCTAGTTCGGATCGGCTCGAAAGTGACCACGGCCTCGACCTCGCCCTTGAGAAAAGCCTGCTCATGTTCGTCCGCCTCTAAATAAACTAATTGAAACTGATCAGGAGTCAGACCCTCGATATCTAGCGCCCGCGAGAAAAAGAACCCCCCTAAGGCCGATTGCTCAAGGCCGATTCGTTTGCCCGCAAGCGATTTAAGGTCTTTATAGTCAGGCTTGGCCAGGATCGAATCCCCCCCTTTGGAGATGTCGCAGAGCAGCACAACCTTAAAGTCTTCGTCGGTCTCGGCTAAGAGTAACACTTCGTCCATGGTCAAGGTGGCGGCGTTGATTACCCCATTTTTAAAGGCTTTGATCACCATGGTCGCCGAGGTGTATTCGACTAAACGTATTTCTTCGTTATTATAAAACCCTAATTTTCGAGCGAAAAAAAGCGGTTCGTAACCGAGCCAAGCATTGGCGCCGAGATTAAGAACGGTTTGGGGTTTATCTTGATGGTTAGCTTGGCGCTCGATAAGCCTCTCTAGTCTGCCAAACCACAATAGGTCGGCAGTTAAAGCCAAAAAAAAGGCCCCGAGTAATACCAAGGTCACAGCAGAACGATTCATTTAGCCTTTTATCTTGTCTGGAGGCCCCATCCCCTCCGTGGGAGCAATCTATCACTCTAAACCTGATTAAACAACTAGAGGTTTAAAAAAAGGAGGACCTGAGTGGCCCCTAAGGTCGAGGCAGGGGGTTTTTTATTTAAGAATCAAACAATTTTAAGTGGCTATTTTATTTAATGAATTTAGCAAAAAATGAACCTTTATCGGGGGGTAAAATATTGCGGTGCTTAAGGCTTTTTAGACAGTTGCTGATCAATCTGTCGGCAGGCTTCCCCAATTTTAAGTAAACTTCGAATTAGTCCGAACCCTAATTGATGGGAAGCGAGGTCGGCGAGTTGAGGTGGGTTGGTCTTAAATTGGTGACGGAGCTGAGCGAGCTGGGCGAACGTATCCGAATTGGCCCTCCCTTGGCCTGACTCTAGGTTAGTGATCGTTTGATTAAGCATTTGGCCCACCAGACCTACTAACTGGTCAACCTCTCCTCTAAAATCATTTGAAAATATGAGGTGGTCGCGCCGTTTTTTTTCTAGGCGGTTCATCAATTCCATAATCCGGTCCGCGATCCCTTCTAAACGGTCAAGAACCATTAAATCAACCATCGCCAGGGCGACTTGGCGGGCAACCAGACCTTGGGAGTGTTGGATTAAGCGGTTTGAAATCTGCTCTTGAATATGGTCTGTAAGTCGTTCTTGGCTACTTAAAGTGATTAGATCGGGTCCTAAATCCCCTTTTTTGGTTCGCCAGGATTCGGCAAAACGGGCAAACATCAGCCCAATCATCTCACTCATCTGGGTTATCCCCGCCTGGGCTTGCTCCAAAACATCCGGCTCGGTCTCGGTTTTTGTTTTCTCCCCCTTTACCAATCGTTTGGCTAATTCGGTTAATTGGGGCACAAATCCCACCAGCAGCAGGATGGTAATGAGGTTAAACAGCGTGTGGAAGGCAGCCAGATGTGTGGGCAGATTTGCCGGGTCACTAAGCTCACCAGGAACCAAATAATCGACCATCTCTAAAAAATAGGGGAGCAGTAAAAGCACCCACAACACCCCGATAAAGTTAAATAAAAAATGGGCTCCCGCTGCTCGTCTGGCGTTTTGACTGGTACCTATGGCGGCCAGTTGGGCGGTGACGGTAGTGCCGATGTTTTGGCCTAAAACCGTAGCCGCAGCAATCGGAAAATCGATCCAGCCTCGGTATGCCATGACCAGGGTAATCGCTCCCGCCGCACTGGAGGACTGCACCACTACACTCATCAAAATACCAAATACCAAAAACAAGAGGGTCGAGCCAAATCCATATCCTGTATAACGAGCTAAAAAGGCGACGGCATCGGGATTGGCCATGAGACTGGGCACTCCGTCTTTAAGTAGGTCGAGCCCCATAAAGGCAAGTCCAAAACCAATCAGGCTTTCTCCCCACTTTTTTCGCTGCTCGATTTTGGAAAATAAGAAGGGCACCCCTAAGGCGATAGCGGGCATAACCATCGCGGTTAATTTAAAGCCAAACCCCAACAGGGCTACAATCCAAAAGTTCAGGGTAGTGCCTAAGTTGGCACCCATAATAATCGACACCGCCTCGCGTAACTTCATGATCCGGGCGTTAACCAGACTGACGACCAATACGGTGGTGGCGGCGCTGCTGTGGATCAGGCCGGTAATAAAAAAACCGGTGAAAATGCCGCCAATGCGGTTTTTAGCCAAAAACCGAATTGCCTGACGAATGTGGTCTCCTCGAAGGGCTAAAAAGGCCTCGCTCATAACCTTGAGGCCAAAGAAAAAAATCCCTAGTGCGCCTAGCAGTTCGAAGGTTTTTAAAAAAGCGTCCAAGGTTTCCTCTGTTGGTTAATCGGCTATTTGGGGCCACTTCAGCAGGCGTAGCAGGTCTGTAAATCCCGGTCTAATCGAAACTGCCTCACCCTGGACAAGGGGGGAGCTAGTGGGTAGTTTTAAAGAAAAAAAGGAGTAACTATGAAAGGCTGGATATTGATTTTTATGGTCCTAGGTTGGGCCGGAACCCTCTGGGGCGAAGAGGTCGCAGAAAAACAGGTGGGTGCCTGGTACCTCGCGGGGGTGGTGCAGCGGCGGGTTGTCGAAGTGAAGGTGATTACCGATCCTAAGGTCGAAGGGGTGGTTTGCCATTTTGCTTATGTGGTCAAAAAGCTTAGCTTCGAAGACCCGAGCGATTCCACCATCGCTTGCCGCCGGGTGGGGCCTGTGCGTTTTAAGGAGGCTATTGAAGAGGGTCCTGAAGGTGAAGTGGTCTTTGCAGATTCGAGAAATATCTTTTTTAAAACCTTCCGTATCCGCCGGGTTTACGACAAGTCCAACCATAGTTTGGTTTATGTTAGTTACACCAAAGAAATCATCGACGGCAGCAATAAACTCTCGATTAGCACGGTGGTCATTGACCCCTAAAGATGCTTGATCAGTCCCGCCGAAAGCGCCCGCGCCACGGCGTTGGGCAGGTTGTGGGCGTCTAGTTTGTCATAAATCGTTTGCAACTGGGCTTTAATGGTTTTCTCAGAAACCCCTTGGCTTTCCGCCGCTTGGGCAGCGGTCAAGCCTTGTTGCATCAAGGTCAAAATCTTAGAATCGTTGTCGGTTAAAATCCGCCGGTTGCTTATAGCTTGAATGTTTTCCATGGCACCCAGGAGCGCCGGGGCGACAAATTTCATGACCGAATCGGTGGTTACGTTGTACTCGACCTTCGGACCCAAGATTGACCAAATCAGGGTTTGACTAAATCCAGGGCGCTGAAATCCCATCGCCAAGCCATCCGACATTTCTTCAAAACTGGCGACCCTTTGAGCAAAGCCAAGTTGTTTTTTTTGGGTCTCATTGACGGGGGCTGTTTTTAGACCCAAAAAGACCTCACTCCACCTTAAGCGATCTTGTGGAGGCTCGGGCTCTAAGACCTTTTGCACGATAGGATCAAATTGTTTATAGCTGCGAGACAGGTATTCGGCCTGCCAATGTTTGGGTTGGGTGCTGAAATAAATCGAATTAGAAAGCCTTGTGTCCACCACCTGTCCCATAACGGTCACCCAACAGTTAAAAGGGATCACTCTGCCCAGCAAATCAAATACCGAAATCAGGTCCGAACGGCTCCGGCAATAACGGCAGGCCAATTCCATATCTAGGAGCAGAGCCTTTTTTTGTTGGGGCAGGTCGGAAACGTGAATCATAAAACTCAGTTTTTTAAACGCGGGTGAGGTTTAAGCATCTTCGCCAAGTTAGCAACCTTGCTCTAACTCGTCAAAATATGCTTTATCTATCTAAAGTTATTATTAGAGTTTAGCTTTTTTAGGCGGCAAAAGAACCACAAATTGGAGAGCGATCTCTAACCAACTCTTTAAATCCTCGGTTTCTTCGAAATAGGGGTTGTTTACATAAATCATCCCTTTAAGTGGGCGACCAGTAAAATCCATTTCTTTGGCTCCAGGTCGAGCCAAGGTGGCTTCGTATTGATCGGGGCCAACCCGCAGCATCAATTCCTCACCCACCACCCCACAAAGCATGTTTCCGTTTAGTAAAAAACAGAGCCCACCAAACATCCGCTTAAAGGAAAAGCCCGGTCGCTCCCCTAGCAGTTCCTCTATACGGGCCGCCAAACCTTCATCGTAGGCCATGGTTCCTTTGGCTAATAAATAAAGATTAGGTTGGAGCGCAAGGCTTATTCAAGCAAATAATGAATTTAAAAGAGCGACTAGCTGCTCGGCCTCTAAAGGTTTGTGAAGGTACCCATCGAATTGAGAAAACCCAAACTTGTCCGCTACTTCCTCTTGGGAATAGCTGGTTAATGCAATGATTTTTGGGTGTAGTCCTGGCAGGTTGCGAATTGCCAAAGAGGCCTCAATCCCATTGATTTGAGGCAGGTCGATATCCATTAAAACCACTTGGAATTGTTGACTACGCGCTTTTTCGATCCCCTCACCGCCATCAAAGGCGAGCTCATACTCAGCCTGCAATTGGTTGAGCGCCGTCATCCCCGAATGGCGGTGTAAGGGGTTGTCCTCGACCAGTAAAAACTGGCGGACCCCTTTGGGCAAAACCAAAGGGACCTCTTCGGCCTCGGTTGGGCCCCCGATGCCTTTGGGCAGGGTAAACCAAAATCGGCTACCTTTACCTAGCACCGAATCGGCTCCAATCTGGCCGCCGTTTTTTTTAACAAATTCCGCCGATAGCACCAAGCCCATCCCCGAGCTGGTCTCTTTTTGAGGTTCTGAAAAACGGAACGGGGGCTCTTTGGAGGAAAACAATTTTTCTAACTTATCTGGATCAATCCCCATCCCTTCGTCAACCACCTCAAAACGGATCCAAGAGCCCTCGTCAAAGCTTTGCAGGGTTATCGTCGTCTCTTCTGGAGAAAACTTGATGGCGTTTGAGAGTAGATTGCGGATAACCGTGGTCACCATGGTAATATCGGCGTGTACTAAATGGGCTGGATGGCTTTGATCAATCAATTGCAGCCGTTTCTGCCGAGCGGTTTCAGCCAGTAAATCAACGGTTAATCGAGCGGGTCCAGCCAAGGAAAAGTCGATTAAGCGTAGCTCTAACTTGCCCTGTTGACTTTTAGCCCAATTGAGCAGGTCGTCTAAAAGCCGCTTAATGTTAGCTGTCGAGTGGGCCAGATCCTCTTGAAGCTCTTGAGTAAATTTTTGCCGGCCTTGAAGAAGCATTTGAAAGATTATGGCCATGCTACCAATAGGGCCTCTAAGGTCGTGCGAGATCACCGAAAAAAAACGGTCCTTGGTGCGGTTGGCTTCGGCCAATTCATTGCGCAGTCGATATTCGCGGACTTGGGTTCCATAGTGAAACATCGCCGCGAGCCCAGCCATAAGGGTAAAACTATAGTAGTAGGCTAAGGTCAAGACTAATGCTTCCCAGCTAAGGTTGGGCTGTATCCAAAGCAAATGAGCGGTAATCAAAGATAGATGCAACCCTAAGCTAATCCAGAGCCACTTGGGTTGCCACAGGGGCACCACCGTCATTACCACCGGGGCCATGGAAAAACAGCCCAGGTAAATAT
The DNA here is from genome assembly GCA_001783695.1 of Candidatus Lambdaproteobacteria bacterium RIFOXYD2_FULL_50_16. GTDB lineage: Bacteria > SAR324 > SAR324 > XYD2-FULL-50-16 > XYD2-FULL-50-16 > XYD2-FULL-50-16. Next base: position 130,966 of record MFNE01000043.1, read on the forward strand.
AAGTCATGGTTCCCTCGCTTTGGTACAAAATGGGCAAAAAGAAAGGGACCGGGATGTTGAGAGCGACCAGATTTAAGATGGAGGTATAGCCGTTAATTTTTTTGTGAAAAAGATAGATAATAGGCAAACAAGCAAGGGGCAGTCCCAAACGCCAAAACAAGGTGTGCCCCTCGATAAACCTTTGGTCCACAAAATACCAAAAAGGGAAAAAGCCCGTTAAGAGGTAGTAAACCCAGATTAGTTTTAGGTTGTGCTGATCTACGTTGGCCGTAAGACCCACGTTTTCGGCTAGTTGAGATTGAGTGTTCATTGATAACATCCCTTAAAATAGCCCAAGTGCCACACCTTTGACTTAGATCATAGGATGAATGGAGCAAAAAGCAAGTAAATTGGTTTTGGGAAAACCGGCTCCCTAAAACTCTTTAAAAACGCTACCTATCGTTTGGATTTTGTGGTAAAAGTTTTTTGTCACCTTATCGGAGTTGCAATGAACTTAAAATCGTTTACCCGCATCGCCCTCGGTGCAATTGGGGCTTTGCTTATGGTTGGCTGCGCCGGAAAAACCCATCAGACTAATAAAGACAAGGCCTACGATCCACCGCCTCCGGCTGAATCCTTAGCACGGGGACAGGCCTTGTTTGAAGAGTACTGCGTTACTTGCCATGGGGTAAAAGGCAAAGGTAGCTTAGAGCAGCCAGCGGCGGCAGACCTGACCTTGGCGGCAACCCACTTTACCACACGCGGGTTAACCGTGATTATCGACAAGCCCCACTATTCAGCGGAAACCATCAAGTTGCAGGTGACCCAAGGGGGCAAGCAGATGCCTAGCTTGCAAGATAAGTTTAGTGCCGCCCAGCTTGAGGACTTGACCAATTGGGTCAAGAAGCTGATTTACGATCCTGAATAGGGAGTACGAAAAGGTTGGGTTAAGAGAACGTCAATCTGTATTGCTTTCTGGTCCCGTTGGTCAGGCAACCCAATCTCCCTTCCCAAATGCCCCAAGGCTGTTTGAGGGATATAGGTCTTTAAAATCCGGTCCCACCAAGAGAGACAAAAGCCAAAGTTGGCCTGGTTCTCTTGGGGTATCGAAGAAGGATGAGCCCGGTGTATATCAGAAGGACCAAAAACCACCGAAGCCCCCGATCTAAACCTATGGGGCGCTTGAGACTGGCATGGTTAAACACCGCCGTGCGGTTAAGCAATATCTCTATAACCAACCCGGTCACCAGGGCCCAAGAGAGAGACCAACCTAATCCGGGTCGGCAGGATGCCTTCGGTGGAGTCGCCAAAAAGGGCTGAACCAATGAAAGACCCAGGACTGCAAATAAATCGCCAATTCGAGTAGAATTTGCCCAGAGCAATTTTGATCCAACTAGGGCCACAAAATGGCCATCAACCCCGCTTTCCGCTGGGCCAGCTTTGGGCCCGTTTTATGGCCATTAAGGGAACACTCGCGTGTAGTAGCAGATTGTTAAGCAACCCTAACCCTAAATTACATGGCCACCGGGCTAACTTAGGGTGCTGGCGTTAACGTCTCTGGAAAAATCTTCCGCTGAGGTAATGACCGCAAATAGGCCAAAAAAGGCGACTGCTGGATGGTAGATTCCTGCTCTAATTTCCAAACCTCCAATATGCTCCTTAAAGCCCCAGCCTAGGCCTTTGTTTGCTTTATAGTCAGTAGTGGTACCCCAAGCCGCCGGGTTGGAATCCCCCGGTCTTAGTGGACTTAATTTAAGGAATTTCTAATTCGGGCGCTCCCAGGTAAAAACCTTGGAGCAGATCGGCCCCAAGCTCGATCACTTTATCCATTACTGGCTTGGAGTGGACAAATTCGACCACTGTTTTTATCCCAATCTCATGGGCAAACCAGAGGATCGAGCGGGTGACTCGCTCTGAGTTTATATCTTCATCAATCCTTTTGATTAAAGAACCGTCGATTTTGAGATAGTCCACCTGGAGTTTTAAAATATTCTCAAAATTCGAATAACCCGCCCCAAAATCGTCGATCGCAATCTGGGCCCCATACGACTTGGCAGAGGAGATAAACTCCTGGACTAGGTCAAAGTTATCAATCCCTTCGGATTCTAAGATTTCGAAGGTGGTGCGGGCGGCCAATTCTGGATTTTTTTCAAGCCGTCCAAGGATCATTTGGGCCAAGGCGGGGTCGGTAATGTCTTGGGCAGAAAGGTTAATCGAAAATCCATAACTAAGTTTTTCGAATCTTGCGAAACACTTTTCGATCATAATCTCGGTGAGTCGCCGGTAGAGGTTGGCTCGTTTGGCAATATCGAGAAAAAAATAAGGCGAGAGTAACGTGCCGTCTTCTTCGACCAGCCTGATTAAACATTCAAACTTAACTGGTTTAAGGGTTTTTCTATCGAAGATTGGCTGAAAGACGGGTTGTATTCGGTCTTGGCGGATAGCCTTTTTGAGTTTTTCTAACAGCTCAAAATTTTTGGCTACCTTTTTCTCTAAACCCAATTCAGGCGAATAAACCAAGAAATGCTGGTCGTTTTGCTCTTTGAGGTGCTTCATCACCATATTGCAATGGGTAAGCAACGGTTTTTGGTCGCAGATTGCTTGGTTGAGGTTGATTTGAATGGGTAGCTCTTTATAGTAAAAAGGTTCGGTAACTAAAGCGTTCACCTTAGCAACCGCCTGCTCTAATAGGGCCAAGTCTTTTTCCTCAAACAAAAGCGCAAACTCGTCACCGCTGATCCGAAACACCTGGGCCTCAGCCCGGAATCGGTCCCGAAGTCGCTTGGCAAACCCCTTTAAAACGTGGTCCCCCCCTTGAATCCCGTAAAAATTGTTTACGTTTTTAAATCCGTTGAGGTCGATCAAGATCATGGCTGGGTTTTCAAATAAGTCAACCTGCTGCAAAAAGGCGAGCCGGTTTTTTAGGCCGGTTAACCGGTCCCTTAAAGCGGCCTGATCGTTTTTTATAATCAACAGAATCAGCAATCCCTCGGCTAGTAGTAAAAATACAAACAGGACTGCCGAAAGTCCCTTTATCCTCGCCAAAGCACGCTGGTCCTCTGCGCGGAATTGATTTAAGGCAACCAAAAGTTGTTCCATCACCCGCTGGTTTTGGATCTCCATCTGCCGGTTGAGTTCAAGGTACAAGGGAAACTGGGCAGTAAAAATACGTATATGGTTTAAATAATTGGCAATTTCATCGTTTTTTAGCCTTGATTTTTGCACTCGATTTTCTATTTCAGAAACCGCCTGCATCAGCATTGACAGTTCCTCGATCTGCCCCAAGTTGTTGGCTAAAGCCACTTTATCTACCATAAACAAAATAATAGGCAAAAGGGGTCCGTTTTTGGGCTCCAGGGCAATATCCTGGGCTAAAGTGGGGATATAAATGGTCGAGTTTTTTAAGGTAGAGTTTAGGGTTTGAAACGAGCGCAGGAGCGCCACCCCTTGGTTAAAATTTATTTGTATTTGGTCAAGCGCAGGAGGACCATGATGCTTTTGGGGGCTGTGGCTTAATACTTGGGTCAGGTCCTCAAACCCCTGCTGCCAATCTATTATCCGTTGATTTAGCGCGTCGTAATCGGGAAAGGTGGAAATTTGAAGTTTAAGTACCTCTTCTTCTAAAAGGGTGGATTGGTTTTTAAGGTTAGAAAACCGCTCAATAATTTGATTTGAGGTCTGCAATTGTTCGGTGACGTAAAAGCGAATAAACCAAAACAAACCAAACACGGCTAAAGCGCCTAAAAGTGCAAAACCGAGCTTCTTTTTAAGCCTCACTGGGCCTCCAAAATAGCCGGAGTTTCCCCTTTTAGGGATTTAATAAAGGCCACTAGGTTCTCAATTTGATCTTGATCTAGGGTTACCCCCAAGTTATAATAACCCATGGCGGCGATAGCCGCTTCCAATGTACCTATCTCGCCCGAAGAAAAGTAGGGGGCGGTGTCTGCGGACATTCTTAGGCTTGGGACTTTGAACCGGTTTTTGTCAGACTCTTTTTGGGTTAAGGCATAAAGGTCGGCCTGCCCTTGAAACCAAGGGTAAGGGTTGACCACGCCAATCTTTTGGTAACTGTTGCCCCCTACTAACCGCCCGTTGTGGCAAGAGACACATCCCAGTCCTTTAAACAGCCGGTAGCCTTTTTGTTCCTTTTCTGAAAGGGCAATTTCCTTCCTTAAGTAACGGTCAAATCGGCTATTAGAAGTGACTAAGGCCCGTTCAAATTCGGCGAGCGCCAAAGCAACCTTTTGCGGGGTTAGAGGGCCAGGATTAAAGGTTTGAACAAAGGCTTCCTGGTAACTAGGTTCACCCTCAAGCCTACGGATCATTTCGCTGAGGGCGAGGTTCATTTCCACCGGGTTTTGGATAGGGCCTAAGGCCTGTTCCTCTAAACTGGCGGCCCGGCCATTCCAAAATTGGCTAAAGTTGAAACCCGCATTAAAAACCGACGGGGCGTTCATCCCCCCTAGGACTTTTCCTACACCTTCGGACCGTTCCCTTCCGTCGGCGCCGCCTTTGGCGGGGTCATGGCAAGAGGCACAAGAGACGGTTTTGTCTTTTGATAAAATAGGATCAAAAAAGAGGCGTTGGCCTAAGGCGGCAAGCGCGGGGTTGTAGGTTGGTTTTAGGGGCAGAGGGGAAATGGGTTCTTGGGCCAGCAATCCGCCCACCCACAGACTAAACCCCAAAATGGCAAAAATATACTTTCCCAAACCCCTCCAGTTTTTGATTTTCAAACTAACCTTTTCTTCTAAAAAGGTCTAGCCCTGATCTCTTGGAGGAAAATAGCGTAACGCTCCCTAAAAATGCCCGCCCATTGGCCAATATTGGAATTTTCGAACTCCGCCAGTGGGGTAAGTCCGCATTAATTTGCAGCCCCTTTGGTAATAAAAAATTAATAATCGGAGCCGCAAGGCTGTTCGTATCGCTCAAGGCCGGAGGCGAGCCGCCTCGTAAGAAATGAGGCAAAAAAGTTAAAGTATGGGCCGGGCTCGGTCACTGGGTAATTTCTCGACTTTAATAAAAGATGCTAGTGGCGCTGGACCAAGGACGTTGGTTGGTTTACAACCAGGAAAGAGGCGCAATATTTCCCTTTCCAACTAACACAAGATTGGCCCAGGGAAAAACCACCGAGTCGAGCCCCCAAAGCGGAACGTATCTAAAAATCGTCTTAAAAACAATAGCATACATCCAGTCGTCGGAACTCGACCCTAAACCACACAAAAAAAAATCGCGCTTGTATATTCGGACATTATAATATATGTATTTACAAAAAAAGGACCTGTTAACCTGGAGCAATTGGGAACCCTCCGAAATTAGGTCTTTGCTGGAATTGGCGGTACAAGCAAAACGGCAACCCCAAGATTTTGCCCAAGCTATGGCGCAAAAAACCTTGGTGATGCTTTTCCAAAAGACCTCCACCAGAACCCGAGTTTCCTTTGAAGTAGGTTGTACCGAGATGGGCGGGCACGCCATCTTTTTAGACTGGATGACCAGCAATCTGGGGCTGACTGAGATTGGTTGGGAGGCGGCCTATTTGGCTTCGAATAGCCATTTGATTATGGCTCGGGTCAAGAACCATAAGGATTTAGAAGAGATTGCCCGTTGCTCTAGGGTGCCCGTGATTAATGGTTGTGATGATCGGCACCACCCTTGTCAAGCCTTGTCAGATATGCTGACAATTCGCCTGGATCGAGGGAGCCTAGAAGGCGCAAGGCTTTGTTATGTCGGGGTTTTAAATAACGTAGCCAATAGCTTGTTGGCCCTGGCCCCGGTGTTTGGGGTTCATTTAACCCTGGTTTGCCCAATTCGACCAGATGAAGAGGTCGATGAAATGCTTTTGACCAGGGCTAGGGAAGCGGATTGTTTAGAAGAAACCCTAGATTTAAGTCGGGCGATCCAGACGGCAGACTATATATATACGGACACTTGGGTTAATATGGAACTTTATAAAGACCCTAATGCAGCGAAGTTGAAAGAAGACCGGGTGGCTAAGATGCTGCCTTTTCAGATCAACCGAGAATTGTTAAAAGATGTTAAGGCTAAGATCATGCACGATATGCCCATCCATTCTGGTTTTGAAATCACTAAAGAGATGGTTGAAGACCCGCGCTCCATCATATTTGAACAAGCCAGTAACCGCCTTCCTGCCCAAAAGGCGATTATGCTTAGGTTGTTGGGGCTTCACTGAACAAGGCCGATTATGAATCGATGGTTGCTTTGGATGTTTCTCTTGTGTCTGCCCGGCCCTCTTTGGGCTTTGGACACGGAAGAAATCAAGTCTATCCCCGAGACGGCCAAGGTGGCCCATCAATATGACGATCCGCTAGAGGCAGTCGCCCGGGTGCCAGCTTTTGTGACCGATTCAAGAATCGATCAGTTGATCTACTATCCTTGCGAAAACTGCCATACCAAAGGGATGGTTGCTCCCAACGACAAGGTTAGGACCTTGGAATTGATGCATATGGAGATCAACCTTGATCATGGCAAAGGCCGGTTTTGGTGCACCACTTGCCACGATATTAATCAGCGAAACCAGTTAATCAGCCTTAAAAAGCAAAGGATTAGTTTCGACCAGCCCTACCTTTTATGTGGCCAATGCCACTTTGCCCGCCAACGCGATTTTTTCCAAGGCGCCCATGGCAAACGCAAGGATAACTGGTTTGGCCCTAAAAAACTGACCAACTGCACCGAATGCCACGATCCCCATGTTCCCCAAATTAGGGCCCGCCTGCCGCGCAAAGAGCCCGATCCGAGGTTGGGTTTGAGTATAGACAATTCAGACAAGCACCACCGGCACCAACCTTGGGACCAGGCAAAAGAGGAGCACAAAGATGAAGTTCACCAATAATAATCTGCCCGATCTCGGGCGGCGCAAAGCCATACGCTTGGTGGGCATGGGGGCGGCTGTCGGCATGGGGGCGCTCGCTTCGGGCTCTAGTTCCTTAGCCACTCCTAATATGGGAAATGTCTCGTTGGCCGATCAGGTGGGCAGTTTTTTTCAGGATCACTATAAAAGGATGAGCCCTGAAGAAATTCAAGAAGCCATCGAGCGGCTCGAACGCAAATACAAATCTAAATATCAGGTGGAGGTTAAGGTTGGTGACCCCAAGCCCTTGCCAGACGTATTGTTTGGTTATGCCCTTAATATCTCTAAGTGTCAGGGGTACCGCGAATGTGTAAAAGGTTGTACCGCCGAAAACAACCAGTCCAAAGACCCCAACCTCGAATACATTCGGGTTTTGGAGATGGACCGGGGGCAGATGAACCTAGAGACCGCAGACCCTTATTACCCAAGCACTGAAGAGGTCCCTAAACCGGGCAAGTTTTATTTGCCCATCCAATGTCACCACTGCGAGAACCCTCCCTGTGTCAAGGCTTGCCCAGTTAAAGCGACCTGGAAAGAGCCAGACGGGATTGTGGTGATTGATTACAACTGGTGTATTGGCTGCCGCATGTGTGCCAACGCTTGCCCCTATTGGGCCCGTAAGTTTAACTGGACCGAGCCTAATCTACCTGTTGATACGGTGAACACCCAAACCGGTTACCTTTCTAATCGCCCTCGCGAAAAAGGGGTGATGGAAAAATGTACCTTCTGCGCCCAGAGGTCCCGCGAGGGGCGTATGCCAGCTTGCCAAGAAGCCTGCCCTACTGGGGCCCGCGTCTTTGGCAACCTGCTTGATCCAGACTCTGAGATTCGTTACGTGCTAGAAAACAAAAACGTCTTCCGCCTTAAGGAAGAACTCAACACTGAACCGAAGTTTTGGTACTACTCTGATTAAGGGAACCGATGAAACTGATCCGATTTTTTATCGATTGTGCCAAGGTTTCCTTAAGCGGAAACACCGCCTATTGGGCTTGGGTATCGGTCTTGTTGTTTTTTATCTCCATGGGCGGCTTCACCTACTTAGAACAGATGCGAGTGGGTTTGGTGATCACCGGGATGAGCGACCAAGTCTCTTGGGGCTTTTACGTCTCGAACTTCACCTTTTTGGTGGGGGTGGCGGCGGCGGCGGTGATGTTGGTAATCCCGGCCTATATCTTTCATAACCCAGACGCCAAACGCGTGGTTTTGTTAGGTGAAGGGTTGGCGGTGGCCGCAAGCCTGATGTGTATGTTGTTTGTTTCGGTCGATTTAGGCCGGCCAGACCGCATTTGGCACCTGAGCCCCTGGCCAGGGATGTTTAACTGGCCCAGCTCCCTTTTAACCTGGGATGTGATTGTATTAAGTGGCTATTTAGGCCTCAACTTGGCCATTCCTGGTTATATTTTGTACAACCGGTATCAAGGGACCGAATACAACAAAAAGTTGGTTTTCGGCGCGGCGGTACTTTCGATGTTTTGGGCGATTTCTATTCATACAGTGACCGCCTTTTTGTTTGCTTCTAACTCGGCCCGCCCCTTTTGGGCCAGTGCCCTGGTCGCCCCCCGGTTTTTAGCCACCGCCTTTTGCGCCGGTCCCGCTTTTATTATTTTGGCCTTTTCGGTGATGCACAAGGTTCAGGCCTTCCAAATCGGCCATAAAGTGATCGACTTGCTTTCGGTGATTGTGGCCGTTTCCATGCAAATCAACCTAATTATGTTAGCTGCCGAACTCTTTGTGGAGTTTTACGCAGAGGGACAACATTCGGCCAGTGCTCGCTACCTCTTTTTGGGATTAGACGGCAAATCGGCCCTGGTGCCCTGGATTTGGAGCGCACAAGCCTTGAACGTGGGTGCTTTGATCCTGTTAATGATCGAAAAAACCCGCAAAAACTATTACTTTTTGGCGCTTGCCTGCGTCATGGCGGTCATTGGAATTTGGATTGAGAAGGGGATGGGTTTTGTGATCCCCGGCTTTATTCCTACCCCCTTGGGCGAAGTATTTGAGTATATGCCGACCTGGATGGAGGTGAAGGTTGCCTTAGGTGTTTATGGAATTGGGGCCTTGGTGTTCACCTTGATGATGAAGCCCTTGCGGGCGATTCAGTTGGGCTTGCTGGCCAATCCGAATTTAGATCTGGTTGCCGCCAAGCAACTTTATGAGCAACGCGAACGCGAAGCCCTGGAACAGCGGATCAGAGGCTACGAAACCAAGATTGATCCCTAAGTATAGGCCGGTCCTTTTTAAAAGGCATGTGGTGCGGGGTGAATTCCCCCCTCCTACTAGCTCCAAGCCTTGCAAAACTTGGCTTTACCTAGCAGGGGGAGCTTAATAGGCTGATTTACATTTGCCGCTATGGTCCGGTTGTCAGCCTCTTTTCAGAGGTTTAGTGTAAACAAAAACCCTCCCAATCCCTGAGGCCTTATGAAACGTTTTATTGCTATTTTAGCTTTTCCTCTTTTAGCCCAAGCCGCCCTGGCTGACGACTTGCTAAAAAGTGCGCAAGACCAGTTTAAACCCCTGCCCTCTAAGGGGGTCGAACTTAAAGACAACCCTAATTCGAAAGCCCGCTTTGAGTTGGGCCAGATGCTGTATTTTGAGCCTCGTTTGTCTAAATCGGGTTTGATTAGTTGCCATAGCTGCCACAACCTTTCGACCGGTGGAGCTGATTTGCAGACGACCAGCACGGGCCATGGCTGGCAAAAAGGTCCTCGTAACGCCCCGACCACGCTCAATTCGGCTTACCATATCGCCCAATTTTGGGATGGACGCGCCCCAGATTTGGAGGCTCAGGCCAAAGGCCCGGTGCAAGCTGGTGTAGAAATGGCCAGCACCCCGGCCCAGGTGGAAGCGGTGTTAAACTCCATGCCCGACTACCAAAAGCATTTTAAAAAGGCCTTCCCCAACGATAAACAACCAGTCTCTTTTGACAACATGGCCAAGGCTATAGCCCTGTTTGAGGCAAGTTTGGTGACTCCAGATTCGAAGTTTGATTTGTATTTAAAGGGTAAAAAGGCGCTTAATAAAACCGAGACTGCCGGGCTTAAATTGTTTATCGATAAAGGCTGTGCAAGCTGCCACAATGGGGTTAATATCGGCGGTGGTAGTTACCAGAAATTTGGGGTAGTCAAGGCGCCGATTGATCAGATTCGCCCGGTGGCCGACACCGGCCGCCAGAAGGTGACCAGCAAAGCCGAAGACGCCTATGTCTTTCGGGTTCCTACCTTACGCAATATAGAACTTACCGGCCCTTACTTCCATTCGGGTGCGGTCAGCGATTTGGGTGAGGCGGTTAAAATTATGGGGGAGGTGCAGTTAGGGGTTGAACTTTCCAAAAAGGAAATCAAGGAACTAGTCGCCTTTTTGGAAACCTTGACCGGCAAACAGCCCCAGGTCACCGTTCCCGCGCTACCCCCCTCGACCAAAGAAACCCCCAAGCCCGACCTCTCGGTCGCTGCCCCAGCAGCCCACTAAGCGGTTATCCCAAGCCCTCCAGGGGGCTTGGGGTTAAGCCCCTGGGGACCCCGAGGCGCTTAAAACTTCCAGCCCAAAGAGTAGGAAAGCGAGGAGTTGACTCGAATTTTTCCGGTGGAGCCATCCGTAAAGGCTAGATTGGTGCCGCTCGAATAAGCGCCCAACTTGACCCCTTGGTAGAAGGCTTTTCCTTCATTATACCAATAAATAGGCACTTCAAATCCAATCATCCCCGCTGTTCCAGAATAGCTTTCGCTTTCGGAAAAGGATAAAAGCGAAGCGGTAACGGTCAAGGTAGCGGAACCACTACCAATCAAGACAACGGGCTGAATTTTGGCTTCCCAGCTTGGAATATCAAAACTATAGCCCGCTACTAAGGACAAAATCACTTGATTGTAATCTAGTTGTAACGAAACCGGCCATAAAAACCCGGTGCTGTCCGCCAGGTAAACGGTTGAGTTTCCGATCAAGGAAAACGACGAATATTGGGCTCCAAGGATCATTTGATTATCAAAGATATGATAATAGTAGGGCATATCAAGGACTGCGCCGCCCAGGGACAACTCCAAGCCCGGTTCTTTATAGGTACCACCAACCGAACCGATGCTTAACCCAATCTGGTCTTCGGAAGCGAATAAGGGGAATAGGGGTAACAAAAAGAGGCCAATCAACAATAGTGTTTTAACTTTCATGCTAAGCTCCTTTACGGATTGAATTATCGATTGATTAGATTTAAGCCGTGCACAAATTTTCTGCTGAAAACTCATGTTTAAAAAAGGCGCAGATATTAGGAATCTAATGCCAATTAACCACCAACCTAATCATTAATCTGACTTGTAAATCAGCGAAACTGTGGTGGATGATATATATATATATATATATATCAGGTCAACTACTTCCACCAAACCTTAATCAGGTACTTGAGGTTTTTAAAGCCGCCGGACTCGCCTTGGATGAAGCCAACACGGTCGGACAGGCGTAGGAGGAGGGTTTTAGGGGCATCGTCTTTGAGTTCGAAACTGGT
>MFNE01000043.1:142320-150965 GCA_001783695.1 Candidatus Lambdaproteobacteria bacterium RIFOXYD2_FULL_50_16
GTTAGAGGGGCTTGTCCCAAAAATTCGAAATCAGGTCCATAGAGCTTAAATTGGGGGGAAAGGTCCGATTTGTTGAGGCGGGTCCATTCAACAATGAGACGCTTTGAGTTCGCGGGCGGGGTCAGTTGAAAAAGATCGTCGTCCCCTCGCGAGGAAAGCTGTCCTAAAACCCAACCGCCGCTTCCGATTTGATTATATTGCAAGGTGGTATTGTTGGGCTCATTTTCTTGGGCGATAGGCAAGGCGTCTGGCGGTGGGGATTGATTTTTCTCCAGGTCTAATGCCGCCGCGATTTGTTTGACTAGGTCAGGGTCAGGTTTGACTTCGATTAGATTGGTGATCCGGTGAGTTGGGAGGTAGCTGACTAATAAGGGCAACCGGTTCCCCTCTAACACACCAGCCGAAAGGCTGAAGCTGGCGTTGGGTTTAGAAAGTTCCTCAACCAAAGCGGCGGGTTTGGCTTTAACCTCAACTAAAAATCGGTGTTTATTAACGGCAATCCCAATTAAACGCAGGCTTTTAAGTACCCCAGTGGCCTTTAGGTACTGCTCGAACCGCTCTCTTGCTTGGGCATTTTTGAGCCCCACCACCTCTAAAATCAATTCTGCCTGACTCCCCACATCATAGGTCGAAGGGGCCAAACTAGAGATTGAAAAGAGGGATAAAAAATCCTTTTCGCGCCCATTTAAAGCTACGTCCAACTCATTTTTATTTTTGGCTTCAATACCCATCTGGTAACTGCCCAGTTGGCTAAAATCTGCTCTTCTGAAGATTCGTAAGCCCACAGAGGTGTATTGTCCGGGAGTTTTAGGGTCTCGGGGCTCAATCAAAAAAATCACCTGCCCGAGCTGATCTTTAAAAAGCGCTTCAATAAATGGGGGCTGATCTCGGGGGGCAGGGAAGCCCTCTAGGTTGATCCCTACTGGGCTAGAAGCTTCAAGGTGAAATAGTTTTAGCCGCTCTAACAGTTCTTGAACCGGAACAACCAGCGGCTCGGCTACTAATATGGCTACCTTCGTCCAAGGGTCATCGGGTAAAACCAAGCCCAATTTGCTCAACTGTTCGGTCAGTGCCAGGTGGTCAACACGGCCCTCAACCCGCATAACATATTCATTTTTAATGCGTTTTTCCTCAAGTACCTTGACGCTACTTAAAAAATGGCTCCCTTGAAAGTTTCCTAGGTTGGTGGTTTTGAACTCTTGGTACATCGCCTCGCCCAAGATCTCTTGCACTGCTTGGTCCACTAGCCGTTCACGGCCACGGGCAAAGGCGCGGTTGCGGGCAACTGCGACTTCTTTGCCCACAACCGGTTGGCTAACATCGGTAATAAAGGATTTGCTTTCCACAGCCCAAAGTGGGCTTAAAAAACCTAGCCAAAAAAACAAGGCCAGCAGCGCCAGCCTCATCAGTCGGCTCCCCCGACGTCTTTCAAGAGTTGCTCTTGGTAGGCAGGCAGGTTGGGGACAAAGTTTTTAGGATAAAAGCGCTCTAGCCACTCTTCTGCCTTAACCGGGCTAAACTGCTCTGGTTTCAGGTTTTCTTCGGCCCATCGTTCACACAGGCCTGAACGTAGGAAAATACGGACAATTTCAGGGTCTAAATGCCCGTCTTTGACCATAAAGCCTAAAATCTCTAACGCCTTAGCTAAGGGCATTGGGGTTTTGTAGGGCCGATCAGAGGCGGTTAAGGCCTCGAATACGTCCACCACCGCAATAATCCGAGTTTGCAAAGGTAGCTGGGGAGCGGTTAACTTGTGTGGATAACCCACCCCGTTTAAGGTTTCGTGGTGCGCAGCCGCGTAGAGGGGGAGCTTGAGCATCTTTCTTGGGAAGGGCAACGCAAACAGCCAGCGCCAACTACGGTCGGCGTGGTCGTTGATCACCTTACGCTCGCTATTAGACAAGGTCCCCTTGCGGATCGAAAGCAGTTCCTGCTCTTTAGGGTCCACCAAGGCTTGGTCAATCGGCTGGGCCAAAAGTTCGACGGTGGCGACGTAATCGGTGTTCACCCCTTGTTCGGACGTGGTTTTTAGATGTTGCTTGATCGTGCGATTATGGGCGGTTTCGATCAGGGCGATCTTTTCATCCGCCATAAACTCGCCCCCAAAGTTAAAGCCATGTAGGGTCTTTAACTCGTCAACCAATACCTTGATATCGTGATTTTTCCCTTCTTCAAGGTTGGAAATTTCCTCTTGAGAAGTGCCCATCTCTAGGGCCTTGACCTTGGCTTTTAAAAACTCGATTTCTAGGTCTTTGATCTTCGAGTTATACCGTTGAACAAGCAGTTCAAACCGGTCATTTAGCACCTCTAATTTAAGCTGTTTGGAAACCACGTTTTCAGGAGTGGTCAGTTTGCCAATGTCGTGCATCCAGCCAGAGAGTCGAATCTCGGCGATTTGGTCTTCGTTAAAGCTGATGTTTTTGTATAAGCCTTCTTTGTATTCGTTGATTTCGCCAGCAATTAGCTCGGTTAACTGGGCGACGCGGTTGATGTGGCCAAAGTTATAAGGCGATTTTTCGCCCAAGCCCTCGGCCAAGACCTGCACAAAGCTGTTAAAGAGGGCCACCTGTTCAGAAACCAACCGCTCGGTAGTTAATGAGACGGCGGCTTGATAACTAATCGCTTGAACCACCGCCTGGTCAGCGGCGGTGAACTCACCGACTTCACCCTCTTCGTTTTTACGGTTGATTAGCTGTAAGACCCCGATGATCTCGGCTTCATGGTCGCGAAGCGGGATCACCAACATCGATTGGCTACGGTAGCCGGTGGTTTCGTCGTATTTTTTGGTACCCGAAAAATCGAACCCGGCGGCATCGTAAACATCGCCGATGTTGATCACTTCACCTGTATTGCCGCAGTAGGCAGAGACGTTATTAATATTTTTAACCCCCTCAACCTCCATGGGGACGGGGGGTAAGAAGAATTCTTCACTCGAACGACGCTGCATGTAAACATTCATTGAATCGTTTTGCAGCACCTCGAAATTGAGATATTTCGCCTTGAGTTCGCCAGGGTTTAGGGGCTCGTCGTAATACTCCTCTTCGATCATGTAGAGGGTGCCCCCATCGGCGTTGGTCAACTTGCGGGCCGAAGTCAGGATGATTTCCATCCCCCCGCGGCGGTCTTTCATCGAGGAGGCTAAGTCGGCCCCGGCCTCGATCATAATGTCGATCTGCCTTTCTAATTCTTTGATTTCTTTGTAGATTGACCCAAAAGCTTTAAACGTACGCTCAGGCATGTCGTTCTGCTTGCGCAGAAGTTTTTCAAACTGAATCAGTCTAGTAGAAAGTCGCATCGCTTAATTGTGCCGAATATGTTCCTGTTGTTCCTGAACTTCTTTACAAGCTATGCACAGGGTGGTTACTGGCCGGGCATCAAGACGCTTTTTGCCAATCGCATCGCCGCATTCTTCGCATTCGTTGTAAGCTCCTTTGTCCAAACGTTCAATCGCTTGGCGGACCTTCTTGGTTAATTTGCGTTCGCGGTCCCTAATACGCAAGGTGGTGTTGCGTTCAAACTCGTAGGTGGCGCGGTCTGCTGGATCAGGAAATTCCAGATCGGCGTCTTGCATCTCGTGCATAGTGTCGCCAGATTCGACCATTAGCTCTTTTAGTTGCCCTTCCAGCTTTTCTTTAAAGTAGTCGTATTCTTCTGGGCTTAGATCTTGAATTTTTTCGTTAAATTCCATGGTACCTCCAGGGCTAGTGGATGTTCAGCCGCTCGACTTTGCCCTCAATACTTCGATATTCGATTTGGTCTTTTTTGACCCAACGAAGATCTAGCTTGGAGCTATAAGCGGTAACCACCGGGGCCAGATTGGTGATTTTTTCTCGGTCCTGATAGACCACGTGCAGTTTGAAACTGTATAGGTACTGCGTTTTTCCATCGGGACTAGTGACCTGTTCACCTCCGGTGATATGACTAAATACCCCTGCGTCCACTCCGTTGTAAACAAAGTTGCCCGCAGTGTTGGACTTTGCCAACAAGTCTTGGATTTCCTTGCCCTTATAAACTCTCAGGACTCGGCTAATTCCCCCTTTAGCGATAAAGAGATAATAACCCCCTTCTAGGGGTTCTAGCTTGGCTCCGTCTTCGGGATTTAAGATCTCAAGATACTCTTTTCCTTCCTGATCAAGCCCGTAAAACAGCAAGCCTTGCGACTGTGCTAGGATAGCACGAACCGAAAACCCCTGTCTTGTGAAAATTCGTTTCTTTTGATGGTAAAGACTATTCCCCGCCTGTTCTGCGGGGAAGATTTGGTATCCCCCGCCAAGCTCCACCACATTGGGTTTAAGCGCTTCGGTCGGTTCGCTTTTTGCTGCTTTTTCTTGACCGAGTAAGGGCAAGGATAAAGTAAAACAAAACATGAATAGGATTACTAACTGGCGCATTCGGCTTCCCTGCTAGTTAAATTGCTCTTTCAAACTAACGGCCCTTAGACAGCTTGTCAATCACTTCCATATTTGGTTTGAGCGTGAACTCAAACTCGCTAGAAGGTAGTTTAGGATTGTTTTTGAAGTCTTTAAATTCGAAGCTACGCCAGTTGCCTTGTGGGGTGACCAAGACAAAGCGCGACAACTGTCCCTTCTCAAGCAAGAGGTGCAAAGATTTTAGTTCGGTATCTGGCTGGAGAGGTTCAAGGTGTAGCCAGTTGCCCTTTTCTAAAGGGAAGCTAGGAGGCGGGCCTGGGCGGTATAGGGAGTTTAGGTTGACTCCTCCAAACAAAAAGCCAAGTAGTTTAAGCCGACTCACCTCGGAACGGTCCGAGATGGTGACGTTTTCCAGAAGTGAGTCGTACAAGAAAACCCGGTCTTTCCCGACGACAATCAAGAGGGGTTCGGGCTCTTGGTATTGCCAACGCATCAACCCCGGCCGTTGCCAGGACACAAGGCCCTGGTGGGTCTGGGTTTTATTGCTAAAGGTGTTGTAGGTTTTTTGGGTAAAGTGGGCCTGGAAGCTGGAGGTTTGATCCAGCACCTTTTGGACCTCGCTTAGGCTGGCCGCTTTAAGCGAGGGCGCGTAAAGGAATCCTAAAAAAATCGTCCAAACCCAGATCTTTCGCATCTATACTCTTTGTAGGTGGTTGGCCATGTTTTATACAATCTTTTGGTTTAGGGGTAAGAGCTAATCCATTGGCCTCATCTGGGCTACTTCGAACTGCCCTTAATCAGTTGAGGCCCCCCAACAGAGCGTTAATAAGCCTTTCTTGCTTTTATACTGTTTATTTAAGCGGTTTCTCAATCTCTAAAATGGCGTTTTCCACCTCTTCCAGCTTGCCCGCCAGAATTGCTTGTGCATCGTAGAGCCCTTGATTGTAAAAATAGGGACCTAACTTTTCGCCTATAAAATCAAGCAAAAATCCGGCGTCAAAAGTCCCTAACTCTTGGTCCAGCTCGGCTTTAAAATAAGCTTTGAGCTTGCCTATCAGTTCCTCCTTATCCCTCGAAGAAAAGGCCACTTTTTTTATTCCCACTCAATGGTGCCAGGGGGTTTGCTGGTGATGTCGTAAACTACCCGGTTGATCCGGGGGACCTCGTTGATCACTCGGTTCGAGATGCGGCCAAGTAACTCGTAGGGCAAATGGGTCCAGTCGGCAGTCATGGCATCGACACTGCCCACTGAGCGGAGCGCCAAGGTCCATTCATAGGTACGGGCATCGCCCATTACGCCAACCGATTTAACGGGCAAAAGCACCCCAAAACATTGCCAGATTTTATCGTACCAGCCGGCCGCTCTGATCTCTTCTAAAATAATGGCGTCCGCCTCTTGCAAGGTGGCTACTTTTTCCTTGGTCACGGCGCCAGGAATCCGCACCGCCAAACCGGGGCCGGGGAAGGGGTGCCGATTGATAAAAGATTCGGGAAGACCCAGCTCGCGGCCCAAGGTGCGCACTTCGTCTTTAAAGAGTTCGCGCATCGGCTCGATCAGGGCGAGCTTCATCTTTTCCGGCAGGCCCCCGACGTTGTGGTGGGACTTGATCACCGCCGAAGGGCCTTTAAAACTAACCGATTCAATCACGTCAGGATACAGGGTCCCTTGAGCCAGGAATTTAACTCCTTGTAACTTATGGGCCTCTTGGTCAAATATCTCGATAAACTCGTGACCAATAATCTTGCGCTTTTTCTCTGGGTCTGAAACCCCATCTAGCTTGCTTAAGAAATGGTCGGCGGCGTCCACATGGACCAGATTGATTTTGTAATGCTCGCGAACCATCGAACCCACTTGTTTCGCTTCGTCTTTGCGCAGCAAGCCGTTATCCACAAACACACAAATCAATTGGCCACCTAAAGCTTCATGAAGCAAAATGGCGGTCACCGAAGAGTCAACCCCGCCCGAAAGCCCGCAAATTACTTTTGCCTCCCCGACTTGGGCCTTGATCTCGGCACTTTTGCTAGAAAGGAAGTTGGCCATGCTCCAATCGGGCTTCGCCTTGGCGATTTCAAACAAAAAATTGTGGATCATCTCTTTGCCAAAAACCGAATGGGTGACTTCTGGGTGGAATTGAATCCCATAGAGCTGGCGGGCTGGGTTGGCAATGGCCGCATAGGGAGCATTCGCACTGGTCGCCCAGACCTCAAAACCCTCGGGCAAATTGATCACCCGGTCCCCATGACTCATCCAAACGACACTGGTCTGTTCAACAGAAAAAAAGAAGTCCTGCTGGCCCCCACAGATTTTTAATTCGGTCCGGCCATACTCTGAATGCCCTGCGTTTTCGACCTTGCCCCCTAAGAGGGCCACCATCAATTGTTGACCATAACAAACCCCTAAGATCGGCAGACCCCAAGCAAAAATCTGCTTGTCCACCGTAGGCGAAGCCTCGCCCAAGACCGAACTAGGCCCGCCCGAAAGAATAATCGCCTGGGGGGCCAAAGCCTTGATTTGTTCCCCAGAGAGGGTGCAGGGGTGAATCTCGCAATAAACCTTCATTTCCCTTACCCGTCGGGCGATCAATTGGGTGTATTGGCTGCCAAAGTCCAAAATGAGGATCATGGTTCTTCCTTGTGGTCGATTTCGATGATTGCGTTTTGTTTGATTCCGATTTTGCTACCCAGCCAGATTTGCCCCGCCCCGGCTAAGATCAAAAGTGCGCCCAACGCCTTGAGTGGCCATAAAAGCCCTATAAAAAAACCTTGGAATAACACCAGCCCGACGATCCCCGCAGCGATCCAAAAAAGTCCTTGGGTTTGTTCTTTATTCCAGACCCACTTGAAGGCCCCGTATGCCATCACGGCGATAGGTGCGACCATGGGGAGAGCCCATGCGCCAAGGAGCACCGAGCAGCCCACCAAGATCCATTCGGCCCCTCGTTGGCGGGCGCTTTTAGGTGCCCCTTTCATCGTGCCATCCCAATCGCTTGGCGGACTGCCGCTAAGTTGTGATGGGCAATGGCGCGCGCCTTGTGGGCCCCCAATTTTAAGATATGATCGATCCGGTCTGGGTCTTTAATGTATTGGTCATAAACCGCGCGTCCAGGGCTAACAAACAGATCTACTAAGTCAAATAACTCTTGTTTGAGCGTCCCATAACCGAGCCCACCCGATTGATAGGCCAGCTTGACCTCTTCTAGGCGCTCTGGTTTAGCAAAGAGTTTAAAGATCTGGAAGAGGTTACAGGTTTCAGGGTCCTTGGATTCCTCGATCCCTTTGGAATCGGTGACGATCTGCATCACCGCTTGGCGAAGTTTTTTAGAAGGAACGTAAAGGGGCAAGACATTGTTATAAGACTTACTCATCTTGCGCCCGTCGGTACCAGGGATGGTTTTAACTGATTCGTTGATCACCGGTTCTGGCACGACCAAGATTTCGCCATATTGCTGGTTAAAGGCCTGGGCCAAGTCCCTTGCAATCTCGATATGTTGCTTCTGGTCCTGGCCAACGGGGACCAAGTGCGCCCCATATAAAATAATGTCGGCTGCCATTAAGACCGGGTAATTGTAAAGCCCCATGTTGATCCCAAAGTCCGGGTCTCGTTGCGCCTCCAGGTTTTTGGCAACGCTGTCCTTATAACTATGAGCCCGGTTAAGCAGGCCTTTGGGGGCCATACAGGCCAGAATCCAGGTGAGTTCAAAAACCTCGGGCACGTCGGACTGACGGTAAAAAATTGATTCCTCAGGGTCTAATCCGGCTGCCAACCAAGTGGCGGCAACTTCATAGATTTGCGACTGCATTAACGCCTTGTCCCTGACACTGGTCAAAGCGTGGTAATCGGCGATAAAATAGAGGCTACGGTATTGTTTGGTCAGTTCCAAGGCGGGCTTAATTGCCCCCATCAGATTGCCGATGTGAGGAGTACCGCTGGGCTTAATGCCGGTAAGGGCGATTTTTTGGATCATCTTAGGGTAGGTAGATGTGCTTAGGTTCTTCTTGGTTGTAGATCAATCTGCACACCTTGAAAATAGACAAATCTCGAAAATCCGGTTAGCCTCCGCTGAAACAACCTCCCTAGAATTCTTGGCCAATGACCTATCCTACCCGGTTGCAAGGCACCGATGGCATTAGAGGCCGGGTGGCCCTGCGCCAAAGCCTTAAAAATCCCCTAGATGACTATTTGGCTTCTGGCTTTTTGACGCCTGATTTTTTCGAAGCTTATGGCTACGCTTTTGCAGGCCTACTTTTAGAGGCGGGTTTAGCCGAGCCGGGCTC
>MFNE01000043.1:150986-176985 GCA_001783695.1 Candidatus Lambdaproteobacteria bacterium RIFOXYD2_FULL_50_16
CAATCGAGACCAAGCCGGAGTTTATACGGGCGCATTTGTTAAAGGGGTATTAAAGGCTGGGTTGGCGGTGGATCAAGTGGGCGTGGTCCCCACCCCTTTGGTGCCCTATTTTATGCTTAAAACCGGGGCGCGGGGCGCGGCGATGTTGACCGCCAGCCACAACCCAGCGGATCAAAATGGGATTAAACTCTTTTTGCCTAGTCTCGGTCTTAAGTTCCTGCCGGGTGACGACGAGATTTTGACCGGGCTCTTGATTGCCGCTAAAGACCTAGACTTGAGTGTATTGCCTTTATTGGGTGTGGCCCAAGATAAATCGGCCCAGGCGGGGCGCTTTTTTATCGGTGCCAGCCTGGAACCCCACAACAGTTGGATGTCGGCGGACCTGGATTTATCTAATCATATCTTAGTATTAGACGGTTCCAACGGAGCGGCGGCGGCCTTTTTAGAGCCCATCTTTGGCCAGATTGGCTTGGGCAAGTTGCGGCTAACCAACCTTTTGGGGGATATCAACCACCTAGCTGGGGTGGCGGACATTGAGGGTTTGGAATCCATTAGTCCAGAACGCCTAGAGGGGAGGTTCCGGGGTTATCCTTTTTTAAATGCTTTTTTTGAAGAAGCCCAAGCGCCAGCGGTGATAAATGGGGAAAAGCGTTTGGTGGGGTTGGTGTTTGACGGCGACGCAGATCGCTGTTTTCGGCTTGATTACGACCCCCAGGCGGGTTTGGCGCGGGTGAGTTCGGGCGATCTTTTAGGCTT
Organism: Candidatus Lambdaproteobacteria bacterium RIFOXYD2_FULL_50_16; assembly: GCA_001783695.1. Taxonomy (GTDB): domain Bacteria; phylum SAR324; class SAR324; order XYD2-FULL-50-16; family XYD2-FULL-50-16; genus XYD2-FULL-50-16. The sequence goes on from MFNE01000043.1 coordinate 151,743, forward strand.
TCAGCTAGCTCGATACGCAGCCCAGGCTTCCCCCCACCTGACCGAAGGAAAAGAGTTTGCCTACACCGTCGAATCGGACCTCCTCTTAGGGCAGGCGGCCAAAGAACTGGGTTTTAAAGAACAGTTGACCGGGGTCGGGGATAAATGGCTCTTGCGCCAAGCAGCGGCGGCCATTGCCAGAGGCCAGGGGGACAGTGAACTAGCCGACTTTGTCTCTAGCTGGTCCTTTGATCCCGAGGCCTCAGCGATTCATTTGACCAAACGCTTTGAGACCCTAATAAGACGACAAGGTTGGCGCCCCAATTTCCCGCTTAGCTTCTTTTTAGGGCTCGAAGAATCGGGCCACGCCCTTTCGGCCTTTTGGTTTGACCGAGAAGGGCAACATCTCCCCGCCTTTGCGGGCAATGGGATCAAGGCCGGGATAAATAGCTTGGTCGCCATGGCGTCCTTAGGTTTGGACCAAATCAGAGAACCCTTCGAAGCAGGGCTTAAGGCGACTCATTATGTTTATTATGTGGACAAGTCCCGCCTCAATCCAGGCCACCTGTTCCGGCAGGACTTGAGCAACGGATTAATGGGGCTTATCCCAGACCTATTAGGCCAGCAATTCTCGGGCCGGTTCCAGGTCTTTGCCGAAGAAGAAACGCTTTTGTTTTGCCATATCCTGAAAAATGGCCAGCCCTTTGGGGCGGTTTTTGTGCGTAATTCTGGGACCGAGGACAAATCGGCGCTTTATCTTAGAGGCCCTCATATTGCAACGGAACCCCTTTCCCAGCTGGGCTTTAGGCTTCACTTAGAGCTTCTAAAAGGGTTAAAAGACCCAGAAAAAGACCTAGCCAAGTTAGAGTGGGCTTTGCTTTTAGCCATCCATCAAGGCCAGGACCCGTTTAGCCTAGAAGCGAAGTTTTCAGGGCTGCCGCTGGCTAGGGTTTTAAAAGAAATGGAAGTAAAACAAGGACTCATCACCCAAGAAAAGGGTGTTTTCAAAGTTGATCAAAAGGGTAGTACCCTGTTATAAACAGCCAACCAACCTCAATTTGGAGTGTTATGAAGAGATGGATCTCGCTACTGCTTATTCTGCTGCTAGCCCAACCAGTCTGGGCGGCCACTAAGGCCGAAAAAAATGATAAAGCCCCTGCTTCTGCCCCTGAAGCCGTAGCTCCTGCTTCTGCTGACGCTCCTGCTGAAGTGGCTCAAGATCATGACAAGCCCAGTGTTGAGGGGAAAAACAAGCCTATCGTGGTCAACCCTAAAAAGGTGTTTTTGGTCCCCAATAGTTTTAAGCAGATCACCAACGGCAAAGACACACTGACCGTCGAATACGAAAGTCTGCACAAAACCGGGAAATACCCCCAGGTACGGATTCAAGGGATTCAGTTTAACCTACGCAAGCAGGACGATCAGGTGGACTTCACTTGGCATGGTTCGGGATTCCAACTAGTTTGGCCTAAAAACGAACCTGAAAAAGTGGCTCTTACTAGCTCGGAACCCTTCGATACCCAAGCCTTTAGCCCAGAAAAACCCAACGCCCAACACGCGCTTATCAAAGAGGGCCTAGAGGTCAAATCCAAGCGTCAAGACGGCAAAACCGCAAAATTGGAAGTAACCGGGGTTGAAGAAAAAGACGGCAAAATGGCGAAGTTTTCGGTCCGTACCTTTAGCGACGAGGCCGAAGACGACAAGTTCCAAAACGAAAACCACATCCCCGCCCCTGAGGAAAAAACCCAATTCGAAAAAGGGGTCAACGGCGAAGTCCTCTTTATCTTCACCAGCAACGCCAAAGGCCAAATCTTTGTTTATTGGCGGTAGAGTTTAACCTCCAAAGCCGGGCCTAGGCCCGGTTTATATTTTAATAAAAAACATGGTCCAAACCCCTGAACCTCCCTATTGGCTGGTTTCCTTTTCCTCGCTTTCTGGCATTGACCGTGAGGGCTACGCTGTGATGGCGACGCAGATGGAGGCTCTTGTCCAAAAAACCGAGGGTTTTTTAGGAATGGAATCAATCTCCAGCCCAAATGGGAGTATCACCCTTTCCTATTGGCGGGACCTGGATTCTATCAAAGCTTGGAAAATGGACCTTTTGCACCAAGAGGCACAGCGGGAGGGCCAAAACCGCTGGTATCAAAACTATCAGATTCGGATCGCGCAGGTTGAGCGCCAAACCCTTTGGCAACGATCTTAGGTTGCCCGCCTAGCCAATGTCTCTAATGCATTGAATTTTGCTCAGGCCCAAAAGGCCGGTTAAATCAATAGAAAAGGGGTGGACGATTGGGGAACTGTTAATTGGGTAAGGGACATCCAGTTTGGACTGGGGCCCTTCTTCGGTCATCACCTTATTATTATCCCTGCTAACCCCTACTCCAAGCTAAACCCTAGGCCTATTTTGGTGAGGTGGCGGTTGTAGTCGATGAGGGATTCGCCGTAGCCGTTGAAGAGGTAGGCATGTATCAGGACCCCTTCGCTGAAGCATCGGTGGGACCATTTTAGGTCGAGTTGGGAGGTGAGCCCGCCCTTGACGCCGTATCGCCAAAAACCCTCGATCCGTAGTCCGGTTTCGTAATATCCGGCCCGCAATTGGCCTGGGCCATGGTAGTCGTGGATGTCTGGATTGTCGGCCAAGGACTCTTTTCCTGAATCCCAAATATTCCAAACCTTCGGCTCTGTCCACCAGCGACCGTTTGGGCTACTCCACTTGGCTTGCAGGTAACTCCGGTCCCAACTGCGGCTGAAGTTAACTGCGGTTCCGGTCTCATCAAATCTTGTGGTTTCCCCGTTGGACTGGTGTTCCCATAAGCCAATCAAAATATCGTCAAAAATCCACCGCCCTTCCCAATAAAGGAAAAACTCGGGGTTGTAGTTGTTTTCTCGGAAAGGTCTTGAGCTGGGACCGTCGAACACCTGCCACCAGGAGCGTTGGCTAAAGGCAAAATATAAGGGAAAATAGGGACCGGAAATAAGGTTTTTTTTGATAGAAAATTGAAAATGCAACTCCTGATCTTGCCCAGCGATGACCGATGGGTCGCCAGCAATTTGGTGCAAAATCAGCATATGGTTGCCCTTGTGGGGCTCTAGGGTGTATATGTGGCGCTTCTTAACCGGTGCAGACTTTAGGTAGTCTGCTAACTCTTGTGAAACCTGGCCTATTAAAAAGCTATCAGAACTGGGGTCCTCTATCGCCCATGCTTGAGCCCAGGGCCCCAATAAACTCAAGGTAAGGCTAATCCCAATTTGCATCCATCGTTTTTTCATGGGATCAAGCTAACATAAAAGGGCAAATTAAAAAAAGGCAAATCGCTTCCAGCCAACTCGGACGCGCTCTATTTCGACCATCGAGGTTTACTGGGTTAACTAGGGCGGTAGTTTAGGCAAAGCTTTTATACATTGGATATGATTTAGGGGAAACCTTGCGCGCAAGTTGGGTCTTAGTTTTATTGGTTTTGGGGGTCTTGCAGGTCCGGGGGGATGGGTATTTTCCCTTTGATCGCACTTGGCCCAAGGGGCTTTTGCTGGGAATAGTACTGTTCCATTTAGGCTTGATCTGGCTGATCCTAAATAAACTATATCACCAATGGACCCATTCGAGTCCTCTTCCTTCCAAAAAAAGTAGGTTTAGCGCTCAAACCATTTGGCTATTGCCCCCAATATTAACCCTAATCATACTTGCCGGGCAGGCTTGGCAGGCGGAGCGGTTTGAGGCGGTAGGTTACCGATGGGAACCTGGCTGGCTTTCTGGGCTGGCCCTTTTGGCCTTTTTCGGACAAGGGGTTGCTTGGCGGGCCGCACGAGCCGGTAAATGGGTAAAAGCACTAAGCTGGGCCTGGGCCGGGGCATTGACGCTTAAACTTTATCCGCTTTTCGCTTTTCCCCTGACCGCCAAACGCTCGGATATGTTGCCCATAATCTACGAGGCAGGCCGGGCCTGGTTAGATGGGCGACCGATTTATCAATACTTTATGTTAGACAACGGGGTCTCAACCCAGATGGTTCGCTTGCCAGGGATGATCGCCCTTTATCTACCTGCGGTCTATTTTGGCCTAGACCTACGTTGGGTTTTGCTCTTTTTTGAAAGTATCCTATTTTTAAGCCTAGCTTTGGCTATTGGCCGCCTGCCCAAAGCCAGCCAAACCTTCGCTAGCATAGTTTGGTTGGCCCTGGCCTACCTGCCCTACTGGCATTTGCGCCACGAACTTTATGAGGCCCCCTTTTGGGTGGTTTTGCTACTTTCTCTCTACTTGCTCAAAACTGGGCGACTGGGTTGGGCCGGAGGGGGGCTGGGTTTTCTGGCGGCGATGCACCAATGGGCATGGGTGCTGGCTCCTTTTTTAGGGCTGTACTTACTGCGCCGCGAAGGCCTTAAGCGAACCCTGTTAGTGGCAACGGGAGCTAGTGCAGCGGGGTACGGTGTCTTGGCTTTTGGCGTGCAAGGTAATTGGGAAGCATGGCAACACCATATTTTTGGTTATTATGAACAATTTTTAGCTCAGGGGAACCCTTATCTAATGGCGCTTTATCTAACCGCCCTATTTGGTAAACTAGGGTTGTTAGGATGGCTCAAACCGCTGCAATTAATCGGAGTTTTAGGATTCGGATGGGCTCAGCTTAAACGCCCGGCCCGTTTAGAAGAGGCGCTATTTTTTGGGGGATTGGCCTTGGCTTGGATGCTGGCCTTTAACGTGGTTGCTTGGACCTATCAATACCTTTTAGTGGTCTTTCTCTTGGCTTTGGCCTTGGGTCTCCGCGCCCATAATCAAGACTAAGTGCTAGATTTTTTGCGGGTTAAGTAGCGCAGTAGCTCTCGGCGCGACTTGGGCATAATTAGGTCATTAATCCAGACCGACTCGGCCTGCACCTGTTCCGAGGACAACACCTTAACCACCATCCCGTCTTCTAAGATTTTATTGCGTCCATAACGAATCCCCCCGACGATCCCGCCCAAGGTTCGAAGCCCCAACGCCGAATGCACCGAAAAGGCAAAATCCAAAATCGTCGCGCCATAGCGCAATTCGATAATGTCGCCCTTGGGGGTCATACATTGGATGGCCCTTGCCTTAGAACTTCTGAAAACGTCGTCAATCCGCACGTTTTCGTCTCCGGCCACGTCTAGGTATAACTGGAAAAATTGCCGGTAGTTTTCAGACTGATATATCCCTTCGCGGATCAAAGCGATTAGTCCTAACCGGTTTTGATGGGCAAATTCGGGGGAGACAATATGGATACGAACCTGTTCACCAAAAACCATAACTTTAGTCGTCAGACCGCGCCAACCATTCGCCCTTGGGTTGCTAATAAAATCACGGATTGACATGGGCACAGAACGCAGGTTGGTATGGATCATCCCCAAGGCCTGATAACAATCAAGGACCCCTTTGGTTTCGACCACAATATGGGCAAGCAATCGGTCCACGTCACCACTTTTATACAAATAGGCCTCTGGACCCAGTTTGACCCAGGTAAGGTGGTTGAGTACTTGGGGGGTAAGGGCGTTTTGGACCGCTAACACAATTCCCTCCACCGCCAGCCCCCGGTGGGTCAAAAAATCCGCTAACTTGTCTTTAGTGGCTAAATATCGAACCGGGTAAAGCTGCCTAAAAACCAGATTTTTTATCTCATCCTCGATCTCGATCAGCCCCAATCCGTGGGCTACCTCGGCGTAGATAGCTAGACTCTCTTGGCAGATAGAGCGCTGCTTGCGGCGGGGCAAGGCCTGCATGTCAGTCAGGTTGTCCAAGCGATCAAGCAGCTTGATCAAAATCACTCGGAAGTCGATATTGCCTAGTTGAAAAATTTTATAAAGGGTTAGGGATTTGGAGGTTTTAACCTTGGTCAAGGCCTCCACCATTTGGGCGACTAATAAACCAAACTGGGCTTCGATGGCCGCCCAAGTATAGGCGGTGTCTTCGATTACGTCGTGAAGTAGTGCTCCAATTAGGGTTGTGGTGTCTAAGTCGTATTGGGTCGCGCGCAGAGCAACACGAACCGGGTGGATAAAATAAGGGTCCCCATTTTTGCGGGTTTGGTGCTTGTGGGCCTTTAAGCCAAACTCCAAGGCCGCCAATACCAACGCCTGATCGACATGGCTCGACTGCCCGATCGCTGCCTTAAGTAATTCGATTTGGGTATTTAAGGCCTCGTTATAAGGAGGCTCCCCTCGGTGTGGCATGTCCCCCTTAAAATTGACAGAGACCGCCGGGGGGGTCCCTTAGGTATCGTGAAGAATCAAAGCTATAACTAGCCTCTTTTAAGACCTGATAATAGTCACAAGCGTGCATCCTTTTTTTTCGGGTCTTATAGTAAAACCGATTGGTTTTGGGGAGGGCCTCTTGGGTGTTATATAAGATTTGCACCGAAAGCAGGGTCTGCTGGCTGGCCAGTTGCAGATAGCGATATTCTCGGCTACGTTTAAACGATTCAAAATAGACTTTAGCCCAGCCCTGGGCTTGCTGGGCTTTGGAAATCTGGGTGGTGTATTCGTAATTAGATTGCCTAGCTGGCGGTCCGTTTCCCTCGGGCGTTGGGCCTGCTTGGCCTTGGGGGGCTGCACCAGGAGCGCCTTGAGAGGTCTGCTGGGGTTGCCCACTCGGAGCCTGAGCGGGGGTGGTCGTTTGGGCTTGGGGAGCAGTTTGCTGCGCCCACAGGGGCAGACAGGTCAAACAGAGGGCCGCCAATAAAATTACGGAAACCCGCAAGCTTACCCCGCCCCTTTGGTGTCTTTTTTCGGGGCCACCTCGACTTTCATCGAGGCCGAGAGGTCCGCCCCCTGAAACTGGGCGGCTTTAAAGTCGCAATTGCCAAAATTGCAATTTTTAAAAACGGCCCCTGAAAAATCGCCGCCAGCGAAGTTGGTTTCTTCGAACTCCACATTTGCAAACTGGCTGGCCGCAAACTTGGCGTTAGAAAAATTAGCCCCTTTTAGTTTGGTATCTTTAAAGGTCGTGCGCACCAGATTGGACTTGGCTAGGTTGGCGTTGTTCATGTAGGTGCCCGAGAGATCGGCGTAGTTGAGGTCGGCCCCTTGCATATTAGCGTCCTTGCCTTCCATCTTCTTCTTAAGCATGTCCTTGATTTTTTGGGACGAATTCCGGTCTTTCTCGGCGATATCCTGGACTTTGGCGTTAGAGTCGCGCAGACGCCCTGCCAACATAACCGAGAAGTTGCGGTATAACTTAAAGGCTACGCCTGAGTTGGCCTGACCCAAAACCGGGGCTCCAATCGACATAAGTACTGCGGACCCGGTCGCCGTGGCGCGGGCCGAGCGAGGGCTCTGGTCAATAATTCCCATTTCACCAAAGCAGGCACCCGATTCGAGGACTACCAAGGTTTCTTCTTTCCCACCACCTAATGGCCTGGAGATACGTACTTTGCCAGACAAGATGATATACATTTTATCACCTCTAGTGCCTTCACGAAAGACGACCTCTTCGTCCTTGAAGGACTCTGTCTGGGCCAATTTAAGGAGGTTTAATAACTCCCCATTGGTAAAAGACCTAAAAAACTCCACAGATTCTTGGAGTTTAACAAATATTTCCTTAGTCAGCTGCATGGCGTTAATTCAGCTTAATTCGAGTCTGCTTGGCCACAAGTTCTAGCTCTGGCTCACTTAGAATAACCCGGCGATTGTATTTAAGACTTGGGTTATACAAAAACACCTCTACATGGTCGCTTTGGTGGTGGGTGCCAATCTCGTTGCCTGGAACTTCGATGGTCCGGTTTAGGTCTTCGACTAATGATAATAGTAACTTAGCCCTTTTAAAACGATAATAATCCTTCGCTTTCGCCAAGGTATAGAAATTTTTATTTCTCGATATCTTGCCCTCTAGGATGTCACCCATCAAAAGGGAAAGTTTTAAAATGTCTCCGCTAGTTTCGTACAAAGTTCCTCCTCGACTTAGCCGTGGCTGAATACATTATCCACAGGCCGAAGGGGCTTGTCCAGTTTTTAGCAAGTCTAAAGCTAGAACTTAGGGGTCAAGTAAACTTTTAATCAACGCCATTCGCACCCAAAGTCCGTTGGCCGCTTGGTCGAAGTAAACCATCCTAGGGTCCTGGTCCACCTCTGCCGAAATCTCTTCAAGCCTGGGCAGGGGATGCATCACGATGGCATTGGGGCGGATATGTTCTAACATAGAGGGACCAATTTTATACTTTTGGGCGGCCTCTTGGTAACGCTCCATGTCTAAAAATCGTTCCTTTTGCACCCGAGTCATATAAATGCAGTCAGCCTGGGCCGCCGCCTTTTCTAAGTCAGTCTCTTCAGACCAAGAAACCCCGTGCTCGCCCAAAAAACTCAAAATATCGTTAGCCATGCGGCAGATAGGCGGGGCTACAAAAATCAGTTTGACCTTGTAAAATTTTCCCAAGAGGTAACACAGGCTCCTGGTGGTCCGCCCGTATAGCAAATCACCCACCATGGCCACCGTCAAGCCGTCGATCTCGCCGAATTGGCGCTGGATGGTGTATAGGTCCAGCAGGGCTTGGGTGGGGTGTTGACCGGCCCCGTCGCCTGCGTTGATAAGCGGCACCGAGCTGGCCAGCGCCGCCCGTTTGGCCGCGCCAATCTCGTGGTGGCGAAGCGCAATTACATCGGCATAAGCCCCAATAACCTTAATACTGTCCTCTAAAGACTCCCCTTTTGAATGGCTAGAGAATTCCTTGGCCATTTCGGTGGAGATAACCTGTCCGCCCAAGCGTAACATCGCCGCCTCAAAACTCAACCTAGTTCTGGTCGAAGGTTCGTAAAACAAGGAGGCTAAGATCTTACCTGGGAGTTGGTGTTTGGAGGCATCAATCCGCATCTGGTCGGCAAGTATAAAGAGTTGGTCTAAAAACTCTTGAGTAAACTGCTGGGATTCGTAAACGTGTTTAAGGGCGGCCAAAGCTTTTTTTCCATTGGTGGTTGCGGCCTAGGCCGACAAAGGCTACTATAGACCGGCCAAGAATTAATTCTAGGCTTGACCTCAAGCTTAAGCCTTAGGGGCTTCTTGATCAATCCTTTTTCGGTTTGAAAATGCCTCTTCAGTTTTCTCAAGCGTTGGTGCGGATTGCCAAGGATCAGTCCGAATGGGTGGGCTACTTGTTTATCGAAAATGGAGCCAGTGGGTTAGAGGAATTAGACGAGACCGAAACGGGCTTGACCGTAAAGCTATTTTTTGATCAATCCCCTGATCTAGAACTTTTTGAGCGTCTTAAAGCCCAAGTGCCCGGTGGGCTCGAACTCTTAAGTTTAGAGGAAAAGCCCCGCGAAAATTGGCAAGCGAACTGGAAAGAGCATTTTAAACCTTTAGAGGTGGGGGCCCGTTTTTTGATCCACCCACCTTGGGAAGAGGTCAACACCGACCGGGTGTGTATCTGTATTGACCCTGGCCAAGGTTTTGGCACCGGGTATCACGAAAGCACCCGACTAGCCCTTCGGGCTTTAGAAGGGTTAGAAGGGCGGTTGTCTGGGCTGGCGATTGACGTGGGTTTTGGTTCAGGAATTTTGACCATCGGCGCGCTTAAATTAGGGGCAACGCGGGCGATTTGCTTAGAGATTGAGGCCGAGGCTTTGGACGAATTACCGCTGAACTTGGCTCACTCTGGGCTCGATCCCCAGTTGGTCGAAGGCCGTTTGCAGGGGCCGGACGCCTGCCCTGAATCGGCCCAGCTAGTGCTGGCAAATATTACTGGGGACGTGCTCCTCGCCTTTGAGGAGGACCTCAAACGGATGACCGAAACCTACCTTTTACTTTCGGGGATAGCCCCGGACTACCTTGAACCGGTCAAAGAGGCGTTTAGTGAGTTTGAACTAGAGGCCCAACTGGCCGAAGGGGAATGGACCTCCTTACTTTATAGGCGAAAATGAGCCCCTTTTTGATATCTGGAGGTGACCCCCTGAGAATGGGGGTTAACCAAACCCCTAAAGGCCATAATTTTGCGCTTTTTTCCGATCAGGCCTCTCTGTTAGATCTCTTGATTTTTGATCAAACGGGCGCTCTATTAAGCCGCTTTTCCCTAGATCCCCTTCGCCACCGCACCGGTTCAATATGGCATATCGAAATATCGGGCCTGCCGGAGGTGTTTAATTATAGTTATCAGGTCAAAGGGGTTAGTGGCCCATTGCAGAGTTTTGACCCAGACCAAGAACTACTAGACCCTTACGCCAAAGGGATTAGTGGTTTTGAGTACTGGGGAAAAAGGACTGGGCTGCCTATGCGGGGAATGTGGGCCAAACGGGATTTCGACTGGGAGGGGGACCGGCCTTTAGGGCGACCACTCAAGGATTCGGTGATCTATGAGCTCCATGTGCGGGGCTTCACCCAAGCGGCAGAGGTAGAAAATCCAGGCACTTTTAGGGGCGTGATCGAGCGGATACCCTATTTAAAAGACCTGGGGGTCACGGCGGTCGAGCTAATGCCGATCCACGAATTTGACGAGTTCGACTGTCCCTTTTTAGACCCGGTGACTAAAACGCGGCACAAAAACTATTGGGGCTACTCAAGTATCAACTTTTTTTCGATTAAGTCCGCCTATGCCTCGGACAAAAGCCCAATGGGCGACGTGGCCGAGTTTAAAGCGATGGTCAAGGCGTTACACAATGCCGGAATTGAGGTGATCTTAGATGTGGTGTTTAACCACACCGCCGAAGGGGGCGAGCAGGGTCGGGTGATTAACTTTAAAGGGCTTTCGGCCAATAGCTATTATATGCTCGATGCAAACGGCCATTATGCCAACTACTCAGGCTGTGGCAATACGTTTAACTGCAACCACCCGGTGGTTAAGCGGATGATCCTCGATTCGCTGCAATATTTTGTTGCTGAACTCCATGTGGACGGGTTCCGCTTCGATTTGGCCAGTATAATGAGCCGCAACGAAAAAGGTGAGGTTTTAGCCGAACCCCCGGTTTTAGAAAGCATCGCCAAGGACCCGCTTTTATCTAACACCAAGATCATTGCCGAGGCCTGGGACGCGGCTGGGCTTTATCAGGTGGGCAGCTTTCCCGCCAGCGGGCGTTGGGCGGAATGGAACGGGCGTTTCCGGGACACCGTGCGCTGTTTTGCCAAGGGCGACAAAGGCCTGACTGCCGAATTAGCCACCCGTTTAGCTGGTTCTGAAGATCTCTACAAACACAGCCAGCGCAACCCCTACCACTCGATCAATTTTATCACTAGTCACGACGGCTTTACGCTAATGGATTTAGTGAGTTATCAAAACCGCCACAACCTAGCCAACGGCGAAGAGGGGCGGGATGGAGAACAGCACAATTTGTCCTTTAATTTTGGCGTCGAAGGCCCTAGCGAGGCCCCTCGGATTCTTCAACTACGCCACCGACAGATACGCAATTTTGCCACCCTACTTTTTATAAGCCAAGGCACCCCCATGTTTCCTATGGGCGACGAGATTGGAAAAACCCAAGGGGGCAACAATAACCCCTGGTGCCAAGACAATGCTACCAGTTGGTTAGATTGGTCATTAGCAGAAAAAAATGCCGAACTCCTAGCCTTTTATAAGGCCTTAATCCGCTTTCGAAAGGCCCATCCCCACCTGCACAAAAGGAACTTTTTTACGGGCCGCACTAATCTAAGTAGCCACCTGCCCGACATTAGTTGGCATGCGCAGCGCGCTTGGGAGCCGGAATTTGATCATGGCAACAATAAACTGGCTTTATTGATCGACGGATACCAAGGCCCAATCAAAAAAGATCAGTTAATCTACGCCGCCCTTAACTTCGAACCCGAACCAAAACATTTCGAAATCCCCCAGTCCAGTTCTGGATGGCTTAAGGTCTTAGACACCTATAACCCGGCCCCTTTTATAGCTGGAGAAATCAAACCCGCCGCAGAACCCCACAACCTCCGCCTAGAGCCCCAATCAATCCAGGTGTTTGTGAGGGACTAAGCGCCGGGGTCGCTGATTTTTCTACAGCGGTGGCGGCGGTTGCCTTTTCTGGTTTTTTTGTCGTCTAAGAGGTAGCGTTTTTTCCCAAAGCACCGTACCGCCCTATACACCAGATAGTTTAGCAAAGAGGACGGATTGAGGTGCTGGCACTCCTGGCGAAGCAGGATGTCCCAGAATTTGCGGACCTTCTTTTTATTGTCTTCAGTGCCGTCGTTGCGGTCTGTAGGGCAGACATATTTCCCACCATTGGCCTTTTTTAAGTGACCATAGGTGTAGGCGTAGTCGTGAATAATCGAGGGTTTGAAAATATAGCCAGTGGAAACCAGGAAACAGGAGGCCCCGTTGCAGATAAAACCCTTGGGGATGCGAATTACGGTGCCGTCTAAAAGACGGTAATCCCAGTCCTCAAGAAATTGCCAGCGGCGCGTTATCGTGAGGCTGGCCCAAAAGCTGGTGTGGCCTTCGCAGTTTTGTTTCAGAGAGGGTAGGGGTAAGGCTTTTAACTGAGGTTCGCTTGCGCAATAATCGCAGTTTCTGGGTACGCAGTTAATACCTCTCGCGGCTCTAATAACGGACCGTCTAAACCCTGCCATGCTAATCCCCTAAAAATGTTTTAAAAAACAAACTGCCAGTTAGTCCATGCTACTTATATCGCTTTTATATATCCCCTAAGGCGGGTTCGATGATTCCTTCCCAGTCTTTCATGCCGCCGCGGATCACTAACGAGGGATAGCCGCAGGCTTCTAATAATACACGCGCTTGGTGGCTTTTGCTGCCATCTTCGCAAAGCAGCAGGGTCGTTTTTTTACCCCCTAATTGTCCAAGTTCCGCGCTTAATTCGCTCATCGGCAGGTTGACAAACCCAGGTATCGACTTCTTTTGAAAATCTTGAGCAGGGCGCAGGTCGAGTAGCTGAAGCTCTTCGGATTTTTGCATCCGCTCAAAAGCCTCGATCACAGTAATCTCAAATTCCATCGTACCAGCGTCCCAATTAAGGATTAAGGGGTAAGGTAATCTCTACAGAGGTTCCCTTTTCCATTTGTGAGCGGATGTGGATTTGTCCGCCCAACTCTTTGACCCGTACACAAACCGTTTCTAGTCCCACTCCACGCTGGCCCCGGCCATTGGCCGCATGGGCGAAGATCAGGTCTATTAATTCTTCAGAGTTAAGGCTGTCCGCCTCTTCGGGGCTGACCACCCCACGCCCAATGGCGTCGGCCCGGACCATTTCGGGGTCCATGCCCCGCCCGTCGTCTTCAAACCTAAGTTGAAGGCTGTTCCCCTTAAGACTGGCGGCAATTAACATATGCCCTTCTAAGTCTTTTCCTAAAAAGACTCGCTCTTCCATCTTTTCGATCCCGTGATCCACCGAATTGCGCACTAAGTGAATCAGTGCTGAAAACAACCCCTGCATCTTGGACATTGGGACTTCGATATCGGTCCCCCTGATCTCTAAGACAAGCTGTTTCGATTGCTTACGCGCCAGATTTTCGGCAATAATTCCGTATTTTTTAAGCATGTTGCCAATCGGCTGCATCTTTAATTCTTCGAAGAAATGATGCAGGTTTGCATGGGCCTTGGTGTTGACCTCGTGCCAGATAAACGACTTGATCCGCTCAAGCCTTTGTAGAGCTAAGTCACCTAGTTGGGGCAGCTTCGTAAAGGGGCGATAGTTTTTATCAAATACCTCTTCTAACTGGGCTAGTGTGACTTCGATTAACTGCTCGCCAATCTCCGCCTCAACCCGTTTGAGGCGGGTTTCAGAGACTTTAAAGTAGGTATGTTCGACCAGGTTTTTTTCAGAGATTAAGCTGTCGAGATAGTCGATTTGTAGCTCGTCAAACCCATCTCTAACGGCGCTAGCCTGCATCATTAAGCGGGCAATGTCGTCGGTGCCAATCCCATGTGGGTTATTCAGGGCGGCCTTGGCACTATGTTCAAAATCCTCGGTCAATTGGGCTAGCTTTTTGATCTCAAATATCTCCGCCCCAGATTGCAGGGTTTTGGCCGAGCCCAAGATCGACTCGCCCCGAATCTCATCGAATGGTTTTTCTAATTCCACCATAATCGAGCGCAAAATCTCTTCGGCGGTCTTCCTATATTGTTTGTAGCCCTCTAGGTCCATGGCGATTTTGACCACCATGTCTTTGGTTTCGCGCTCTTCTAATAATTTGGCTTCCATTGAATGAAGATTGGTCAGATCGGTGATCAAGATCAGGATCAGATCGTCTTCCATGTTTTGCGCTTGCAAATAGCGGTAGGACAATTTTAAAACCGTGTCGCCTCGGTGCAGCTCGTTAGGCAACATCTCCATCAACACATCTAGGTCCGTTATCCTCAAGAAAACAGTTTCCATCAGATCACGCAGCATGGCGATATCCGGTTCGGACTTGGCGAAGCTGGCCGAATCCCGGTTAAAAGGGGTCCATTCTTTTAAGATCAAGGCCAGAGCGTCAGTTTCTTCGGAAACCTTGCCAAAATAAGGGTGGAAGTTGTTGGGGTATAGGGGCACCACCTTGCCTAACTTGTTAAAACATAAAAAGGCGGCCTCGGGATGGGCTAAAAAATCGGCAACATGCTCGAAAATCGGGTGGCGAGGTAGTTTGGCGGTTTGAGTGGCCGGTTCTTCTTTTAAATTTTCGATGACTAGTTCCATCTCACCGGTGTCGGTAAGGGACTGGTCCACCTCAATTTGTTGGGTGCCAACGGCGGGGGTTGGGGCTGGTTTCCAGGACTCTAAAAAGCGGTCTGCCATCAGGCCCACTGCTTGGGCAAAGCGGCCTCCACCTTGGGCGTCTTTGGCCCAAACGGCCAAGACAAAGGGGGCGTCTTGGTCGCCCAGGCGGGTCGCTAGCAGACTGACCCCTTCGAGCTCAGGCAGGCCCCCAAGGGGTCTCTCTAAATAACCATTTTGGAGGGTTTCCTCAAAGGCCGGACGGCTTAGGCCAAAGCTGATATCTGGTGCCCCTGACACGGGATGGTTATGGCTTTCTTCAACCTCATCCCCCTTTTTTAGGTAAAGGGCAATGTGAAGCAAACCAAAGGCCCCAGCAAAAGCCGAACTGGAAAGGGACAGTAACGCCTCTGCGTTGGCGTTGGAAAGACGGGTTCCGGCAGCCATAAATCCTCGACATAAAGTTTTTTGAGGTAAGGGCTTTTATAACCGGCTATACCCCGTTTGGTCAAACCTTGTTTTGGGCCTTTAAGTATCTAAGGGCAAACCGTTCTAACTCGGTTTTAGCAAAACTAATGACCCCCTTAGGCCCCCGGTTTTCTTCAACCGCCAAGAATTTGTTAAATTCAGGGCCGGCGTAGGCCTCGGGCCAGCGGCTCAATTTTTTAGCGACCCCTTCATATTTAAGGCGTTTGGCAATAGCGTAACTCAAATAATGGACCCAACCTCGGGAGAGCCCATAAAAGGGGCCCAATTCTCCTAGATGGGGAATCTTATGAGCTTTACAAAGCTCGCGGGCGGCCAATTGCCCTGAAACGATTGGGATAAACCATTCAGACGGTAGTCCGGGCAGGGCGTATATTTTGCCCGCTAAATGATAGGCCGGATAGGCCCAGTGAACTAATTCGTCTAAAAATTGTACTGAAAAATCGGGGCTGTCTTTGCGCTGCATCCCCAAAATCATTCGCCAATCAATGAAGTTGAGGTTAAGCGGGCCTTGGGGTAAATAACCGTGCGCCTCTAAAAAGGGAAAGAGTGGACTTAAAATCGCTGGGTGGTCGTCGAGCTTGGTGATCAAGGTTTCCAGGCAATGGTCGCACACCCCACCTTGGCCGGGCAAGACCCCGTCCACCTTGGGGAAACGGCAGGTAAAACACCGGGTCTTGGCTTTGGCAAAACAGTCTTGGCAAACCAT
Source organism: Candidatus Lambdaproteobacteria bacterium RIFOXYD2_FULL_50_16 (assembly GCA_001783695.1). Classification (GTDB taxonomy): domain Bacteria; phylum SAR324; class SAR324; order XYD2-FULL-50-16; family XYD2-FULL-50-16; genus XYD2-FULL-50-16. Next base: position 167,483 of record MFNE01000043.1, read on the forward strand.
CTGGCCATGGTCGGCGTAGTGGCTCTGCCCCTCTAAAATCGGTTTGTTACAAACTAGGCAAACCCCTTGTTCGGTAATGGGGTTTTCTTTTAAACAAAAGGTGCAGATCAGGCCCCACTTGGGATGGTTGGTCAAAGGACCGGGGAACCCACATTTTTTGCAAGGTACCTGGGTTCGGTAACAGCCTAGACAAACCTTGAGCCCCCGCCCTTCATAAAAGGATTGCCCCTTAGGTAAGGGCTGGTGGCAGAGGTGGCAAGTGTTGGCTTCGGTCATGGGTATAGGGGCATGGGTCTCTAGGTGACCTACTGCTTGGGGTTTTGAGCTTAAGCAAGCGGTTGTCAAACCGGCGCTCTTCTGCTAGGGATAGTGTGCTAGACCCAGGCTGGCAATCAAAACCCACAGGAGGCCCCTTGCCCTTTGATTTGGTAAAGATCATCAATGCGGACCATATGCCCGAAAAGGTCTCTGATCCCAATCGCTTAAAAAAAGAGGCCGTGCCCTACCTCGGCCAACTCAAACAACATAAAAGTGACCCCAAAAAGGTATATTTGCTGATAGACCCCTTATCGGCAGGGAGTACGTTGGTCGAATTTAAAACCAAAGACCTGCTCTGGGCCGAAGACCACTCCACCGTCACCAGCCCCGACCAGGGCTCGGTGCAGTTAGTTAAGATCTGGGTCAAAAAAGGCTCGGTCGGCCTGCGCCTCACCCCCTTCCTAGTCTCAGACTTCTCTGAGGTCTATAGGGAGCATTTGGGGTAGGCTCAGCGCCTTGGCCCCGTTGCCTTGGCCGTCAGGGGAGAAGGCTCCCCTCCCCCCTATTCCTCCCCGTCATAATAACCGACGGTGGCCCCTTTTTGGTGGATTTGGCGGAGTTTCCATTGGTCGGGGCGCAGGCCGGGCTTGGCTCCGGCGCAGACGGCGAGTTTGTTGGAGTCGGGGTATTCGACGATTTCAGTTTCGTCTAAGGTGGAAAAGCAGAGATAAACCAAGGTTTCGGTTCCTTCATTGGCCATCTGGTGGGCATATTCCGCCCCTACGGGGAAGGGGAGGTAGTCCCCCGGCTTAACCGCCAATTTCTCTGGACCAATCCGCAAGACCCCCTGACCCGCGAGTACCAAAATCGCCTCTTCGTTAGCGTGGTGAAAGTGGTAGGGGAAGGCCTTTTTGCCGGGCTCTAATCGGTACGCCGAGCAGCCGATGCGTTGGGCCCCGGTCCCCTGGGTTAGCGAGGCGCGGGCAAAACCAAAATTGCCTTGCTCCATTTTGGCATAGGCTAGATCGTTGAAGTTGTTTTTGAGGGCCATCCATCCTCCTAGGTTAAGACGTTCTTCCCCTGGCACCCTAGCGTAACAAGGCCCGGCTGTCTAGTTCCCGAGCAACCGAGCCGTCACGCCCCAGGAGACCGCCAGCTTATTTTAGGGGCAAATAAATGTCGGTGATTTGTTCTTTTTCTGGCACTTCTTTAGCAACCGTAAGGTAGTTAAAAAAGAGCGGAAAATCGCGTAATTCCTCACCGCTTTGGGGAAGCCAGTCTCGGTATAAGGGCCAAATGGTTTGGTTGATTTCGTCGGTCGAGCCTAGGTGCCGCACCACCGCGCACCTTCCTGAAGGAAGCACCGTATTTTTGACCCCCCAGGGATTGGGCTCCACCTTCACCTCGGTGGTGCCACAAATATCAAACTGAAACGCTTCGGGCTCGACCGATTCGGGATCGTTATAAACCAAACCAAAGGTTTGATTGGTTAACACCGGGGAATGCCCCGAGGCCTTGCGCCACGCGATAAATTGCGCGACCGACTCGTTGAGGCGACTGGGCGGGCCTGAATGCCGCAAGTAAGCCACCTGGGTTTCTGGAAAATTTATAATTTTTACGTCCACGTTCTGACTCCGTACTTGTTGGACCCGCCCGATGGGCTCAGTCCAAGGTTGACTATTGGGGGATTTTCGAAATTGGGAAGGGGACTGGCCATAGGCGGCCTTGAAGGCGCGGGCGAGGCTTTCTGGGTTTTCGAACCCGCAGTCCAAACCGATCTCGATAATCCGTCTTTGTTTAAGGAACACCAACTGGTGCGCCACCACTTGCAGCCGAACTTGTCGCACATAGGCGCTCACACTCAAGCCGGTGTAAAGGGAGAACAACCGGTGAAAATGAAATCTTGAAAAACCGGACACTTGCGCTAGACGCTCCACGCTTAGGGCCTGATCCAGATTAGCTTGAATGTAATCATAGACCCGCTCTAGTCGTTCGAATAGGTTGTTTTGCGGTTTTGTTTCCAAATTTTCCTCACCTGTTTCAGGTCTAACCTGAACCTCTAGGCAAACCCTGTCTTAACAAATCTTGCTATCTTTTTAAAAAATCAGCGGACCCTCCGCATCTTGCCTACGCAGCTAGGGGCCTTGGGGCGCTTAGAAAAATCGGCCTCCTTTTGCGATAGCAGCAGATGGAAAAGGGGATCAAAAACTTGGGGCTGGGCGGTTCCCTCTTGGGGCGGCTTGGATTGGGGACCCATTTTAAGGGGGCAATCTAGCTTAGCGCCGCGTCCTTTTTGGCCTTGTGGGTTCCGCTGCCTCCGTCGGGGTAAAAGCTCGTCTGGGCGTTGCCCCCTAAGGCCGCAGGGAGGGCAAATCGCCCCCAGCTTAGGGAGTGCCCCGCCAAATCCTTAGCCAATCCTCTGGCTTGAGATTTTCGGGGCGCAGCGGGGCGAGCTGGGCTTTTTCGGCCTCGCTTAAACGGGCGTAAACCTCGGGGAGTTCTTTTTTGAGGCGGGGCAAGAGGAGTTTGCGGCGCTGGTTAAAGGCGACTTTAACAAAACGGAAAAACTCGGTTTCGTCGAGGCCCAAGGGGGGCTTGGGGATCAGTTCGATTACGGTTGAGTCCACCTTGGGCGGGGGCTCGAAGGCTTCGGGGGGCACCTCTAAAATGGGCCTAACCTTAAAACACAAGGCCGCTACCACTGAAGGCGCACCATAGTCCTTAAGCCCCTTGCCTTCTCCCTGGTCCAAAAAGCGGGCGGCCACCTCTTTTTGCAACATCACTGTTATCGAGCTAAACTGGGCCCGTAGCTCGACCAATATAAAAAAGAGCGGGGTCGAGATATTATAGGGGAGGTTGGCCACCAGCTTCCAGGGACCGGGGGTGAGAAGGCTGGTTAAATCCAACTTGAGAACATCCCCCTCGACCAATTTAAAACGGGGCTCTAGGCCAAATTGGACCCGAAGGCTTTGGGCCCAATCTCGGTCGATCTCAACTGTGGTCACTTGCGCCCCTGCCTCTAAAAGCCGCGCGGTCAAAGCTCCAGCACCCGGCCCCACCTCCAAGACTCGCTCCCCTTCTACAATTCTGGCTGACTGGACGATCTGGGAAAGGACCACTCGGTCCTTTAAGAAGTGCTGGCCAAAGCGTTTTTTGGTTTTAGGTTTCATGGCTTTTTTTGAGCACTTAGGCGGTTGGCCATCAGTCTGGAAAAGGCTTGGGCTACTTTTGGTTGGTTTATTTTTTGGGCCTGTTCTTGAGCTTGAGAGGCGGCTAATGGGTCAATCGGCAAGATGGGTTTTTCAAGTTGGTCGCGTTTGAGGCGGCGGATTTGGGTGCCATCGGGCAAAATCAACTCCTCCACCTCTTCTGGGCGCGCCACAAAAAGTTCGTAAATCCGTTCAAAAAGGTGGGCTTTAGGCCCCGAAAGCACCCGTTCGGCTAGGGCCTTGAGTTGGGGTAGTTGTTGGGTTAGGTCGGCCTCGCTGCCTCTTGCCATCTCGCCTACTTGGAACTTGAGGGCGCTTAATTTTAAAGTGGAATCCAAGGCGTTCAGTTGGTCTAAAAACCGGGTCGAATAAAACTTGAGATGTTGGGCATAGGCGGAATCGGCCACTAAAAGGGTCAAGACTCCGCGCTCTATCTTGTAGGGCCGGGCCCGGTCAGAAAGGGGCCGCTCCACAATCAGGGGCCAATAACGATGGACCCTCGCCAACTGCCAAAGCTCTTCAAGCCCCTCCTCTTTAAGAGCTTTTTCTAAAGCTTCCTCAAGCTTAGAAACCGCCTCAATCATAGGGCTCTCGGTGGCTTAAGTTGCTGAACTGGGTGTATTTCCCGGTCCAAATCAACTTGACTACCCCGGTGGCCCCGTTTCGATGTTTGCCAACAATCAATTCGGCAATGTCCTTTTGCTCGGTATCAGGGTGGTACACCTCGTCGCGGTAGATAAACATGATCAAATCCGCGTCTTGCTCAATGGCTCCCGATTCACGAAGGTCCGAGAGTTGGGGGCGTTTATCAGAGCGAGATTCTAACCCCCGGTTTAACTGCGAAAGCGCAATCACTGGCACCTTGAGTTCCTTGGCAAGCCCCTTTAAACTCCTGGAAATTTCACTGATTTCCTGTTCGCGAGGCTGGTTGGGCCTTGTGCCCCTCATTAGCTGGAGGTAATCGACCACAATCAAGCTAACCCCCTGATCCATTTCTTTATCGAGTTGTTTGGCGATAGTGGCGACTTCATAACAAGACATAGCCGGGGTGTCGTTGATATAAATCTGGTGTCCCGAAAGCACGTCCGTAGCCATGGCCAACTTGTCCCAATCTTCCGCCTCTAAATTGCCCGAGCGCAACCGGTTCGAATCCACCTTGGCTTCGGTGGAAAGCAAGCGGGTGGCCAGTTGTTCCTTGGACATTTCCAAAGAAAAAACCAACACCGCCCCCGCCTCGCCTGAACGAGTGGCTACGTGTCTGACCATGTTGAGCGCCATGGCGGTTTTACCCATCGAGGGCCGGGCCGCCAAGATGATTAAGTCCGCATCCTGAAGCCCGCTGGTCATCTTGTCTAAGTCGGCAAAGCCCGTGGGCAGGCCGGTTACGTCTAGGTTGTTGGCCGAATCCTTTTCTAGCTTAGCAAAGGTGGCGGGCAGGATATCTTGAATATGGGCGTAGGAACGCTCGCTGCTGCGGGTGGCGATTTCGGTGATTTTCGCCTCCGCTTCGGCTAAGAGGTCCCCGATTTTTTGTTCAGGGTTTCTGGACTTACGGGCGATTTCGGTGGCGGTGGTGATTAACTCGCGAAGGAGTGCGCATTCCTGCACAATCTTGGCGTAGGCCCCGACGTTGCCCGTTGAAGGTACCAGATCCACCAATTCAGCCAGATAGGCATAGCCGCCGGCGTTTTCGAGTTGCCCTAACGCCTTGAGTTGGTTGCCTAAGAGAACCTCGTCAATCTCTTGCTGGTTGGTTTCTAACTCCAACATGGCCGCAAAGATTTGCTGGTGGGCAATCGAGAAAAAGCTTAAGGGCGTCAACAACGAAGCTACCTCGACTAGGCGATCGTTGTCGTCGATAATGGCCCCCAAGACCGCCTGTTCGGCCTCGAAGTCTTGGGGAATGCTGGTATGGGCGAGTGGGTTTTCCATAATTGGCTCTTGTTCAAACCTCAATCCTAACCATCCTCCGCCCAATGGGACAAGAAATATAAAAACTTTTGTTTTTATGGGGATAGCCATAAAGCCCTGTCCTGAGCCGAAATAGAGCCTTTCTAGGTTCGCAACTTTCTTAGCCTAAAACTAAAAAAAGCTAGCGTGATTAGGGTCCTCCCTATTAAGGTGAAGGTCCCTGCTCAAAAAATATTTAAACATTCGACTTTTTGTACCTACAGAGAAGCGTTATGGAAAACTTAAAGATCAGGGTCAAGATCTTACTTGGTTTTGGCCTGGTTATGTCGTTGTTTCTTTTTAGTGTGGTCTTCGCTATGCGCTCGGTGAGCAAAATAGAAGAGGTTTCCATAGGATTCGAAGGTCGGCTTGAACAAATTCGGATTTTAGAGGGCGTCAAACTTAAACTGACCTCGACCACCTTGTTGTTTATGGACATCATCATCGACAAAGATGAGCCTATTTCTGGTGAACGCCTAAAAATGTTGGAAGGATTTAAAGATTACCTTGCCACCCATGAAACGGAACTGCGTTCGGCTGCAGATACGGAATTTGAAAAAACCACTACCGAAAAGATTCTGGTCAATTTTCACAAACTCTTGGAAATAGGGGAACATGAGTTGGTCGCCCGAGTCAACGCCAAGCAGATTGACGAGGCCTTTTTGGTTAAGATGGACGATGTGATCGACGAGATGGCGATCAGCAGCCGAGAAACGGTCGATCAAGTGATCGCTAGCATCGAAGGCGAACTAGCCCAGGCGCACCAAGATCAGGACGAAATCATCGCCTCTACTCATATGTGGCAACTTGTAAATATAGCTTTGGGAGTGGTTTTAGTTTTAATAGCTAGTTGGTTTATTGTCGCCAGCATCGCCAAGCCCTTAAACGATAGTATTGATTTATTAAAGGATATCGCTGAAGGGGAAGGGGACCTAACCCGCAAACTTAACGATAAACGCAAAGACGAATTTGGCCAGTTGGGACATTGGTTTAACCGATTTTTACAAAATATTAGATCCATCATCGCTCAAGTGCAAATCAGTGTCTCTGATATTTCCGCTGCCGGCACCCAACTAAGCTCGACTAGCAACGAAATCAGCCACACCGCCGACAACATGGCCCAAGGGGCCGAGCGCGAAGCCGCCGCCTTGACCCAGGCCGCCGCTACTATCGGCATGATCGCTTCGGCTTTTGAAGAGGTGGCTAGCCAAATAAACGATTTAAAAGGTTTGGCCGACAAAGCTAAAGCCGCCGCCAACGGTGCCAATCAAGCAGTAGGAGAGACCCAAGCGAGTATGCAAGCGATTGGGGATTCTTCAGGTAAGATTGTGGGAATTGTTAACGTAATCACCGAGATTGCGAACCAGACAAACCTGCTGTCCCTTAACGCCGCCATCGAAGCAGCTAAAGCCGGGGAGCAGGGTAAAGGGTTTGCGGTAGTCGCTGAAGAAGTTCGTAATCTGGCTGACCGCTCAAACTCACAGGTGGACCAGATTAAAAACTTAATTGGGATCAGTTCGCAAAACGTCGAAAAGGGCAAGAGTATCTCTAACAATATGGTAAAGGTGCTCCAAGAGATCAGCCATATGGTGTCCAGTATGGCCGTACCGATCAGCCAAACCGCTACTGCTGTTGAAGAGCAGAAGGCCTCGGTTGACGAGCTAGCTAAGACTGCTGAAGAGATTTCGCAGGTCTCCGAAGCAAACGCCGCAGCTAGTCATCAGCTTTCAGGCGCGACCAGCCAAATTGCGCAGACCGCAGAAGAGTTGGCCCAGATGGTGGAAAAACTCAAAAACCTAACCGACCGTTTCAGAACTTAAGCGTTTTTATTAGGCTCGCTCCAATAAGGGGCGAGGCCTAGTACTGACTATGCTGACCTTGCGAGCGCACTAGCTTCAAAGCTATCTGGGCACGCAATTCTCTTGCTCACAATCCTCTCCAACTATTTCAAGCTCTAAAGTAGCATGTTTAATCCCTCCAGCTAAGGCCAGGGCCTTAACTTGAGTTTTGATCTGGTGGCGGCTGGCCTCGCTTAAACCCGGGGCCGTCACTAGGTGGCAGGTGAAAACATGGTTTTGACCGTCCAGACTCCAAAGGTGTAAATCGTGAACCCCCTTGATCCCGTCTAAATCTAAGATCTGCGATTTTACGGCCTCTAAATCGACCTCGACCGGGCTTGATTGCAAAAAAATATGCACCGTGCCTTTGAGGTTTTTAAACACCTGAAACAGTAAAAACAAACTAAACAACACCGAAAATAGGGGGTCTAAAAAATAGAGTCCCCAAACCTGCATTACCAAACTTAAAGGCAACAACACCATCCATCCCGCTAGGTCTTCGAGGAGGTGAAGGGCGACCATCTTTTGATTGAGGCTGTTTGAACGGCGGAGTTTTAAAAATCCCCAACCGTTTACAAAAATTCCTAAGATAGCCAAACCTACCATCCCTGGTCCATTAGGTGCGGGGGGGTTGTTAAATCGGGAGAAGGCTTCCTGAATAATCCAAACCGAACCCGCCGCCAATATCAACCCGTTGATCCAGGCGCCAACCAAAGAAAAACGCCGGTAGCCGTAAGAATATTGGGCATCACTAGTCTGGTTAGCCTTCTTTTCCATAAAAAGGCCCAGCCCTAATGAAAGGCAGTCTCCAGCGTCGTGCATGGCATCGGATAAAATCGCTAAACTACCCGTTAAAACCCCTCCCACCAGTTCAATTAAGGCGAAGGCTAGGTTAAGGGCGAGGGCGAGTTTTAGATTTTTGTTGTCCTGGTGGTGGTGGTGATGTTGGTGTGGGTCGTTCATGGGCTCCTGGGTTAAGCCCAGTTTGAACTGGGAACACCGGCGGGTCAAGGCGGGCAAAAAAAGAATTTAAGCTTTTAGCCAAGATGCCGATAAGAAGTTATAGGATTATTTTAATCGGCCCAAGGGATAACCTTGGAGGCGGATTAAAGAATTCTCGTGAGTTGCCGAAGAGTAAAAGAGATGCTCCTATTTTGGGAGCCTTAACGAGAATCATAATGTACAAAACTAGCCTGAAGCGGCTGCTTTTGGTCGTTTGCCTTTTATTTCTCCTAAACGGGGAGGCCGGTTTTTCGCAAACCGACAAAAAGGAAGGACCTGAACCACAGCCACCCAAGATGATTAACGTCTATACCACTTGGATGAAGCTCGCCATGTTGGGCAAAAACCAGGCGGAGATCGAATCCTATTTTATGGAAAAGATCAGCGCCCGAGAATTGGATGACCTAAAACAACGGATTCGGGATACGGTTTTAGATAACCTGAAGCGAACCGGGTTGGCCTACCGTATCCACAATTCAGACGACCTGGACGACATCAACGTGGTGGTGGACCGGGTATTAGTGGAGATCCGTTATGCCGGGTTGGAACATGATCAGGACCTTAAGCTGTCCATTAAAGAAGAATTTGGGATTCCCCTAGAACGGCTGTAAATACTCCCAACCCGAGCCGACTTGCCTAAATAGGGGCTCTGGTCTCCTGTTTAGCCAGCCGGTCTGGTGTTAGGCCCCCTTTTGCCTAAAGTTGCATTCCATCCTAAAGTCAGGGTGAGGGGCCTAGCTTTGGCACCAAAAAAGCCGGATTATTTGGCCCACCCCTGCTTTGCACCCTCCTAGTTTCCATTCCATTCCATTATATATAATTGTTTTTCTAAATTAGCCGGTTTCAATCTTGGTTAACTTGGAAACGAGCGACCCTCTGGGATAAATACCAATATCAGTTTGTTATTAGCTATAGCTGCCATTTTCTGCCCCGCTTAAAAAAAATTAGAAAAAGATTAAAGTTATTTTTTAAGTTGCCGTTAAGGAACTATCGACAGCAGGTCGGAACCCACCAAATAAAGCTTCGGCAAAAAAAGTGGGAAAAAGAATTAAAGTTTTCAAACCACCTGCCGTTAAGAAAATAAAGCAAGGGCCATGGAGCCGGGATAGTTACCCCCGGCAGGACGTCAAGGAAGACGACTGAGGCTCAAAGGCAAAAAGCTAGTCCCTAAAACAAGCTATTTAGACGAAGGAAAGTCATGAGCTTGAAGATTAATCATAACGTGGCTGCGATCAATTCGTGGCGG
>MFNE01000044.1 GCA_001783695.1 Candidatus Lambdaproteobacteria bacterium RIFOXYD2_FULL_50_16
GGGGAAAACCGCCTCACAAAGGGGAAATTTCAGTGAAAAAACGAGCCGAAAAGCCGGAAAGTTAGCTACCTTGAACTATGCAGCGGTCTTTAACAGATAAAAACAAAGGGGTTAAAAACTGGCGGTCCAAGTTTTAATAAAATTTTACTACCATATTGTATTTATTAGTTTTATAAATTCTTCAAACCTTTTGCTCACCAAACTCCCCTCTCCTAAGATAGACTCGCAATCAATACCCGGAGGCGGCTGTGGCGCTGGTGCCCACCCCGGTCTTCAAAACCGCGTGAGGGGCCTGTAAAAGGTCCCTGGAGAGTTCGATTCCCTCACGCCTCCGCCAGTTATGCTATAAGTTGAATATGGGTTTTTATCGCGTTCTTTATCGCAATGGTTTCGCGTGTCCTCTGACAAATTCAAGCCCAAAAAACCGATTCACAGAAAAGTATTGCCCATGCTAGCAAACCTGTGAGAGGTGTCTCCGTCCAAATCTCCCGCATGAACTAAAAGGGGAAAGCACCTATTATTTCAACATATTCTAAGGAGGCTCAAATGCAATTCGCTCATTTTCTGATTGACCAATTAAACGACCAGCAACCACAGCAACTTCAACAGTTTCAAGAAAAGCAATTCAAAGAGTTTTTGGACATTGCAATCAATTTCGCAAAGCAAGATGCTGTCGAATACCAATTTTCCGATTCCGACGCAACGGTAAGGACAAAGGCCCTGAAACTCTTCCAAGACACAAAAGCTTTCTCTGTTGTCGCTCAAGAGCTTGCTCAACTACTTTTGACTTCGGCTCATCATGCTTCAAGGGGAAGTGCCCAGGTAAAGAAAGGCTGGTTTGGGGTTTGGGCCAATTCTCTTCAAATCATTTTGGTCAAAGCCGACTATGACTCCATCTTCAGCATGACTACAGGGCAAAGGGAAAGGGGGCCTAGTGAAAACTTCAACACCAGTCGCGACAACAGTTGCGTTCTCGAGAGCGTTCAAGCCAAAAATGGAAATGTTGACCTGGAAATTTCAGCTAGGTCTAGCTCTAGGTTTTGGGACCGCGACTTTCTAGGTTTAATACCCAAGAAAGAAAATCTGGATTACGCAATTAAATTCAGGCAAATTGTGGAGGAAAAGATTCGCGGCTGGAAGAAAAGTTTCAAGCCCGAACATGACGAAATTCGGTACCTATTGATTTCAGAAATGCGCGACACACCCAAAGACTTTAAACCTCTTGATTGGGTTAATAAAATTGGAGAACGTGATTTCACCCGAGAAGATGGAACTTCGCCAGATGTTAAAAAGTTTGTGTCTTCAGCAACAGCAGCTATTCAAAACTCAATCAAAAAGGGCGAGTTAAAATCTACAATCAGAACCGACCGAAATGCAGTAAAAGGGAAAAAATCGAATATCACCTGGAAGCTTGCCCCTGATGTGCGGTTGGTCGTCACTCCAGGAGAGTCTGAGTCAGCGACAGATCAATCCATGAGTGACTTAGTCGTCCCAATTTACCTGGATGGGAAATTTGGGGTATTTGTTAAAACTGATAGCCTTGGTTTCTCTGAAAGCGGAGGTAATGAACATTCACCGAAATACAAAAAGCAAGCATAGCTATGCTGGATATACTCTCCCGGTGTTTTAATGTGACACGCATTGACCAAACCACGGAAGATTTTTTTTCTTTCGAGCTGCATTTCACCGTTTGCGGTATGCAGGTGTCTCCCAGTATCCAGGAGCTTGTAGATTATTTAGATAGTCGGTGTGCCACAGACCGATGGGAAATTCAAGATCGAGAGCAGATGACGGGGCAATCTGTCCGCTCGGATTCATCAAACTGGGTTAACCACTTACATACCTTCTGCCAAGAGATTGGTGGCGACCCAATACAGGTTTCCTTTGTCATTAAAAAGAAAGTCCAAAAATGTCGCCTAAATGTTTATGACACCTCGGCTTTTTCAACTTTCGTTTCGGGTATAACTTTTTTAGATCAGCTAAGATTAGTTTCCGCCGAAAGTCCGCATTTGGAGATATTGAGCGTTCAATCAGAATCGCCACTTTTGGAAACAAAATTTTTTAGTCCCAATGAGTACGCCACGTTGGAGCAACGCCAACAACAGCGTGTTAGGATTTATGAACAATTCGGTTCATTCCATCAATCAAATGATTATCCTTTTTTCCCCTCTGACTTTTGCCTAACTCAAAAGAGTGGTAATAAGGCTATTGATCTGTCATTTGAACGCTATGAGCTGATTTTCATCATAGCTGCTCTGGCCAATAGGGCCACAATTAAAAATCAAAAATTACTTGCGGTATTTGAGGGGCATAAGGTCGTTACCTTTGAAATCGAACTGAGCCGACTTGGAACAACAAACCAAATTGAATTGTGGCGTAGTTGTTTTAGTTGGGTTTATTCCTCAGAACCAATTTCGGATCGACTAGCAATGCTCCGAAATATTTATAGTCTAGATGTTCTTCCAAGGGGAATACTCCAAGACGATTTTCTGCAAAAAGTTCAAGGGCAGTACCAGCTTTTCTTAAAAGACAACTCAACTACCTACATAGATATTCACCACAAAATACAAACCCTATTAAGTTCGATATCGGAGCAAGCTCAACGATCCGCAGACAGTTTTTCTCATCAATTTATCGCGCAATTCCTGGCTTCTGTAACGTACTTCCTCAGCATCGTCATTGGAGGTAACTCAAACACTGGTTCTTCTAAATTCTATTTTTATTTGACTCCGATTATTTGGCTTTTCTTCCTAGCACATTATGTGATTTCTGAACGACAGGCTCAAAAGGATTTAGATCACTTGGCTGATCGAATGACGAAGTCAAATTTTGCTTTTGGCGCACTGTTGGACAACTATCACTTCCTTAAAATCTTTGACGAACAATACACTCCAATTATTGAACATTTAAGAGGAAAAATCAAAACGTATAAATTGATTTGGCAGTGGTGGGTTTTCCTTCTATTTGTTGCCACTTTGATATTTCTGTTTTTTTCGTTCTCTCCTAAAACAAACTGACAAATTGGAGAAACCCTACCACCAAAGCTACTAAGAGCTTTTCAATATTCCCCAGGGTGATGTTTTTTCACCCCGCTCAATCAATCATACATAGGTGTGATGGACGCATGCCTTTTCTGCAAGTTACTCATGGGAAAAGTCCAATTCCTGCCTGCGTTTTCGGATCAGCTTGTCGAAACTAGTTTGGGAGGATTCAGCCATGCTCTGACCCCGTTCCTGACCTTAGCCCCAAAACAAGCCTTCGGGCTCCTTCTAGGGGTGTGGGATTAAGTTGGCAAGCTTGGCAGGGCCGTTTGGGTGGCGCGGGGAGCGCTCAAGACCTCCTCGAAAGTGTTGTTCTACGCTCCTTCGGGGGCTAGCATCGGGCATTCCTAATCCCCGTTAAGCCGAGCCTACCAAATCCAAACCAGGGGTGATCTGAAGGTCTTGGGGTGGTTTATTTTTGTTTGGGTTAGTTGTTGGCTAACCTTTCAAGGCGCGGCGGCGATGACGCGGCGGTTGCCGGCCATGTCTTGGGCGAGCAGTCTAAAGCCGCTGCCGGCCATCCGCTTTAGGCCTTTCGGGGTTCTGGATACGCACCTGATTGCCGGACAAGGTAAAGGGCATTTCGCCGCTTTTGTCTTGCAGGATCAGCCGTTCCAGGGGCTCGTTAAACCAGAGGGTTAAGTGGCCGCCTGACGCTGGGTTGATCGCGGGCCAAGCCTGTTCGCCTTGCCCGAAGCGCCAAACCTGCGCTTCCCCCTTAAGCGGGGTGAGTTTGATCTTAGTTAGCCAGGGCTGGCTTTTATCGATCAAAAGGCAGAAGGTAGCGGTGCCTGCGAAATGTGATCAGTAGGGTTCCGAGTTTCCCATAGGGCAGAGGGTAGGTAGCTTTTCTTAAAGTAACATTCCCCTTGAAATCCTAGGGGAAGAAATCGGCTAGTTCTTCCCTAAGGGCGGTCAAGTTGGCTAGGTGGCTTGAATCCTCCGAACACTTTTGCCGTGCAAGGCGAGGTCTGTCAGGGCAAATAGGGCGAGTTCGGTATTCACTACCATAACTAGCACCGAAGGGGGCCTTTGCTTTGGGCTCGCGAATTCCCCGCTGGAGGTGACCGTCCTTTCCTTTGGGAGTATGCCTTCAGCGAGGGGTAACACCCCCCCGCAAGCCAATCCCCCAAACGCCCTCAAGGGGCTTTGGTATTGAGTTAGGTCCGGTAATAAAGCTTGACTTTCGGCTGGATCGGTGGTGAGATAGACTACATGCCCGTTTTACATTGTGACTTGGTGGGCCTAGCGTTCCCTTTTTGTTCGAAACTAACTGCAATGAAGAGAGTTCCGTTGGCGCGTTTGGTTGGTTGGTGGTTGCTCCTCTGTCTTTTGGGGCCGGTATCGGGTTTGGGGGCGACGATGGAAGAAGCGGTGGGGGAGGCCGCGTCCATCCTGACCGATTCTAAGCTGCCCCCGCAGGCCGAGATCGTCATTGAGGTGGTCAACCTCCATTCAAAAAAGCGGGATCTAACCGCAAAAGCCATTGAAACCCAGCTTTATCAGGCGCTAAGCAAGAAGCTGAAGGATTTTAAGCTGCTCTTTTTGGAAGACAGTTTAACCGGGGTGAACCTGAATCAGGCGATCTTCATCCGGGGAACCTATGAGCCTAAGGGAAAAACGGTCACGGCGGTTTTTGCCGCGATGGTGGGGATCCGGGGGGAGGCCCTCGCCCAAGCCCAAGTGACCTTCGATACCCCCAAAACGGTGCAGGAGGCCCTGGTGGCGGTCTTGGATCTGGAGGCCCCAGAGATGAACCCCAACCAGCGCCGGGCTTATAGCGAGATTTTCCGCAGCCGTTTAAGCGAGCGCGGCAAGATGCAGATGGCCAGCAGCGCCGAGGTCGCCAAGATGAGCCCCGACGCCATTCAAGAGTCCTACAAATGTTCGAGGGACGAATGCGCCACTATCATTGGGGAGCAGTTAGGGGTGGACCGTGTCATTAGTACCAGCCTAATCGCGCTGGGAGATGATAAATTTGTGCTGAGCGCCAAGATCATGGACATCAAAAACGGCTCCATTCTCTCCTCCAAAACCTTAGAGCACAACGGCGGCCTTTCGAGCCTAAGCGACTCTTTGAAACTCCTGGCCGACCAATTGGTCGAAGGGTCCGCCCCAGAGCAGAAGGAATTGGCCCCGCCCGAAGCGGTGGCCGCCGGTTCCGGCCTAGGGGCCTGGGTCTGGCACGGCGCCGCCTTGGGTACCTTGGGGATTTCCTTGGGCCTATCGAGCAGCGCCGCCTCCCAATATGACAGCTTGACTGCCGACAACAAAACCCTGGAATCCCAATACAAGCTGGCCACGACCCAAGCGGAACTGACCTCGATTGAAGAGGAATACGCCTCAAACCAAGCCAAAATGAAGACCCTCAAGACCCAAGGGTCCCAATACAACGCCCTAGCCCTGGTCGCTGGGCTTTGGGAAAGCTATTTATTTTTCTTTGCCGGGGAGGCGGAGGTTGCCTCGGTTCGCCAACCGGGGTGGCATTTGGCGATGGTGCCCGAACCAGCGGCCGGGAGATCGGCCCGTCTTTCGCTTTCTTACAATTGGTAGGAGCCTAAAAAAATGAAGCACAACAGCAGGATTTGGTTGGTTGGATGCGGGCTCGGCCTCTTATTGCTAGCCGCCTGCCAAGGCAAAGAATCGGGGGCTACCTCCACTTCCTTGGAGAAACGAAGCCTCCCCAGCGGGACCGCGGGCAGCGTGATTGAGCAGCTTGCCGCCAACCTTAAGTCGGCGGGCTATACTGATATTTTAGTGGCCAACGTGATGGACTACGCCACCGCCCAGGTGGCGGCGGACGGGACCGAAGGCAGCACCGACACCGGGGCCATCCTGGCTTCGGTGCAGACCGGCGCTGCCGCCGCCCTGGCCTTGTCCTCCTCCGATTTAAGTACCGATACCGAAAAGACCACCGCCATTGGGGTGATCAGCGGCTCCCTGGCGGCCATGTTGGGTAGCTCCTCTTCCAAGGTCAGCCAGTTAAGCGGGGCGCAAAAGTCGGTAACGGCCCCAGTCCCGGCCTACGCCTATTCGGTGACCGTGGACGCTAGCTCGGATTATTCCAGCTACCTGGAATCCCTGATGACCGCCACCATCGGCACCATGGACGAGGCGGGGATCAGCGCCTCCGCCATTGAGTCCAAATCGAGCAGCTTAGTCGAGACGGTGATGACCAAGCTCTCGACCAACTCCTTATCCTCCGAATTTTTGGCCGCCGCCTTGGGCGGGATCACGGCGGGGGCCATCGCCGGGATTGATGACGGTGGGGTGGGTTCCGCCAACGCGGCCTCGGTTTCTGAAACCCTGCTCTCCAGCGTGATGGGCAAGGTTTCGTCCTTCGGCTTGAGCGCCACCTATTTAGAATCGGCGATGGAATCAGTGGCGGCCAAGGCCGTCTCCGCCCTGGGCAAGTCTGGGGTCTCCTCCGCCTCGGCCAGCGCCGCCGCCCAGTCGTTGATGCAGACCATGGTTACCAAGCTGACCACCGCCGGGGTCTCCACCACAAACCTCTCCACGGTAATGCAAAAGGTTTCCGAACAGGGAGTGGCCAACTTGGGCAACGCCGGGGTCCCTTCTGCCGACCGAACCACGGCGGTGGAAAACATGGTTTCGGCCATCTCGGCCAAGGTCAAGTCCGCCGGGGTCTCTGATGCGGACCTCAGCACGGTCATGGCTGCCATCGCGCAAGGGGCCGTCTCTGGGACTGGTTCCCTAGGCTTTTCCGCCGCAGACAAACAAACCGCCATCGCCGGTGCCAGTTCGGGGGCCTTGGCGGGACTCAAGACCGCCGGCTACAGCACCACCCAGATCAGCAACGTTTCGGGCTCGGTGACCACCGGGGCGACCAAAGGATTAAGCAAGGCTGGAGTCAGCAGCGGCGACCAGTCCACCTATGCCGCCAAGATCCAAACCGGGGCCGAAGCTGGCTTAAGCAAAGGGGGCCTCTCCAGCGCCGAGGTCAGTGCCTTGTCCGCAACTTTGCAAACCGCCATCAATAGTGGACTATCCACCATCGGCTCCAACACGTTACCCGGCACCAGTACTAGCACCAGCACCAGTACGACTCCTCCCAACCCCAAGGCCTTGACCGCCTTCAGCTTCACCAGGATTAACAACCCCAGCCTAGCCAACGACATCACCGCCACCATCACCGGGACCAGCGTTACCTTCCCGGTCCCCTACGGGACCACCCTCACCTCCCTGATCCCGACCTTCACCCACAACGGTTCTTATGTCACCTTCGGTGGGGCTGTTCAAAGCAGCGGGGTGACCGCCCAGAATTTCACCAGTCCCTTGATCTACCAGGTTACCGCCACCGATGGCACCAGCCAGAATTTCACGGTGACGGCTACGATAGGGGCGGCCTCGGCTAATAAAGCGATCACCGCCTTTAGCTTCACCAGCGTGGCCAACGGAGGCTTGTCGAGCAATGTCACCGGAACCATCAGTGGCTCCTCTATCGCCCTTACGGTGCCTTATGGGACCATCCTTACCTCCTTGAAACCGACCTTCACCCACACTGGGGTGTCGGTTGGGGTCAATGGGACCACCCAAACCAGCGGGGTAACCGCCCAAGATTTCACCATCCCCGTAACCTACCAAGTGTACGCGCAAGACGGTACCAGACAAAACTTCCTGGTAACCGTCACCGTCGCCTCCAACACGGCGAAGGAGATCACGGCCTTTAGTTTCACCAAGGCGGCTAACGGGGCTTTTTTGATCGATGTCACTGGGATCATAAGCGGCACCAACATCACAGCCACGGTCCCCTACGGCACCACCTTGACCGCGCTGAAGGCCACCTTCAGCACCACGGGGGCCTCGGTCTCGATAGGGGGAACCGCCCAAACCAGCGGGACTACGGCCAACAACTTTACCAGCGCGGTGACCTACCGGGTAACGGCGGCGGACGGCTCGACCCAGGACTACACGGTCACGGTTTCCACCGCCGCGCCCAGCACGACCAAGGCGATTACCGCCTTTAGCTTCACCACGGCGCTGAACGGCGGAGCGGGGATTCCTGTCAATGTGACGGGTACCATCAATAGCACCAATATCGACCTGACTGTACCCGCCGGTACCACCGTCACCGCCCTCAAGCCGACCTTCACCACCACTGGCGCTTCGGTCTCTATCTCTGGGGCGCCCCAAACCAGCGGGGTGACGGCGCAAAACTACTCTAGCCCGGTGACCTACCGGGTGACCGCGCAGGATGGATCGACCCAAGACTATACGGTCACGGTCACCGTGCCCTTGAGCACAGCCAAGGCGATCACCGCCTTTAGTTTCAATGGCCCCCTTAACCTTAACGCGAGTTTAGGCTCCAACTATACCGGGGTGATCAGCGGAACCACCATCACGATTTACGGTTCGGACACCAACCAACCCTACCTCACCGGGGTCCAATCGGCTAGCTTAGTCGCCAGCTTCACCGCTCCCTTAGCCAGCGTCAAGGTCGGGGGCGTCACCCAGGTCAGCGGGACCACCGCCAACGATTTCACCACCGACCTTAGTTATCTGGTCACCGCCGAGGATGGGTCCACCCAAACCTACAGCGTGGTGGTCAAAAAGCGGTGGGTGCTCCCGGACACGGGCCAAACTAGCTGTTGGGACGGCGCCGGAAACCCGATCACCTGCCCGGCGGCGGGCAACGCGCTGGCCCAGGACGGCAGTTACAACACGACCAACCAACCGAGCTACACCGACAACGGCAACGGCACGGTCAACGACAACGTGACCGGACGAGTCTGGCAACAGTGTTCGGCGGGCACGAGTACTGCGGCCTGCGCCACCGGCACAGCGGGGGCCTACACCTGGGCCGATGCGGGCACCTATTGCGCCAACAACACCGCCGGATTGTCGGGGAGTGGCTGGCGGCTGCCGACCAAGACGGAGTTATCCTGGATAGTTATGAACCAGGGGGGATCTACTTTGTTCAACACCGCTTTCCCTGCAACTGTTACAAACAGCTATTGGACCTCCACGACCTATATGGACGCCACTTACGCTTGGAACGTGTTCTTCGGCCATGGCAGGGTTGACGTCAGCAGCAAGACCAGTGTCTTCTATGTCCGGTGCGTCCGGTAAAGAGCGTTGGGATTATAGTTCCTTTGGGGGCGAAGGCCCCCGCCAGCCCGCCGTAAAGCGGGCCGGTTTTTTTAGCGAGCGGGAAACGGCGACCCAGGGGCCGAGTGGGGGTTTTTGTTTGGGCGAGGTAGCTGGGCCAACCCTTAACTTTTCCGGGCGTTAGCCCGACCGAGGAAACAGGGGGCACTTGCCGGTTGAACAACCCAGCTTTTTTTAAGCACCCCAGGGGCACTGCCTAAACCAAGAGTTCGGGAAGGTCGCCGGGGGCTTTGGATTTGCGAGCGGGGTTCAAATCCCCCGCAAGCCACCGGCTAGGCTTGGTTTGGATCACCTGGAAAGCGCGCGGGTTCTACCCCGTTTTTTTGCTAAGGGTTTGCGGCTAGGCGCGGATTCTACGGGTGAAGAGATTTTTTGACGCTTCCTTGGTCCACTGCCTGGGCCGGGGAGGCAAAGAGGCCTTATCTTTAAGGAGGACAATTTGAGAACCCTACGTTTGTTGGCCCTGCTACTGCTTTTGGCCGCCCCGGCCTGGGCGGGCACCCGCTTAGCGGATAATGGAAACCAGACTGTGACCGATCTCGCCACCGGCCTGGTCTGGGACCAGCGGGAGACTGCCCTTACGACTTGGGAGGCCGCCCTGGCCTATTGCGAGGCCCTCAACCACGGAAGTCAGACCGACTGGCGACTGCCCAACCGCAACGAGCTGGAGACCCTGGTGGACGAGACCAGAACTGCGGTCCCCGCCCTCGACCGCACCTATTTCCCCAGCGGTCAAGCAAACCTCTATTGGTCATCCACGTCCTACCCGGTGACCTCCACCCAAGCTTTTTATCTGGACTTCAGCTATGGGAATCTGGGCACCAGCACCAAGTCCAATGCCCTCTATGTCCGCTGTGTCCGATAAGGAGTGTTGGCACTTTAGGCCTTTGACCCTTTTGGGGGCGAATGCCCCCGCTCCTAAGGGGCTTACAGCCCCGGCCCTTCCCGCCCCTAAGGGCGGGCCGGTTTTTTAATTTTAAAGACGACCCGAATTAATCTGGGTGGTTTTGTCAATTGGGCGCAGCGGCCAAGATTAGATTTATTGGGCAGGCTCTACTTACCTGTCTCGTTTGTCGCTTGTTTATTTGCAATTCCCGGTGCTTTTGTGGGGTGAATTTTCGATCAGGCCTTGCCCCATCGCCGATTAATTGTGGTCAATAATTTTTTAGGCCGCAGAACCTCGGAAATCCGCTTAAACGAGGTCGAATCGGTAGTTATGGCCCAAGGTCCGTTTGCAAAACGCGATAACTATGGAAATTTTACCGCTAACGGGCGCGGCCATGGTGGGGTGACTTTAATACGAATTGAAGATCCTAATTCAGCTAAAAAATGGGTAGAAATTGAATTAGAAAAGTACAAACAAGAACCCAGGCAGGCTAATTATCTGCGAAAATACCTAACCACCAATTGATTTCATACCTCGGCCAGAACCCACAAAAGCCAAGGGTTCTTTGGTAGCCATTGCTTGGGCTAGAACTGGGTCTAATGAGGCTTCGGGCTTATTGAGCCAGTCAGCCAAAGGAAAGGACTCGCTACTTGAAAGACAGCCAACCAATTTCCCCTCTGCGTCTAGGCGCAACCGGTCGCAATCAATGCAGAAAGGTCGGCTGTGATTGGCGATAATACCGAACTGGCCCTTGGCTAACCGGTACTGAATCGCGGTGCGGCCCCAAGGGCGCTCTGCTTCGGCGAACTCGAACCGCTCCCTAAGCTGGGCCAAGATTGCCTCAAGCCCAAAAAACCGTTTACTAAACTCACTGGGTCCCGACAAGTGCCCCATGGGCATTAATTCGATAAACCGCAGCTCAACTCCCTTTGAAAGC
This sequence comes from Candidatus Lambdaproteobacteria bacterium RIFOXYD2_FULL_50_16, assembly GCA_001783695.1. Classification (GTDB taxonomy): domain Bacteria; phylum SAR324; class SAR324; order XYD2-FULL-50-16; family XYD2-FULL-50-16; genus XYD2-FULL-50-16. The sequence goes on from MFNE01000044.1 coordinate 10,994, forward strand.
GCAAATTCGAGCATGTCCGCACTGCCCTGAGCATTGATTCCGCGCATAGGAACCATATTTAATTTTACTAAAAACCCCATCGCTAACGCTTGATCAAGCCCAGCTAAACTCAAAGATAAATCCCCACCGACGGTTAATTTACGAAAGATTGCCGGGTCTAAGCTATCCAAACTTAGGTTGATTCTTTTGACCCCAAAGCGTTGCAACAGGGGTAGCTTTTCTAGGAGTGTTTGGCCGTTGGTGGTCACGCTCACCTCCGGGCCCAAACCCACCACCAAAGGCAAAAACCGGTCAATCCGCTCCCCTAAAAGGGGCTCACCACCGGTGATTTTGATCTGTTTAATCCCATGAGGCACCAACCTCACAACCAATTGGGCTAACGCCTCTGGCGGCAATTCAGGGCCCCCTCTGAGGTTCACGCCAGGAGCGACGCAGTAGGCACAAGCAAGGTTACATCGCCTTGAAAGACTGACCCGCAGGGTTTGAAATTGGCGCTGGAAAGGACGGTTCATGGGGCACTCTGCCAAGCTAAAAAGGGCACAATCGCCCCTTTTTCTAAGCTAAAGACATCGGCCGGAATCTGGAACAACCCTTCTGAATAACCTAAATTGGAAAAATCGCCAGAGCCGCCAATTTTAACCTCTTCCACCTCGCTCCGGCCTGCCTCCAAGGCCAATCGGCCCGGCACCCACTGCTCTCGGTCAGTACGTTTTTTGACCTGGTGTTTTAGAGGCAAATATAGCGGTTTAGGGCCGGTTTGGCCCATCAAAGCCCTAAGCAGAGGCTCTACAAACAGTTTAAAACTGGCCTGGACCGATACCGGGTTGCCCGGAAGTCCAAAGACCCAACCCGTTTTCGAACGCCCGAACCATACCGGTTTACCCGGTTTGACCCGCACATTATGAAACACTTCTTGGACCCCTAATTTCGTTAAAATTCCGGGGACCAAATCCCATTTTCCCATCGAGACTCCGCCCGAAAGCAGCAACACTTCTGCCCGTTCCAGGCCTTGGCGGATCAAGGCTTCTAATACCTCTGGCTGGTCGGGGGCAATCCCCAGGCTTTCTCCCACGATCCCCACCCCGGCCAGTAACGCCAGCAAGGCGGGGCCGTTGCAATCGCGGATTTGGTGATCTAGCGGGGCCTGACCAGGGGGGACCAACTCGTCGCCAGTGGCCAAAACTGCCACCTTAGGTCGCCGGAATACGGTCACCTTCTCTTGGCCAATGCTGGCCATAAAGGCGATTAAAGCGGGGGTAATGGGCTGTCCCGACGGGAAAAAGGTTTGCCCTGCCTGTGCCTCACTGCCTTGGGGTACCAGATTCTGCCCCAACTTGGCGGGCTGGGTAAAGGTAATTTGGCTCTCTAAGGCGCTGGTTTCTTCGATCATCACCACCGCATCTGCCCCCTTGGGCAAAGGCGCTCCGGTCATTACTTGAATACATTGACCCGGTCCGACCGATTGTGTGGCAGGCTGTCCGGCCGGTAATTGGCCAATACAATGGAGACCTGCCCCGGCTTGGAGCAAATCGACAGCCCGCACGGCGTAACCATCCATGCTCACCCGGTCAAAGGGCGGCAAAGGGCGGTCCACCACTAAAGGTTGGGCAGTCACCTGACCTAAGGCTTGGGCCAAAGGCAGGATCTCGGTTTCTAAGGGGCGAGCCTGGGCGAGCACTGCCGCCAAGGCTTCTGATACAGACAACATAGATCTCCTTTTCAAGTCGGGGTCAAGCCCCTCGGAAGGCAATGCCGTTTCCAGCGTCACCCGTTGGTCCTCATGGCCTAGCTAATGCCTTAGCCACCAAGACTCGGAGTTATGGACCTATGATAGACTAGGCCCAGTATGATTACAACACTAGGTTTTTAGTAAATTCCGCCAACTGGTCTAAAGTTGCACATTCCACCAAATCGTCCAAGTAAGGCCGGTAATGGCGAGTGGCGTTGGACTGGGTGTACCAAAAACGTTCTTCTTCTGGGTTTAGCCAGATCACTCGGCGAACCTTTTTTTTGATTTTTTCTAGCTCTAAGACCATGGGATCGTTAAAGTTATTCTGCCCATCCCCCAGGATCAAAACCGTGGTGTCTTTAGTTAAGACGTTTTCAAATTGCGCATTAAAGCTCTTAAAAGCCACCCCATAATTGCTCGGTTGGCCCATACCAATCTTATGGTCGCTGGTCGCTTTGATTAAGGCCTTTTCCATCGGCCAAGCCTCGAAGTAGCGGCTGACCTCGTAGGTTTGGCGGATAAAAACAAAACTCCTGATTTTAGAAAACCGGTTTTGCAGGCGGTAGAGGAGCAGGGTCATAAACTGGGCTGCGTAACTGACCGAGGAACTAATGTCGCAAATCGCTACTACCTTCCCTTTTTTCTTGGCAGGGGCCTTTTTTTTGATTTTAAAGGGAACCCCACCCCAACGCATGGATTCGCGTAGGGTCCGTTTGAGGTCCATATGTCCCCTGGCCGCCTGCCGACGCTGTTTACTTAAACTATCGTTAAGCTTTTGCGCGAGGCGCTCCACCTCTTCTTTGACCCGGCTAATCTCGGCTTCGGTAAGTTGGTTAAAAGAGATACGCGACAAAGTGCGTTTCTTTTCCCAGGGTAAAATATGCCGCCGGCCTCGGGTCTTTTTTTTCTCTTCATCCAAAAGCCGGGCCGCTTCTTCGAGCTTGGTGCGCAAATAGTCGCCTAATTTAACCCGTTTGGATTTAGAAAGGGAAAAGCGGCGGGTGGAAAAATCCTCGGCTAACTCAATTAAGAGTCGGACCCGCTCGCGCATTTTTCGTTTATCGATTTTTTTAGAGTCTTTGGCGTACTCCCCGGCTTGGGCAGGCTGATGGTCGGGCTCGGTGGGCTCTACTCCCAAACGGGCAACCAACTCCCGTGCGTCCCCTTCGATATAGTCTGCCAAAATATGGTTGGCCGGATCGCCAATTTCCCTAAGCTGGTCTGCAAATTCCTTTAATGCCGCTTTAAAAAGTCGCCCCTCTCCCGCCTGCACTGCCGGTTGTTGGGAAACAAAAAAGCGGAAAAAGGTTTGCTCAAAAACCTCTAGGTCCGCTTGATCTGTCACTAAACTAGCTTGCAAGGCGGCCTGAAATTGGTCTCGGTCTAGTAGGTCAATCCATGTCAGTGCCTCAATCGCTTGATGCAGGCTGTTGGTAGCCACCTCCATCCCTTCGGATTTCAGGGCATAGACAAATTCGTGGACAACTGAAATCAAGGTTCCTCGGCAAACAAGGTCGCTTGGTTCTCAAGGATCTGGGCAGCGTCAGAGGCATGTTTGGAGATAACCCCCAAAGTCTGTTCTAACTCAGTAGCCGTGAGTTCGTTAGCCCCCAAAGCCAGCAGGGAGTGCGCCCAGTCTAGGGTTTCGGCGATACTTGGCTTCTTTTTTAAATCCATCCCCCGCATCCGCCCGACGGCGGTGACCAGTTTCTGAATCAACCGTTCTTCTAAGCCAGGGAATTTGTTTTGGACTATCTGGCGCTCCAAAGCGGCTTCTGGAAAGTCGATATAGAGGTGCAAACAGCGGCGTTTTAGGGCGTCTGAAAGATCGCGGGCGGCATTGCTAGTTAAAAAAACCAAAGGCGGGTGCTTGGCCTTGAAACTACCTAATTCGGGAATAGTGATCTGATAGGTCGAGAGTACTTCGAGCAAATAGGCTTCAAATTCAGGGTCTGATTTGTCGATCTCGTCGATCAACAACAGACTGGTTTCGTCGCTGGTAATCGCTTTGAGTAGAGGCCTAGGAAGCAAAAAATGCTCTGAAAAAAAAGCGTTTTCCACGCCAATAACCCGCTGAACCGCTTGGCTCAAGTCATCGGTGTCTTGGACCAATTGGTGAATCTTTTCTTTGAGCATTTGAGTATATAACAGTTGCTTAGCATACTCCCACTCATAGATGGCCTTGGTCTCGTCTAGTCCTTCGTAACATTGCAGATGAATCAGGGGGGTACCCAAACCTTGAGACAAGGCCCTGGCCAATTCGGTTTTGCCCACTCCAGCAGGTCCTTCGACCAAAACGGGGCGTTGCATTTTGATGGCTAAAAAACAGATGGTGGCGATGGAGCTTGAGGCCAAATAGCTTTGGCCTGCCAGCACCTCATATACCGCCTGCGCCGAATCGGTAGGTTTCATCGGGGTCTCGGTTAGGTTAAAACTAAGAGTTTAACCCATAATTTGCCTTCTTCCAATTTATGCGGAAACTCATGTAAATCCCGCCCACCAACCTCGATCACTTGGCCAGTTGGGACCTCAAAAACCCATTTGTGGCTGGGGCAGGTTAATTTGTCTGCGGCGCACTCGCCAGGTAAACGGTTGCCTAGGTGAGGGCATTTTCGGTCGTAAACCTTAAGTTCTTCGCCCCGGAAAACCAAAAACTTAACCCCGCCGATCTCTTTAGCCACTAGTTCGTTTTTGGGAATCTCTTCTAAAGGCCCCACCTCATACCATTCTGGTTTTTTACCCAGGTTTTCTACCTTAAACTCTGGCATGCCCATCTCTTGGATCACGTCTAAGGCGTCTAGCACTTTGGGCAGCCCGGCAGCGGGCATAGCCATTAAAACCGCATCAATAATCTCGTCTGCCGTAGCTCCACAGCGCATGGCGTGGGGGATGTATTGCTTAAGGCCAGGGGCGGTGCCGGAAATGACCTTGGTAACCACGGAAATCAAAAACCGGGTTTTGTCGTCTAAGCGTTTGCCCGACTCCTTTAAAAAGGTCATATAGGCAGTGGCGGCTTCAGGTCGAGCTTCTGCAAGATATTGTAAGCGTTTTGACATGGGGCTCCTGATTAACTATGCTAGATTCGTATATTCTAATATTTCGAATTTGCTTTATTCTATTTTAAACTCTAAAAAAAAAGCAACCCCCAATCCAGGGGTGCTTAAGTATAGGATTGGATCAAACCCATGTCTATCCCCAGACTTATGATCTCGGCCCCGGCCAAAAGCGGCGGCAAAACCACCCTGACCTTGGGTTTGGCTCGCGCCTTAAGTGAGGCGGGCGAGCGAGTGCGCTGCTTCAAAAAAGGACCCGATTATATAGACCCTCTTTGGCACAAGTTGGCCAGCGGCATGGATTCTTATAACCTAGACCCCTGGATGATGGAGCGCTCGGTTATTTTATCGAGTTTTAAGCGCCGTAGCCAAGGTATTGACTACACCCTGATCGAAGGCAACCACGGACTCCATGACGGCCTCGACCTAGAGGGGAACTTTTCTACTGCCGGGCTGGCGGGTCTGCTCAAATGTCCGGTGCTATTAAGTATCAATGGAGCGGGTATGAATCGGGGGGTGGCGGCCCTGGTTTTGGGCCAGATGATGATGAAACCCAAGGTAAATTTAGGTGGTGTGGTCTTAAGTCGGGTCCGTTCGCCCCGCCAAGAAAGTAAAATGATTCAGGCAATTGAGCACCACACGGGGGTACCCGTTTTGGGAGTGTTGCCCGACGACCCTAAGATGGCGGTGACCGAACGGCACCTAGGCCTGGTCCCTGTCAGCGAGGACCCCAAGGCAGAACAAAGAGTGGCTAAGGCGGCTAGTTTGGTTAACAAAAACCTGGACCTACAAAAAATCCGCATCCTGGCCCAGTCCGCTCCTGCCTTGTCCCTGCCCAACTTACAACCCAAAAAAAAGGCGACTGGCCCCCGTTTGCCGGTGGGGGTCATACGCGACCAAGCCTTCACCTTTTATTATCCCGAAAACCTGGAAGCCTTAGAAGACTCTGGGGCGGAATTGATTTTTTTAGACGCGCTCAAGGACCAAACTATTCCTCCCTTAGCTGGGCTCTATATTGGAGGTGGATTCCCCGAGTCCTTTTTGCCCGAGCTGTCGGCAAATACAAGTTTTAAAACCGAATTAAAAAACCGTCTAACAGCGGGCCTCCCCTGCTGGGCAGAGTGTGGGGGATTGATCTATCTTGCCGAACGGGCCTATTTTGAAGGTCAAGAGGCCGATCTAGTTGGGTTCCTCGCAGGCGAGATTAGTTTTTACAAAAAACCAGTTGGTTATGGATATTTAGAGATGGAGCCGTTCGATAAAAACTTTTGGCTCCAAGGCCCCATCAAGGGGCATGAGTTCCATTATTCCAAACTCGACCCCGCTCCCAAAGGTCTCTTTAAACTCAAACGGGGAGTTGGTCTAGGTGCAAGCCAGGATGGAATGCAGATTAAAAATTGCTTCGCCGGATACACCCACTTACACGCCCTGGCGGTCCCCGACTGGGCCCCTGGTTTTATGAATTTTATTCGCTCTCAGGCGTAATCTATGGATTTTTTACCGATCTTTATAGACCTCAAAGGTCATCCGGTTTTAGTGGTGGGCGCTGAAGACGGGGCCCATAACAAGGTGGAGTTGCTGCTCAAGACCGGGGCCAAAGTCACCCTCTTAGCCGCCAAATTAACCCCAACCTTAGAGGATTGGGCAAGCCAGGGGTTAATTACCCATTCGAGGGAGCCTTTTACAGAAGGGCATTTAGAGGGAATTAAACTAGTTATTGTAGCTAGTGAAGACGACGACCTGGCCGCCCAGGTCAGCCGGGCCGCCCAAGCCCGCAATTTGCCCGTAAACGTGGTCGATTATCCTGAACTGTGTAGCTTTATCGTGCCCTCAATAGTGGACCGAAGCCCATTAGTAATGGCGGTTAGCAGTTCGGGCAACTGCCCAAGGTTAAGCCGTTTGGTCCGCGCCAAACTGGAAATATTATTTCCTCAAAGCTATAGCCGCCTTGCCACTTTTTTAGGGGAACTACGACATAAAAGCCAAGGTGTGATCGAGGATCAAGGGGAACGGCGAGTCTTCTGGGACCGGCTTTTTACCAGCCCCCTGCTAGAGATGTTTCTTTCAGGTAAAGAAAAGATGGCCTCCGAAGGCTTAGAAAAGGCACTGGAGGAGCATCACAAAAAGGAGCGCAAATATGGGCAAGTGGCCCTAGTCGGGGCGGGGCCTGGGGACCCGGACCTTTTAACCTTGCGTGCCTTGCGTTTGATCCAAAATGCGGACGTTTTGGTTTATGACCGATTGGTCAGCCCGGTAATCCTGGACTACGCCCGCCGAGAAGCAACCAAGATCTATGTGGGCAAAAAGTCTAGCGACCACACTATGCCCCAAGAGGAGATCAACCAACAGTTGGTGGAATTGGCCAAAGCGGGCAACTCAGTGGTCCGACTCAAGGGCGGCGACCCTTTTATATTCGGACGAGGGGGCGAGGAGATTGAACTCCTGGTGCAAGCAGGGATCGAATTCGAGGTAGTGCCTGGAGTGACGGCGGCTTCAGGTTGTGGCACTTACGCAGGCATCCCCTTGACCCATCGCGACTACGCCCAATCGGTTAGGATGGTGACAGGGCATATGAAAAAGGACGGCAGCCTAGATTTGGATTGGCCCAGTCTAGCCAGCAAAAATACCACCTTGGTGTTTTATATGGGGTTAAGCGCCGCTGGCGAAATTGGCGAACAATTAACCCAACACGGCCTTGACCCTAAAACCCCGGTCGCCTTGATTGAGCGAGGGACCACTTATGATCAGCAGGTCTTGACCGGCACCCTAGAAAACCTGGGCTCTCTCGCATTAAAGAGTGGTTTCCATCCGCCCACCCTTATAATCTGCGGGCAGGTAGTGGCGCTAAGAGATCGGCTCAACTGGTACAACCCAGGCCACTTTGACAATGAAGACAAGGCGACCTTTTTGACCCATCCTTAATCTAGTGGCGGGTTTTCATCTCGTGGACATGGCTCAACAGGGCTTGGGCGGCTTTGAGTTCTTCGCTATTAGGATAGGGGTACATCCCCTTAAGGTCGTGGAATTTGGCATTAGGATAGGCCTTGAGGTTCTCGGTGACTAGACTCAAAACCATTTCGCGGCGAATCGTTAAGACCACCGCTGCTTCTTCACCGCTAAACGCGGTCAATAATGCCTCTGGCTCTTCGATTCGCTCTTCGTCGGCGGCCAACCATTGTAGCACTCGCTCTTTTAGGTCCATTTTAAGCTTTAATAAAACTAAAGGTTTCAACCAATCCCCCAACCCCCCAGCTTTCAGGCGGGCCAAACCCGGCCTCTGTGGTCTGTTTGAATAGGGTATTCCGGTTGACCGGGGGAGCGGTTTGTACCAATGCCTTAAGGTCTGTCTCTTGCGCTGGATGCGCCGCTCGCCAAGCTTCCCAGCGAGCAGGGTCATCCAAAATCAGGGTCAAAAGGAGGCGACCATTGGGTTTAAGACGCTTGGCCAATTCTTTAAGCCTAGTGGACTGCGCATGGGGCTCAAGGAGCCCGTGGCCAAGGCTACAAAGGCACAAGTCAAACGGCCCTAAGCCCATCTCTTCGAGCGGTGCTTTTTCAAAGTCAATCCGCGATTCCAAATCTAACGCCTCCACCCGTCTGACGGCGGCAAACAAAAAGTCTTTGTTCGGTTCAACTTGGGTGATCCGCCAATCCTTAGCAATCACACAAAGACTAATCGCCTCTTGCCCCAAATAACCGTCCACAATCAAAACCTGCTGATTTTTTGGACTTCTCATCCCTAATCGGCGGTGGTTTTGTTTAATTCGGTCTTTGTATTCTGGTCCGAGGGCGTCTAAGAGCCCGTGGGTCAGTTTTAGAGCTAAGGGAAAGTCCATAGTCATTGGCTGTCTGCGGGGTGATTTAAATATGCATATATTGTGATTACCACCTTAACCAGCCCAACTCAACCTTAAACGCCACAATGCCCAAAAAAGTGGTTTTTATGAAAAGTTGATCGGTTTTTTAGCTTATTTAAAAAAATATAACCTGTAATCTTGATCAAGTAAAATGCTGAAAAATGCACATCGCCACTGGCTGGGGAACCATGGTTTGTTTGAATTGACGACCAACAATTCAACTTAAAAAAAATTTATTTTTTTGTTCGAATATTTTGACATTTGAATTTTATTTCCCTTAAACTTGCCCCTAATCTTTGCCTTTTGGCGAGAACCAATACCCTATAACCTAAACCGTAGGAACCTCATGAAGAAACTCGTTGTCTTGGGTGCCGGATGCGCGGGCACCATGGTCGCTAACAAGCTGAGGAAGCGTCTGGATGAAAAGGAATGGTCTATTACTATCATCGATCAAGATGATCGCCATATCTATCAGCCGGGCCTCTTGTTTATCCCCTTTGGTGTTTATACAGCCAAAGATGTGATCCGCTCTAGGAGCGAGTTTATCTCCAAAGGTATCAAGTTCGTAGTCGCTGAAATCACCGGATTAGACCCTAAAGCACAAAAGGTGGAAACCAGCCAAGGGACCTTCGACTATGACAAGGTGGTGGTGGCTACTGGGGTTTACATCAACCCCGAAGAAGTAGATGGTTTAATGGAAGATTGGGGCAAAAATGCCTTCGACTTCTACACCCTAGACGGTGCGGTCGCTCTTTCTAAAGCTTTACGTGAATTTAAAGGCGGCAAGTTGGTCTTGGATATCGCAGAGATGCCCTTCAAGTGCCCAGTCGCTCCGCTTGAGTTTGTTTACCTCGCTGATTGGTACTTCACCGAGCGAGGGATTCGCGACCAAGTCGAAATCCGTTTGGTAACCCCGCTACCCGGCGCCTTTACCAAACCGAAAGCAACCGTGTTTTTCACCGAGTTGATTGAAAAGAAAAACATCAAAATCACCACCAACTTTGACCTTTTAGAAGTCAAAGCCAAAGAGAAAAAAATCGTCGCCGCTTCTGGTGCCGAGGTAGAATATGACCTTTTGGTTTCGATTCCGCCAAACTTGGGTGCTAAGTTCTTGGTCAAGTCGGGCGTGGCCAATGACGAAGTTGGATACGTAGCCACCGACAAAAACACCCTCAAAGCCGCTAAATACGACAACATGTTTGTCGTCGGCGACGGCTCCAACCTGCCCACCTCCAAAGCCGGCTCTGTAGCCCACTTCTCAGCAGAAGTAATGGTGGACAACTTTATGCGCGAGATTCACGGCGAGGCGGTTAAACCCGAATTCGACGGTCATGCAAACTGCTTTATCGAAACAGGCTTCGAGAAAGCAGCCTTGATCGACTTTAACTATGCTTACGAGCCGCTGCCAGGGAAATTCCCGCTGCCAGGCCTGGGGCCATTTAGCCTACTTCAGGAGTCGAAAGCCAACCACTGGGGTAAGATGATGTTCAAGTGGGTTTACTGGAACAAGCTGATCACCGGTGAGGAACTGCCCCTGGAGGCGCAGCTCAACCTCGCCGGAAAACTCCAGGATTAGGAGCGGTAGATGAACAACGAAGAACTCATCCTGCAACGCCTCGAAGAGTTAACCGAGGCGGTGAGGGAGGCCAAAGCGGCGGTTCGTCCGATGACTGATCTAAAGAACGACCTAGAGCCGGTCGTGCGCCAGATCTTCAACGAGACCATCGACAAGCTGAGCCGAATGACAGCCCATACCGACCCTGCTGAGATTGGTGAGCTGTTGGGGACGACCTTGTCTTCAGCGGGAAATCTTGCCGAAGGCTTGAGGACCCTCAACGGGTTGATTGAGCTTAAAAAGGACTTGGAGCCCATCTCGAAAGGGATGTTCCAAGAGGCCGTATCGGCGTTAGACATGGTCAGCCACGGCTTTTCGATCGACGATTTGACCCATTTATTGCACCAAACGGTTTTAAGTTTAGGCAACCTCGCCGAAGGCTTAAAAACCATCAACGCCATAATGGAACTCAAAGAGACGATCACCGGGCTGTCCCAGCCAGCCTTTGCCGATTTGATCGACAAACTCGAAGACCTGAAAAGTCGCGGTGTGTTAGATGGCATCGCCAAGCTGGCCCAAATGGGCGAGAAGATGGCGGTGGCTGCGTCTCACTTAGACCTTTCTAAAGCCAAACCGGTTACCGGTATGTTTGGTATGCTCGGAGCCCTTAAGGACCCAAAGGTCCAAA
>MFNE01000045.1 GCA_001783695.1 Candidatus Lambdaproteobacteria bacterium RIFOXYD2_FULL_50_16
AAAAAGCCCAACCAATAAAAAGGTTTAGGCCCCCAGAACTAGCCATTAGTTTATTGATACTTTGAGCGAAGTCCTGGACCTGAATGAGGGCCTCTGCTGATTGGGTAGCAGTTAGGGCCGGGTCTTGGATAATAGAAGCGGTTACCGATTCTTGGTTAGTCTGGGCCCCTAAAGCCCAATCCATGCCGATAATCAAACCGATCTGGGTTTGCCACTGGGTGCCGATTCCTAGGCTTTGTATCTGGGTAGTGGCGAGGTAGTCGCCTTTAGCGGTGAGCCCGGTTTGGCCCACGGGCAATTCGACTTGCCCTTCGGTGGATTTTTGGTGAACCGCAAACCTAAGGTTAAAGGTGTCGGTTAAAAACCAGCGGGCTACGGCGCCAGAACTTTGGTGTACCCCGTTGGCCTTGGCGTCGGTGGGCAAATCGAGGCGATATTCAAGGATTTCCCAACGCTCTCCTATCATATTGCCATTTGACATCATCCCTCGGTAGTATCGCTCGTCCTCTTCATTATGGCCCAAATCGAAATGGCTTCGACTCGCATCGGCACCTAAGGTAAAGCTGTCTCCCAAGATCAGCCCCGCTTCAACAGGGGGAGCCAGGAAATTAGGGGCATAGGCGGAGGCCGGGGTGCCGCCCAAATAAACCCAATGGGATCCACGCTCAAAGGCGCTTAAAGAGCCCACACCGAGCCAAAGCAGACCTAAAAAAGCTCCCCAAAACTTGCCCATTTTTTAGCCTTTTTCCTGAAGTGCGACGTTATCTAATGGATACTACATTTTCAGTATATACTGATACTTCAATTTAACCCACAAAAATCTTATTCGTTATCTAAAATAGCTGGGGTGTGGGCAACTATTATGAAATAATGGGTATTCTGAGTTTTACCCTGGGCTGGCGACCTATAATTCTTCATAATTGTCGCCAGCACTGCCGCCGCTCCCCTGTGGGCTTACGGGTTCTCCTGTCCCTGCGGAAGGAGCTTCGCCGCTCGGGACCTGATCATTGGCTTCAGGGTCACCTTGGGGGGCTTCAGGGTCGCCTCCGTCGGGGTCTGGGCTGGCATAGTCCGAGTAGTCGCCCGTGTCTTGGTGACATTCGGTTGGTTCGGTACCAGCTTTGAAATATTCGAACCTTGCTCTTTGGCTATCGTCGCAGTCCTTTAGCCCTGATTCGGGGACAATCCGCACCATCTCAATCCCCTTAGGCTGCTCAAAAGGCAGTACAGGTAAAGATTCGGTGGCCTGTTTCATAAACTCCACCCAGATGGGGGTGGCCGCTTGGGAGCCGGTTTCTTGAGCGCCCAAGGTTTTTTGGTTGTCATCAAAACCCACGTAAACCCCGGCCAATAGCTGAGGAATATATCCCATAAACCAAGCGTCTGTATAATTATTGGTGGTACCGGTTTTGCCTGCTGCCGGTCGGCCAATGGCGCGGGCGCGGATTCCCGAACCAAAATTGACCACATCTTGCAGGGTGGCCGTCATTAAAAAGGCGGTTTCAGGGCTCATTACCGGATTCGCTTTGGGCTTAGGCTCTTGATAAATAACCTTGCCATCTTGGTCTTCAATCCTCGACACAAAACCGGGCTCGAATAAATAACCGCCGTTGGCAAAAATTCCGTAGGCGCTGGACAGATCTTTTAGGGTGACCGAAGCCGTACCCAGTCCGATGGTCAAATCGTTGGGTAATTCGCCAGTTAGGCCTAATTTGTTTGCTTGCTCGATTACTTTATCGATCCCCAGGGCCATTACTAGCCGAATGGTAGGGATATTTTTTGACTGGGCTAAGGCGTTTTTAAAGGAAATCTTGCCTTTATACGATTTTGAATAATTACCCGGACGCCACTGGGTGTCTTTAAAGACCAGTGGGGTGTCGTCTAAGATGCTGGCTCGGGTAAAGCTGTTATCTAGCGCCAGGGAATAAACTATGGGTTTAAAGGCCGAGCCAGGCTGCCTTTTTGCCTGAATTGCGCGGTTGTATTCGGAATCGGCAAAATCGAAACCACCTGACATGGCTCGGACCTCACCGTTTCTAGGGTCGGTTACAAAAAGGCCCCCATTGGCTTCGGGGCGTTGGTATAAGGAAAGGGCGAAGCCGTCTTCGTTAATGATATAATCCTCTAAAACCACTTCAATAACATCGCCTTGCAACAGAATATCTCTTAGGTCTTTAAGCTGGCTTCCCCAGGCATAGGCATGTTCAAAATCGACAGGTCTAGCCCAGCGATGCCCCTCTAGGTGCACCCATCCTTTTTTGCCTGCCCCTAATTCCACTAAGGCTTTGCTATTACTAACCGAACGCACCACTCCTTTAAGTTTTCCACCTAAAACAAATTGGTTTGAACTGGTGGTTTTCTCGACCGTCGAATTGAAGGTTTGTTCTAGTTTTTCTTTGTCCTCTTTAGGCGCTTTTAGAAGGTGTCCTCGTTTGTTGGTCTTGTCCCACTGGTAAAGATCAAGTTTGGTTTTTTCGCCAACTGTTTGCCAAAGATTTTGGGTGGACCTTCGGTAACCTTGGCGCTGATCAAGGGCCAAAAGGCCGTGTTTTAGGGACTGTTGAGCGGCGATTTGCATCTTCAGATCCATATGGGTATAGACCTTGAGGCCCCCTTTGTAGAGTTGGTCCATCCCGTACAGGTCAAGCACCATTCGCCTGACATATTCCATGTAATAACTAGCTTCGTTGCTGTCTTCGGCGCTGCTTAATTTTAGCTCGATTGGCTGGGCAATCGCCTCTTTCATTTGGTCTTCGGTGATGTAGCCTTCGTTTTCCATCATCAACAATACCAAATTACGTCTTTTGGTAGCATTTTCCATGGAGGCCGTCGGAGCCCAACGGCTTGGGGCTTGAGGCAGACCGGCCAAGAGGGCCGCCTCTTTAAGGTCAAGCTGCCGGGCGGACTTTGAAAAATAAACCTGGGCCGCTGCTTCGATCCCGTAAGCGCCATGCCCGAAATAGGTTTTGTTTAAATAGAGCTCTAAAATCTCGTTTTTAGTAAATCGCGATTCGATCTGTACCGCGAGGAGCAATTCTTTGATTTTTCGAATGATTTTCTTTTCACTCGAAAGCAAAAACATCTTGGCCGTCTGCTGGGTTAAGGTGCTTGCCCCTTGGGCGAAGTCCATCTTAATTAAATCAACCAAAAACGCCTGGCCGACCCTAATAAAATCGATGCCGTAGTGATAATAAAACCGACTGTCTTCAATCGCAAGCAACGCCTGGACCACCACCGGTGGCACCTCTTCAAAAGGAATCAAAACCCGGCGTTTGACATAAAACTCGGTGACCAGTTCCCCGTTTAGATCGTAAACACGGGTGGGTAGGTCGTATTGGGGTTTTTCAAGATGGGTTAGGTCAGGCAGGTTAAAGGTTAAATACCAAAGAAACAGCAACAACCCGAAACCTAACAGCAAACCTGCGTAAACCACTTGCACCGTACGACGGGTCAGTAGCGGATGCTGCCCTTCGAAGCGAACTAAAAAGGCGGGTCGAATGGGTAGGTTAGAGCGAGGTTGCATACTTAAAGCAGATAAAGTTGATTTTTATGGATCACAACGGCCCCTTGGGGTTTGCTTTGAATCAATTGGTCCAATTCGGCTTGATTATGGTCTGATAGGCCAACACCCACCCGGATCCCTACTTCGTCTTCTATCATCAACACATCCCCTTTGGCAAAGTTGCCTCGGGCCTTGAGTACCCCCACTACTAGCAAACTTTTGTTGGCTTTTAAAGCCTTGACCGCCCCTTGGTCCACCGTTATCACCCCGGCCACTTCGGCGTGGGAGGTCATCCAATGTTTTTTTATTTTCGACTTTTTGGGTTTGGCTAAAAAAGTGGTGCCTAATTTCGGGGCATTTTTGTCAAAATAGGGGGCGACGGCTTGGGTGAGGGCGCGCTCAATTAAGCCAGAGGAAACAATGGTTTTCACCCCGTGTTTAGCGGCCATTTCGGCGGCTTTAAGTTTAGAAAGCATCCCCCCGGTCCCTCCCGAGGAAAGCGAATCCTGGCAATAGGCCAAAAGCTCGGGGCTTACGGTCTCTACTTGAGAAATTAATTTTGCATTAGGATTTAAGGAGGGATCAGCCGTAAAAAATCCCTGAATATTGGATAAAATCACCAGCAAGTCACAACGCATCATCACCGCTGTGTTGGCGGCAAGCTGGTCGTTGTCTGAAAAGCTGGTTTCAGCACTGCTAACCACATCGTTTTCATTGATAATTGGCAAGATGTCGTACTGCAACAAGCCCTCTAAGGTGGACTGGATGTTTTGGTAAGCCTCTTTTTGCCTAAAGTCGTAGCGAGTGATCAAGGCTTGAGCCGGAAGTACTCCTTGTAGGGCGCAATTTTCGGCGTAAACCTGGAATAACCTTACCTGCCCTATGGCCGCGAGCATTTGTTTTTTGATAACCGGATCCTTTTCTTTTGAAAGGTCGCGAAATTCCCGCCCGGCCCCGACTGCTCCAGAGGTAACCAGGATCACCTGTGCTTTTTTT
Organism: Candidatus Lambdaproteobacteria bacterium RIFOXYD2_FULL_50_16; assembly: GCA_001783695.1. GTDB lineage: Bacteria > SAR324 > SAR324 > XYD2-FULL-50-16 > XYD2-FULL-50-16 > XYD2-FULL-50-16. The sequence goes on from MFNE01000045.1 coordinate 4,499, forward strand.
CGCAAAACCGCGATTTGCGCCACGAGCTCAGCAATCCGCTCCTTGTTGAGCTTGCCGTCCTTTTGGGTCAAAACGTTAGTGCCTACCTTAACTAAGATCCGTTCCATTAATTCTCGCGCTCCGAAACCTCAGAGGTTATCTGGTCCCCTTCGGCTAAATCATATTCTTCAGGCTGGGGTAATTCTTTCAGATTTTTCAAGCCAAAGGCCTCTAAAAACTTAAGTGTGGTTCCGTACATCATAGGTTTTCCAGGGGCATCTTTTTTCCCGGTAATCCTTAATAATCCCTTTTCAAGCAAGCTTTTAAGGGCGTAAGAGGAATCAACCCCACGTAAAATTTCCATCTCGGCGCGGGTGACCGGTTGGCGGTAGGCAGTGATAGCCAGGGTTTCCATTAAACTGGTCGAAAGTTTGACCGGCCTAACCTCCTTGGTCGAAGTGATCCAGTCTTTAAATTGGCTTTTGGTTTTTAGTAAAAACCCTGCGCCCGACTCGCTTAACTCAAACGCCCTTTTTTGCTCGACATAAAAGGCCCGCAATTGACTTAACTCCGCTCGAACCTCGTCTAAACTGGCTCCGGTCACTTCCGCTAATTGTTTGGCCGTCAATCCCCGTTTGGCGGAGAAAAGCAGGGATTCAATAATCTGGGATAATGGCGGTTGGCTCATTTTTTTTCAAGTTCGCTTGAGCCTACTGGTAACAAAACTCAAGTTCCCCGTCCATAGACAAGAAAGCGGGCTTCCGCTAGGATTTGTCGAAATCCAATCAGAGAATACCAATGGAAAACGGCTTGCAGTTTCATCCGAGTGTCCGGTTTGGCCAAAACGTGGTCACCACGGGAAATCTAACTATCGGGGAAAATAGCTCAATCTGGCATAATTGCACCTTACGAGGAGATGTAGAACCCATTGTGATTGGTCAGCGTTGCAACATCCAAGACAATACCGTACTCCACGGCCAACTGGGCCAATGGGCGGTTAAGCTGGGCAACGACATCTCGGTGGGTCACAGTTGTATTTTACATGGTTGCGAACTGGCGGACGAAAGTTTTGTGGGTATGGGTTCGATAATTATGAATGGGGCCTTTATTGGCAACCGTGTCTTGGTGGCCGCTGGGAGCTTGGTCGCCCAAGGGGCCCGCTTTGAAGAACCAGAATGGCTGGTGATGGGGCGTCCGGCCAAGGCTGTCCGGCGGCTCAAAGACCAAGAAATAGCCATGATCGAAGGCACGCCGCTGCGTTATGTTGATTACGCCTTAAAGTGGCTCCCCGAGCAAGGTCGGTAACATGGGTCGCGACCAGCGATACGACGACTATAAAAAACATAAGTCACCTAAACTCAAAGCAGTCCGTCACTTCCTTGAGCGGCAGACCTTGGCTGGTTTTACTGCACTGGTTCAGGGGCTTAGTATCCCTCAGGCACAAGCTTGGGGGAAGCGACTGGGCCGCTTGTCTTATCGATTCGCAAAAAAAGACGTGTCCATCGCCCGGTACCAACTCGAATTTGCCCTGCCGAATTTAGACACCACCGAACGCGAAGCCTTGATCCTTGAATGCGCCGAAAACGTGGGCCAGACGCTCTTGGAATCCCTGTTGATGGACCGCTTTCGGGAGCAAGCGGCAGACTGGATCTCCCTTAGCGGAGGCGAAGCCCTGATCCCCGCCAAAGAGGCTGGGCAGGGGGGGATTATTATTTTTGCCCATATGGGCAACTGGGAGCTTTTATCGGTGGTTTACGACCTGTTGGAGATTCGGGGGTTGGTGATGAAAAGCCAAGTCGGAGAAGAAGAACTCGACCAAAAATTAGTGGAGACCAGGCGCTCTGGGCGGCTTAGTGTGGTGCCCCGTGGCGAGGCGGGGTCGGCCAAAGCGATTTTGAGTTGTTTTAAGGCGGGCGAGTTTTTTTTAATGGGGATCGATCAAGATCTCTCGAACGTGCAGTCTCGGTTTGTACCTTTTTTTGGTCGGCTTGCGGCCACCCCTAAAGGTCCTGCTCAATTAGCTATCAAATTTGGAGTGCCCGTCTTTGGGGCCTTTGGGCGCAGAGGGAAAGAGGGGCGGCACCATTTTGAACTAGTCCCTTTGTGCGCCCCGCCCTACCAGGGCGGAGAAAGGGAGGAGCAAGTGCTAACCGAACAATTTTCTTTAGCCATCGAGACCCAAATCCGCAAACAACCTGGACAGTGGGTTTGGTTTCATCGTAGGTGGAAAACCCAACCCGACGAGACCCCATGAAGGGTTGGTTTCTCTTTGGGGTAGGGGTGCTGCTATTAGGAGGTCTGGGCTGGTATCTTTTAGCCCCCGAGGTGGTGACTGAAGAGCCCACAAAAACGGCTTTGCGGCCTGTGGTTTTAAGCCAAATAGAGTTGCGAGACGTGACCCGAGGGAAACTTAAACTCACCCTTTTTGCGGTGGAGGCCCGGCTGTTTGAGGAAACCGAGATAACCGAACTACTGGATATTCGAGGGATCGTCGAACCGGAAACCGAGGGTCAAACCCCCACCCGGTTTAGAGCGGACCGAGGGAAAATAGTGGGTAAGGAAAAGTTGGTTTCCCTAATTGGCGATATTCAAGTGACCCTACCTAAGGACCGAACCCTGCTGACTCAAATCCTTTTTTACGACCAAAACCAAGACCTTTTATATAATGACCAACCGGTGCGGTTGGTGGGGCCAGGGGAGGCGGTGGACGCGGTGGGGATGGAATATAAAGTAGAGCAGGGTTTTTTGACCTTGAAATTACCCCAAGTGGAGGTCGATCTTTGAAGGCTATTTGGGGAATTTTACTGTTGCTTTTGCCAGGGGCGCTGGTGGCCGCTGACCATATGGAGGTCCGCGGGCAAAGAATGTATGTGGACAAAAACAAGGGTTCCTTGGTGATTGAAGAAAAGGTCGAGGCCCAACATAAAGCCAAAGGGATTAAACTTTGGGCCGAACTTTTAGAGATATTAAGGGATACCACCAGTGATGAGGTGGTTTATGCCCGCGCTTATGGCAAAGTAAAGGTGACCCGCAATCAAGAATACGCCTTCTTTGAAGAGGGAATCTTTGAAAAACACCTAGATTTAGCGACCTTAACCGGCCATTTAATTATAGGCGACCAAGAGGTCCGCATAGAGGGGCACGAGGCGCGATACGATCTGCGTACCAATATTGGCAAAGTCACGCCCCTGCCTGGTGAGCGGGTGGCTTTTTCTATGGTTCACTCAAACCCCGAGCATCCTGAAGAGCGGCATTTGGTGACCGGGACTGCGGGGGAGGTGTTGGTTTATGAAAAGCTCAATAAAATGGTTTTGCAAGGCGGGGTGGTGGCACATGATAGTTATGACGATTCCAACTTTAAGGCAGAGCGGATCGTCGCCTTTTTAGATGCTAAACGAGAACTAGAGGAGATGACCGCAGTCGGCAGCTTCGAGATGACTCAACCAGGGCGCTGGTCCATCGCCGACCGGGCGGTTTTGGAATATGGGCCGCAGATTGTCACCCTGCTTAGTCACGCACGGGTCCGCCAGACCGAGGAAGGCGAGGTGACCGGAGACCGGATCGAGATGCACATGGATGCTTCAAAAGGATTTTTAAAAGGAAAAAGGCAGACCCCACTGCGCCTAGAAATCCCGGTCAAATAGATGACCTTCCTGACGGACCCCGCCCATTTACCTGCTCTCTTAAAACTTTGGAAAGCGGAACTATTAGTTGAAGAGGCCTTAGGTCAAAACCTGGAGGCCCTCAAACCAGAAGTGGCCAAAAACGAAGGCCGAAATTATTTTAAACTCCCCCTTGATTTAGAAGCAAACCAAGCCTTTTTTTTGCGCCAATCAGATCAACTCCAATTGGTGCCAGGGCCTGAAGAAATTCCCTTTTTGAAATATCTGGCTAAGGAAGACAAAGCCCGCAAGCGATATCGGATGCCCCTAGATCATGAGGTTTGGGTCGGTTTTCCTGCGTTTTACGCCCAAGGCAAGGGGGGCAAACCGGCCTTAAGTAGCCTTTTTCGCTTCCCCCTTTTAGAGATTAAATATCCCGAGATTGATCCCCACCATGATCCAGACCAGATCAGCTTGCCTGATTCTAAACGGATTGGATTAATCTCCGAGCCATCGGCCAGCAGCGAAACCGCCTATTTTTTAGACGAATTATTTTTATCTGAAAAACTGGGTCTTTTAGATGAAGAAATTTTGGTGCTGCGCCGTCAAGCGCTCAAGTCCAGCAAAGGGGGAGAGGGGGTGGTCTTGGCGTTGTGGTCCCAGATTTTAGGGACTGAACAAACCACCCTTGATTGGTCGGCTTTTTTAGCCGACTTAGGCGCGGCCTTGCAAAAACAACCAACCCGCCCTCCGAGACTTTATCCTTTTGGTTTAGCTTACGAACTGGATCAAGGCCAGCCAACTAAACAATTGCAAAAAGACCTTGAGGTTATCCTAGACGAAGAGCTAACCCCCGCCAGCGGTAGCCCGGCTCATGCCTATTTGTATGGGGAACACGAAGAGCCAAAACGGGAAGCGCCAATCTGGGCGCAGGTAGGGGAAAATCAGTTAACCGAAAGCCAAGAATTGGCCTTGATGCGGGGGCTAACCGACCGATTTAGCGTGGTTCAAGGGCCCCCAGGTACCGGTAAAACCGAGGTGATAAAAAACCTTTTAGCGAGCCGACTTTTTGGCTGGGCGGAAAAGCTAGATTCCCCAGACGACCGGGCTTCGGGAATGCAACACTTAAGTTTAGTGACCAGTACTAACAACCGGGCGGTGGACAACGCTTTAGAGGGCTTAGAGGAGCCGGGCCTCTTGCCTGCCCACATCCGCTTGGGCAGTCGCTTAATGTTGTCTCGGCAAACCCTCCCCTTTTTGAGTCAATACCTGCTGCTTTTGGGGCAAGCCCGGCCAGTTGAAGGGGTTAAGGATTTTCACAGGCTTAAGGCGGACTTGCGTGGTTTGGAACTAGAGATCAAATCGCCGGTGGCCGCCCGGCGGCGTTACCTCTTAGCGCGCCAATTAGTGGACGCCTACGCCCGCGCCAATCAAGTAGAGGCGATGGACCTGATTGAAGGATTGATGTCGGATATCGAAGGTAAAAGGGGGCTAAGGGCCTTTAAAAAACCAGCGGTTTTGGAATTTTTGTTTTCCCTGTTCCCCCTGGCCGGGACCACTTTGTTATCTTTGCGCAATGGCTTCGAGATGGACACCCAGTCTTTGGGGCTGGTGGTAATCGACGAGGCTGGGCAATGCTCTCCGCACTATCTTTTGCCGGCTCTAATGCGGGCTAAGAGGGCAGTGCTTTTTGGGGATGTGCGACAACTAGAGCCAGTGGCGCGGCTTCGGATTCTTGATATTCAAAATCTAAAAAAACAACGATCCATCGATTTAAACGAGGAGCAGACTCGGTTTTTTTCCACCACCAGCGAACAACCTCGCTCGGCGCAACATATTGCCCAAGAGGCGGTTAAAAAACCATTGGAATTGGTAGATCATTTTCGCTGCCGCCCTGATATTATAGGGGTCTGCGAGGACCTCTGTGGTTATCATTTAAATCTTGCCGATCGGCCTCCGTCGGTTACCTTTGGCCCGGCGCTGGGGTACCGCGAGGTTATCGGTCAGGAGCAGCGTTATGGCGGGTCCTGGCAGAATTTAGCTGAGGTGGAGGCGGTGGTGGACCTACTGCGCCGATTTAATGGGTTTGGTTTGGACTGGGGGCAGTTGGCAGTGCTTACTCCCTTTAGGGGGCAATTGGTTTTTATCGAGCAAGCGCTTACCCGGGCCGGGATTCCGCACCATTCAGGCGAGGGCCAAAGCGACCAACTTGGGGCTGTGTCAACGGGGACGGTGCACCGGTTTCAGGGTGGCGAGCGCAAGGTGGTTTTATTTTCTGGGGTCATCGCCCAAGGCGAGCCCAACTTCTTAAACAGTAGGGTCAACCTGCTCAACGTCGCCCTAAGCCGCGCGCAGGACCATTTTGTTTTTATCGGCTCCCTGTCCGCCCTAGCCAAAGGCACCTACACCGCCATCCTGCTCGACCATTTGCAGAAAAAAGGAGTGCGGGTTTAGGGGGGATGGCTCTATTGGGAGTAAAAGGGGAGCAAAGGGCCCTCGCCCCCACGAGGGATGCAGGGGTGAAGCCCTTGCGAGTGGACTATCAATAAAGGGAAACCGAGTTGGCAGCAGGCCCTCAAAGGACGGGCGTTCACGCGGCTTTGGTTAAGGTTAAAAATATCTAACAAGTTCTATAAGTTATAGGATTAGACCTGCTTACCATAGATTCGGGTTTACAGCTAGTCGCCTAACCAATATTTGAGTCCCTCCCTGGGGTCCCTCGATTTGTTGTTTAGCGGAAAAGATATTTTGTAGCCATTCCCCTTAAGTCTTGTAGTCAGATTTTGGTTGTTATTGGAAGCCCCTCCAACCCAACAAGTTTGGTTAACGTTCTGCTTTGTTTAGAAACTGAGGTAATGGGTCCGCGCAAAAAAAAGGTTCCAAATGGGGCCTTTTTTTAATCTTTGAGACGCGAAATCAACCCCTACATCACCATTTCGTCTTCTTTGCGGGTGGGGGTGGTGCCGTCGTTTTGTTTTTGGAATTCCTTTTCCTTTTCCTCGAACTCGACCATTTTGTTCCAGCGCAGCACTAAGTGTTGCAGGTTGTCCTTTTGGCCCAAGGATTTATAGAGGTAAGCCAGGATCATGAAGATATCTTTGTCCACCTTCATGCGGAACGCCAATTCGTAGTTGTGAATGGCTTTGTGGTAAACCTTCTTTTTGAGGAACGCTTGCCCCTGAGCGATGTATTCGTGGCGAATTTTTTCCATTTCGCCCTTTTTTTCCGACTCTAAAATCTTGTCGTATTCGGCCTGCAATTCAGCGGCTTTGACCTTGTTGCGCAGGACCCGGTAAACCGCCGCCGTCCGTTTGATGGTGTCAGGCGCTCGATTGACGTTGAGCGCCTTTTCGAACTGTCCCACGGCTGCCTTGTACTTGCCTTCGTTGAAATACTCCTCGCCTGATTGGTAAAAATGGTCATGGGCTGTAGCCAACTCTTGTTTGGCCATTTCAGAAGTCGGGTTGATTTCCTGAATCTTTTTAAAGGCATCGACCGCTTCGTCCCACTTGTTGCGTTTGAGATAAATTCGGCCAATGTACCAAAGGGCCTGGCTGTTTTTTTCCTCTTCACACAAGGTCTTTAAAAGCTTTAACGCCTTTTTAAGCTGGTCGGTCTCATAATATTCGACCGCCTTTCTGAAAATGTCTTTGCGCCGATATATCCCCTCGGATTTTTCCAAAAGCACGCCACCTGCTAAGAAATGCTTGTAAGCCATTAAGCGGTTGCCTTCGATATTTAACATCACTCCCATGTTGATGTTTAAGTACCGGTCCGACGGATCTTCTCTAAGAAGGTCAGTCATTTGGTTTAAAGGCTCTTCGTCTTTATAGGGGCTAGTTTCGGGATCGGTAGCTGGCGGATTTCCAGTGAGTACTGCTGTAGGGCCACTGATTTTCTTTTTGACCGACTTAGCGATCATGAGCCGTTTGGCAGTGGGCACCTTGGTTGCGTGTTTGCCCAAAATAATCAACCAAGGAATGTCTTCTAGGGCGTAATTAGGATCGTCGGCGATCGAGAAGAAACATTCTAGCGCATACAACGCATACCCGTTTTTCAGGGCAAACAGACCCATGTTGTACAGGTAGGCAATATATTGTTTGCGGCTTTCGTAGTCGGTTCCGTCTTTGAGATCTAGTAACCTCGCATTGATAAACTCTTTGACGTCGTCAAAAGACGGGGTCGTAGGCCTTACCTCAATTGCTTGGATTTCGCGCTGAAGCCGGTGGACTTCGAGTAATTCGTTGTTGGCCGATTTCGCTTCCATCATCCGTTGCAGTTCCATCACCTCTTTTAGCGCCCGTTCGGCTAAAATGTCGGTAAGGTCCTTGATGATCCGGTCAAACATGTCGGGTTCGACCATATAGTCGGGTAAGACATATTCGCGGAGGGCGGCAAAAGGCTGCAAGGTAGCGGTGACCTTGTTGTCGTATTTCTCCACCCGAGCCAAGCTAGCGGCTAGGTTGAAAAAGGCCATTTTATAGTCTTTTTGGAGCTTTAAGGCGTGCCGATACAGGTTATTAGCCTGCATGTAGCTCTGCTGTTTGCGGGCGCAATTGCCCAACACGGTAGCGAGTTTATAGTCTTCTGGGTTGGTTTTAAGCAGGATCAAGCCAATTGATAGACAGGCTTCATAGTTGGCCACAGTTCGGTACTGCTTAAATAAAACATCCAGGTTTTCCGTGCAGTATTCAGGCGCCTCTTGAAAGGCCTTGTTAAACTCAATCATCGCCCGCTTGTAAAGCCGAGATTTGAGCAATTTTTTCCCATGCTCCAAAAGGTCAATAGCCTTTTGGGGCACTTGTTTAGTCCCTTTGGGGTCTAAAAAATTGAACATCTTGCTTTGGAACAACGGTAGCTCTCGGTTGGCGTAAATCGAAAAAGCGGGAGCCTAAGATAATTGCGACTCCACATTCAAATTTTACTTTGTATCGGGCGCAAAGATCAATGAAAGAATCGGGCCAGATTTGGGCAGAGGAGACAAAATTGAGGGATAGAGCATCCCTCAATTCCGATAAACAAAGGGATAAACTAGCGAACTAACTTATTTAAAGAGTATTCTACAATCCCCTCGGCCCCTGCTTCGATCAACTGGGGAATAAACTCGCGCACAATGGCTTCCTCGACGACGGTATTGATCGCTACCCACCCCTTTTCAATCAGATTAGAGATAGTAGGCTTGTTCAGAGCGGGCAGAATAGTTAGGAGCTTTGGAAGGTCTGCCTCTCGGATATTCATCATCAATCCAACCTGCGACTCGGCATCTAAAACCGCTTTAAGCAGCAAGGCAATCTGATCAATCTTTTGCTTTTTAAAAGGGTCTTGATAAGCCTCGTGGTTAGCTATCAACCGAGTGGTAGAGGTGCAAAGCTGATCTACAATTCGCAGATTGTTCGCTTTTAATGAGCTACCAGTTTCGGTAATTTCGACGATTGCGTCGGCCAGCCTCGGCGGTTTTACCTCGGTAGCGCCCCAACTGAACTCGACGTTAGCCTGAACCCCATACTTGGCCAAATAGCGCTCGGTCATTCCCACCGCTTCCGTGGCAATACGCTTGCCCTCTAAGTCCTTAGGGCCATGAATTGACGAGTCTTCGGGTACGGCCAAAACCCAGCGCAAAGGCTTGCGGCCCACTTTGCCATAGACTAGCTCGCAGACCTCATGTACATCCGCACCCGATTCTTGGACCCAATCTGAACCGGTCAACCCTGCGTCTAAGATACCCTCGCCAACATAGCGAGCCATCTCTTGCGCACGGATCAACATACATTCGATTTGATCGTCATCAATCGTGGGGAAGTAGCTTCTGCTGCTAATAGAGATCTTGTATCCCGCCTTTTTAAACATCTCGACGGTGCTATCCTGAAGGCTTCCCTTTGGAATCCCGAGCTGTAAAACGGGCATGGCAGAACCTTATAGTTAGGGGTTAATAGAATCGAATCCCTAACGGTGAAGACTTTAGGCGTTAAAGTAAAGTGGGAATTTTAGACCGGAGGCCTTTGGGCCTCTGGTCTTTGAAGGAGCCTACCACCAGGGGTTGGTGCTCCAAAAGGGGTTTTTGGCAAACATAATGTTGTACCAAATGATCACGTGGATCACCGTGGCACCGGCTGACCAGCGAAGCGCCCTATTAGTTACCTTGTCAAACATGATCCCTCCTGCTTGTTGGGGTGGTTGCGAGACTATTATAACCCAATATGCGGATATTGCAATACAGGTTCGTTAAAAAAACCTCGCGAAGCTTCTGGCTTCTTTTGACTCCATATTAACAGGATAAAAAAGCCATCAAAGTGACAAAGTCACCTTGGGATAAAAAAACGATTATTTTCCACAAAACCCGAAAAAAAGGGTGTAGAGTGGGGCTAACCTAACAAAAAGACAGGTAAATTAAATTAATTTACTTTTGTTGTTGACGTTGAGAACGGTTAGGGAGATGATGCTTGTCTGTTCACGAGTAGAACAGGGTTCATTGAAATTAGAATCGGATTGGAAGCGGGAGAGCTTGAGAGATAGGCTTTTGCTTTAGGGGTTAGGAGTAATCCTAGCGCTGATTTAGGGACGCGAGTCTTTAAGGAAGGGTAGAAGTTTATAATATTTTTCAAGTCCTTTCAATAACTTGAGTTTAGATTTAATTAAGTTAGGTGAAGGACTTTCATTTTT
>MFNE01000046.1:0-22483 GCA_001783695.1 Candidatus Lambdaproteobacteria bacterium RIFOXYD2_FULL_50_16
ACACAGAAGTAAAGTCCTTCCGCGCCGATGGTACTGCAGGGGAAGCCCTGTGGGAGAGTAGGTCGCTGCCGGATTCACACACAAAAGGCTGGTCATGAACATCATGGCCAGCCTTTTTGCGTTTGTATCCTAAATTTGCAGGCCGGAGACAAGAAACGGGTGGACCGGAAATAGGTATTATGTCCCCGGATTTCCGTCACCTGATTTTTACAACTCAGAGGTTTGTGAATTTACACAATTAACTTGACTGTATCCTATCCTTAAAAAGAAAATGTAGCCTTGAACGATGACGGGTGTGTTGATATGATACGTTGGCGAGTAATGGGTATATCAGTGTATTCATAAGCTATTTGTTACTTTCATTGAGAGGCGTATGAAGATTTTATTCTGTAATATTGGTTGGATGAGAGACTATGACGGAAACGTTGGTGATTCAATTGCCAGGGGTGGAAGCTATATTCTTAATGGTGAAGTTGGACATGAAGTCTGTAACTTCAGTAATAATAAGGGAATGGTGTATGGTTATGTGCAACCTTCAGGAGCTAAACTCAGCATCGAAAAGCTTGGAGCGGGCAAGAAGGATAGTTCAATTTCTGGTGTTACAGTTGTTTGGACTGCGGGGCCCGATGGCGGAGGAACAGCAGTAGTTGGTTGGTATAAAGAGGCTACTGTGTTTCGTGAAGCTCAAGCTATTCCCAAACCCAGCAAAAAGCAAATTGAAAATGAGTTGGAAGTCTTTTGGATTTCTGCCAAATATGAGAATGCCACTCTTCTACCGATTGAGGAACGTACCCTTTTGATTCCTAGGGCTGTTAAAGGAGGTATCGGGCAAAGCAATGTTTGGTATGCGGACAGCACAGAAGCTCAAGTTCATGTTAAACGAGTTCTAAAGCTGATTGAAACTGGGGAGGATGAAAAACTTCTAGACGTTGACGGTGATTTGTCTGGCAAAGAGGGCAATCCACGCTTTGTCGCGCATTTACGGCGCGAGCGGAACTCAAAGATTGTTAAACAAAAGAAAGCAGCTATTCTGAGGGAAACGGGTGCTTTGCGTTGCGAAGTTTGTAAGTTTGATTTTAAATCATTTTACGGAAAATTAGGGAGTGACTTTTGTGAGGTGCATCATTTGCTGCAATTATCGAAAGCTGATGGACTAGTTAAAACCAAACTGGATGACCTAGCGGTAGTTTGTTCGAACTGCCACCGAATCATTCACAAACATGACCCCATGCTTTCTTTGAATCAGTTGAAGAAAGTAATTCGAAATCCATGACGAAATACTTCGAAACATGCCGATCTACAGACCCAAAGTCAAAATTCGACTACGGGGGCGTCGTGCTGGTAAATTTTAGTAAAAACGAACCCGGCGGAGAAGATCGAAACCGACAAATGTAACCGCCAACTAAACCACACCTTTTTCTTTGATTAAAGATTTGCGATGGAAGGCTCCTATGAACGGAGTTGCGCCATGGAAAATCCGGTGACAGCATACCAATTCCTTCCAACTCCCGAGGGCTATCCCTGCTTCTGAAAATCGGTGTACTGTCGCCTGATTTAAAGGGTTTGACATCGAATAGGGCTGGGGTTATAATATGTTATAACTCAATCGGGAGGGGTTTTGGAGATTGCTGTTTCGATTCGGACGATCGGGAACTCGAAGGGGATTATCCTGCCGAAGCAGTATCTTGACGAGTTTGGCTTTGGGGATAAAGCGGTGTTGGAGGTGGATGCGGAAGCGAAAACCTTTACCTTGCGAACGGCGGCCTCTCCAAGACAGGGGTGGGCAGAGGCTTTGGAATCGCATCCTCCTGAACCGCTATCGGCAGAAGACCGAGCGTGGTTGGATTTTAAGGATAATTGGCTGTGAAGCGCTTTGAGATTTGGTTGGTTTCTTTAGACCCCACGCTCGGTCCTGAAATGACCAAGACCCGTCCGGCGATGATCCTTTCGCCAGACGAGTTAAATGGGCCTTTGCAGACTCTGTTGGTTGCCCCTTTAACCCCTAGCTTAAAACCCTGGCCCTTTCGGGTCTCCATCTCGTTAACCCAAGAACCAGGGCAGCTTTGCTTGGACCAGCTACGCTCGGTATCCAAGAAACGCTTGGTCAAAAAACTAGGTGAAGATCAGGCTGTGGGACAACGAGCCCTAAAGGTGCTGCGTCAGCTTTTTAGTTAAGCTAGCAGCGTCCTTTAAGCACCGGTTTCAAGCGTACCTAAAAAACTTATTAGGGTTGTAGTAGTTAACGATCACCGACTGGAGTTGGCGGCGTTCTTGTTCGGTGGGGACGTAGCGGCGGGGGATGGTGAAGGCCTTGGTTTTTTCTAGGTAAAACACAAAGTCATGGGCGGTTTCCACGACGCGCGCGAAGCGGCCCCAAAGGATGAGTTCAGCGCCGCGGGCGTTTTCGGTGAAGATGCCTTCTTCTTTAAACTCATAGGTGATCGGGCGTTGAAAGACGTCCTTTTCTTGGTAGAGGGCGATGGCTTGTTTCATCAACATTAAAGGGAAAACGCCAAAATATAAAATCGGCGGGAACATAAAGGCCACAATGCTCCAATTGCTCATGTTTTCAACAAAAACTACCACCGAAATCATGCAGAGACTAAACAGGGAAAACACCCAATACACCATGTCAATGGTGCGGTTTTGCCCGAGTTGAATGTGCCTAAGCATGCGTTGCAAGTCTTTGGGGGATAACTCGACAGTTAACTTCATATTTCCTTTGAGCGATTAGGCGTTTGTGCCCCGTTTTTGCACAGCTTATATTGAATATTCAGAAAACTCAAACTGAACTCGCAAGGCGCTGGCAAATGACGGAACTCCTTTACTTTATGATTTTTTGGATGAGCGGAATCTTGGTGGTTCTCTTGGGGGCCTATCTTTGGTATAGCCACTGGGTTAGACAGAAAAAGGCCCAAGCCGTATTGGACCAAGCGCCCCCGCCCAAACCCAAAATGATCCAATTTCATAAGTTGGGCCCTTAAAAAACTTTCCTTCTTTGTTTCAACGGGGTACAAGCGAAGAAATCCGCGACTTTGGCCTCGATGAAAAAGCTACTAATATTACTACTCCTATTGGGTCCTGGAACCGCCCTGGCCTTTGATCCAGACCATTTAAAAAAGACCATTCGCGAGCGTAATTGTATCGAATGTGATTTGACCGGGGCCGATCTGGCAGGTCTCGACCTGTCGCGAGGGGATTTTACCGGGGCCGATTTTACCTTTGCCTATATGGTGCATACCAACTTTTTTGGGACGAACCTCAAAGGGGCTAGGTTTGGGTATAATTTCTTTGAGGCAAATCCCGCCAATCAAGGCACCCGTGTGGGCCGGGTGGAAAAGGTGATGAGGAGTAATTTAGGTGATAACCCCGCATTGGCGGCTGAAATGTTGTCCGCTTTGTGGGACACCAGTTACACCAAAACAGTCGCCCAAAAAGGCACCCAGATTCGGGGGGCGAACTTTGAAGGCGCGAACCTGGAAGGGTGTAACTTTGTGGCGGTTAATCTGCGTGGGGCTAAGTTTAATCAGGCTTTTTTAAGGAATGCTGATTTTAGTTACTCCCTGATCCCCTCGGCCCATTTCCAGGGGGCCTACCTCAAGGAGGCGGTTTTTTACAAGGCCGACCTTAGCTCCACCGACTTTTCTGGAGCCGATATGAGCGGAGCGATGTTGTATATGGCCGATTTTCAGGTCGAGCGAGCCCTTTTGGATTTTAAAAAAACCAAACTGGGCGGGGTGATTTGGAAAAAAGGGGAGGTTTGTTTAGAGGGCAGTCTGGGTAAATGTGATTTTTAAGTTTTGGCTGCGAGGCTGCTGATCCCATAAAAAAAGAGAGCGCATAACACAATGGCCCCTCCTGGGGCTAGGTTAAACTGGTAACTGATCATCAGTCCTGTCAGTACCGAGATAACCGAAATCACTAAAGCCAGTCCCAGGCTGAAACCAAACCCCCGGCCCCAATTGCGGGCGGCTGAAAAGGGGATCACCATCAAAGCGCCAATCAGTAACACCCCTAAAATACGCGCTGCCAGGGCTACCGTAACCGCGGCCATTAAAACCAAAAGGCGGTTGTAAAAGGCTCCATTAATCCCAGAGGCGCGTGCGAGTTCTGGGTCCACCGCCAGAGCAAAGAATTTTTTGTTAAAGGCTAAAAAAACCAAAACAATCAGCCCTCCAAGTAAAGCGATGATCCAGACTTCCTCGGGCTGTACTCCCGAAATATCCCCGAAGAGATAACTAAACAAACTGGCCTGGAACCCTCCGGCTAAACTGATCACCACCGCCGCCCCGGCGAGCCCGCCCCAAAGGAAAATGGCTAAGATGTTATCTGCTTCGCCGAGCCGTTTTTCTACCATGGATTCAATCGCCCAAGCGGCAATCAGAGCGGTTATTAGGGCGGCGGCCAAAGGGTTAACCTCCAAGAGGAGCCCTAGAGCTACGCCTAAAAGGGAGACATGGGCCAAGGAGTCTGCCATCAAGCTATAACGACGGATCACCAAAAAGCTGCCAATTAAAGGGGCGGTCAGACCCAGGATTAGTCCGGCAAAGAGGCTTCGCTGGATAAAGCCGTACTGCAAGGCTTCGATCATTTAACCTCTTTTTTTAGAAAAACCAAATCCAAGCCCAGAGTAACCGTTTTTTGGTCGAACCGTTGGTAGCCCCGTCGCTCGTAGAGTTCTAGGTTGCGGTGGCTTAAATGACCCGTGAAGAGGACGTGGTGGGTTGCTTGTTCGGGGGCGGCCATTTCAATCGTAGTTAGTAAAGCGGTGCCAATCCCCTGGCCTTGGAATTTAGGAGAGACAATCAAGCGGCCAATCTGCCAATCAGGGCCCTCAAGTTTGGCCCGGACCGAACCCACCAATTCCCCTTCGATTAACGCCTTTAGAAAAATCATCTGCCCCATTTCCTCTAATAATTCCTCCAGGCTTTGGGACAGCGCCGGGATCTGGTGCCCTGGATAAAGGGCAGCCTCCGACTGGTAGGCCAGCCTTTGTAAAGCCAGGATGGCGGGGGCGTCGGAATTATGGGCGGTTTCGATTTTCATATTAGTGGCGGTGCAAGACACTTTTGCTGTGTTTGCCATAAAGCTCTTCTAAAAAATCCTCTTTAACGAAGTTTTCTGGCGGGCCGTGGCAGATGAGGCGTTTATTTAGGCATAACAGATTTTTCATCTCCTTGGCTATCACCCCGAGATCGTGGCTCACAAAAAGAATGGTGAGACGCATCTCTTGGTTAAGTTGGGCCAAAAATTGATAAAACCGCTCCTGTTGCCCTTGATCCACTCCGGTTACAGGTTCGTCTAAAAAAAGGATTTCTGGCTTGGTAGTTAAGGCGCGGGCTATATAAACCCGTTGGCGTTCGCCGCCAGAAAGCTCGGAAATTAAACGGTGTTTGAGCCCCTCGACCCTGGATAACTCCATGGCCTCCTGGGCAGATTTTTTGTCGGTTTTTGAGTAACCTCCAAAGGGGCCCAAGCGAGCAGCCATGCCCGAGAGAACCACCTCTTCTACGTTGGCTGGTAGTCGAGGTTGAATATTTTGTTGTTGAGGGACATAGCCAATTTTGTGATGGTCCTTAAACTGCTCTAATATCTGACCATAAAGACGGATCTGCCCTGACTGGGGTTTGAGTAGGCCTAATATCAGCTTAAATAGGGTGGTTTTGCCGCCACCGTTGGGACCCAAAATCCCTAAATAATCGCCGCGATGAACCTCGAAGTTTACCTCGTCTAAAATGGTTTGGCCCTTGGCTTGATAAGAGAGGCTCTCTACCTGGATTAGGGTTTCTGGCATTTTAGTCCCTTTGTGAGTTGCGCTAGGTTTTTCTCCATCAAGGGGTAATAGCTCAGTCCGGCTGATACCTCGTTAGAGCCGATATTGCCCAAGGGATACAACCCCAACAAAGGCACCCCGGCCTCTTGGGCCAGGGTTTCACTCAAACGGGGACTGACCATCTCCTCAAAAAAGACGGCAGTGATTTTTTTTGTTTTAATCAAGCGAACCGTCTCGGCCATCTGCTTGAGGCCAGGGCGGGATTCAGCGGCTAGGTCGTGTAGGGGTAAGGTTTCTAGATTGTAAGCCAAGGCTAGATAGCCAAAGGCATCGTGACCGCTGACCAAGATTCGGCTCTGGCAGTTTTTTAAACCAACCTGATAACTTTGATCCAGTCCCTCCAGTTTGGCTAAAACCTGTTTTAGCCTAGGGGTCAAGGTTTCTTGGGGGAGCAACTTAGCCAGCCTTTGGGTTAGTAACTCGGCCAATTGTTGGGATAAGCGGGGATCGAGCCAGATATGGGGGTCGTATCCATGGTGGTGGTGCCCTGGCTCTGGTGGTTTGATTGTACCAAAAAATTGGGCGAGCTCTAAACTTTGCCCGCCTGCCCGCTCAATCTCTTGGGCCAGCCGAAAGGCCCAGGGTTCGTCTTCTTTGGAATTATAAACCAAAAATTTTGCCCCTGAACTGCGGGCTAAGTCTTTTAAGCCGGGCTGGTATTGGTGGGGTTCGACGCCGGGAGGGGTGAGGTTGATAACCTCAAGGTCTGCCCCAACTAATTGGCCTAAAAAAAAGGCAAGCGGATATCCACTGGCCACGACTTGGGATTTGGCAAAAAGCAAACCGGGCCAAAACACCAACAAAAAAAGGGTGACCTTATAGCGCATCGCGAAACCTATGGAAAAGAAAAAGTTAATCCTGCCCTAGTTTGCTGGCAAGGTTTTTTAAACGAATTACTCATTCTTGGGCCAACAGGGATAGAAGTTGATCTTTTATAACCCAAGGCAAGCCATTGTGCCCGGCTTCCACCTCCTGATAAAAAACTTTAGCCCCACCCAGCCGGGCCAATTCTTGACCCATGGCGACGGGGATTAGTTTGTCTATACTGCCGTGGAATAGGTAGATTTGAGGGGGCTGGTTAAGATTAAGCAGTCGGGTTAGTAGGGCCCGATTGTCGAAAGGGTGGGTCAAAAGGTAACAAACCGGTTTTGGAAATTGGTTGCAAGCCATGTCTTGCATACTGGTGAAGGGGGCAAGCAAGATAACCTTATCTACTTTCAGTTCTTGAGTCACCAATAAGGCTGCTGCAGCTCCTAAACTATGGCCCATCACTCCCCACCGGGGTGCGTAACCTAGGTGAGTCTCCAAGGCTTTTGCCGCCCCGGTGCCTGCGGCCTCAATGGAGTCGGGGTCTGCTTCCCCTTCGGAGGCCCCATATCCGGGATAATCAATCAGCAAAATCCCGTAAGCAACATTAGGGTGGTTTTGCAGCAAAAACTCCCAGTCTAAAGCCCTTTGTGCGTTGCCCGAAAACCAGAGCCAAACCCGCTTGGGAGGCAAGCCGTTTTTGGGCGGTAGATAATAGGCGCGTTGCTTGCCCGCTTTGGTGATAAAATCAAGATCAATCCGCCAGGGGAGTTTAGCTTGATCGGCTTCATCATACGGATGGGGAAAGTAGATCAGCTTCGCTTGAAAAACGTAAAGCGGCCCCAACAATAAAACCGCCAAAAAGGCCCCCACCTTGAGTAAAATCATCTTTGTTTTGCGATTAAACGGGCTTAATCCAGCCTATTCAAGCTCCAAGTCGATCCTTTTTAGACGGACAATTTGGTCTCGTAATTGGGCAGCGGTTTCGAAATCGAGTTTTTCTGCCGCAAGACGCATCTCCTTTTCTAACTTGCGCACCACCTTAGGATCAACCCGCCCAGCTTGATCCACCACGCCTTTGGGTAGGTCTAAAGGTTGGGCCACTAAGTGGGCTTGAATCTTTTTCTTGATGGTTTTAGGGGTGATGCCGTTTGCCTGATTGTAAGCGTCCTGCAACTCGCGCCGCCGTCTGGTTTCGGTGAGTGTTTGTTTCATTGACTTAGTGATCTGGTCGGCAAACATAATCACTCGCCCATGCGCGTTCCGGGCGGCTCTACCACAGGTTTGCAGCAAGCTTCGGTGGCTGCGCAGAAAGCCTTCTTTGTCGGCGTCGAAGATGGCGACTAGGCTAACTTCAGGTAAATCCAGGCCTTCGCGGAGGAGGTTAATCCCAATCAATACGTCAAACTCCCCCAGGCGCAAATTACGCAAGATCTCGGCGCGCTCGACCGTGTCGATGTCTGAATGCAGGTACTTAACCTTTACTCCTAAGTTTTTGTAATAATCGGTTAAATCCTCGGCCATGCGCTTGGTTAAGGTGGTGATTAAGACCCGTTCCCCTTGCTCGACGGTTTTGATAATCTCGCCATACATCTCGTCCACCTGCCCCTTGATTGGCCGTACCTCGACCACGGGATCTAATAGCCCGGTGGGCCTGATGATCTGTTCAACCACTCTTCCCGCGTTTTTCAGTTCCAAATCGCCAGGGGTGGCCGAAACGTAGATCACATTGGGAATCATCCCATCGAATTCTTCATAGGTTAGCGGGCGATTATCCAAGGCCGAGGGCAGACGAAAACCGAAGTCAACCAGGGTGGTTTTGCGGCTACGGTCTCCTTTGTACATACCGCCAATCTGGGGGACCGAGACGTGGGATTCGTCTAAGAAAAGCAGACTGTTTTTGGGAAAATAGTCGATTAAGGTCGGAGGCGGTTGGCCCGGACCGCGCCGAGACATAATCCTAGAATAGTTTTCAATCCCCGAACAACGCCCGGTTTCCTCTAACATCTCTAGGTCGTAGCGGACCCGTTGTTCTAACCGCTGGTATTCAACCAGTTTCCCTTGGTCGGTAAACTCTTTTAGCCTTAAACCCAATTCCTGCTGAATCAGACGCAGCGTCTCGGGCATGGCATCTTTGGGTTGGACATAGTGACTAGAGGGGTAGATGGCGATTTTAGAGAGTTCTTCTTTGATCTGCCCGGTCAAGGGGTCAATCCGTTTGATCGACTCGATCTCCTCGCCAAATAGCTCGATCCTGACCGCATCATCGTCGTAGGCCGGGAACACCTCGATTACGTCCCCTCGAACCCGAAAGGTACCGCGGTGGAAGTCGTAAAGGTTTCGGTCGTACTGGATTTCTATCAACTTATTGATAATCAGGTCTCGGCTGACCGCTTGGCCCTGCATCAGGTAAAGTAACATCCCTGAATAGGCCTCTGGACTGCCCAGACCGTAAATACAGCTAACTGAACTGATAATAATCACGTCTTCACGTTCAAAGAGGCTGCGGGTTGCCGAAAGCCGAAGTTTGTCTAATTCGTCGTTAATGCTGGTGTCTTTTTCGATAAATAAATCGGTCCGTGGAATGTAGGCTTCGGGCTGATAATAATCGTAATAACTGACAAAATATTCGACCGCGTTGTGGGGAAAAAATTCTTTAAATTCGTGGTATAGCTGGGTCGCTAGGGTTTTGTTGTGGGTCATGATCAAGGTGGGCCGCCCGTAGGCCTCGATCACGTTGGCCATGGTAAAGGTTTTGCCCGAGCCGGTGACCCCTAAAAGACATTGATAAGGTTGTTGGTTTTTTAGCCCCTGGACCAATTTTTCAATCGCTTGGGCTTGATCTCCGGCGGGCTTGAATTCGGATTCTAAGCGAAAAGGGCTTTGCAACCTACCTCTTGTTAAAAAGGGCGATTCTAATTAGGTTGGAAGACACAGACCAACCACCTAAAAGGAACCGATTATGAAAGCGAAACGGGCGCTGATTAGCCTGTCTGATAAAAGCGGCATTATAGACTTTGCCACCGAACTAAACAAGCTGGGAATTGAGATTCTCAGCACTGGCGGCACTGCCAAAACCCTGCGTGAGGCGGGGCTTAAAGTGACCGACGTGAGTGAGGTGACCGGGTTTCCCGAGATTATGGACGGACGGGTAAAAACGTTGCATCCCCACATACATGGGGGCCTATTGGGCCGCAGAGACAACCCTGAACATATGGCGACCCTAGCAAAACACGGGATTGAGCCGATTGATCTGGTGATTATCAACCTTTACCCCTTTGTAAAGGTGACCGCCGATCTGGAGGTGGACCTAGAAATGGCGATCGAAAATATCGATATCGGGGGTCCGGCTATGTTGCGGGCGAGCGCGAAGAACTACGCCTCTGTTGCTGTGGTGACCGATCCGAACGATTACGCTCAAGTTTTAGCTGAACTCAAGCAAGGGGAGGTAAGCCTAGAGACCAAGGGCCGTTTAGCGATCAAAGCCTACCGGATGACCTCCCAATACGATGCGGCGATTGATCAATTTTTAAGTCGCCGGTTGTTTCAAGAAGAGCGGCTTTATATGCAATTTGGGCAAGGCACCCCGCTGCGGTATGGCGAAAACAGCCACCAGTCGGCCAGCTTTTACCTAGATGAACATTCTAAAGAATCTTCGGTTGCTAGGGCCCAAGTTTTAAACGGCAAAGAGATGAGTTTTAACAACTATGTCGATGCCAACGCGGCTTATGAAGCGGTAAAAGACATTCCTCAAGATATCGCGGCGGTTAGTGTGATTAAACACACTAACCCTTGTGGCTTTGCCACTGGCGCAACCGCAGCCCTGGCGTTGGCGCGGGCTTGGGAAGGCGACCCAATCTCCGCTTTTGGCGGGGTTATCGCCACTAACCGCAAGGTGGACATGGCTTTTGCCGAATTTTTAAAAGGTGATTCGGTCCCCCACTATAGTTATCAAGTCAAAGACGGCGAATACATCCCTAGTTTAGTAACCACCGGGAAGTTTGTAGAGGTCTTGATTGCCCCTGACTTTGAATCAGACGCCATGGAATTTTTGAAGAAAAAATCCAAGGCCATAAGGCTTCTTAAAGTCCCCCCTATGGGCGAGCCCGACCGCTTCACCTTCCGGGCGATAACCGGGGGAATTCTGCACCAAGGCAAGGATAACCAGATTTTCGAAACCTTCCAAACGGTCACCAAACGCGATTTTGGGGGCAATAAAAAGGCGCTTGCTGAATTTACCATGACCGCCTGTAAGCACACCAAGTCCAACGCAGTGGTCCTAGGCCGTGAATATGCGCCTGGACAATTTCAGGTGATGGGTATGGGTTCTGGGCAACCGAACCGGGTGGATTCGATGCGTAAGCTTTCGGTGACCAAGGCCAAGGAAAATCTCAAACGGGAATTTGATCAACTGGGTTTAACCGGGGATTTTGAATCCTGGGCGACTGAACAAATCTCGAATATGGTTTTGGCGTCGGACGCCTTTTTACCTTTTGACGATACTGTGCGTGAGGCGGCGAGTTTGGGGATTCGGTACATTGTCCAGCCCGGCGGCAGTATGCGTGACGAAGATTCGATTAAAGCCTGTGACCAGTTGGGCATGGCCATGGCCTTTACCGGGCTTCGGCATTTTAACCATTAATACACCCTTGCTAACCGGCGATTGGCGCCGGTTGGGTTTCTAATCCTTAATATTGTGGCCATGCGTAACCCCCCGATGGACCCTCGGTTTTTTAGCCAAAACCGAAAAAATCTAGTCACTAAACTGGATGCCAATTCGCTGGCGCTGGTATTTTCGGCAGAGCCGGCGATCCGAAATGGGGATCAACTGCACCCCTGGCGTCAGGACTCTAATTTCTTTTATTTAACCGGCTTAGAACAGCCAGGGTTAAAGCTTTTATTAATCCCAGAAAAGGGAAACAGCCATCAAGAGATCTTATTTATCCCTAAACGCGATCCTAAACGCGAACAATGGGAAGGGGCCAAACTATCCATTGAGGTCGCCAGCCAGCGTTCAGGGATTAAAAAGGTAATGCTACTAGAGGATTTTGAGGCCTACTTTTTTAAGGCGCAAGAATACAAAGAGCAGCTTTTTACTGAAATAAACCCGATTTTCCCACGCCAGCCGATCACCGAAAACCACCGGTTTTTAGCTGAGTTGGGGCTCCGGCTGCCTGGCTTGCAGGTTAAAAAACTGGCTCCCTTTTTAGTGCCCTTACGGGCGCGTAAACAAAAGCCAGAATTAGAGCAACTCAAAAAGAGTTTGACCATTATTGACCAGGGGCTAAGAAGGGTGGCCCAGTTTATTGAGCCTGGGGTTTTAGAATATCAGGTCGAAGCTGAATTATCCCACCATTATCTCTTTAACGGCTGCCCCCGTTTGGGTTTTGAAACCATTGTCGCCGGGGGAGCCAATGCTTGCACTCTGCACTATATCGAAAACGATCAACCCCTCAAGGACCGCGATCTCGTTCTGGTTGATACAGGGGCGGAATATGGGATGTATTCGGGGGATGTTACCCGTGTCTTTCCTGTAAACGGTAAGTTTACCGACCGCCAACGACACTGTTATGAGGCGGTTTTAGAGGTTAATAAAACCTTTATCAGAAAGCTTAGGGCCAACCTTAGTTGGCAGGAACTAGCCCAAGAGGCAGGTAAGATTCAAGGTGAGGTTTACAAGCGTTACGGGCTGATTGAGGACTCCAAGGATTATCTTAAAGTGGGTTATCACCGCATTGGCCATAGTCTGGGATTGGATGTGCATGATGTGCAGATCCAAGATTGGCCGCTGCGCCCAGGCGCGGTGATCACCGTTGAGCCGGGGCTTTACCTGCCCGAAGAAGGGATTGGCATTCGGATTGAAGACGATGTGTTGCTGACTGAAACCGGGGCCGAGGTTTTAAGTGCTTCGATCCCCAAAGAGGTGGCTGCAATTGAAGACTTGATGCGGCGGACCTGATGTTGTTGCTTTATCTTCGTTCCTATCTGCTATTGCCCTTGGGCTTTTTGCAGATTGGCCTTAGTTTAGAAACCCAGTTTAGTTCTGGGTCATTTGATTTATTAGGACTGGCACTTTTGGTTTTGTTGTTTGGTGGCGGGGCCCGGCTCTGGAGCCGGTGGACCCATTTGGTTGCCCTTAAACAGGGGCAAGGGATTGGGGAAGGTCAGCATTTAATTTGGCAGATTAGCCTTTTAGTTACCGATCCTATTGTTTCTTTAATGGGGCTTTTGTCTTTATATCAAGGCTCTGGCTGGGTGGTTCGCCTTCCTTACCTACCCCCAACCCTGGGGCTTTGGGTGGCGGTAGTTTTAGGCCTGATCCCTTTGTTGGTGGTTTTGGCTTGGCGAGTGTGGGTTCCACTGCGTTTAGAAATTTTGCAATTCCATTTGCCTGCGCCTCATCCGGCTAAGGGGATTAACCTCTTGTTTCTTTCGGACCTTCATCTTGGAAACTGGCCAGACCGGCGGATTTTATTTGAAATCTTGGGCAGTTTGGAAGCCTTGGCCCCAGACCTAATTATTCTGGGTGGGGACCTAACCGACCACCATGCCAAGGCCTTAGAACAAAACCGAGATTTTTTTAATACGTTAGCTAAGCAAGCCCCGGTGTTTGCGATTTTAGGGAACCACGACTTAAGCGCCGGGGGGGCGATTTGCTCCGCTTTGCTTGAAGATATGGGGATCCAAGTCTTGCGGGACCAATGGGCCCATTTTGAGGGGCGCCTCTCGATTTTTGGCAGTCGCGATTTAGAGGCCGAAAACCCAGAATACACCCACCCCACCGAGGCCCAACTCCCGGCTCTGCTTGTCATTCATAACCCGAATCTCCTTTTGTCCTGGCCCGACTTGGAATCACAAGGGTTTATATTAGCCTTGGCCGGACACACCCATGGAGGCCAAATCCACGTGCCCTTTTTAGGCCCTTTGGTCAATGTTTCAGACCCTACCTTTGTCCCTGGCTTTAACGCGGGCCAACCTCCCCTGATTTTATCCAAGGGGGTGGGCTACGCCGCCTTCCCCGCCCGCATCGGCTGCGCCCCTGATCTGATCCTGGTTAGCTTGACTTGAGTTAATAGCTCGAAACCGCCGCCTGTTGGATTAGAAAATCCCACAAGGTCAATAACTCGGGGTGGTTTTTTTGGTCTGGGCGGCAGACTAGGTAAAGGCCAAGGGTCTGAGTTTGGTGGGGGAATAGTTTTTCTAATTGCACCTCTGGCCAATCGCCCAGGCCATAACGAACCCCAAGACTCAAGTCTTGAGGCAAAAGTTCGAATTCCTCTTCGGTGCAAACCAGATTTATTTCAACCCAAGGGTTCTTGGTTAAATAATCTTGTACCCGGCTCTCCAGCCAGTGTTTGTAAAAGGCGGGCAGGCAATAAAGGGTTAGTTTGACCGGGTCCTTTTTTTGGGTCAGGCCACTGGCCAAAAAAGTGGTTTTGCCACAAGTGGGGCAGCGGAAGAGGTGACTATTTATGGGGCGGTGAGCAGAGCCTACCTTTTCAAATTTGGCTCCACAATGGTCGCAGCGATACAAGAGAGGCCTATTCGATTTTTTTACGGGCAATAATTCGGTAGGGGCCAAAGCCATTGCTTTCCCAAACGAAATGGGCCACTTGGTTGCCAGCCATATAACTAAGCTCGATCCATTCGATCCCTTTGGTCTTGGCCCAAGCCTCAAAGGCATTGGCCAGCAAAGACGCGGCCCCTTTTTGGCGAAACTTTGGATAAACCCAACAGAGCTCCAGGCGGGCGATCCTTCTAATCTTGGAAAAGGGAACAAAAGGCTTCTCTGCCCATCCGGCTGCCAAGCCTGCTGGTTGGTCGCCAGACCAAGCGATTAAAAGTTGGTGGTCTGGTTTGGCAAAAAACTCTTTGACCCGTTCGCGGCAATCGCGCTCTGCCGCTTCAGGAATAAAGTCGAGGTAGGGGTCGTCTAGGTCAATTTTTAGTTCCTGGATGGTGCGGATTAACCCCTCAAAAAGCAGATTTCGGTCTTCAGGGCCTGCGTTTTTGACCATTAAATTATTCATAAAGTACCACTCGCTTAGGGTCAAAAGATTCGCGAACCGCTTCGCCAATAAAGGTAAACAGGAGTAAAACGAAAATCGTGGAAAAGCTGGGGCTAAGTAAGATCCAAGGGGCGTAATCAAAGGCTTCTTGGCCCTGGTGTAAAAGCTCCCCCCAACTTGGCGTGGGAATGGGCAGGCCATAACCCAGATAGTCAAGGCTGGTCAGCGCCCCAATCCCGCCCACCATCTGAAAGGGGAGGCGGGCGATAATGGGGACCAAACTATTGGGTAAAAGGTGTTTAACTACAATCCGTAAATGCCCGGCCCCCATGCTGCGGGCGGCTTCGCAGTATTGGCGCGATTTTTCGCGGTAGATCTCGGCTCGCATCAACCAAGTCATGTCGGTCCAGCCGACAAACACCAAAATGCCTAGCAACATCCAGGCGTTGGGGGTGATCAGGGCGGCCATGATCAAGATTAAATACAAGGTAGGGATCGAGGTCCAGATTTCAACTAACCGCTGCATAAACAAATCAAACAGCCCCCCAAAATAACCCATTAAACTGCCCGCCAGTACCCCTAAGGCACTAGTGGAAAGATAAAGGGCGAAGGAAAAAAAGATTGCCACCCGAAAGCCATAAAGCAGGCGCGCCAGGATATCTCTTCCACCATTGTCGGTGCCCAAAAAATGGCCGTTTTCAAAGCTAGGCCGGTTTGGCGGGTTTTCCACTAGGCTAAAGTCGGCCTCGTAAGGCCCAAAGGGTACCGGCGGCAGAAGCACCCAACCTTCGCCCGAAAGAGCTAGTTGGGTCTTTAAGTTTCGGTAGTTGGTTTCGTAGTCATAATCCTGCCCAAAGGTCCGCCCAGGGAGGATGGCCCCATAACTAGGGAAATAAAGTTTCCCTTGGTAACTAACCACTAAGGCGCGGTTGCTGACCGTCAGTTCTAAAAACAAGGTCGAAAGAATCAATAGCAGCAAGATCCAAAAGGACCAATAACCCCGTTTGATCTGGGCAAAGCGGGCCAGTCTCTTTTGGGTTATCGGGTGCAAATGGATCATCGCGGATTTGTTTTGGGTTTGCCTAAACCTACTAAAACTGGGCGGCTAGCGCAAACCCAATCTCTTTGACCAAATGTCTAGGGTTGGTTAGACTGAGCCCACCTAGTTTGAAGGAAAAAGTATGCAAAAACCTAGAGTTTGGAACCGGACCCAGATCGCCGAGATTTATCATCAACCTTTATTGGAGTTGGTTTACCAAGCGGCGCAGATTCACCGAGAATTTCATAAACCGTCAGAGGTGCAGGTTTGCACCTTGCAATCAATCAAAACCGGTGGTTGCGCGGAGGATTGTGGCTATTGCAGCCAATCGGTTCATCACCAGGCCTCTGTAGAGCGCCAAAAGCTGCTGGATGTGGACAAGGTGTTAGCCTTGGCTAAAGAGGCCAAAGCCGGGGGCAGCACCCGTTTTTGTATGGGCGCTGCCGGACGAGAGGTTAGAGACGACCCAGATTTTGAGCGGATTTTAGAGATGGTTAAAGGGGTCTCGGGTATGGGCCTTGAGGTCTGCTGCACCTTGGGGATGTTAGAAGAGGAGCAGGCCAAAAAACTCAAATCTGCCGGGCTTTACGCCTATAACCACAACCTGGACACAGGCGAGAAATATTATTCAAAAGTGACCAGCACCCGTAGTTATCAAGAGCGGCTAGATACCATTGATTCGGTGGGCAAGGCGGGGATTTCTCTTTGCTGCGGTGGGATCTTGGGGATGGGCGAGACCGTTGAGGACCGGATCGATCTGCTTTATACCTTGTCCAGCTTGAGCCCAGCACCTGAATCGGTGCCGGTTAACGCACTGGTTCCCATCGAAGGTACGCCTATGGCCGATATGGGACGGGTGGATATATGGGACTTGGTGCGGATGATTGCTACCGCGCGTATTTGTATCCCTACAGCGATGGTGCGGCTTTCGGCAGGTCGGGAATCCTTAAGTGACCTGGAACAGGCCTTTTGCTTTATGGCGGGGGCGAACAGTATCTTTTCTGGGGACAAACTCTTGACCACCCCCGGAGCTGGGCGCGAAGAGGACTTGCGGGTCTTTACCCTCTTGGGCCTCCGTCCCCGCCAGCCCTACCTGGGTGAGAAGATGTAAAAACAGGACTAACAGTCCATCACCTCTTCGATTTTTTTATAGATCCAAAGCAACTCTGCTTGGCTGATCGACAAAGGCGGAAGAACATAAAGGGTCTGGCCTAAGGGCCTAAGCAAAACCCCGCGTTCTAAAAAGGCCGCCTTGAGTTGGTCCACTGTGTTATATGCCGCCCCTTCAGTGGGGTGCCAGTCCATCGCCCCTACCATTCCCATATGCCGAAATCGCTCTAAGCGGGGGTTGCCTTCTAGGAGGTGGGCCCCCTTTTGGTGCCAGGATTCCATTTCTTTATAAACCTTGGTCCCGGCCAACAAATCCAAACTGGCCAGGGCGGCGGCGCAGCCTAGGGGATTGGCGGTGAAGCTATGTCCATGGTAAAAGGTGGGGTCGTCCTGGGTTCCCTGTTGGCCCAAAAAGGCCTCAAAAACCTTATTGGTGGCAACCGTGGCGGCCAGCGGCAAAAAACCGCCCGTCAGACCCTTGGAGAGGCAAATCAGATCGGGGTGAATCCCGGCTTTGGTCGCCCCAAAAAGTTCGCCGGTTCGGCCAAACCCGGTCATTACTTCGTCAAATATTATCAAGACTTCATATTCGAGTAGAAGCCGCTCTAACCGGCGCAAAAATTCAGGCCGGTACATCCGCATCCCACCCGCCCCCTGGATCAAGGGCTCGATAATAATTGCGGCAAAGGCTTCTGGCTGTGCTTCTAAAATAGCCTTGGCCGATTCAATGGCTAGGTCTTCGTTGTGCAACACCTCTAGGTCGCCCTCAAAGGTTATGGGGCAGTCGAGCCGGGTGACCGGGAACAGTAAGGGGATAAATACCGAAGAGAATAGACTAGGGTCACTGACCGACATAGCCCCTAGGGTGTCGCCATGGTATCCCCCTTTGAGGGCTAAAAATTGATTGCGGCCTTTGGCTTTTTTGTTACGCCAATATTGATAAGCCATCTTGAGCGCCACTTCGACCGAGGTGCTGCCGTCGTCCGAATAAAATACCTGTTCTAGGCCTAAGGGTAACAATTTGACTAACCGCTCTGAAAGCTCTTGGGCCGGGGGGTGGGTGAATCCGGCGGCAATCACTTGCTCTAAACGCTGGGCTTGGTTGCCAATGGCTTTGGCGATTTCTGGTTGGCCATGACCAAAGAGGGTGACCCACCAACTACTGATCCCATCTAAAATCCGCCGTCCGTCGGCTAGCTCTAAATAAGGGCCTTCGCCCCTGACTACTTCTAGGGGTAGAGCGGCGGTTTTCATCTGGGTAAAGGGCATCCAGTGGGGGCTCATGGGCGGGTCTCGAATTGTTGGTATAAAGTGAGTAAACAAGAGCGGTCTAAACGGACTTGAGGGGTAAACTCGGCTAGAACCGGGACGCCAGAGTGACGCTCAATAGATTCTTTATTAGCCCGATTGAGTTCGCCATTCAAGACTAATCCGATCAATTCCAACCGGCGGCGCATTAACTCGCTAATGCTTAAGAGGCTGTGGTTGATGGTCCCTAGGCCAGAATGGGCGACCAGTAAGACCGGCAGTCGGTGAGACTGGGCCCAGTCTAGCAGTAAGCTGTCTTGGTTCAGCGGCACCAATAAACCACCAGAACCCTCGATTATCAAAGGGCGGGCACGGGGCAGATCGATTGTTTGCGGGTCGATCTGGACCCCTTGTAACGCCGCTGCCTGATCTGGAGACAAGGGGGCTTTGAGGCTTATGCCGTCTGGGGAAAAGTGGGAATCAGGCAAACCGGTTTTTTCTTGAACCCAAGCGCGGTCACTGCCTAAGTCACTGCCGGTTTGAAAAGGCTTAAAATAATGCCCGTTGAGTCCTAAGGTAAGCACCGCCGAGACCAGGGTTTTGCCTACATCTGTACCGGTTCCGGCGACTAAAAAACGCTCTGGAAAAATCATTTAGGATTTTTGGTAGGCTAAATAATGGACCAGATGACTCATTCGCATCGGTTGGAGGTCCAAATAGGCTAGGAGACGTTTCATCTCGGGCGGATTGAGCCGCTCCCCAGCCGATGAGGTAGCCGCACCAATCAACTTAAGTTCTTTGAAAAAATCAGCTGCTTTTGAGTACTCTAAGGTAATGGTTTGGTCTTCCCAAAAAAAAGTACCCCCTAAACTTTCAAAATAAGCCTG
Organism: Candidatus Lambdaproteobacteria bacterium RIFOXYD2_FULL_50_16; assembly: GCA_001783695.1. Lineage (GTDB taxonomy): Bacteria > SAR324 > SAR324 > XYD2-FULL-50-16 > XYD2-FULL-50-16 > XYD2-FULL-50-16. The sequence goes on from MFNE01000046.1 coordinate 18,934, forward strand.
GATCCGCTCCCCATCAGGCAAAGGGTTGGCTAAAAAGGGCAGACCTAAGGCGTCGCAGGCTTCTTGCCACTGTTTAAAACTACCAGCGCCAGGAAAGGTGAGGATCAAATATCCACCTGGGACCAAGGACTCAATCCAGTGATTTAAAATTCGCTTAAGCTCGGGCAACCATTGCAGACACAAGGCACAAACCACCGTCGCATAAGGACCTCCGGGCAGGGGGCGGCAGGCGTCTAGGGTGGCAAATCCAAAAATATTGGTGTGCCCAATATTAAAGCGGCATTGGGCGACCATTTCGGGCGCTATATCGGTAAAGGTTAGGTCCCGCTGGGCCCAGCGGGCGGCTAATTGACGACTTACTAACCCGGTGCCTGCGCCGATTTCCAAGATCGGGCCCTCGGGCGGTTTGATCTCCCAAAGATCTAGCAACTCACCTAAACGAAAGGAGGATTGACGTTGCAGGCGGGCCGACTCTTCATAATGAAGGGCGGCCTGGCCAAAGGCTTCGGCAATGCGGCTCATAAGGCCTCCAAAATGTTCTGGGCCACTTTTGGGGCCATAAAGTGGCCCAAGTCGTGGCCCGCTTCGGGGTAAACAAACCGTTTTGCTTGGGGTAGCTCCTCGGCCAACTGGTCTGCCTTTTCAGGCAGAACAATTTGATCGGCCAGGGCGCTAAAAAGCAATAATTTTTTTAGAACTCGCAGAGGATCTAGTTCAAATTGGGAAGAGCCCAATAGGTCCAAATCTTTTTCAGCCAAGTCTAAATCGGTTATTGATTTAAAGGGCCAAGGGGCCTCGCCAGGGCTGGTTACTTTTTGGTAAAAACGCTTTAAGGTTTGATCTGGGTCCAAGCTAAGTCCTAAACGCAAATTTTTAAATCCTCTTTTGGAAATAGCCGCTAAATCCCCTTGAGGATGGAATTGGATAAACCCGTTAATAATCACTAAGGCTTGCGCCTCTTTAACCCAAGTCAAGGGAACCCAATGGAGCCCGAAACTGTGGGTGACCAATATAAAAGGGCCTACTGGTTTATTGGGCCTTTGGGGCGGGCCAAAATAACCTCGGTCAAAAAAATGGGCTTTAAAACCCAGGGCGCTAGCCAAGGGATCAAAAAAATGCCGATCTAGCGCCCAACCGTGGAAAAAAACCGCCTCCATTACGCCTTCCACTTGGCAAGAGCCGCTAAGAGGCCGTCGATCTGTTCCTCTTGGTGACTCGCCGATAGGGCAATCCGCAACCTCGCTTGGCCAGGGGGGACCGTGGGCGGGCGGATGGCCATTGCCAAAAATCCACATTCTTCGATATGGGCGGCCAGTTTTAAACAACGGGTTTCCTCGCCCACCAAGATGGGCACAATTTGACTAGTCGAGTTGAGGTAATCCCAACCTTGGCTCTTGAGGCCGCGGCGTAGCCGCTCTGCCATGTTTTGCAAATGCTGACGCTCTGGTTCAAGCCCAGGCAGCAAGTCTAAGGCCGCGTCGATCGCCCCTAGATTCCAGGGCGGCAAGGCCGTGGTGTAAATAAGTCCAGAGGCGAAGTTAACCATATAGTCCATCAAAGCCTGACTTCCGGCCAGATAGGCCCCAAAACTGCCCAGCCCTTTGCCGAAGGTCCCCATAATCAAGTCTGCCCCTTGGCCTAATCCCCTTCCGTTTTGGCCAGTGACTCCGGTGGCGTGGGCTTCGTCCAGGATCAAAAAAGCCCCTGTCCTTTTGGCTAGGTCGGCCAAGCGGTTGAGATCGGGCGAATCGCCGTCCATCGAATAGATGGTTTCGGCTAAAATAAATCGGCGGCCTTTGGTATCGGCTAAGAGGGATTCCAGGTGGTCTAGGTCGTTGTGTCGGAACCGCTTTAGACAGGCCCCACTCAGCTGTGCCCCTTGTAGCAGGCTGTTATGAATCAACCGGTCTGCCAAGATCAGGTCGCTTTTTTGCGCCAATGCAGCCAAAATAGAGACATTAGCCTGAAATCCTGAATTAAACACTAATGCTGCTTGAGTGCCTTTGAGCCTCGAGAGCTTGGCTTCGACCAAACCATAACCTGGATGGTTGCCAGTGACCAATCGGGAGGCCCCAGCCCCGGCTCCCCAAGCTGCGGCCCACTCTTGCCCTCGTTGAATAAGTAAAGGATGGGCAGAGAGGCCTAAATAATCATTAGAGGAAAAATTCACCAACCTTCTGCCGCCCAACTCAATCCAAGGCGACGTCGCCGGAGTGATCTCCCGCAACCGACGCAGTTGCCCCTTTTGGGCCCGTTTCTCTAAGGCTGTTTCAATCCAATCCATGCGGCGACTTTACCCCCCTAAAGCCAATTTGACCAGCAATCCCTAGGGCTTCAAGTTTACATTTCCTTTTTTTAAAGCTATTTAGGTTACATGCAAGAATTGTTTTTTTTCCATGGCCTTAATGGCAGTCCTCAAGGGATTAAATCACAGTATCTTCGGAGCTTATATCCAGAGATATTGATCCCTCTGTTTAGCCCAGACCTGGAGGAGCGCTTAGGCTTGGCAAAAAGCCTTCTTAGGCGGCCTGCGGTGTTGATTGGTTCTTCATTGGGCGGGGTGACTGCGTTGCAGTTGGCGGACATTCGACCTAATTTGGTCAAAGGGCTTTTACTCTTGGCCCCGGCAGTAGGGCTTAAAGAGCCGAACTTGATTACCGAGGCTGAGGCCCAATTACTAAAAGGGCTTAGACTCCCCCTGGTGCCTTGTATAATTGTTCTCGCCAAACGGGATTTAATTGTCTCGCCCGAAGCGATTCGAGCCCTGGCCGAACGAGCCGAGGGACCGGTGATGATAACAGAAGCTGATGACGACCACGGATTAAATCAATCTTTGCCCTTGATTGGAAGCCTTTTAGAGAAGCTTTTAAAGGAACTTTAACTAATGGAACATCGCCGCATTCAAGCCGCGTTAAGTGAGGTGCAAGCCGTGCTGGACGCCGAAGACCGCTGGTTAAGACCACGAGATTCAAAAAATCGTCCTGGCGGGATTTTGCTCTTAAAAGAAGATGTCCCCTGTTTGGTGGTGCCCGACCTCCACGGGCGGGCCGATTTTTTAAAAGCGGTCCTGGCTTGGAACACAGGGGAAGGCAGTGTTCAGGCCCGGTTGGCAGAGGGGAAGTTACAGCTAGTTTGCCTAGGTGATGGGATGCATTCAGAGCTACGAGGCCGGGGGCGTTGGCTTGAAGCCTTTAAAGAATTTGAAACCCAGTTCACCGAGGCCAGCCCGCATATGGACCAAGAAATGGGCGAAAATCTGGATACTATGGTGCTGGTGATGGAGTTAAAAGGCCGTTTTCCAGGCTTTTTCCACTTTCTTAAAGGTAACCACGAAAACGTCACCGACGAGACGGGTCGAGGGAACCACCCCTTTGCTAAGTTTGTCTTAGAAGGGGCGATGAGCAAGGCTTGGATTTTACAAAATTTAGGACAAACTGTTCTTGATCAGTGGGACCGGTTTGAGCGGAGTCTGCCTCTTTTAGCGCGGGGGCGGCATTTTGTTGTGAGTCACGCCCGGCCTAAGACCGCCTATTCCTTTGAACGCTTGATT
>MFNE01000046.1:22541-95852 GCA_001783695.1 Candidatus Lambdaproteobacteria bacterium RIFOXYD2_FULL_50_16
GTGGCCCGACTTTTTCGTCAGGACTTGAAAGAGGGACTGCTATTAATCCACAACCCTTCTAGGCGGGCGGTTTGTCGGCTAGATAAGGGGGTGAAGTTTGACCCAGAAGAACATATAATCGAATTACCCGATCCTGGGGCTAGCATTTGAGTCTTGCCCTCAGTCAGGATAGAGACCTTCTAAATCAATCGCGCGCAAGAGCTTCTTTTCAAGTGCCAACATCTGTGCTTCTTCTGCCTCAGTTTCGTGGTCATGCCCCAAGAGGTGCACCAAACCATGGGCCAGAAGCCTTAACACCTCTTGCTCAAGAGTAAGCCCATATTCCTTGGCTTGCGCCTGGGCGACAGACAAACACAAAACCAAGTCGCCCTGGGGTTCGTCGTCTTCGTCGTAGCCAAACGAAAGGATATCGGTGGGTTGGTCTTGTCCGCGGTACTGTAAGTTTAGTGAGTGGATTGTAGCAGTGGAGACCAGTTGCAGATGGACCGCGCGAATAATCCCGGCCTCTTCCATCATTTTAGGGACTTTAGATTGGGCAAAATCCCAATCCGTCTCTTCGACCCCTTCGTCCCAATCCAGGGTAAATAGCGGATTCAATAGGTAACTCGGCTTCGATTGGTCACCAAACCCACCTCTTCAGGATACTGAATCCGGTGGTGGTGGATGGAGCAAAGGACCTGATAGAAACAGTCGATTGTGGCCCGGAAATGCTCCAGGGTCATGCCGGATTCGTCCAGCTGGCCGTCTTCCAAAATCGCCCAGCCGACCTTCTCCACCATAGCTTTGACCTTGGCTTCCGTGGGGGTGATAATACTACGGGTAGAGGCTTCGGCGGCATCGGCTAACATCAAGAGGGCGGCCTCTAGGCTTTGGGGTTTGGGGCCGGGGTAGCGGAATTGATTGGCGTCCACCTCGGTTTCACCTGCCGCACTTAAGGCCTTGTTATAAAAAAACTTAACCAGTCCGGTGCCGTGGTGCTGGCGGATCATATCTTTGATCCGTTGGCCCAATCTAAACCGGTCTGCAATCTCTTCTCCCAAGGTCAAATGGCCAATAATTTTTTTCGCTGAAACGTAAGGGTCCATCTCATCGTGGATGTTTTTGCTATTTTGGGGCTGATTCTCGATAAAGTAGTGGCTTTCGTCGCCCTTGCCCAAATCATGATAATAGGCCCCAACCCTGGCCATTAAAGGATTGGCCCCAATCTTAGACGCGGCCGATTCGGCTAAATTGCCCACCACAATGCTGTGCTGGTAGGTACCTGGTGCGTTAAAGATAAGGCCTTTAAGCGCCGGATGGTTCATATTAGAAAGCTCTAAAAGCCGCAGATTAGTAGTTAGGTCAAAAGCGGTTTCGAGCAGTGGCAATAAAACCGAAGCTAACACCGAAGCCAACACCCCACTTAAGGCCCCTGCTGCAAAAAAAGGCAGCGACCAAGCGCCGATTTCGTTTTTTTCGATTAATAACAAAATCACTAATACCGGCAAATTCACCGCTGAAACCTTGAGCCCATGGTTCAGTAAGCTGTGCCGGTTATCAAACTTGGTCATCGGCAGACTGGCCACCAAAGAGCCAATCATGGCGTAAAAGAAGAAATAAAGGTTGCCCTGGATCATCATAGTAACAAACAGACTGGTCAAAAGTCCGGTCAGAATCGCCGCGTCAAAACCCAGTAGTATCCCAATCAGCATGGAACACAACACCGAAGGATAGACATAGCGGAAGACCTCTAGGTCAATCTCGGTGTATCTCATGGAAACCGTTTCGGCGACAATCATTCCCCCTTTGATTAAAAAGAGGGTAAACACGATCACCAAGCTCATCAAAAGCAAGGATTTAAAGGAAAACTGCTCCCGGCCTTTGAGCTGGAGAACAAAATAGATCAAGGTCAGCGAGAAAAAGGCGATCAGAAACATGCCCAGCAATTTGGGTAGTTTATCAGCCTTTTGCATCTCATCAAAGTAGCTCTGGATCAAGTCCACCTGATGCCTTGTGGCTCGGTCCCCGGCGCGGGCGATCACCTCCCCCTTTTTAACCGAGAAAAAGACAGGGCTCATGTTTTGGACCAGCTTTTCCTTGCGGTTTTCGAATTCTTGTTTGTTTAGGGTAACCGTTGGGCGCAATAAACGTTGAGCCAGGAGGATCACAAAATTGCGTTTTTTGCCGGTTTCGTCGTCTAAAAAGAGTTCTGAACCCCGCTGGCGAGCGAGGTCTTTGGCTTCCTCAATCCCGGTGAACTGAGCGACGTTTTGGAAGGGCTCGTCTCCGCCGGTTAAGAGGTTACGCAGGACAACCTTGCCCTCAACACTCGACAACTCATGTTTGCTGGCAATGATCTGCCGGTCTTGAAGGCCAGTCATTAGCTCGATTAAAGCCTTGTCGATAGAAGGGTCGCTAAAATCAAAACTCAAGGCCGATTGGGCCTCGGCATCGGTAAACTCGATGTTTAGGGCTTTAAAAAACGAAAGCACTAACAGCTGTTTTTGTTTCTCTAATTCAACCAAATCGTCAGCCAGTTCCTTTTCCCCTCTGGCGGTGGTTTGGGGGTAGGCCTTAAGGTCGTTTTGGTAACGAGATTTTTTTTCTTTGAGATCGTTAATCAGGTTGCCGATGGTAAACAGGTCTTGGTCGAGTTTGCTTTTACGTAAAAAATCGGCTTCGTTAAGCTTCTCCCCTACAATAAGGTCGGACAGACGTTTTTTAGTTAGGGTCCAAAACTGGGTGTAAAGTAGGAGCTTTTTGTCAGTTTCTTGGATATCTTGGCGTAACACAAACAACCGCAGGCCCAGGTCGTGCCGCTTTTTAGCGGCCATCTTGCCCAGATCGGCAAGGCGTTCTCGCTCTTTTCTAGCGGTATCAAAGCTGGTGGCGATTCGAGAAAGGGTGTTAGCAAAGAGTTGCGGGTCAAAGTCATAGACCGCGCCCAATTCACTCACTAGTTTATTGGCTTTTAGATCGGTAGAGACCCGGTCAGGCAGAAGCATATCCTCAGGGATCACCACGTTCCCTCGGATAACGTCACCCTCTAAATAAATCACCGGTTGAAAAACCAACCTGGGGCTCAAAAGCCCGCCAATAACGATACTAACCCCCAACAATAACATAAGCTTAAACCACAACCGCCGACTGGTTAAACGGGGGTGCAGATTGGCCCAGAGTTGGGAACTATTGAAAAATTCGACCGCCGCAGGGGCGAGCTTGGGGCTAGCCATCAAGGTCAAGAGGGAAATTGGTTGGTACCGAAATTTTTGATCCTAGACCAAGTACCACTAAAAGAAAAGGTCGCCGAATATAATCATTTTATATCAGCATGTTACTTTGATTTTTTGGTCACTTGAACAAAAATTGTTTGTATAGTTTTAAACCCTTTTCTAAGTCGGTTAAAGAAATCCATTCGTTTTTTTGGTGGGCTTGATCGGTCCGACCTGGGCCTAGATTTATGCCGGATATGCCGTAATGGGCCAATCGGGCAATGTCGGTCCAGGCCTGTTTAGATTCCACTTCCAAGTGGTGGAGTGCCTGGAACCGGTCAAACATTGGGTTTTTGTCTAAAACCGGTGCCGAAGGGGCTTGATCAACAAAGTCTAGTTCAGGCCCCTCCCCAATCAAAGCCCTCAACTCCTCTTTGGCCTCTTCCATCGACTTGCCTGGAGCAAAGCGGTAATTAATATTAAGGCTAAACTTTCCGGGGATGGAGTTTCTCGGGTTCATGGCGCTGGCTTGGGTAGCGTTGATCACCTCGTAAAACTTCAGTCCCCCAAAATCCACTTCCTGCCGCTCTAATTCGCTCAAGCGTTTGAGCACGGGCCAAGCCTTGTGCAGAGCGTTTTCCCCTTGCCAGGGGCGGGCCGAGTGGGCTGACTTGCCTAGGAAATGAACCAACACATGGATCCCGCCCATGCAACCCATCTGAACCTTGTTATCGGTGGGTTCCAAGGCAAAGGCCAGATCAATTTGTCGCAATTCGTCTGCCCATTTCGCCATTACCGGCTCTAAGCCGTTGTCTAAATAGGCCCCTTCTTCACGGTCATAATACACAAACACCAAGTTGTAATCACAGTTGCCCTCCTTAAAGGATTCCATCAGACGGATCATCACCGCCAGCCCACCCTTCATATCCGAAGCGCCGCAACCATAGAGACGATCACCCTCGATGTAGGGCTCCTTGTCTTGTTGGTTTTTAACCGTGTCCAAATGCCCAAAAAAACCAAGCGTAGGTTTGTTGGGGTTGCGCTTGGTTTGGTAAACCTGGGACAAGCCCATAAACTGGCATTCAAAGTGGGCAAGGGTTTCGAGCCGGTGGAAGATCATTTTGGACAGGGTCTGTTCCCGCCCAGTTTCAGAAGGAGTTTTCACTAAGTTTATTAGCAGGGGGACCATTTCTTTCATTTATTCATCTCTCTAAGAGTGCGACTGCTTGCGCAGCTATGCCTTTTTCTTCACCCACAAAACCCAAACCTTCGGTGGTGGTGGCTTTAACCCCAATTTGGGTGGGTTTTACCCCCAGCACTTCAGCCAGCCGCTTGCGCATCGCCTCGATATGGGGCTTCATCTTGGGTTTTTGGGCCAGGATGGTGCTGTCGAGGTTTATGAGTCGCCAGCCTTGAGCCTGTACCTCGGCCCAAGCGGCCTGCATTAAAACCATAGAGTCAGCCCCCGCGTAGGCAGGATCGGTGTCAGGAAAAAGTCCACCAATGTCGCCTAATCCAGCAGCCCCCAAAAAAGCGTCGATCATGGCGTGGGCCAAAACATCGGCATCTGAATGGCCCAAAAGCCCGGTTGAATGCTCGATCTCGACCCCGCCAATAATCAACTTCCGCCCAGCAACCAGTCGGTGTACGTCATACCCCTGCCCAATGCGGAACTCAGGCATTTTTCAAAGCCTCTACCGCTTTTTTATAGTCAGGCTGGCCAAAAACGGCTGACCCGGCCACACAAGCGTCCATCCCGGCGTCAATCAGTTGGCGAGCGTTTTTAGGGCTAACCCCGCCGTCCACCTCAATGATTACGTCCAGACCCCGTTTGACGATCCACTGCTTGATCCGCTCGATTTTGGGTAAGATCGAGGGTAGGAAGCTTTGCCCCGAAAAGCCGGGGTTAACGGTCATCACCAAGACCAAATCTACATCGTCTAAGACCCATTCAATGGTTTCGGGTGCGGTACTAGGATTTAGCGAAACACCCGGGCGGCTGCCTCCTTCGCGAATTTGGGTTAAAAGCCGTTGCAAATGTAAGGTCGATTCGGCGTGAACCGTTAGCCAGTCTAAGGTCTTTAATTTCAAAAAGGAGTCGATAATCCGCTCGGGCTGGTGCACCATTAAATGGGCGTCAAACTCCAGGCCCGCTGGTTTAGGCAGATGGGCCAAGACGGGAGGGCCAAAGGTGATGTTAGGAGCAAATATCCCGTCCATCACGTCTAAATGCAGCCAATCGGCCCCGGCAGCATGGACATCAAGGACCTCTTGTCCCAGTTTGGCGCAATTGGCCGAGAGTAACGAGGGCGATACTTTTAACATAAGCTTCTGCTAACAAAAAAGATTAAGCCTGTCGCCTAAATAGGGCGGCAAAGGCACCGGAGCTACCCTTTTGGGGTAGGGTCATATGATAAGGCGCCGAGGCACCTGGTAACGCCACTTGTACAAACCCAGCTTGCCCCGCCAAAAAAGCTTGAGCCGTGCCTTCGTTTTCTTCAGGTTCTAAGGAACAGGTCGAATAAAGCAAGTGCCCGCCGGGCTTAAGCCCTTTAGCCAAGGCGTTTAAAATCTCTAATTGCCCCTGCTGATTCTGGAGAAACCCAGCGGCGCTACGATTCCATTTTATCTCGGGATGTTTGCCAATGGTCCCAGTGGCGCTACAGGGGACATCGGCCAAAATCAAATCCCAAGCACCCTCTAGCCTTTGGGCCTCCTTCTTTTCCAAATTAACTTTTAGCCCCAATCGGCCAAGGTTTTCCTCTAAACGTTGCATCCGCCCGGCTTTGGGTTCTGCGGCCCAAACCTCTTTGATTTCATCCCCAAAGCGCCAAAGTGCCTGGACTAGTTTGCCGCCAGGAGCGGCGCAAGCGTCTAAAAACCGGTCCTTTTTTAAGCCGTCCATCAGGGGGACAATCCCTTGGGCTGCCTGGTCTTGCACCAAAAAAAGACCCTTCTTATAGGCCTGGGTATCAAACAGTCCTTTTGGTTCTCGCACCACCACCCCCTCTTCGAGCGTGGCTTCGATTCCCTCTTTTTTAAGCACTGCTAAAAGTCCCTCGCAGCCCAAATCTGGGCGAGGCAACAACCACATTAAGGGCCATTGATTATTGGCCAGGGCGATTTGCTCTGCGGCCTTTTGGCCATACCGCTTTTGCCAACGCTCAAGCATCCAAAGCGGGTGACTGGTCTGCAAGGCTAATCCCGGCACCTGGGCTTCGAGTGCTTTTTGCTCGCGCTGGTAACGTCTCAAGCTAGCATTGATTACCCCTTTTAGAAAAGGCTTATCGAAGCGTAACATTAACTGTACGGTCTCGTTAATGGCGGCCCATTCGTCGATCCCTGTTTCTGGGTCAAGCTGCACTAGCCCTAACATAAGCGTTGCTTGGACCTCCAGATCAAGAGTGGAGAGTTCGCGTCCGGTGAGTTGGCAGGATAGGTGTAACAAGCGGTCTTTATGGCGCACCGCTTGCGCTAATAATAAGCGGTAAAGCCCCTGGTTTTTAGGCGGAAGATCGTCGCGAAAATGCACCTGGGCCGTTTTTAAAAAAACGATTAGGTCTTGGGCCGCCAGAAACCTGGGGTCTAGGGACGTTTTGGCCGGGCCACCGGATTTTGTTTTCGCCGGTTTACTTTTGTTATTTTTCATTATGGTTAGAGTAGGTTGGCCGCCAGTTCGGCTAGGCGGCTACGAACCCCCGAGAGCAGGGTGACGTGCCCGGCTATAGCTTGCGCTTGAAAACGCTCGATTAAATAGGTGAGCCCGTTGGAGTTGGGGTCTAGGTAGGGGTTGTCCACTTGGTAAGGGTCTCCGGTTAATATTAGTTTGGTGCCTTCTCCAGTGCGGGTGACAATGGTTTTGAGTTCGTGGGGTGTGAGGTTCTGGGCCTCATCAACAATCATGATCCGGTCAGGGATACTGCGACCCCTAATATAGGTCAAAGGTTCCAATTCGATCAGACCCTTTTCTAATAACCCCTCATGCCCTCGGGCTTTGGCACCGCTCGGTTGCAGGCCAGAAAGGTACTCTAGGTTATCCATTATCGGTTGCATCCAGGGGGCCAGTTTTTCTTCTATATCCCCCGGTAGATAACCCATGTCTCTTCCCATAGGAAAGATTGGGCGCGAAACCAAGATCTTTTGGTATTTGCCCCCTTTGATTAATAGTTCCATCGCCGCTGCCAGAGCCAGCAGGGTTTTGCCCGTTCCCGCTTTGCCTGCTAAGGTGACTATATGAACCTCTTCATCAAGAAGTAGGTCTAGGGCAGCAATCTGTTCTTGGTTTTTTGGATAAAGCCCATAAACCCCACGGTCGAGCGGTTTGACCCTTTTTAGGCGGCCTTTGTTTTCATGGTAGCGGTAAAGTTCGGGAACCCCATGGCGCTCTATGACTAAATTTTGATTGGGAAAACAGCGGATATGTTCCTTTTCGATATACCCTAATTTCTCCAACTGGTGGGCCTGCTGCTCATTCGGTTCCAGTTTTAACATTCCCTGGTAGAGGTCGATTCGTTGCCGCCCTTGTTCGTCGTGGCTTTTGACCTCCACCCCCAGGGCCGAGGCCCGGACTCGAAGATTGAGATCGTTGGTCACCAAGGTGACGGGTCGGCCTAGACGTTTCTGAATCGCCGCCGTCGCCAATAGCACCCGGTTCGAGCCTTTAAGTGGGTTGAGTCCCCCTTGGGGTTTAAGGCCTTCTTCCAGATCAACTAACAATACCGACCCGTTTTCCAAGGTGACCCCTTGGGTCAGACTGCCCTCTAAGCGGATTTTGTCCAGATATTGCGCCAACACACGGGCGTTGCGGCCTCGTTCGTTGTATTCCTTTTTAAACTGGTCCATCTCGTCTAAAACCGAGAGGGGCAAGATCAGCTTTGCGCCTGGATAATCAAAGAGCGCGTCTGGGTCTCCCAAAAGGACGTTGGTGTCGAGTACAAAGATTGATTGTTGATTCATATGCACACTTAACGGGCCTGGACAGATTTGAGGCAGGGTGGAATGATTCTGGCTTAGGTCACAGCATAGGACCGCGCAAACTTTTCGACAAGGACCGGCATGAAAGAATTTCGTCAAGCGGCCACATTAACCGCCATTAAAACGCCCTATTTGGCGGACGGAAAGTTTGATTTAGCCGCTTACGACCGATTGGTGGAGCGGCAGATCGAGGGTGGCATTGATGGACTGATAGTCGGGGGCACCACTGGCGAAGGCCATTTAATGGGATGGGATGAGCATATTATGCTAATCGCTCATACGGTCCACCGCTTTGGTAATCGGCTTTTAGTGGTGGGCAACACGGGCAGCAACAACACCCGCGAGGCGGTTAAAGCGACCAGCCAAGGATTTGCGGTGGGTATGGACGCAGCCCTCCAGATCAATCCCTACTATGGCAAAACCTCGCTCTCTGGATTAAGAAATCATTTCGGAAAGGTGCTAGAGCTAGGCCCTGCCGTGATTTACAACGTGCCAGGACGTACTGGGCAAGACCTAAATCCAGAATTGATCAAGGAACTGGCTAACCATCCCAATCTACTGGGTATCAAAGAATGCGCCGGGACCGAGCGGATAGCGCAATATGAGAAGCTTGGGATTTCTTGTTGGTCAGGTAACGACGACCAAGCCTTTACCGATCGGCACCAAGCTAAAAGCCATGGGGTGATTTCGGTAGCCAGTAATCTGCTGCCTAAGACGATGAAGCGTTTAATGACAAAGCCAGATGAGGCGCTTAATCAGCGGCTCCAGCCCTTTTTTAGCTGGCTGTTTTGCGAACCCAACCCGATTGCGCTGAACACGGCGACGGCGATGTTAGGGATGGCGGCTCCGGTCTTTAGGCTGCCCTATGTCCCTCTAAGCCTAGCCCAACGGCAGCAAGGCCTGTCTATCATGCGAGAGCTTAGTGACTTGGGCGAATTGGGCGAGGCGCGGCTTTTGGCAGACCGGGATTTTACCTGTTTATAGACTAACTTTGGGCGTGATAACCCATCTCTTGCATCAGCTCAGAAAGTTTGCGTTGTTGGATGGGTTTGACCAAGTAATACTCAGCCCCAGCCGAAAAGGCGCTCATTACATTGTGAGCGTCACCCAAGGCGGTCACCATCACGACCTTGGCCCCCTCTCCCTTATTAAGCCCGCGGACGGTCTCAGATTTTCGCAGCGCAGCCAGACAGTCGTGGCCGTTCATCTGGGGCATCATAATATCTAAAAAGATCACCTCGTAAGGCTCCCCTTTGTCCCATGCCAGATTAAACTGGTTAAGTCCAATCTGCCCGTCTTCGGCTAACTCAATAGCCCCAAAGGGTTTAACCAAGGCAAGGAGCAACTTGCGGTTGATCTCGTCGTCATCAACAATCAATATTTTCATCAAACCCTTTGGGATGCATGCATGAACAACAGGTTGAGTGTAACAAAGATTTTATTTTAAATCTACTGATTCAAAAATCATCCGACAACTTGAACCAAAAAACTCAACTTCTTTGGCGATGTTTTCCATTAGTTGAATACCCCGACCTTGGATCCGTAAGGGGCCTTCTTTTTCTATGCGTTTTTTTTCTACAGACAGATCAAAGCCCGGGCCCTGATCCGAGACTAAAAGATTTAGGCGGTTATTTTCGACCCATGCATCCACCCAAACCGGGAGATGTTCCGCATTTTTGTTGCCATGTTCGACCGCGTTCATCAGGGCTTCCTTGATTGCTACCGAGGTCATGGGCCAATCGAAATTAAGAGCCGAATTTTGATCCAAGTACGCCTTGATTTGTGCAACCTCAATCTGGGTTTGGTCCAGATTGCAGGGCATGAGGTGATGGTAGCCTTTCCTTGCTTCTAAGGGTTTGGCCTTAAATACCGCCAAGGTTAAATCGTCTTTGATCTCCATCGAGCGGGTCACAAAGTCCACGATCCCCTCTAACATTTCTACTGGGCTATCCCCTTTAAGGCTTAATTGGCCAATCAAGTCGTTGGGCACCGCCTCTAAAACCCCGTCGGTCGCCAAAATCAAGGAACTGCCCGGCTCCAGGTCGATCTTGCCTTGGTCAAACATTTCTAATTCAGGAAACATCCCTATTGGAATCCCACGCCAATTCAGGGACTGGCGGGTGCCATCTGGTTTGATTAAAAGCCCGTCAGGAATACCCGAGTTGGCCCAATGCAAGACCCTGGTCAAGGGATCCCAAAGGAGCACTAGAGCGCAAATGTAGCGTTTGTCCTCCTCAAACTGCGGGGTTTCAAAGAGTTTGTTGAGATAAACCAATAAATCAAACGGATGCGAGTGGGACCGCCAGACCCCTTTGACTAACCCAGCAAACCAACTGGCTGTGTAACCAGATTTAACATCATGTCCCGAGACATCGGCCAGGATTAATCCGTAACGCCCGTGTAGGCTAAAATGCTGGCTTAAAACTAGGTCGCCGCCAATCTTGCGAATCGACTTTTGCCAAACTGCCAACTGGTCGCCAGAGGCAGCCATTGAATCCTCAACGCTGACCTGACTTTTTAAAGAGCGCAGACTGTTAAAGTCATCAATCATCTCCTCGAAATTTCGTTGCTGTTGTAATTGTTTGCTGTGATGCTCAACAACCTCTGCAATTTTTTGTCGGTCAAAGGGATAGGCGATATAACGCTCAAAACGCGCAAGCCAAATCTCTTCGGCACCACAAAGGGTGCCTATAAGGGTTAGTGCTTGGGTGGGATATTGGTCCCTTATCAAATAGGTCAGCCGCCAATCGGTCTCCAGGTCGATCAAAATCAAATTAAACTGACTTTTTTCCACCGCTTCGAGCAAGACTTTCTCCCCCTCTAAAAACTGGCAGCTTAAATCTAATTCGTTAATGATCTTTTCTAAGAGAAAACGGTAAACCTGATTTTGGGTGTAAATACCCAAAGAAAAGGTTTTGGTGGAGGCTTGCTTGGGTTCCGACTCAGTTTGGGTCAGTTCGCCGACCAATTGGAACAAATTGATCACGTCGATTGGTTTGGGGAGGTAGTTATCGCAACCTGCCGCTAAACACAACTCTCTATCACCTCGCATTGCTAAGGCAGTCAGAGCCAAAATCGGGGTGCGTGTTTGTTGGTTTTCTTCTTCAAATTGCCTAATTCTTCGGGTCGCTTCGAAGCCGTCCATGATGGGCATGTTTATGTCCATCACCACCAGATCAAAGGAATCCTCCTTAAAACGCTCGACCGCCGCCTGTCCATCACAAGCCTCTACACAATTTGCATTGAGCCGTTTTAACATCTGCTTCAATAAGAGTCGGTTGTGAGGCAGGTCTTCGACAATTAAAACTTTGATTCCCTCGGTGCTTCCGATAACAGGTTGCTGCAAAGGGGTAAAAAAATTGGCCTTGGTTAATTCAGCGAGGGCCATTGATAACCGGCCTAGGAGGCCTGGATATAGATCTAGAAGTTCCTTATATTCCCGGTCATCCACTTGCATTCGGCGCCGTTTGAGCCCAAAAAACCGATCAACCCAATCCTCTAGTTCATGGGCTCCCAGGTGGCCTGCTTGTTGGCCAAAGGTCTCCCAAGGCCTTAATCCACCCTCAGGCGACTTTAGTAATTGAGAACCAAGGATTACCAATTGGGTTAACAATTCTTGGTAAAAAACTCGGTCCTTTTGGGCGTAACCCAGTCCCTTGTTGAGGTTTAAAACCTCGGGACGAAAGCCTTCGGGTCTGGGCTTGCGAAAGGTACGGGTGCGGTGCTGCTTGAAGAAACGCTCAAGTGCCAAGAGTCGAAGTTTTAAGATATCTTGGCATTTAACCACCTCATCTAAACCAGCTTTGAATAACTGGGGAGGGGTCTGGCTGGGGCTAGTCTCTATATAGAGTAGGTAGAGATAATATGGGAATTGGCGAAGCCGGAGAATACAGTTTTCAATCTCTGGTCCAACCACGCCCTTGATTAAGACAAGTTCTAGGTCAGGGTTGGACCCGGCCCAGTCTAAAAGAGTATCGCCGTCTTCAAAAAGCTCAACCTCGAAGCCCCAATCTGCCAGTTTGGCGGGGACCTCTGCTAGGTCGTTTTTTTTGGCTAAGAGCGCTAGCTTCATCGGCTAGTTTAAGAAAGGTCCAATTTTAAAACCTGGACCACCCGGGCTAAAAGGTCTTCGTGGGTGAACGGTTTGGTCAGATAGTGCCGTATCCCGGCGCGAATGGCTTTTAACATCGAGTCCTTTCGGTCCTCGGCAGTTAACATAATTACTGGGATGTTAGTATATTGCGGATTGTCTCGTAAGCTTAAAAATAGATCGAAACCATCCATGCCGGGCATATGCCAGTCGAGGATTAACAGGTCCACCGAGGTTACCTTAAGCACCGCCATGGCCTCTTCGGCATTTCCGGCTTCTAAGATATTAAACTGTAAAATGTTCAAGGCTTCGTGAACGATTCGCCTTAAAGACGAGCTATCATCAATGATCAAGATGGTTTTCATATTATCCCTTTTTGATCACTTCGTAATACAAGCCATTACCATGCGAACGGTTGGCAAAGGGCGCGTTTAATGAAAACAAAGATTCAGTGGCCCCTAAAAGCATAATCCCGCCAGGGCAAAGCTGTTTGGCGATTTTTTCAAAAAGTTGTTCTTTGAAATCTTTAGCGAAATAAATGGCCACATTTCGGCAAAACACCAAGTCAAAGATACCTAAGGGAGAAAAATTGTCCATTAAGTTAAAATGTTTAAACTCAACTCTATCACGAATTGACTGTTTAAGTTGAAAGGTTCCGCCTTGGGATTCAAAAAAACGGTCCCTGCGCTCTTGGGAAAGTCCGCGGCTGATAGTAAAGCTGTCGTAGCGGGCGGCGCGGCCTAAAAAGATGGCTGCTGTCGAAATATCGGTGCCGAGGATTTCAAATCGTTCTGCTAGCGAGGGTACGGCCAGTTTCTCACATTCTTCTTGGATCAACATGGCCAAACTGTAACCCTCTTGCCCTGTTGAACTGGCAGCAGACCAGACCCTGATTTTAGGTTGCCCAGCTTCAAGTTGTTTAAAAAACTTGGGCAATAATACCTCGCGCAAGGTGTTCCAGCAGGAATCGTCGCGAAACCAAAGGGTTTCGTTGGTGGTCATCAGGTCCACAACTCTTGGCAGGAGTTCAGGCTCAGCAATAATCGCTCGGTGAAACTCGCTAAAGTCAGCGGCCCCAATCTCTATGGCCAATTCAGTCAAGCGGGTCTCGACAAGGTAGTCTTGGTCCGGCTTAAGCTCGATCCCGCAAACACTGACCAGGAGGTCCCGTATCTTTAAAAATTCTTTTTGTGATAAGGGTTTAATAGCGTTCATGAACCCTTTAGCGGTATTGATTGGCCAGCTGGACCAGACGATCCCCTATTTTCTCTAAAGGCAAGACCTCGTCGGCAATCCCCGCTTCGCTAACACTGCCAGGCATACCCCAAACCACAGAGGTCGCTTGATCTTGGATCAAACAATAGGTACCTCGTTGTTTTAGCAATTTGACCCCTTCGGTGCCATCTCGACCCATTCCCGTCATCACTACTGAAAGCGCATGGACCCCGTCCAGGCCAGCTACGGATTCAAATAAAACGTCAACCGCAGGTTTGCAGTGATTAACCGGGGGGCCATCGTTTAAGGCGATGCGAAATCCGCCAGCCGCCTTGTTTATCGTCATATGTATCCCGCCAGGAGCAATATACACCTCGCCTGGGTGCAATCGGTCCCCCTCTTGGGCTTCTTTAATGGACATCGGGCTGATTTGATCCAACCGTTCTGCCAAGCTAGCGGTAAACATAGGGGGCATATGTTGAACAATCAAAACCGGGCAAGGAAATTTGCTTTTGATCGAGCCAAACAGGGCGTTTAAGGCGTTAGGGCCTCCTGTGGATATGCCAATCAGAATTAAATCAATTGCCCTACCCACCCCTTTATCAGGGCTTAGGACGGGTTTGAGAGGGGCCGTTACTCTGAGTGTTTCTTTGGTTTCGCCATAAACCATCTCCCGCACTAGATCCACCAGGGGAGTCAGCGCTTCAACCAATTGTTTGAGGCTTTCTTCCATCGCCCCGCCTTGGGGCTTAGCCACAAAGGTGAGCGCTCCTGCCGCCAGCGAATCCAGGGTCGCTTGGGCCATTTCTTTATCAATCCCCGAGACCATTACTACATGGATATTCGGGAAATCCTGTTTAATCAGCCGCAATGTTTGGATCCCGTCCAGATCGGGCATCATCACATCTAAGAAAATCAGGTCTGGCTTGGTCGAAGGGATTTTCATTAAGGCAGCTCGGCCCGAGGCGGCGCTTGTGACCAACTCGGTACCTGGGACCATCTCCACAACCTTAGACATGATCTGGCGATAGGTAATGGTGTCGTCAACCACCATAATTTTGACGTTACTGGCCATGATCTAAATTAATAATAGGTTAATGAACGCTGTCGTCAGATGGAATACACATCTTAGCAAGATTGCTCATCTCTAAAACAATGATCAGCTTTTTGCCCTGCTGAATAATCCCAGAGACAAAATCCTTTTTGTTAATCGAGAGATTGGGTGGAGCCGGTCGTATGTCTTCGGGTTCGATCTCGATTACATCGCCAATTCGGTCAATCACAATGGCCAAGGTGTCTTTGGACATATGGACCTCGCCGATCAGGTCATTTTTGTATAGGTCTTCTAACTCACCCTGGTTTTTTAAAATAATCAACCGCCGGTCTGCGGGGTCAGCTGAAGATTTTTGATTTAAAAAGACCCCAGGGTCCATAACCGTGACCACCTGCCCTCGCAAGTTCATCAGCCCCAAAATAAATTCTGGCGACATGGG
This sequence comes from Candidatus Lambdaproteobacteria bacterium RIFOXYD2_FULL_50_16, assembly GCA_001783695.1. GTDB lineage: Bacteria > SAR324 > SAR324 > XYD2-FULL-50-16 > XYD2-FULL-50-16 > XYD2-FULL-50-16. Next base: position 37,505 of record MFNE01000046.1, read on the forward strand.
AACATCTGTGATCTCCTGGATCTTACCGATCTCTTTGGTATAGAGAATATCGACACCAAAAATTTCGTCACCAATATGAAACGTGGCCACCTGTGGCATTGTGCCTCCCTATCATTGGATAAATCGATTAACAGTCTGGAGCATTTTTTCTTTGTCCAGCTTGATCATCCATTCGTTAAACCCTGCCTTTTTGCCTTCGGCAATCAGTTTTTCGTCGTCTAAGCTGGTTAAGGCGATAACCGGTAGGTCATTGTATTTAGGATCGGCTCTAAGCGCGCGGATAACGTCAAACCCGTCCATCACCGGCATCTCAATATCGCATAGGACCACATCGTAGTCACCCCGCTCAATCGCTTCTAGGCCGACCTTGCCGTTTTCCTCGACATCCACCACGAAGCCCACGCTGGTCAAATATTCGCGGACGATGGTTTGGAAAAGAGGGGTGTCTTCGATCACTAAAATTTTGGAGGTTTTGGTCTGGTCCTCCCTAAAGTGGACCCGGTGAAGTGCATCGGGCTCGCCCTGTTCTAGGATCGAGTAGAGGTCTAAAATTAAAGTGATTTTTCCATCGATCAGGGTGCTACCTAAGATCCCTGGCCCATGAATGGCCCCTTCGGCAATGTCGATCAACATGGTTTTGGTATCCACCACTTGGTTGATCATAATACCCACCGGCATATGTGTTTCCTTGGGGATAATAATGTTGGCCTTTTCGCCGCGATTTGCGGGTTTTTGTACGGTCAGATAATCAGAAAGATGCAAAATCCTCATCTGCTCGCCCCGGTATTCGAGGTAATCCTTGCCACCAACCACTTGAATTCGCTTAAGGTCAATCTCGTCCACTCGTTGAATCAAGGGGATGGTAATGGCGAACTGTTCGTCGGTGCCATTGTCGAAAATCAAAAGCGACTGCGCTTCTTCGACCGACTTCTTGACTAACTCTAAGGACTTGTTCCGGCTTTTTCCCTCGGTTAGACTCAATTGGTTTTTTTGGACAAAACCCAAGGTGTCAATAATCATGGCCACCGTACCATCACCTAAAATCGTTGCGCCTGAGAAAAAGCTCAAATGTTTGAGGTATTCAGGCATGGGCTTAACCACAATCTCTTCGGAGCCCACAATAGCGTCAACTACCACCCCAACCTTGTTGATCCCAACCGAAATAATCAATACGCGCACCGCTTCTTTGCGTTTGGTCTCGGCGCCCTCAACACTGGTATTGTAATAAATCGACTGGTCCTCTTCGGTTTCTAAATGGCTACGACCTTGGCGAACGACTTTGCGGTTGTTGAGTTTTCGCAAATAAGCTCGGTAAGCCTTGTGCCCGACCGATTCCTCGATACCCAACCCTTCGGCCAAGGATATCAAGGGGAGCAAATCCCCCCGAAGTTTAAGAACTTCACGGTCTTGCACATAACCCAACATTTCTTGGTAATCTTCAGGTTTAAGCATAACCAATTCTTCTAGGTTCACTTGGGGAATCGCAAACCTTTGGCCTTCGGACTGGACAATCAAACAGCTAACAATTGCCATGGTCAAAGGCAGGGTCAGCTTGATCGTAGTGCCTTGACCCACAACTGAATCAAGGCGCACAGAGCCACCGATTTGCTCGATGTTGCTGCGTACCACGTCCATCCCTACTCCTCGGCCTGACACACTCGAAACCGTGGTCGCAGTCGAGAACCCTGGCAAAAAAATCAGGTTGGCCTTTTCTCGCTCTGAAAGCGCGGCCAGTTCCTCTTCGGTCATCAGTCCTTTTTTGTGGACTGCGGCCGCGATTTTGTCAGGGTCAATCCCGCCGCCATCGTCTTTGATCTCAATAATCACTTGGCCCGACTCGTGGTAGGCCTTGAGCAGCAACTTGCCTTGAGGGGGTTTGCCCGCTTTTTTGCGTACCGCCGGCAGCTCGATCCCGTGGTCGGCGGTGTTGCGGATCATGTGGGTCAAGGGGTCTGAAAGGGCCTCTAGTACGGTTTTATCCAATTCAACTTCGTCCCCTTCGGTGACCAAATTAATGTCTTTACCTAGGCTTCGACCTAGTTCGCGTACTAAGCGGGGGAACTTGCCGAAAACGGTTTGTACCGCTTGCATCCGGGTGTTAAGAATCTCTTCTTGCAACTCGGTAGTAACCATGTTCAGGCTTTGCAAAATGGTCATCAACCCAGGAGTCCGCTTCGCTTCCTTTTCTCCGGTTTGCAAGAGTTGGTTACGGACTAAAACCAATTCGCCAGCTAAATCGACCAGTTTGTTTAATTTAGCCACCCCAACCCGGATCGACTCGTCGCCTTTGAGTTTTTTATTGTCCATCCCCTTGGCCGAAGCCACCGCTGGGGGCCCCGCCTTGAGGGTGGGTAGGCTGGCAGAGGCCGCTTCTTCCTGCTCTTCGTCGGGTTCTGGATCAGGTTCGGGTTCGGGCGCAGCAACAGGAGCCGCTTTGGGAGTCGGCTTCGCGGCGGCAGGTTTGGTTGCGGGTTTTGCCGGACCAGCAGGTAAATTGATGGCTAACTTGCCATCAGCGATTTCTTCGGGTTTGAGATAACGGATTTGTGATTCGGTAATCGCTAACCCTTCAGCGGCAATCGCCGGCTCCATGATCGAAGCAAATACAAAAATAAAACGCAGATCCTCATCTGCTTCGCCTTCGCCTAAAGCCTCGGCATCGTCCACGTCCAGATAGGAATCTACAAAGCGTCCTAACTCTTCTAAATCGCAGATAAATTGATAAGGGGTCTTGCCTTTGGACATGATGTCCTGGTTGAGGAAGACACTCACCACATAGAGGTTCATCCCGTTTTGTTGAGCCAGTTCGATCTCATTTTTGGGGATCAAAAACTCTGTTTTTTTAACGGACTCTGCCGCAGGCTCAGCCGGTTCGGCAGCAGCAACAGCTTCAGGCTTTGGGGCTGGCGGTTTAGCGGGTGCAGCGGCTTTGGATGTTGCGGGCTTAGGGGGCTCGGGCGCAGCTTGATTGCCTGAAACTTCAAGCAAAGATTCGATTAATTGTTTTTCTTGGGTGCAATCGACCTTGTTGGAGTTTTGGACGTCATCGACCATCTGGTTGAGTTTGTCCAAGCCGGAAAGCAAGCCGTCAATGTGACCACGACCCATCACAATCTGGCCGTTACGCGCACGGCTCATCAGGTTTTCCATCACATGGGCCATGCCCGAGAGGGATTCCAAACCAAAAAAGCCTGCTCCACCCTTGATAGAGTGGACGCTGCGAAACAATCGGTTGATCGTGTCCATATCCGAGGGTTCGGACTCTAGGATCAAGAGATCCGGCTCGATGGTGGACATATGCTCTTTTGCTTCTTCAAGGAAGCCCAATAACATATCGTCGTCGTTCATCATAGGGCCTCCACCGTAAACTGCTCGTCTAATCTAAAGAGTTGTAAAACTTTTATTATCGATGAATTACAGCCGATTACCTTAAACCCTTTGGAGGTCGCCTTGGTTTTTTTAAAAAGCCCCACAATTAGGTTAATGCCTATAGAATCCAGGGTCTCTACCTGGTGGCAATCGAAAATTAGTTCTTTCCAGTCTGAATCTGCATCTAATTTTTCGATTAAGCTTTCGCGCATAGTTGGCACGTTCGAAGCGATAATCTCTTGCTCGGGAATGCAGATTAGGCGTTCTTGATCGGATTGAAAACGAATCATCTTAACCTATTAAGAGGTAGTTTGGTGAAAGCAACGGCGAGGGCTTTTTTTACTCCCTCCAAAGCAATCGCATAATTTTTATCGGATTGGGGCCAATAGGTACAGTAAAAAAGCCTTGTCGATGATCTGGAACGCTAGCTAGTTTATGTTGGTCGTGCAGACTAAGCCTAGTTAAAAGATTACAAAACCTTTGCGGACCTCTAATGCCCTTCTCTGCCTCGATTGCCAGCCCCCCCATTGCCGTAACTTTAGGCGACGCTGCCGGAATTGGACCTGAAACTATTCTCAAAGCTTTGCCGGGGGTGCCGGGGGTGGTGGTGATCGGAGGGGGGCAGGTGCTGTCGGACTTGGCTTACCAACTGGGTCTCAAGGTTGATCTACGCTACCTAAACGAACCCGAAGACCTGCCTCAAACCAACGATTCAGCCATTTATGTACTCGATCGGTTTGAGTTGGATAAAAAGAATTTTGTAATGGGGCAGCCCCACCAAGGGGCGGGAGAGTTGGCCTTTTGTTGTATAGTTGAAGCGGTTAAATTGGCCCAAGCAGGGCGAGTAAAGGCGTTGGTGACCGCGCCGATCTGCAAGGAATCGCTTCATTTAGCTGGTCATCCCTTCGATGGACACACTGGGCTTTTGGCCGAATTAACAGGCACCAAAGACTACCGGATGACCTTCTCGACCAAGGAATTGCGGATTATTCACGTTACCGCCCATATGGCTTTGGCCGAGGCTTGTAAGAAGATAACCCAAGAACGGGTTTTTTCAACCATCCAGATTGGGCGCAATCATTTAATCGCATTAGGAATCGAAAACCCTCGAATCGCTGTTTGCGGCCTTAACCCTCACGCAGGCGAGGCGGGCATTTTTGGTCGGGAAGAAATCGAAATAATCAATCCCGCCCTCGCTCAAGCTCAAGCCTTAGGCTGGGATTGCAAAGGGCCCATTCCGGGGGATGTAGTTTTTATTCAGGGATTTAAAGGTCAGTACGACCTAATTGTGGCTATGTACCATGATCAAGGACATATCCCAGGCAAGCTGGTAGCCTTTGACCGGGGGGTTAACGTCACCGTGGGGCTGCCCTTTGTGCGTTGCAGCCCAGATCACGGGACTGCTTTTGACATTGCCGGTAAAGGGCTTGCCAAGGAAGGCAACCTCCTGGAAGCTTTGGCCTACGCCCGACTACTACTTAGATAAAAACCTTTTAGGTATTTGGGGCAATCATGCCCAACTTCAAAATAACCCAATGGAAGCTTGGACACCGCCAAAATTGGTCGCTTGGATCAGGGGGGAATTAGAGCGTCGGAAGATGTCAACCAACCCCCGCCTAGAGGCGGAATGGTTGGTAGCCAAGGGGTTGGGGATTGATCGCTTGAATATCTATCTGAATCACGATCAAATCTTAAGTGAAGAAGAACGCGCCCAGGTCCGCGAACTGGTGCGCCGCCGCCTAGAGCGGGAGCCTTTGCCTTATATCTTAGGCAAGGCCCATTTTTGGACCTTGGAATTGAATATAGTCCCTGGGGTGCTCTGCCCGCGTCCTGACAGTGAAACCTTGGTCGAGGCCTTGCTAGAACATTTGCCCAAGGAAGGCCCCCTTAAAATGGCCGAGTTGGGCACTGGCACTGGCGCTTTGGCAATAGCCCTGGCTTTAGAACGCCCTTTAAGCAATATTTGGGCTGCCGAGATTAGCCCAATTGCATTTGCCTGTGCAAAAAGCAATGTTGACACCTACCTTGAGGAATTGGAAAAACAAGGCAGTCAGGTCAGAGTCTGTTTGACCGATGGCTTGGATCAGGCCGAGGGGCCGTTGGACGTAATTTTTTCGAACCCACCCTATATCGCGCCCGAAGTGATTCAAACCCTCGAACCTGAGGTCCGGCTTTTTGAACCCATGGAAGCCTTAGACGGAGGGGCGCAGGGGCTGGAGTTTTACCCCCGCCTGTTTGCTTGGGGGGAGCGGTTTTTAAATCGGGGCGGGTTATTAGCCTTTGAATTGGGATATGATCAAAAATCGGCCATTTTGGACTTAAAACCCCAAGTCTTTGAGACCTTGGCTGCTCATAAAGATTTAGCCGGACATGACCGGGTATTGGTTTTCAAGCGAGTATAACTATGACCAATTTTTCTCCCCATTACCAAAGTCTATTGACCCGGTTTGAGACCTACTTAGAACGGGCCTTTCCCCATCTGGCTCCAGAAGTAGCAATTTTAGAGGAATCGGTGCGTTATTCGCTGCTCGCTGGCGGCAAACGACTGAGGCCGATTTTGCTACTTTGTGTGGTTGAGGCGGGCCAGGGCGAGATTGACAACGCCCTTCCCTTTGCGGCGGCGGTGGAGTTTATCCATTGTTATTCCCTAATCCACGACGACCTCCCCTGTATGGACGACGACGACCTCCGCCGGGGTAAGCCCACTAACCACATCAAATTTGGTGAAGATATTGCCCTCTTGGCGGGCGACGCTCTTTTAAGCGAAGCCTTCCACCTGATTTCAGCCCCTGAACGACTCAAGGATTATCCAGCAGAGCGGCTTTTAGCGGCAATCCATTGTTTAGCCAAAAAGGCGGGCAATTTTGGGATGGTTGCCGGACAGGTGGCTGATATTGGTGCCGCCCAAAGTCGAGGGAGTAAGGAACTACTAGAATTTATCCATCACCACAAAACCGGCCAACTGATCGTTGCTAGTTTGGAAATGGGGGCGATTTTAGCGGGGTTGAATGATCACGCAAGAGACGCAATTTGCCACTTTGGTGAGGCCTTGGGCCGCTGTTTTCAGATCCAAGACGATATTTTAGACGAAACTGGCGACCCAACCAAGCTGGGAAAGCCCGTGGGGAGCGACCAGAAAAACCAAAAGCTGACCTACCCCAGTCTGTTTGGACTCGAAGAATCGGCCCGCTTGGCCGAAGAGGCGTACCAGGAAGCTTTGACCTATCTGGCGAAAACCGGTCTGCCTCAAGAGCCCCTTCAGGCGCTGGCAGACTTTGTATTAAAACGCCGTCACTGACCTAAGGCTTCACCTTGGCCTAGCTCCAGATCGAGTACCACCAGTTTGAGTTGGTGGTCATCGGTTTTAGCCAAAATTTCTTTGGGGATCTCCAGTCCGTTTAGTTGGAACCAATGGGGATAACTCAAATTTAACCCCTGCCCGTTTTGGAGGAACTGTTCAGTTTGGGGTTTGGTGGGGTCCTGGGAGGCCAACCGGCGGCCTAGAAAGAGGGCTTTGATTTGAGCAGGTTCGAGCCCAATCAAAGGGAACCGTGCCCCGGCTTCTTCCAGGCTTAAACGCTCTTTTTTCCCAGTGGTGCCCTCTTGGAGTAAAACCCCTTGGGGGCTTCGCTCCAAATACAGCACCAAGCCCGCCAAACTATGCGAGAGTTCGACCCGCACCCGGGTTTGATCCGCCCAAATCTGGGCATCGCCACTTTGGGACTGGTCAGGCCCCTTCCAGCCAAAACGGCAGCGGACCCATAAAGATTGCGAGATGGTTTGGGGGTTCCAGGCCTGTAGCTCCTGGTCGGGAGACTCGGGGCGGAAATTACCGCTCCGCCCGCAAGCGGCAGCAAACACCAAACCCAAAAGCAGCCAGCGTTTAGCGGGGCCCATAGATACTTTGGTAGAGGTAGTAAGATTTAAGTACCCGCTTCACGTAATTTTTGGTTTCGTTAAAGCTGATCATTTCCACAAATAAATCCATGTCTTCGGGGCCTTCAAGCTTTAATTTCCACCGGTTTACATTACTCGCGCCCCCGTTATAAGCGGCTAAGGTATAGTAGAGATTGCCTTCAAACCGTTTTGAAAGATCATTTAGGTAGATCGTGCCTAGTCTAAGATTGAGGTCTGGGTCGATTAGTTGGCTAGTGCTGACCCGAATCCGTTTACTACGGCCCACAAAACGAGCGGTCTTGGGCATTAATTGGAGCAGGCCTATCGCACCAGCAAACGATTTGACGTAAGGCCTAAACCGAGATTCCTCGCGCATCACCGCGTAAACCAACATCTCAGAAACACGGGCCTCTTCGGCATACCTGGTCACCTGCGATTGGAAGGCTTGGGGGTATAATAGGGGCAGAATATGGTGGTTGCCATAATAGGTGTCACCTAATAGGTGGTCTTGGTGCTGCGAAACCAACTGATGTAATAGATAAAAGCGGTCTGCCGCTGCTAATAAACCCCTTAGTTCGTCAAAATAGGTAAGGTCTTTTAGCTTGGCTTCCTCTTCGAAAACAATCGAATCCGCCAACCTTTGTTCGTCAAGATCATATAAAAGCCGTAGCATTTCAAAATATTCAGACTCTTCTACTTGAAGCGGTCGGCGCTTAAATTGAAATTCAGGGTCAGGATGTCCAGGCAAAGATTGCCCGTTGTTATTAGCCAAGCTCCTGGCCTTTAAACCATAAAAGGTTAATGGATACCGATGGTAACAGTCTTGGAGTGACCCCTCTATATAAAGTTCAAGCTTGTATCCCCAGTAGCAAAATCGCGCACCCTCTTCGATGTCTTTAAACGAGTATCGCTCCGCCCAAGCAGCAATCTTTTTCAGATTGGCCCGATGGCCAATCTGTTGATTTACTAAAAATAGTTTCCACTGCAAATCAGAAACTTGCTCAGTTTTAAACCCCTTCGTGTCCACCAAGGCAAGTTGCTCGAATGCCTCTTTCCAGGAACTTTGCCCAAAATAATAACTTCCTAACTTAAAACGAGCCTGATGGACCAAATCCTGGTAACCAGCTTTATCCAGCACTTTTATTGCGGCCAAGGCTTCTATTTCTCGGCCCAAGGATAAATTGAACTTAACCGCTAAAAATGAAAGCTCACCTTCTGAAAAATCAAAGAGCAAGGCCGATGCGGGATCGCTGATTTTTTGCAAACCTTCCGAATACTTGCGAGCAGAAAAATAGCTGTCAAAATAGAGGTCGCGTAGGGTCAGGAAGGTAGGCCGGTCCCCCTCTTTGTAATAGCGCAGATAAAGAGGCACCGCTTCGCGAAGGTAGGTGTAGTTGCGGAAACGGTATTGGGCTTGGAAGTGGCGGGCTATGGTGTCCTTATAGCGGATCATAGTCCCGCGGATGAAGTCGAACCGCTTTTTAAGGTTTAAATCCAACTTGGTGTAATCGGCAGTCTCGAACAACTTTATCAAGGCCCAATTGTTTTTTGGGTCAGTCGGTGATAACGTGCTTAAGTAAAGCTGCAAAAAGGCACTGTTACTTTGGAGGTCTTCGAAGCGCTCGAAAATGGATTCAAGCTTGGTTTTTAAGGCGTCCGAAGGGGGAATGTTCTTAAAACCCCGGCTTAAAAGCAGAGCCAACCGATTGATCAAAAATGGATTTTTAATGTCCTTTGGAAATCCAACAGCTATGTCTAAAAGAGACTGGCTGTCTTTGTTTAGGGCGTAAAATTCCATCCGTTCCCAAAGTACCACTTGGCGAAGGGGACCCTTAAATTGCTGGTTCATCTGGCGCAGCGCGTTCAGGGATTTGGTTTGATCCCCAAGTTTTTGCTGGGTTTTAAAATAGAGGTAAAGCTCGGTCGGGTTTGAATCTGCGTCTTGGGTACCTAAGCTGGCCAGGGCGGCGCTATAGTTTTGGGCTTGATATTGCTCAACCGATTGATTGACCTCGGTCGAGCCAATCACCAAACTAGGGGCAAAGGCTAACAATATTAAAAGGGCTAAGATTCTAGGCATGTATTCCAAACGAATCAAACATTCGGTAGCGATGTTGGAGCAGGCAGCCAAAAAGGCTGTACTGGCATTGGAGACCGGAGAAGGTCTGTATTATAACCAGTCCAACCCCCAGAGCCCCTTTGTCAAGCGAGGTCAACCCCCTATTTCTAAACAAGCTAATTTGGGGCCAAACTCCTTGGGTTCGGACCAAACCGGGTATAATCTTTGGCCCAATAACCGCCAAGCCTCTTTCGCTAAGCGTGGTCTGGCCGCACCCACTAAGGCCAAACCAGGAATTGAGCCGCAAATAAAAACCCCTCAAAAGCTCTTGGGTAACCCCTCGGTCTTGGAAGCCTACCTCAAACGGGTGATTTATGAAAGCCTAAGCATGATGGTCGCCAAACCGCCCAATCCGCAAGGGGTTAGGGAGTTGGTGAGAGAAATGGAACAAATTTGCCGAGACGAAGGTGTTGATATTCCACATATTCGTGCCTTTAACGGGCTGGACCGACTAGAACAATTTCAACAACTTTTGGTTGGCCTTTTTGAGGGGGACTCACCCTACCGTTTTGAACTTACCGCCGCCGCCTTCAAGGAAATGCTGAGACTCTTAGAGACAAAATAAAATCGAAGCCAAAAAAAAAGCCCGCCAAGTTGCCTTGACGGGCCTGATCTTTAGACCCAGAGGGTTTAAGCCTCTTCGCCTTTTGCTTTAGCCGCTTCTTCAGTCACTTCAACCGCTTCCTCAACCTTGGCCTTCTTGGTGCTGGCCTTGGCAGGGGCTTCCTGCTGGGTTTCCTTTAAAGCTTCGGTTACCTCTTCGCGGACTTCCGACTTAGGAGCCTTGGCCGAAACTTCTTCGGCTTTGTCAAATCCGATCAATTGGATCAGCGCCATTTGGGTATTGTCTCCCAAGCGGTTGCCCAATTTGTAGATCCGAGTATATCCACCTTGCCGCTGAGCAAAGGCTGGGCCCCACTCTTCAAACAAGCGCCGATATGACTCTTTGTTGTTAAGAAACGACATTACTTGCCTTTTAGCATGCAAATCGCCCCCTTCGGTGGCTTCACTTCTCTTGGCCAAACCGATCATCTTATCAGCTAATTTACGCATTTCTTTGGCCCGGGTCACGGTCGTTTTAATCTGACCGTGTTCCAATAGGCTAGTAACTAGATTGCGCATCATCGCTTTACGATGGCTGGAGGTTACCCCCAGTCGCTTTCCTGCCTTTAGGTGTCTCATATCGCGTTAGTGTCTATGCTTCGACCTTGGGTTTTTCGTAATTGTCCAACTTCATGCCCAGGGTCAAGCCCATTGAAGCCAGGACCGTTTTGATCTCTTGCAAGGACTTGCGGCCAAAGTTTTTGGTTTTTAACATTTCGGCTTCAGTCTTTTGGACCAAGTCGCCGATGGTTTCGATCTTTGCGTTTTGTAGGCAATTGATCGAGCGAACCGACAGCTCCAACTCATTTACCGAGCGATAGAGATGCGGATTTTCGTATGATTTTTCCTCTTCGGCAACCACTTCTACAATCGGTTGGATCGAGTCTTCATCGAAGTTGATAAAGGGGTTTAAATATTCCTTTAAAATCTTCGCGCCGTAAGCCACGGCATCGTCAGGGGCTACCCCGCCGTTGGTCCAAAGCTCAAAAATCAATTTGTCATAGTCCGTCTTTTGGCCTACACGAGTGTTGGTCACTTCGTAGTTAACCCGAGAGATAGGACTGTGGTTAGAATCCAAGAAGATGGTACCAATTGGCAAATCACCATCATGGTTTTCTTCAGCCGAAATAAACCCCCGGTTCAGCTTAGAATAGAGGGTCATCTCTAAGGTCGCCCCTTTGTCCAAATGACAAATCACTTGGTCAGGGTTCATGATCTCAGCTTTAGAAAAGGTGGAAATGTCCCCAGCGGTAACAATAGCCGGACCTTCAGCGATTAATTCCATGGCCAAGTTGTCTTCCGTGAATTGCTTCAACTGGAGTTGCTTGACGTTAAGAACAATCTGCAAAACATCTTCCCGAATGCCCTTGATGGTTTCAAATTCGTGGCTGACACCCTCGATCTTGATACCAAAAACAGCCGAGCCCCGAAGCGAAGAAAGCAAACAGCGGCGAAGGGCATGGCCGATAGTCAGGCCAAACCCTTTGTGCATCGGCTCTAGGGTGTACTTCCCGTAATAAACGTCCTGTTCCGAACGGGTGACTTGAATCGTTTCGGGGATCTCCAACCCTTCCCAGTTTTTTTGAAACTGTACTTCCGACCTGTTTTCTTCCACCGAAATTACCTGGAATAAAGTTCGACAATCAGCTGTTCTTGGATGGGAACCGCAATTTGTTCACGAGAGGGGTTATCCACCACCTTTCCCGAAAGCGTCTTGTGATCCACCGACAACCAAACGGGCACCAAACCCTTGCGGGCGGCAGCCTCACCAGCTTGAGCAATGGAGGCAATGTTTTTACTTTTTTCCCGAATGGTCAGTACATCGTCTTTTTTGACCATCGCCGAAGGGATGTTACATTTCTCACCGTTAACCATAACATGGCTGTGTTTAACCAGCTGGCGTGCCTCTGCAAGGCTGCGCGCAAAACCCATGCGGAAAACGGTATTGTCCAAGCGCCGCTCTAAAAGGATCAACAGGTTTTCACCAGTCTTACCCTTGATGTGAGAAGCCTTTTCATAGGTTAAGCGAAACTGCTTTTCCAAAAGCCCATAAAGGCGCTTGACCTTTTGCTTTTCACGCAACTGAATCCCATATTCGGAATGCTTAGCCCTTCTGGCGTTGGGGCCGTGCTGGCCCGGAGCGTAAGGTTTTTTGTCGACTGCGCATTTGTCCGAATAACAGCGGTCACCCTTTAAAAAGAGTTTCACCCGCTCTCGGCGGCAGAGTTTGCAGACGGCGTCTCGATACCTAGCCACGATTCTCCTTTAGATTCCTTTTAGATTCTTCTTCGTTTGGGCGGTCGGCAGCCGTTGTGCGGCACCGGGGTAATGTCTTTGATCCGGTTTACTTTGATCCCCGAATTCGCCACAGCCCGTAGCGCCGACTCACGACCCGATCCAGGGCCCTTAATCACAATGTCACAGGCCTTAAGCCCGTTTTCCATCCCTTTTTTGATAGCATCTTCACCCACTAAACGAGCAGCGTAGGGGGTGGATTTTCGGCTTCCCTTAAATCCATGTAGGCCCGTTGAGGACCACGCCACTACGTTACCCGAGGGGTCGGTAACACTAACAATGGTATTGTTGAAGGTCGCGTTGATATATACAATACCCTGGGCGATATTTTTCTTTTCCTTCTTTTTCGCCCCTTTGCGCTTTACTGCTTTGGCCATGGCTTATTTCTTGTTGGCGATTTGAATGCGTTTGGGCCCCTTGCGGGTCCGAGCATTGGTCTTGGTACGCTGGCCGCGAGCGGGTAACCCGGCGCGGTGCCGCAAGCCGCGGTAGCAGCCGAGGTCTTTAAGCCGCTTAATGGCCATGTTCACCTCGCGCCGCAAATCACCCTCAACGGTCAAACCTTGGATGAGCTGGCGAATCTTGGAAACATCTTCTTCAGATAGATCCTTAACGCGGGTATCTTTGTTAACACCTGCCTGATCCAACAATTTTACAGAAGAGGTACGACCAATCCCGTGGATGTAGGTCAGGCCAATTTCGACCCGTTTATTCAAGGGCAAGTCGATCCCTGCGATGCGTGCCATGCTGTTATCCTTGACGTTGTTTGTGCTTCGGGTTCTCGCAGATCACCCGAAGGATCCCTTTGCGTTTTACCATCTTGCATTTAGAGCAGATGGGCTTTACCGATGCTCGAACTTTCATATTGCCTCTCCGTCGGGCTAGGCCCGAAATGACTCAAACTAGCCTGACGGCCTATTTATTCCGATATATGATCCGCCCGCGGGTCAGATCGTATGGTGAAATCTCAACGGTAACTTTGTCGCCCGGTAGGATTCGGATATAATTCATCCTCATCTTTCCCGAGATATGGGCCAAAAGCACATGCTTGTTATCGAGTTCTACCCGAAACATCGCATTGGGTAAGGCTTCTAACACCTTCCCTTCCATTTCAATCTGGTCTGCTTTGGACAATGTTCCTCTCGGCGGTCGGCAACTTTCAAAATGTAATTCGTAAGGCTACCCGTCGATTACTGTTTTGGCAACCGTTTTTTTTAATGCCCTAAGGCGTTTAAGATTCTCAACGAAATTTCGTCAATATCCCCTTCTGCATGAACCGACGCCAGCCTACCGTCCTTGGCATAATACTGGGCCAAGGGAGCTGTTTGATTGTGATACGCCTCTAGGCGCACTCGAATACTTTTTTCTTGATCGTCGGGCCGTTGGGCCAGGGGTGCGCCGTCTTTGTCGCAAAACCCAGGCTTTTGGGGCGGTCGATGATCTACATGGTACTCTTCACCGCAGAGGGAGCAAACTCTCCGGCCTTTTAAGCGGGCCACAACCAATTCTGGATCAATCTCTAAATAAATAACCCTTTCTAAACTCTGGTCTTCCTTGGCAAGCATCTCGTCTAATGCTTCTGCTTGAACCAAGGTCCGAGGGAACCCATCCAAAATATAGCCTTCGTGACAATCGCTGGCCTTGATCCGCTGGTGTATCAGTCCTAAAATCAAATCGTCTGGAACCAATTGACCCTGATCCATATAGGATTGCGCTTTGGCCCCTAACGCGGTCTTATCTTTTATGGCCGCCCGTAACATATCACCCGTCGATAGCTGCGGGATCAATAACGTAGCTCCAGTTCGTTTGGACTGCGTGCCTTTGCCTGACCCAGGAGCTCCGAAAAATACGATCCTCATAACGGGCCTAATATTGGCGACGGCGTTTTTTACTTTTCTTAATAAATCCGTCGTAATTTTGGTTCAGCAAAAAGGTTTCAATTTGCATCACCGTATCTAATGCAACCCCTACCACAATCAAGACCGCCGTTCCGCCAAAGCTGAAAGGTACCTTGAAATAAACATACAAGATGCTGGGCATCACACAAATAATCGACAAGTAAATCGCACCACCAAAGGTCAAACGAGTCAATACGATGTTGATATACTCAGCGGTCTTCGAACCTGGTCTTATCCCAGGAATAAAGCCCCCATGGCGCTTTAATTCTTCGGCGATTTTTACCGGGTTGTACTGAATGGCGGTATAAAAGAAGCAGAAGAAAAAAATCAGCATCACAAACACCGCATTGTACAAAAACCGCCCAGGCATCAACTGATTACCAACCGACTGGACCCATTCGACTTGAGTGAAACTAGTAATAGTTGCCGGGAATGCTAACAAGCTCGAGGCAAAAATCGGCGGGATCACGCCAGCGGCGTTGATCTTAAGGGGTAGGTGCGAATATTGCCCCCCAACCATTCTAGTGCCTTGCTGCCGTTTGGCGTATTGCACCGGTATTTTCCGATTGGCCGTCTCAAAAAAGATGACGCTACCGATAACTAGCACAATAATAATTCCGACCAAGATCATAACAAACAAAGAGATATCGCCAGTATTCATTAAGGACCAAGTTTGCAGGGTTGCCGCCGGAATCCCGGTGATAATACCTGCAAAAATAATCAATGAAATCCCGTTGCCAATCCCGCGTTCAGAGATCTGCTCACCTACCCACATCACAAATGCGGTACCGGCGGTTAAGGTTAAAACCGTCATTCCCCTAAAGGCCCAGGTATTTATACCGGCAAGAACCACTTTATTGCCACCCAGCCCCATCGATTCCAGGCCCACGGCAATGCCGTAACCTTGAATGATTGATAAAACGATGGTGCCGTAGCGGGTGTACTGTGTAATCTTGCGCCGACCTGCGTCCCCTTCTTTTTGCAACCGTTCTAAAACCGGGAAAACCGCGGTTAGAAGTTGAATAATGATGGAGGCAGAGATGTAAGGCATCACGCCTAAAGCAAAAATGGTCATGTTCGCTAGGGCACCGCCCGAAAACATGTCCAAATGCCCCAAGAGCCCTTTGGCGTTGGCTTGGAAAAACTCGCCTAAAGCAGTGGAATCAATACCAGGAATCGGGATGTGAGCGCCGATGCGAAACACCACCAACATCCCCAAGGTGAAGATAATCCGCTTGCGCAGCTCCTCTACCTTGAAGATATTACTGAAGACCTCAAGCATCCCCTAGCTCTCAAGCAGGGTCGCCTTTCCGCCGGCGGCCTCGATCTTTTGGGCGGCACTTTTCGAAAAGGCATGAGCTTCGATCTGAAGCGCTTCTTTAAGTTCGCCATCGCCTAATACCTTAACCAGCCCATCCCCTTTAGTCAGGAGACCTGCGGTCATCAAGGCATCTACCGTAATTAACGATTTACGATCAAGGTTCTCAGAGCTGATAATCGCATCTAAATTAACAATGCGAAATTCTCGGCGGAAAATATTAGTAAATCCCCGCTTCGGCAGCCGAATATGCAGGGGCATCTGCCCGCCTTCAAATCCGATCCGTTTGGTCGAGCCTGAGCGCGAAAGATAACCCTTATGCCCACGGCCAGAGGTTTTGCCAGTGCCCGATCCGGGGCCTCGGCCAATGCGTTTGCGGGGTTTTTTCGAACCTGGCGCGTTTTCCAGTTTGTGCAACATTGTCTGGGTCCTTCTTGATTAAACCGTTTCCACCTCAACCATATGCGACACCTTCCGAATCATCCCCCGAACCTCAGGGGTATCCTTGAAAACGCGCTGCTGGCGGGTCTTTTTGAGTCCCAGTCCCTTGAGGTTTTCCTGCTGGTTCTGGTTAGCAGTGGCGAGGCCACGCTTTAAAGTAACTTTGATTTCGGCACTCATTTAAAACTCCAAGGTGCTGACCTCTTCGGTCTTTTTGCCGCGACGGCGAGCAACATCAGAGAATGAAACCAATTGGCTCAGTCCGTCAATGGCAGAGCGCACGAGGTTGTGTGCGTTGCGCGAACCCAAGGCTTTAACGTTGATATCGTGAATCCCCATAGCTTCCACAACCGCCCGCACAGGACCCGCAGAGATGATACCAGAACCTGGAGGGCTCGGTTGCATCAACACACGAGAAGCCCCGTGATGACCCGTAACCTGGTGGGGAATGGTCGATTTGTATAGGGGATAACCATGCATGGTCTTCTTGGCTTGCTCAGTGGCCTTACGGACCGCTTCGATTACCTCGTTGGCCTTGCCTAAGCCCAGTCCCACTTGGCCCTGGCCGTCACCGACCACTACCAATGCGGAGAAACTGAACCGGCGACCACCCTTGACCACCTTGGATACCCGCTTAACTTCGATGACCTTCTCGATCAGTTCGCTTTTTTCTTTCTCAGCCAAAGTCAATCTCTCGGTTGCTGATTAAAACTGGATGCCCGCTTCGCGGATACCATCGGCTAACGACTTAACGCGGCCATGATAAATATAGCCGTTGCGGTCGAAAACCACATTTTCAATGCCTTTTTCTTTAAGCATCAGGCCAAAGGCTTTGCCCACCGATTCGGCGGCATCCTTGTTGCCCGTTGCTCCTTCGATCCCTTTTTTGACCTCGCCGTTCAAGGTAGAACAATGAGCCAAGGTTTGCCCCTGGTCGTCGTCTATAGCTTGAACATAGATATGTTTTGCGCTTCGGAAAACGCTGATCCGGGGCTTTTGTGCGGTCCCGGTCATGTTTTTTCGAATATGGGCCTTCTTGCGCCCACGGGTCAGGATTCTTTTTTTGGACGATTCCATCTTGTTCCTTATGCCTATTTGGAGCCTTTACCGGCCTTACCTGCTTTGCGGCGAATCTTTTCGCCTGCGAAGAGGATCCCTTTGCCTTTGTAGGGCTCAGGTGGGCGGCGGCTGCGAATCTCTGCGCAGACCTGCCCAAGCGCTTGTTTATCGGGGCTGGAAAGCGTAATCTTAGTGTTGGCTTCAACCTCTCCCTTAACTTGGGCAGGCAACATATACTCTACTGGGTGCGAGTAGCCAAGGCTTAAGGTCAGTTTTTGACCTTGGGCCTGGGCGCGGTAACCTACGCCAACCAATTCGAGTTGTTTTTTGAAGCCATCGGTCACGCCGGTCACCATGTTTTTAATCAAGGAGCGAGCGGTACCACCTTGCATCTTCATTTCCGAATTCTCAAAGTCGACTTCAACCTGGATCTCTTCAGGCGAGATAGCCAGTTTAATCGATTCGGGTACCAAATAGCTCAGTTCCCCTTTGGGGCCCTTTAAGGTGAGCAATTGGTTTTTGAACTCTGCCTTAACCTTAGAGCCTAAGATTACCGGCAATTTACCCAGTCTGGACATGGAAATCTCTCCTTCTATTAATAGACTGCGCAGAGGACTTCACCACCAACCTTCGCTTTGCGGCATGCATTATCACTAAGCACGCCATGCGAGGTGGAAATGATATAGATCCCTTGGCCGTTCATCAACGGTTTTAACTCGTCCACACCTTTGTGGATGCGCAATCCAGGCTTTGAAACCCGGTCGATCTTTCGAATCACCGAGGTGCCTTTCGAATCGTATTTAAGCTGGATCGTTAAGTTTTGACCCACTCGGGCGTCTTCAACTTTGTAGTCACCAACGAACCCTTCTTCCTTAAGCACCCTCGATATGTTTTCCTTAATACTGGAAAACGGGACCGATACAGATCGGTGTTCCCTGAGAATGGCGTTGCGGATGCGGGTTAGCATATCCGCGATGGGATCAGACATGGACATATCTTTACTCCGGTCCTTTTTTTTCTATTGGGGTCAAATTCTTTGGCTACCAGCTCGACTTGAGCACGCCCGGCAATTGGCCAAAACCGGCCCTTTGACGAAAACAAATCCGGCAAATGCCAAATTTACGGATATAACCACGAGGGCGTCCACAGCAATTGCAGCGGTTGCGCGCGCGTACCTGAAACTTTTGGGGCCGGGCGGCCTTAGCGATCGCCGATTTCTTTGCCATCTTCTATTTCCTAAAAGGGAGTCCTAATTCAGCAAGTAACGTCCTTGCCTCATCATCCGTTTTTGCTGTGGTAACAATGGTGATGTTCATACCCCGAACCTGATCGATCTTGTCGAAATTGATCTCGGGGAACACCAACTGTTCCTTAATGCCTAGGCTGTAGTTACCCCGTCCATCAAAAGCGCGGGGGCTAATTCCCTTGAAGTCGCGTACCCTGGGTAGAGCACTAGCAATCAACCGGTCCAAAAATTCGTACATTCTCTGCCGCCTAAGGGTAACCATCACACCGATGGGGTGACCCTCGCGCAGTTTAAACCCGGCGATGGACTTCTTTGCCTTGCGCTGGATTGGCCGCTGACCTGAAATATCGGTAATATATTCAGCTATAACATCCAAACACTTGACGTTTTGCACGGCTTCACCAGCACCTACGTTAATCACCACCTTGGTGACCTTGGGGATCTGATGCGCGTTTTTGTAGCCAAATTGCTCCTTAAGTTTAGGGGCGATTTCAGCTTTGTATTTTTCCTGTAGCCTAGACACTGGATTCCTTAGTCTGCGGAGATGTTCGATTGAGCAAAAACCCGGGTCTTAGTCCCGTCGTCGTTTGCCCGGATCTTAAGTCGCTCGCCTTTACCGCTACTTTCACAAAACAGCAGCACATTCGAATAGTGGATGGGGGCCTCGAATTTCTCGATGCGCCCTTCCTGGTTAGTGGCGTTAGGCTTAATATGTTTAGTGGCGATGTTGACCCCTTCTACGGTAATCCGCATCTTTACGCGGTCAACGGCGAGCACTTTGCCCTTTTGACCCCGGTCTTTGCCGGAGATCACTTGGACTAAATCGCCTTTTTTAAGCAACAACTTTTGCTTAGTTTGGTTCTGTTTCATCGGTTCCTTTTTCCCTTAAACCACTTCGGGGGCCAGAGAGACAATCTTCATGAAGTTTTTGGCCCGAAGTTCGCGAGCCACCGGTCCGAAGATCCGGGTGCCAATGGGTTCAAGCTTGGCGGACAAAATCACGGCGGCGTTATCGTCAAAACGGATCACAGAGCCATCGGGTCGTTGAACCTGATACGCGGTGCGAACAATTACCGCTTTTACCACGTCTCCAGCTTTAACCTTGCCACCAGGAGTGGCCTGCTTTACAGATGCCACAATCAGGTCGCCAGGATGAGCATAGCGCCGATGCGAGCCGCCCAATACCTTGATACACATGATCTTCTTGGCGCCCGAGTTATCGGCCACGTCGATGCGGGATTCGGTTTGAATCATCTTAAATACTCTCTGTTAAACCGTTGGTGCTTATACAGCTTTTTCGACCACTTCTAAGAGCCGCCAGCATTTGTCTTTACTCATAGGCCGACACTCGATCAGGCGAACCCGATCCCCGGTAACGCATTGGTTCGATTCGTCGTGAATCTTGTATTTTTTGGTCTTGCGCACCGTTCGTTTGTACAAGGAGTGCTGGAACGTCCGTTCTACCAAAACGGTAGCGGTTTTATCCATTTTGTCCGAGACCACTACGCCTTGGAGCACTTTTTTGCGTCGTTCTATCTTATCGCTCATGCTTCTACCAGTTGCTTCTCTCTAAGGACCGTTTTGGCCCGGGCAATGTCTCTTCTGGCCTTTTTAATGGCCGAACTATCTTCTAACTGACCTAAGGTTTTGTTACAGTGGAGGCGAAAAATATTTTCTTCCAAAGCAACAATCTTGTCTGCCAGCTCTTTTTGGCTCAACTCGCGGAACTCTCCGGGTTTCATGACTAATCCTCACGAACGATAATGGTGGTCTTGACCGACAACTTATGTTGGGCCAAGCGAAAGGCCTCGCGGGCCACCTTCTCATCTACCCCGTCGATTTCGAACAGGATCCGTCCTGGCTTAACAACAGCTACCCAATGATCTACCGAGCCTTTACCTTTTCCCATCCGGGTTTCAGCCGGTTTGGCGCTGATCGGTTTATCTGGAAACAACCGAATCCAAATCTTCCCGTCCCGTTTTACGTGGCGAGTCATCGCGCGTCGGCTGGCTTCGATCTGGCGGCTAGTAACAAAGCCGCGATCAATAGCTTGAATGGCCAAGCTGCCGAAGTTGATCTCGTTACCGGTGCTCGCCTCGCCGCGGTTGCGGCCTTTCTGGCGTTTCCGATACTTGGTTTTCGAAGGCATCAACATGGTTAATTCTCCTTAACACCAGGCTTTTTGCGCCGTTTTTTGACCTGCGCTTGCGGGGTCACGGCTTTATTTTCTTTGAAGATCCAAACCTTGACCCCAAGCAGGCCATAAACGGTTTGAGCTTCACAAACTGCGTAATCAATCTCAGCCTTCAAGGTGTGCAAGGGAACCCGACCCTCGTGGGTCCATTCGGTCCGTGCCATCTCGGCGCCGTTAAGCCGCCCGGCTACCATAATTTTGCAACCGCCTACGTTGTAGCGCATGACGTTTTGCAAGGTCTTTTTCATTACCCGGCGGAAGGCTACGCGCCGTTCAAGCTGCTGAGCAATCGAGTCAGCTACTAACTGAGCTTCGGTCTCGGGCCGTCGAATCTCTTTAATGTTGACCACTAGGTCGTTTTGTCCAACTAAGCGGCACAAGCTTTGTTTAACCTTCTCTGCTTCCTCGCCCTTGCGGCCAATGATGATGCCAGGGCGAGCTGCATGGATGTAAACACGCAAGCTTTTAGCGGCCCGTTCGACCTCAACCTTAGCGACACCAGCATGTTTGAGATGCTTACGGATATAGTCGCTGATCTTGAAGTCTTGTTGTAACTGGCTTGCATAGTCTTTCTCTGCATACCAGTTAGATTGCCAAGTTCGGTTGATCCCCAGGCGAAGCCCAATGGGGTTGACTTTCTGTCCCAAAACTTCTCCTTGTGTTAGCCTACTGACAGCCGAATATGGCTGCCTTTTTTCTGGATCTGCATCCCTCGCCCCATGGCGCGGGCCCGAAGCCGTTTAATAACCTTGCCCTGATCAACCCTCGCTTCAGTAACTATCAAGTCGTCAGGGTTGATCGACTTATTTTTTTCCACAGCGTTAGCAATAGCCGACTGCAACACCTTTTGTACGATGGGGTTGCTTGACCGATGCTGACTTTCTAAAATCGCCAAGGCCTGAACCACTTTCAGTCCGCGAATCTGGTCGATCACCATGCGTGCCTTGCGGGGAGCAATATGGGTTCCCTTCGCAGTAGCACTGGCGATATGCTTGCGCTCAGCCATTATTTTTTCCCTCGTTTATCGGACTTGCCAACATGGCCTCTATAAGTCCGGGTCGGCGAAAATTCACCAAATTTGTGTCCCACCATGTTTTCAGTTACGAAAATGGGAACAAACAACTTGCCGTTGTGAACGGCTACGTTAAGACCGACAAAGTCGGGCATGATGACCGAGCGACGCGACCAAGTCTTGATCACCTTGCGGTCACCCGCATCCTTAGCAACGATACACTTCTTATAGAGATGTTCGTCCACAAAGGGCCCTTTTTTTAACGATCTGGGCATCTTACTCCTTTCCTTTAATTCGCACGAGATACGATGAAGCGACTGCTACGCTTATTTTTCCTAGTTTTAGCCCCTTTAGTCGGCTTGCCCCAAGGGGTAACCGGGTGGCGTCCACCACTGGTTCGGCCTTCGCCACCACCGTGAGGGTGATCCACCGGGTTCATAGCCACCCCTCTAACCGTGGGGCGTCGTCCTAGGTAGCGCGACTTACCAGCCTTGCCAAGCTTAATCAACGAGTGTTCGTTGTTCCCGACCTGACCGATGGTAGCTAAACAATCTAAATGAACCAGCCGAACCTCTCCACTGCGCATTTTAATCTGTGCATATTTAACATCCTTAGCCATCAAAGTAGCAAAGGTGCCAGCAGAGCGAGCGATCTGACCGCCCTTTAGGGGTTTGAGTTCCACGTTGTGGATCTCGGTGCCCAAGGGAATATTTTTGACAGCTAGGCAGTTGCCTACTTTAATCTCCACCCCTTCGCCAGAAACTAGGGTCTCACCCACGGTGATCCCTAGCGGGGCCAAGATATAGCGTTTCTCGCCGTCCACATAGTGGATCAGGGCAATGCGTGCGGAGCGACTGGGGTCATATTCAATGGCCGCCACTTTCCCTGGTACGCCAAACTTGTTGCGCTTAAAATCGATAATCCGATAGCGCTGTTTGTGCCCACCGCCGTTGCGACGAACCGTGATCCGGCCATTGTTATTGCGGCCAGACTTTCGGGTCTTCGGGCTCAGGAGACTTTTTTCAGGGGTTGACTTGGTAATCTCGTCAAATCCCGAAACGCTCATCCCGCGCCGACC
Source organism: Candidatus Lambdaproteobacteria bacterium RIFOXYD2_FULL_50_16 (assembly GCA_001783695.1). Taxonomy (GTDB): domain Bacteria; phylum SAR324; class SAR324; order XYD2-FULL-50-16; family XYD2-FULL-50-16; genus XYD2-FULL-50-16. The sequence goes on from MFNE01000046.1 coordinate 60,034, forward strand.
TGGCGAGGTAGGTTTGTATTTCTTGATGCTCATGACCTAATCTCTTGGCTACGCTTAAGCGCCTTCGAAGTATTCAATGTTGTCACCTTCTTTTAGGGTGACAATGGCCTTTTTCCAGTCGGAACGCTTGCCTTCACGAAGGCCCAAGCGCTTGGATTTGCCCTTAACGTTAACGGTGCTGATCTTCTCTACAGTGACCCCAAAAATGGACTCAATCGCCCTTTTTAGTTCCACTTTGTTGGCTCCTACAGCTACCTTAAAAACCACTTTGTTTTCGGTCTCTTTTTGTAACAAAACCTTTTCAGTGATATGTGGCTGCTTGATCAAGGTAAATTGGCTTCTCATTTGAGCAACCTCCCTTCGATGTCTTTCATGGCGTCTTTAGTCACCACCAATTGGTCGTGGCGGAGCGCCTCGTAAACGTTTAAGCCAGACAAATGGGTTACCGTCAGCTGTTGTAAGTTGCGGCTTGCCAACGTGAAGTTGCGATCCTCTTCTTTAAAAACCACTAAGGCTTTAGTGATCTTCATCGCGTCCAAGATCCGAGTCAGGTCCTTGGTTTTGGGTCCGTCGAGCTTCAGGTTGTCCACGACTACTAATTTGCCTTGGCGAATCTTTTCCGAAATCACCGAGCACAAAGCTTTCTTTTTGACTTGCTTGTTGATTTTGATCGAGTGGTCACGAACCACAGGTCCAAAAACAATCCCCCCGTGTCGCCGATGAGGAGCCTTCACGTCGCCTTGGCGAGCGTTACCGGTCCCTTTTTGGCGGAACAGTTTGCGAGTCGAACCCGCGACTTCAGCGCGAGTTTTGACTTTGTGGTTGCCCGAGCGCTGTTTGGCCAAGACCTCTACCACGGCGTCCTTGATCACAAAGGGATTCAAGGGAGCCTGGGCGACTTGATCAGCAATTTCTAGGTTGCCAGCGTCCTGATTTTTAAGATTTACTACGTTAATAACAGCCATTGCCGTCCTTACTCGCTAACTACTTAAGTTTGATATCCACTTGCACGCCAGCCGAAACATCTAGTTTCATTAACGAATCCATCGTCTGGGCGGTCGTGTTGGTGATATAAAGCAAACGTTTATGGGTATGAATCTTAAATTGTTCGCGGCTCTTCTTATCCACGTGAGGGGAACGAAGGACGCAGAACGATTGCCTCTTGGTCGGCAAGGGGATAGGGCCCACTACTTGAGCCCCAGTCCGCTTGACAATCGAGACGATCTCTTTGACAGCTTTGTCCAGTTGGTCTGGATCGAAAGCCTTAAAATTTACTCGGATCTTCTCGGTCATAACCTTACTCGATGATCTGGGAAACGGTCCCCGCACCTACGGTACGTCCGCCTTCGCGAATTGCGAAGCGTTGGCCCGGCTGCATGGCGATCGAGTTAATCAACTGTACGGTCATGGTCACCCGGTCCCCAGGCATTACCATCTCGATGCCCGCGGGCAGTTCGATGGTGCCGGTTACGTCGGTGGTCCTAAAGTAGAACTGTGGCCGATAGTTGCTGAAAAACGGGGTATGGCGACCACCTTCTTCCTTGCTAAGTACGTAAACTTCAGCAGTAAATTTGGTGTGCGGAGTAATCGAGCCGACCTTACAGATAACTTGGCCCCGTTCGATATCTTCGCGCTTGGTGCCCCGAAGAAGAATCCCTACGTTGTCGCCCGCTTGGCCTTGATCTAAGAGCTTGCGGAACATCTCAACGCCAGTAACGGTAGTTTTTTGGGTAGCGCGAATCCCTACGATCTCAACTTCCTGGCCAACCTTAACGATCCCTTGATCAATCCGGCCAGTGGCTACGGTACCACGACCAGAAATCGAGAATACGTCTTCAACAGCCATCATAAAGTCTTTATCGATCTCGCGAACCGGATCGGGAATGAAGCTGTCGATGGCGGCAATTAAGTCGATCATCGGCTTGTATTCAGGAGCATTGGGGTCGGTCGAGGTTGACTCAGCAGCGTTAAGAGCAGAGCCCTTAATAATCGGAGTCTCGTCGCCAGGGAAATCGTAATACGAAAGCAATTCGCGGATTTCCATTTCTACTAATTCCAAAAGTTCCTCGTCGTCCACCTGATCTACTTTGTTCAGGAACACTACAATATAAGGAACGCCAACCTGCTTAGCCAAAAGGATGTGTTCGCGGGTCTGGGGCATCGGGCCATCGGCAGCCGATACAACCAAGATCGCGCCGTCCATTTGAGCCGCACCGGTAATCATGTTTTTTACATAGTCAGCGTGGCCGGGGCAGTCAACGTGGGCATAATGCCTAGTTGCCGACTCATACTCTACGTGAGCAGTAGCGATGGTGATACCGCGTTCGCGCTCTTCTGGAGCTGCGTCGATATCGCCGTAAGCTTTGGCTTCCGCTCGCCCTAGGAAAGAGCTGACCTTGGTAATCATCGCAGTCAGGGTAGTCTTGCCATGGTCCACGTGGCCGATGGTCCCCACGTTAACGTGGGTTTTATTTCGTTTGAAGGTTTCCTTAGCCATCTTCTTCTTCTCTCTGGTTAATCCTTAAATGAGCTAAAAACGCTCAACCAAAATAATCGGTTACGAAACAACTTTTTCATACCGATCAAACATCATGGAAAATGTAGCACGCCCCTGACTTAAGGAACGTAAGCTGGTAAGATATCCAAACATTGTGGATAATGCAACCCCTACGTGGATAACTTGCACAGTTTTTTTATCTTCGATGCTTTGAACCCTTCCTTTACGGGCGTTCAAGTCGCCGATGATGTCCCCCATGAACTCAGGTGGGGTGGTGACCTCAACCTTCATGATGGGCTCCAGCTGGGTGGGTGTTCCGGCCAGCAAGGCCTTACGCAGAGCCAATCCAGCAGCAATTTTAAAGGCCTGGGGGTTAAAGGCGTCTTCCCTTATATCCAAGCTACTAATTCGAGCGACCAAGTTAATCACCGGGTATCCGGCGAGTACGCCCGAAGCTAATCCTTCCTCTAACCCTTCTTTTAATAAGGGCGCCAGCTGGATTTCCAAGGGAGTTCCCGCGCTTACCTCAACGCGGTTGGCTTCTCCAGGGCCTAAAGGCTCTAGTTCCACCTCTACCTTGGCCCATGTGGGCTTGCCCAAGAGGGGCTTATCGAAAATCTCGCTGGCCTTGATTCGGTTTAACACCGTCTCGCGGTAGGCCACCTGGGGCTTTCCCGTATTTACGGAAAGCTTGAACTCTCGATTTAAGCGGTCAACTAATATATCTAAGTGTAACTCCCCCATGCCTGAAACCAAAATTTGCCCGGTTTCTGGGTCTCGGCCTACCGAGACGCTGGGGTCTTCTTTTTCTAACTTGGCCAAGGCCTCATTTAGTTTATCCTGATCGGCCTTGGTTTTAGGCTCGATGGCGATGGATATAACCGGGATGGGCAGGGAGATCTTCTCTAAGAGGATCTCTTCATTTTTTCTGGCTAAGGTGTCACCAGTGGTGCTGAAGTTAAGCCCCACCACCGCCACGATATCCCCGGCTTGAGCTAGATCAATCTCTTCACGCTTGTTGGCGTGCATTTGAAAGATCTTGCCAATCCGTTCCTTCTTTTCCTTGCCTACATTATATAGTTGCTCACCAGTCTTTAAAAAACCTGAATACACCCGAAGGTAACTCAAACTGCCGACAAACGGGTCGGACTGGATTTTAAAAACCAAAGCCGCCAAGGGTTCTTCTGCGTCCGCATGCCGGGTCAGCGGCTGGTGGGACACAGGGTCCATCCCTTGAATGGCGGATACTTCTACCGGAGAGGGCAAATAATCAACCACCCCATCCAAAAGGGGCTGAACCCCTTTATTTTTAAAGGCCGACCCAGCAAACACTGGGGTAAAACGGTTGGCTAAGGTCCCAATTCTTAGGGCCTGGCGAATTTCTTCAGGATTTAGCTCTTCGCCCTCTAGGGCCTTTTCTAAGAGTCGGTCATCCAATGCGGTTACTGCGTCAATCAGAGCTTCTCTGGCTTTTGAGGCCAACTGGGCAAGTGCTTCGGGGATAACCTCAACCCGGTACTCACTGCCCTGATTGTCTTCGATGAAATACAAAGCCTTCATCTCGACTAGATCAATCACCCCTTCAAACCGTTCTTCTTCCCCAATGGGCAGGTTAACGGCGATGGGCTGGGTATGTAGTATCTGGGCCATTTGGTCCAATACTGACTTAAAGTCAGCCCCTACCCGGTCCATCTTGTTGACAAAAGCCAACCTGGGCACCCCATAGTGATCGGCCTGTCTCCAGACCGTTTCAGATTGGGGCTGCACCCCCGAAACGGCGCAAAACACCACCACTGCACCATCGAGAACCCTAAGGCTGCGTTCCACCTCAACGGTGAAATCGACATGCCCAGGGGTGTCGATAATATTAATCTGGTAACTGCGGTCCAGACGCTTCCAAAAACAGGTAGTTGCGGCGGCGGTTATCGTAATCCCCCGCTCCTGCTCTTGGGCCATCCAGTCCATGGTTGCAGCACCATCGTGGACTTCGCCGATTTTGTGGCTTCTGCCAGTGTAGAAGAGAATTCTCTCTGTGGTGGTCGTCTTTCCCGCATCTATATGGGCAATGATCCCAATGTTGCGGAGCTGCGAAAGCTCGGACTCACCTTTCATGATCAAAAAGTGGAATTACCACATATAGTGAGCAAAAGCCCTGTTGGCTTCGGCCATTTTATGGGTATCCTCTTTCTTTTTAACCGCGGCGCCCCGTCCTTGGAAAGCGTCGTTTAGTTCAGCAGCCAAATTGGCAGACATGGATTTTTCGTTCCTTGCCCGAGCTGCGTCAATAGTCCAGCGAATGGCCAAAGCCAAGCGCCGGTCATCGCGCACTTCCACCGGAATCTGATAGGTCGAACCACCCACACGGCGGCTGCGGACTTCCAAAGTCGGCTGGACGTTTTTAATCGCCTCGTAAAACACATCAATTCCCTTGCGGTCATCGGTGGTTAAAGACTCTAAGGCAGAATAAATAATCCGTTCGGCGGTGGACTTCTTGCCGCCGCGCATTAGGCAGTTAACAAACTTGGCCACAGAGTGGCTTTTGTATTTCGAATCCTGTTCGATTTGCCGTTTTTCGGCGTGGTGTCGTCTGGACATGGATTATCCTTTTTTGGCGCCGTATTTCGAGCGCCCCTGCTTTCGGTTGTTGACGCCCTGAGCATCCAGGGTACCGCGGATGATGTGATAGCGAACACCAGGTAAGTCTTTAACCCGGCCACCACGGATCATTACGACCGAGTGTTCTTGCAGGTTGTGTCCGACACCTGGGATGTAAGAGGTCACCTCAAAGCCATTGCTTAAGCGAACCCTGGCCACTTTCCGCAAAGCCGAGTTAGGCTTCTTGGGGGTAGTGGTGTAAACGCGGGTGCAAACACCACGGCGTTGCGGGCAAGCCTGCAAAGCAGGTACCTTGTTTTTATCAATGATCTTTTTACGGCCCTTTCGGACTAATTGATTCAGCGTAGGCATTGGCCTTTTTTGACAAGTATTTCTCGGGTAAACCCCATAGTTTTCCCGGACTATAGCCGGGCTTCTGTGCGAAGTGATCTAGGGAACCTAGCAAAGGGCTTTTTTGATGGCAAGCACTTTTTTTATTTATGCCTTTTTTTTATGTGCTCCGCCTGTTTAGAAGGCCTAAGCCAAAGGTTATTAAATATTTAAACCTTTTCTCCTTCGCAAAAGAAAAAATATCCCTTATATATAGGTCTAACTTTTTACCAGTCCTTTGAGGTGACCATGGAATACCTGATTCTGGAACAGCGAAACTCCAAGAAGTCAAAATTACCCGCCCAACTCGATATGATGCAAAGCCTGACAGGGCTTGCCTTGGGGGCCTTTATTATGGCCCATATCTTGTTTGTTTCGGCGATTTTGGCTGGCCCAGCCGCTGCCTACTGGGTGGACAAAATGCTCGAAGCCAGCTTTTTGGACCCTACCGGCCATGGCTATCCCGCCCTGACCAGTTTGGCGGCCTTTGTTATCTTGGTTACCTTTGTGATCCACGCGGCTTTGGCGGTGCGAAAATTTCCGGCCAGTTGGAAACGCTACCGTATCTTAAAGGATCAGATCGATCATCTCAAACACGACGAGACTCACCTTTGGTGGTATCAAGTGCAGACGGGCTTTATCCTCTTTTTTGCCGGATCGGCCCATGTAATCAGTATGATGTTTAACCCTGGCCAGATCGGTCCTTTCCAGGCAGCCCAGCGGTATTATACTCATCATATGTGGATCTTTTATTTGATCCTACTTTGGGCAGTGGTGATCCATGCTTCGATTGGTATTTATCGGGCCTTGGTGAAGTGGGGCTGGCTTCCTGGCGACGTACGTCGATCCAGAAAGGTCGCCCAGACCCTAAGAAGAATATTTGCGGTATTGTACCTTATAATCGGCAGCTTGAGTATTATCTTCTTTGTTCGCCTAGGAATGCGATTGGGCGATGAACCCATACGGTTTGAACCCTTCATGCAGTTCCATCACCAGCTGATGGAAAAACAGATGCATCACCCAATGCCAGAAGAAGCAATGCCCCTACCCGAGGGTTCGGAGATGCCCATGCCCAGCCAACATCCCTAACCGGTCAGGAGACCCAATATGAAGATTATCTATACAGATCATTTGGTTATCGGTGGGGGTTTGGCCGGACTAAGGACCGCTATCGCTACTAAAGAGCGGGGTTTAGAGACCATCGTTATTAGCTTAGTGCCCGCCAAAAGGAGCCATTCAGCCGCCGCCCAAGGGGGCATGCAGGCTAGCTTGGGCAGCACGGTAATGGGCTACGGTGACGATGAAGACGTGCATTTCGGTGACACTGTGCGGGGCTCAGACTGGGCCTGCGACCAAGAGGTGGCCCGGATGTTTGTTAATACGGCCCCCAAAGCGATTCGCCAAATGGCCCTTTGGGGGGTTCCTTGGAGCCGGGTGGAAGCCGGGGATCACCAAGCCGTAATCAACGCCAAAAAGGTGACTTTGACCGAGCGCAAAGAAGCACACGGGTTGATTACTGCCCGTGACTTCGGAGGCACCAAAAAATGGCGGACTAACTATACCTCTGACGGAACCGGCCATTCGATGTTGTACGCCATGGACAACCGGGCGATTCAGTTAAAAATTCCGATCCATGAACGCAAAGAGGCGATTGCCCTGATCCATGAAGGGGGTCGCTGTTACGGCGCGGTGGTGCGCGACATGATCACCGGCAGATTAACCGCCTACGTGGCTAAAGCGACCACCATCGCCACTGGCGGGTATGGAAGGCTCTACTCGGTGAGTACTAACGCCATTATTTGTGAAGGGTTAGGACAGGCGATTGCGCTAGAGACCGGGCAAGTGCCCTTAGGTAATATGGAAGCGGTCCAGTTCCACCCCACTGCCATTGTCCCGGCGGGAATCTTGGTTACCGAAGGCTGCCGAGGCGACGGAGGGTTACTTAAAGATATAGACGGGTATCGTTTTATGCCCGACTACGAGCCAGATAAAAAAGAGCTCGCTAGCCGCGATGTGGTCAGCCGCAGGATGACCGAACATATCCGCAAAGGCAAAGGGGTGCCTTCGCCTTATGGGCAACACCTCTGGCTGGACATCACCATTTTGGGTCGGACCCATATCGAAAAAAACCTGCGTGAGGTCCACGACATTTGTAAGTATTTCCTAGGGATTGACCCATCGAGCGGTTATATCCCGGTCAGACCTACCCAGCACTACTCAATGGGCGGCATTCGCACCGACGCCAAGGGCCATGCTTACGGGATGAAAGGGTTGTTTTCCGCTGGGGAGGCGGCCTGTTGGGATCTACACGGCTTTAACCGCCTTGGAGGAAACTCGGTTGCAGAAACCGTGGTTGCTGGGATGTTGGTAGGTGAGCATGTGGCTGATTACTGCCAGAGCCATGAGATTGATATCCGTACCCAAGTGGTCGAATTTTTCTTAAAACGAGAGCAAGACAATATTGACCAACTCTTAGGCAGGGATAAAGGCGAAAACCCGTGGGATTTAAAGACCCGGATGCAAGAGATTATGATGGAGCATGTCGGTATCTTCCGTAATGGCCCAGACCTGCAAAAAGGGGTGGACGAGTTAGAAGCGATGATGGGGCGTTGTCAAAACATTGCGGTTAAAACCAAAGCTGTTGGGGCCAATGCCGAATTGGCCGAGGCGCTTAAAGTGCCTCGCATGATCAAGCTAGCCCTATGTGTTGCCTATGGGGCGCTTCAGCGCACCGAATCCAGAGGCGCCCACGCCCGCGAGGATTATCCTGAACGGGATGATTCCAAATGGCTAAAGCGCACCCTGGCTTACTGGCGCGATGAAAAGGCTTTGTTGCCAAACTTGGAATACGAGGTTTTAGACCCGATGAAAATGGAACTTCCTCCCGGCTGGCGGGGTTATGGGAAGCACAATATCATCGACCATCCTCAAACCGCTGAACGCTTGGCTCAGGTGGATAAATTGAAGGCCGAGATTAAAGATCGCCACGAGTTACAAAAGGCGTTAATGCCCGTTGAATTACCTCCGCGTTACGATGCCAAAAACGAACGGATTTTCCGAGGGACCGACTGATGAAATACGAAACTCAAGTACCCCAATCGTTTCGCGAGATCACCTTTAAGATCATGCGTTATAATCCTCATCTGCCTGGAGACCAAGCGCGGATTCAGGAATATAAGCTGACCGAGGCCTTGGGGATGACCGTCTTTATCGCGCTAAACATGATTCGGGAAAACCAAGACCCGACTTTGCAATTCGATTTTGTTTGTCGAGCCGGGATTTGTGGTAGTTGCGCAATGATGATCAACGGCGAACCAAAGCTGGCCTGCCGCACCTTGACGGCCACTTACGAAAACGGCGTGATTACCTTGATGCCCATGCCCACCTTCGAACTGATTGCCGATTTGTCGGTGAACACCGGGGCGGCCATGCGGCGGATGTCGGAACGGATTGAGGGTTGGATCCATGATCCCCATCAAGACGAGCGTGACATTGCCAAGTTGGAAGAACCGATGGACCCGGCTCTTGCCGAGCATATTTACGAGTTTGAACGCTGTATTGAATGTGGGGCCTGCATGGCTGCCTGCGCTACCCGCCGGTTGCGTAAGGAGTTTTTAGGCGCTGCCGGGTTTATGCGGATCGCCCGCTTCGAGGCCGATCCCCGGGACAAACGTTCGCCAGAGGAATATTATGATCTGGTTGGTGACGAAGAAGGGGTCTTTGGATGTATGACCTTGCTTGGTTGCGAGGATTTTTGCCCTAAAGAACTCCCCCATCAAGAGCAAATCGCCCGCTTGCGTCGCAAGATGGTGGCTACTGCCCGATAAAACAGTCAAATCCGGGCCCCTTTAGGGCCCGGCGTGTCTTATGCCGTTGATCCGTTTCATGCTTTATTCTGAGATATCTGTTGCCCTTTGCGCCTTGGGTTTAGGGGCGCTTGGGCAACTTATGTTAAAATCGCAAGTGGACTGGGCTATATTGGGCTTGATCTCCTCGACAACCTTTCTTTTTTATACAGCCGAACGAAACCTCACCCGGCCCGAACCTGAGCAAGCGATTTTCCCAGAAAAAAGCCGCTGGTTGGCGGATCACCGGGGGATTAACCTGGGATTGTTGTTGGGCGGAGCTCTGTTTTCTATCGCCTTGACCCCGCGCCTCTCTTTTTCCAATCTCTTGGGTTTAGGTGGCTTCGGAGTCTTTGCCGTCTGCTATTCGATTATCCCCTTTCCAAGGTCTGTACCGGGCCAACCGCCCTTGGGACTTAAACGGTTTTCCTGGTTAAAGTCCTTCTCGATGGTGCTGGTTTGGACCTATATGACGTTATTGCTCCCTGCCCTAGAAATCGGAAATTTTTTGAGGGCGGAACTGCTGGTTTTAGGTTTAATCTGGGTGGGCTGGATATTTGGCAATAGCCTACTTTTCGATATTCGCGACTTAGAGGTGGACCGCTTGCAAGGCTGTTTGACCTTGGCGGCCAAGCTTGGGCGAAGAAAGGCGCACCAGCTGATTTACTTTTTAGGATTTTTCGAGCTTGCCTTGATCCTTGTGTATGGGCAACTCTTTAACGAACCTTGGTCTTGGGTGATGATGTTTACCAGTTTGGCCTTTTTGGTTTTCAATCGTTTGAGTGAAAAACGGGAAACCTTGGGGCTGGGATTTTACACCCTCGCTGATCTGACCTTGATCCTGCCCACTTTGGTGTTGGGCCTCCAATATTATTCGAGTCTTTAGGTATGGAAAAGTTTATTGTCAAAGGGGGCAACCGCCTTTCTGGCCACATCGAACCGGCGGGCAACAAAAACGAGGCACTGCCGGTATTGGCTGCGGTTCTTTTAACAGAAAAGCCGGTCACCATCCACAACCTGCCCCATATTGGCGATATCTCTAAAATGAAGGAGATATTAGAAAGCTTGGGGGTGGCCATTCGCCATTTAGGGGGCGGGAGTTACCAGTTTGACGCCCACAATCTCAACAGTCCTGAACCGGATCCAGAACTCTCCAAAGCTATTCGGGGCAGTTTCCTACTGGCCGCACCCTTAGCCATTCGATTTGGCCATACTAAGATCTATGAGCCTGGAGGTGATTCAATTGGCAAGAGGCGGTTAGACACCCATGTTCATGCGCTTGAGCAGTTGGGGCTTAAATTCTCAAGGCGGCAGGGTTATTATAGCGTAAAAAACAACGGGTTAAATGGGGTTGATTTGCTGCTCGATGAAGCAAGCGTAATGGCCACCGAGCATTTGATCATGGCTGCGGTTTTAGCCAAAGGCACCACCCGCATCTATAACGCCGCCTGCGAGCCCCATGTCCAGGGGCTTTGCGAATTTCTGGTGCGGATGGGGGCAAAAATATCGGGGATCGGCAGCAACCATATTTTGATTGAGGGCGTGGAGGCGTTAGGGGAGTGCGAGTACCGCATTCAGCCTGACCACACCGAGGTGGGCAGTTTGATTGGCTTGGCTGCGGTGACCCATTCGGAGATCACCATCGAAAAAGCGGGTTGGCGGCAGTTGGGGCAAATCTTGTCTTATTTTAGACGCTTGGGGGTTGAGGTGATCAAAAAGGGGGAGGACGACCTCTTGATCCCGGCTAAGCAAAAATTGATCATCCAAAACGATATCGACGACAGCATCCCCAAGATCGACGACGCCCCTTGGCCCGGATTTCCGGCGGATTTGACCAGTATCATGACCATTGTCGCTACCCAGTGTAAAGGGACGGTGTTGATCCATGAAAAATTATTTGAATCACGCCTGTTTTGGGTGGATAAGTTGATCAGTATGGGGGCCAAGATTGTGCTTTGTGATCCCCACCGGGCAGTGATAGTGGGGCCGGCGAAGTTGCGGGGCATGACCCTGTCCAGCCCCGATATCCGGGCGGGAATGGCCCTTTTGATCGCCGCCCTCTGCGCCGAGGGGACCAGCGAGATTTATAACATCGGCCAGATAGACCGAGGTTACCAAGACATCGACCAACGGCTGCGTGCCCTTGGGGCCGAGATTCAGCGGGTTTAGCAACCGATGCGCCCACCTCTAATCACCTTCGAAGGGATCGACGGCTCTGGGAAAACCACCCAAATGGGGCGGTTGAGCGAGCGGTTAAAGGCCTTGGGTCGGCCCTTTATGACTACTCGCGAGCCCGGAGCGACCGATATTGGCCGTCAGATTCGGCAAATTTTGTTAGACCCGAAAAACCGGGCCATGCGCCCAGATGTGGAACTGCTACTCTACATGGCCGACCGAATCCAGCATTTAGAAGAACAAATTCGCCCTGCGTTAGAAAAAGGCCAATTGGTGCTTTGCGACCGTTACCACGACGCCACTTTAGCCTACCAAGGCGGAGGTCGGGGGCTGGATTTGGGTTGGCTGAAACCGCTGGAAGCCAAGCTGGTAAAGCCCTTACGGACCTATTTTATCCGCATTGACCCCGAAGAATCTCGAAGTCGGCTTGACCGACGCAACCGGGATCAAGGGATGGACAATTGCCGATTAGAAGAGGAAGACCTCGCCTTCTTTCGGGCAGTGGACCGAGGGTATCAACAACTCGCCTTAGCAGAACCGAAACGATTTTGTATAATAGATGGTTTAGGAGAATTAGAGGCGATTGAGTGTTTGATCTGGAACGATTTGGAGCCACGCTTGGAGGCCCTGTGAAGCTGGCTGGGGTGATTGGCAATGGGCCTATTGTAAAACATTTATTAGCCACTCACCAAGCGGATCATCTGCCTTCTGCCTTCTTGTTTTTGGGGCCTGAGGGGATAGGGAAATCTACGCTAGTGCGCTCCTTTGCTGAACAAATCAATTGCGAAAGCCAAAGCGCCTGTGGCCATTGCGAAAACTGCCGACTCTTTAGGGGGGGCAGCCATCCCGACTTTATTGTCGTCACCCCTCAAGGCAAAAATATTCGGATTGCCCAAATCCAGGGGTTGATCTCGGCGCTGTCTCTTAGGCCGATGTACGCCAAAAAAAGGGTGGCTTTGGTTAAGTCGGTAGAGCGACTAAATCAGGAATCGGCCAACGCCTTTTTGAAAATTTTAGAAGAGCCTCCCTTGGACACTCTCTTGGTGCTGACCGCCAGTGACCGAGGGCAGTTGATGGACACCTTGCTTAGTCGCTGCCAGGAGTTAAACTTCTCCCCTTTGAGTGCCCCCGAATTACAGCAGGTGTTAGACCAGCATTTTCCCTTGGAGCCCCTGGCTAAGGCTTTAGTGTTGCGCCATTCAGAGGGAAGGGTACGCAAAGACCTGATCGAAAAGGCTGCGCAGTTGGTCGCTTTGGAAGAGCATATTGAAAGTATTCTTTTTTCCCAACGCCCTGAAGCCTTGACCGATCATTTCGTCTGGATCGAGTCCTTAGTAAAACAGGAGTTGGAGCGCTTCTTTTTGGAATTTTTAGCCGGTTGGTTTCGGGATATGTTACTCCATAAACAGTCGGTTTCGGCTCAGCCCTATTCGAGGGCTAGCTTTAGTAATTTAAATCCTAGAGGGTTGGCGATACCGCCAGAGGTGCTGGCTCACGCCTTTGATTTAACTATCGAAACCGAAGTGGCCATCAAGGCCCAAGCCGGGCGGCAACTGGCGCTTGAAGGGCTGTTATTAAAGCTGAATCATTTGTTTCGCGGGGCTTTGGTATTATGAAAGGGTTCTTGTGTTTTCTCTTGCTTTGGACCCCAACCCTTTGGGCGCAAACCCCTTTTGAAGATGCGCTCAAACAGGGCGGAGCCAACCGGAAATGGGCTTTGGAACAGCTAGCTTTAGGGATTTTGGCTCAGGAAAACCAAAGCGCGGTAGATTGGTTTAATCTAGGTCAGGTCCGTAGGGCTCAGAGCCAGCCGGTTTTGGCTCTGTGGGCCTATCGCCAATCTCTATTTTTAAGTCCCAATTTCGAGGTGGCCCTGCGGGCTCAAGCGCAATTGGAAAAGGAACTAGAAATATCCCCCCAACCGGCACCTTGGTCCCTTCCCTCTTGGGCTTGGGGTTTGGGGTTGGTGATTAGTTTTGGGCTGATATGGCCAGTTTGGTCTAAACAACCACTCTTGTCTGGATTTTTGGTCCTGTTGTCCTTGGGCGCTGCCCTGGGACTGCTAAGCCCGCTTTGGCCGACCGATCCGAGCTTTATGGCTGCGGAATCTCAAAGCCTAAGGTTGGGGCCTGGAGCTGAATATCCGGTCAGCGGGGCTTTGGTCAAAGGGGAAGTGGTGCGGGCCGGAAAACAATGGGGAAACTGGCTTTTAATTAAGCGGGCTGGTGAGGAACGCTGGGTGGACCGCCGGCCCTTACTTAAGCTAGGGCTAACAAGTAAATCCGGTTAAAAATCAATTCGATCCTCCCCTCCGCGTCTTGTTGGGCGGCCAATCCGTCGCCAAAGAGCTGGCGGAATTGGGCTTCGTAGCTTGGGGGGTAGGGACTGGGGTAGTGGGTTGGGTCTAAATATCCGGCGGCGGCACCACTTTCGAAAACATTCATCGCTTGACTCAAGGTCATTTTTACTCGGTCGGTTTGTATCTCTGACTGCACTTCTGAAAACAGGGCTTTTAAAAACAGCGCATTATAATCTTCAGCAGTCTCCAAAAAAAGCCAAGGGTTCTGCAATCCAGCCAAAATCTCCCCGGTTTCAGGATGAGACATTACTGCTTCTAACGCCTTGATAAAGTTCGGGCAATAGAGGCGGGTGGCCGGGGCTTGCATGGCCATCCGCCCTTTATTTTTTAAAGACCTATGGCACTGGCTGAGAACTAAATCGGGATTTTTAAACCACTGGAAGGCGGAATTACAAAAAATCAGGTCGAAATAGTTTTCCATGTGTATCTCTTCGGCACTGGAGACACAATATTCAAGACCCAAGGGCAGGCCGCCAAGGCGGGCTTGGGTAATCATCGCTTGGGAGGCGTCTAATCCCACTAAGGGAGCGCCCGTGATCCGGCGGATGGCCCGGGAAAATCGGCCTGAACCACAACCTAAATCCAGGGTGATCTCCCCCACCCGAGGTTTGGCCAATTCGAGTAATTTTTCTCCGGCATCGGCTTGGACTAGGGCCTGATAATCGTAGGTATGAGCGATTTTCGAAAAGTCGGCCATGGTTTAATAACTAGTTCTAAGATAACAAAACTTGATCCATTGGCCAAAAAACTCGTTGCGGTGACTACGCCAGCAGTTTTCTGGTTTTTCAGGATCAAACCCTACTGGCGGCCTCACGTCCTTGCGGCCCAAGGCTTGGTCTCGGTTGAACTCTTCGATCAGCCTGCCTGAGTTGTATTCTGGGTGCCCCAGATGGATCAAATATCGTTGGTCCACCGATTCCATGATAGTGTAACCGGTTTCTTGATTGTGTGCCAAAAGGTTAAGGATACCCTTATCGCGCGCGGCCTCCAAGTCGGCGTCTGCATAACCAGCATGTCGGGATTGGGGGCAATTAAAAAAATCGTCCAGGTCACCGGTAATATTGTGAGTTTTATCGAGGTTTTTTGTCCGGTAAACCCCAAAAATCTTGGTTTCAGTGAGTCGCTTATTGAGATTTAAAATCTTGGCTAAGGCCATCCCACCCCAACAGATACCCAAGGTGGAAGCGATATTGGAACGGGCGTATTCCAAAATACGTTTGACCTCATCCCAATATTTAATCGCCTCGAACTCCAGTTCCTCTACCGGCGCTCCGGTGATAATCAAGCCGTCCAAGTGTTTCTCTGCAATCGCCTCTTCAAAGGTGATGTAGAGGTTTTCCATGTGTTCTGAACTGCTCGATTTGTATTCGTGAGATTTCAGCCGAATCCAAACCGGGTCGATCTGTAAGATCGATTTTCCTAAGGGGAAAAGCAGGTTAAACTCATAGGATTTAACATTGGGCATGATATTTAAGATGCCGATTCGCAGAGGACGTATATCTTGCAACGCCGCATCATCTGGTTTGATACAGGTGATGTGATTCGATTCCAACGCCGCTTGGGCGTGGTGGTCTTTCGGTAGGATGATGGTCATAGTCGTTTTTTCCTCGCCGATAAATACAGGCCCAACAGGATCAGGGGGAAGCTTAAAAGCTGGCCCAGGTTAAGCGGTAACCCGGCCTCAAAGGGGACTTGGTTTTCTTTTATTCCCTCGATAAACAATCGAGAAATAAAAATCCCCACTAACATCAGGCCCAATAGCCGCCCATTAAAATCTTTGGTCTTCGCCCGATGATAGAGGGTGAAGAGTACTCCGAATGTAAGCAAATAACAGGCCGCCTCATATAGCTGGGCCGGGTGCCTAGGCAAGGGGTCAATCAACCCAAAGACCACCCCCCAACTGCCATCAGTGGGCCGCCCGATAATCTCTTGGTTAAAAAAATTCCCGGTGCGAATCAAGGCCCCTCCTATAGGAACGGTCAAAGCAATCCGCTCTAATAACCAGAGGTAGGCGTACCCCTTTTTTTGGGCAAACCACCAAAGCGTCAAAAACATCCCTAGCGCCGCTCCGTGACTGGCGAGCCCACCCTTTTGCACCATCAGGATTTCAATGGGGTGGCTTAGGTAAAAGTCGGGCTCATAAAACAAGCAGTGGCCAAGTCTAGCACCTATAACGGTCCCCAAAACCATATAAAAAAGCAGAGAGTCTAGGTCTTTGGGGTCTTTGTTTTCCGCCAAAAACACCTGCTTCATAATCAGCGTTCCCAAGAAAAAACCAGACGCAAACAAAACCCCGTAATAACGAATCTGTAAAAAACCCAAATCCAAAAGGACGGGGTCCTGGTTCCAGAAAAAAATCATTTTAAGTCAAACTCGAATAGGTGCCGAGGACCTTAAAGTCGATCTTCTGGGACTTTAGTGCTTCTAAACAGGTGGCGCTGCGGTGGTTGTTGTAAAAATCAATAAAGAACCGATACTGCCAGGGATGGATTTTTGAGGGTCTGGACTCTAAACGACATAGGTTGAGCCCAAACACATGAAATTCCCGCAATATTTCAAACAAAAGGCCGTGCCGGTCCTCGTGGGATTCAATCAACAGACTGGTTTTATGTTTGGTAAAATCAGGCTGATCTGTGGGTTCTTGAACCTTGATCACAGCAAAGCGGGTCGAGTTGTTAAGGTAGTCCTCAATTTTTTCTTCAAGTATTTTACTCGAAAGGGCTGGGTCTTGTTGGGCACGAATCCGGGGAACAATCGCGGCTATCTTTGAATCTTTGGGTTCTTTTAAAAACTGCTGGGCCGAATCCATGTTCGACTGGCTATAAAGCACCCGTGCTTTAGGCAGGTGCCTAGCCGTGAAATTCATACATTGATTAAAAGCCACTTCATGGCAAAAAAAACCGGTGATCTCATGAAGGGGCCGATTGGCGACCAGCGCATAACTGACAGCGACTAAAGCCTCTGCTATAATCACGACCTGATTCTCGACTAAAGCGTCTTGGGCGGGCCCCACAATACCAGAACTGGAATTTTCAATAGGCATCACCCCCAAGGCAGATGGGTCGGCGACCACTTCTAGGGCGATTTGGGGCAGGGTGTTGGTGTAGCTAATGGGTTTGTTGCCACCCACAAGACTTGCAGCTTGGTTAGAAAAGGTGCCCTCTGGACCCAGCGTTATGATCCGATTGGCTTTTTCCAATAGTTTGATCATCAAGACAAAGGGTTTTGGAGGTTTTTGGAAGCCCTTTTTAACCAAGGTGAACCCCTAGTGTCCCCTGGCTAGGGGGGCAAGTCAACCCTATGTTGACGGCTAGCCCCTAACCAAGTTAGATTGGCCGATTCGTTTAACCTCTATCGACTCCAAGACTATGCTTTCGCTGATTCGCAACAACGTCCAATCCTTTTTTGTTAAGGCGATCGTGCTCATCGTCTGTGGGGTTATGCTGTTTTTTGGGATTACCACCTATCAAGATCAAGGGGTGAACACCCTGGCAGAGGTAGGCGGGATTGAAGTTAAGTTAGAAGCTTATCAACGCTACTATGACCAGACGGCACAAGACCTGCGGCAGCGATACGGGGCCAACGCACAACGAATTATGGAAGCGACTAATCTGAAACAGCAGATTTTGAGCCAACTGGTTAACAATGCTCTTTTGCTAAAAAGCGCCCAGTTCAACGGTTTGGCCATCACCGACGAGGAATTGGCCCAATGGCTTCGATCAAACCCCCAGTTTCTAACCGACGGGCGTTTTGATCAACACAAATATGACGAGCTGCTAAAAGGCATGAGGTCTAGTTCTGCCGAGTTTGAAGCAGAAATGCGCCAAGAACTTTTAGCGCAAAAATACCTTAATTTGGTGGGAAGAAGTCACTTGGTTTCAAAAGAATACGTTGAAACCCTGTACCGGCGTGACCAAACCGAAATGACCGCTAAGATATTCCAGGTAGAAGGCGAGGACCTTAAGATTAAGGCCCAGCTAAGTCCCGAAGAATTGCAGGCCTACTACAACGGTCATCCTGAACGATTCCAGTCTGTTGGGGCGTTTAAGCTCAACTACTTTCTCTACGGTTCCTCCGACCTGACTGGCCAAGCCAAGGTTTCGGATAAGGCGTTAGAACTCTATTACAAAAAAAATCGCGAAAAGCTTTATACTGAAAAGGCGAGTTATCAAAGTCACCATATTTTGATCAAAGTCGCTGAAGGCACCAATCCCCAGTCTGCGCGAGATAGAGCCGGCGCGTTGTATAAACAACTCGAAGCCGATCCCAAGGGGTTTGAAAAGTTTGCCAAAAGCCATAGCGAAGACTTGGCCACCGCGCCTTCGGGCGGCGATTTAGGCCGAGTGGAAGTCGGTCACTTCTTGCCCCAGTTCGACGCCCAGATCGAAAAACTCGAACCCGGCCAGATCAGTCCGCCCTTCTTGACTCGCTTTGGATACCATATTGCTCGATTAGACCAAAGAAATAATGAACGGCGGCGGAGTTTTGAAGAGGTCAAAGGGGAGATAGAGGCCGAATTGGTGGGCAAAAAAGCCCAGCGCAAGCTTGCCCTTTGGCAGGAAAACGCCACCAAACAACTCGCTTCGTCTCCTTTAAGCGCACTAGCTCAAGGCAAGACCATCACCGAAACCCCAATATTTGACCAGCAAACCGACCTAGGCCCGTTAGGTGCCTCGGCCCCGATTTATGCGGAAATTAAAAAGAAGAAGGTGGGAGACAAGGGGGTTATGGAATTAGGGGCTAATCTTCTGGCCTACGAAGTGGTCCAGGTAACCGAGCCCAAGACCAAACCTTTTGCCGAGGTCAAGGAGCAGGTAGCCCTCTTCGCCCAGGTTGAAAAAGAAAAGGAATTGGTCGCGCAAGCAATGACCAAATTAACCCAAGAAATAGTTGACCCTGCCGCCTTTGATGCCTTTAGCAAACGGGTCAACAAGAAGGCGGAAGAGGTGCAGTTTTTTTATAAAGACCAGCAGGTTGGCAAATTCAGTGCCGGGCGGGAGTTTGTGCAAGCCCTATACGAGCTAGAGCCAGGACAGGCGCGGTTTATTGCTCAGGGGAATATGGGTTATGCTGCTATTTTAGTGGCCAAGACCCAAGGGGACCCCGCCATGGGCGCTACCGCCCTTGGTCGGATGGGAGATGAATTTAAGGGGCAGAAGGCGCAGGTGTTGTTGGCCGGACTGGTGGACGAATTACGCAAAACCACGCCGATCCATTATAATGCTAAATTGATGAATGCCCTAGAAATCACCGGCAGGCCGTAAAAAAATACCTTGCGGTACAATATTCAATCAGGTTAAAGGTCTAGGAATCAAACCCCAAGCCTTTTTATCGAACATTTGCAGGGAGCAATATGGAAATTCTCGACCAAATTGAAAATCGGATCAAACAAGCGATCAACCGCATCGGTGAACTTCAGGCGCGTGTAGAGGCTTTGGAGGAAGAAAAAATCCAGTATGAAGAAAAGCTTGTCTCTTTGTTGGAACAATTGGATCAAGCCTCTGGCGAAGAGTCCACCCAAATTGAATCCCAGGAAGAGCCTTTGGTTCATCACGGATTTGACGGCCACTCTCATATGGACCAACCCCATTTCTAAGGGTATCCTCCGTTGGGTTGTGCTGGCCGCTCTGGTTTTGAGCGGCCCCTCCTTAGTCCGGGCCAAGTCGCTCTTGGCTATCTTTCCATTAGAAAACACCCGCATCACTTCTGACTATGATTGGTTTGGGAGTTATGTAGAAGGATATCTGCGTGCCAACCTAACCCGCATGGGGCAGGTGGATCTAATCAGTTTTGAGGTGCTAAGAACCGCGCCTGAAAAGGGGCCACTGGTTTGGGGTGGATACCGTTTAGGCGGGACTTATCAAAAGGTTGGGCGCTTGGTTCAAATCAAGCTGGCTTTGAGTGAAAAAGGGGAGGAGGTCCAGTCTTGGGAGCGGACCTTTAAGCCGCAAGAAATGGCGGATCAACTGCAAGCTTTGGGTAAGGCCGTTTTAGAGCGAGTGGCGCCTGGAGCCCAATGGCCAGCCAACGAATTTTATTTAGACCCAAGCGAGGAAACGGCTAGTTTTTTTAAAGCCCGGCACAAGCGCTTTACCCAGGCCGAAGGCCCTAGCTTACAAGAGGCTTACCGGCTCTTTACCCGCTTTGGCGAATATGAGGAGCCCCTGATTATCGCCGAGGTAGCGACCCAGCTATATCTGGCTTCAATCAACGAGCCCAAAGAGATGGTCGAGCTGCTTAAAAAGGGGGAGCGGCTCTTAAGGCGGGGATTGGTCGCCCATCCTGATTCAGCGGAACTGTTGGCGGCCTTGGCGCTGGGTTATTATTTAACCCGCAGCTACCCTAGCTTTATCGAAAAAACCGCTGAACAAGCTTTAAGGCGTGATTCGAGGCAAGACTTGGCTTTATGGATGAAAATATTAAGTGTAGGAATGCAAAGCGGCCAAGGGCACGAGCTGTTACTTCAGTTTCGCGGGCTTAACCCTTACGGGTTTGGGTCCAAGGCAAGGTTGCCCTATTTACACGGAATCTTTAAAACAGAGATGGCCCGTGCTGAGACCATTATTCAACAAGTTGAAAACCCAGACCCTATGAACCTGCAATCCCGATGAAGTTACCGATTTTGCTGATTGTGGCGCTTGCCTTGGCCGGTTGTAACTACAACTATTATCAAGGTAAAGAGCTCGAAGAGGGGGGCCGTTTTGAAGAGGCTAACATCGAGTACCACCGAGCCTATACCAGCGACCCAGGCGACGAGGACTACCAAAACGCCTTTGAGCGAACCGCCGAGCAAACCACCGAAGACCTGTTACTGCGCTATCAGCAATACCTGGATCAAGGGAAAATGGAGATTGCTTATGATCGCTTAAAAAAAGCGAAAAACCTATCTCCGAACCATCCGGTCGTGCTTCGCGAATTGCGCCGCTGGACCAGTGTGTTGATTGCAGGCAAGGTTGATTTCAGCTTCGAAAGTTTAAAATCGCAAATCCCTCTGGCTGACGAGATGGAGTTGTTGGTGCGGATCAATACCTCTGATCCCCAAAAAATTCTCGACGCCAAAGTGGACAACCGAACCCATATTTTTGCAGTTGAAGACGTGATTTATAACGTTTCCCAAAAGGATTTGATTTTTTACAGCCTTAATTCAATAGGGATCAAACTTAGCAAAAAAACTAGTCACGACGCCCGGTTTATCAAGTTTGTCGATGTGAAGATCCCCTACCCCAAAGATGTAAACGGGTCCCTGGATTCCTTAGGTGACGACTTAAAACCAGTAGAACAGATCTATCCCTTAGAAGAATTATCCCGCTCTGCCGCCCCTGAAGACTGGGTGGCTAGCCGGGGTTTGGTTTATAGTTTGGAGTTAAAAGGGGACCGTATCTGGGTGGAAAGTTCAAACGGCAACATCGATTACCTGCCCCAATTGCTTTATATTAACAACCAAGAGCGGCGCATCTTTTTAGATTTTGGTAAACTAAACTGCATTCAACGCCGCCGAGGGGGATTTTGGACCTTTAAGCGGGTGATTGAACCAGAGCGGCAATATCTAAAGGAACTTCGGACCAATCTGATGTATTTCCCTTATTTCTACTTCCGCGAAGGTGCCTACGCTTTTGTTAAAAAGCCTAGCTAAATTTGGACCCTTTGGGACCTCGCCGAGGCTCCACCAGCACCGCTTCCAAAGCGCCCGGCCAAAGCTTGCCCGCAGCCGCGGCAATAGCCTTGTGGGCTAAGTCGGTAGGCCTCAATCTGGTACCAATCCCGCTGAATTAAAAGCTCTCCGCAGTGGGCACAAAGGGTCCTGCCCCCTTCGGGGTCATGAACATTGCCTGTGTAAACATGACTTAGACCCGCCTCCACCGCAATCTGGCGCAGGTGTTTTAAGGTGGCTAAACTGGTTTTGGGGTGGTGCTTCATTTCAAAATCTGGGTGGAACGCAGAGAGATGTAGCGGTGTATGGGGCCCCATCTTTTGAGCGATCCAGCTGGCCATGGCCTGCATCTCCTCAGGCCGATCGTTTTCCCCTTCGATCACTAAATTAGTCACTTCTACCCAACACTTAGTCTCGTTAGCCAAATATTCCAGAGTCTCTAATACAGGGGCTAGATGTCCCTGGCAAAGGTGGCGATAAAAGGATTCGTTAAAGGCCTTTAGATCGACGTTAGCCGCATCCACCCACCGGTACAAATCGGCGCGGGGGGCTTTGTTGATATAACCCGCAGTCACCAAAACTACTTTAATCCCGGCCTCCTTGCAGGCTTGGGCGACCTCTATGGCAAACTCAATAAAGATAGTGGGGTCATTGTAGGTCAGGGCAACCGAATGAGCCCCTATGGCTTTAGCCGCTTGGGCAATTCGTTGAGGACTAGCCTCCTTGGCCAGGTTATCCCAATTATCCTTTTTACTAATCCCCCAATTTTGGCAAAATCGGCAGCCCAAATTGCAGCCGATGGTCCCAAAGCTAAGCACCGAACTGCCAGGGTAAAAGTGGTGGAGTGGCTTTTTTTCGATGGGGTCTAGTTGGAAACCGGATGCAAGACCAAAACTGTTTAAAAAAAGTTCACCCCCAAGGTTTTCGCGATTTTGGCAAAAGCCCGTTTCTCCTGGTTTGATTTTGCAACTGCGAGGGCAGAGTTGGCAGCGGAGCAACCCCATCTCTAGGGGTTGCCAATATTTGCCTGGATAAAACATTACACCCCCACGGAGGGTTTAGATCACTTCGATTCCTGGCTTTCCCTTATTAAAATTGCCAATCACACAGGCCGCGTCATTGCCTGCTTGTTGCAGTGCCTTAACCAGCGCTACTGCTTGGGCAGACGGCAAGGCCAGGAGTAAGCCCCCAGAGGTTTGGGGGTCAAACAACAATTCTTCCTGGGCCCCAGTCAGTGGATGATGCAGCTTCAGAAACGGCGAGGCCATTAACCGATTGTCTTTGTTGCTTCGGGTGGTTAACCCTTTTTGGTACATCTCTAAAGCCCCACCAAAAAAAGGAAGCCGGTGGTATTCGAGCTGTAAATTTAATCCCGCCCCTTTGGCCATCTCTAACCCATGGCCCAAGAGCCCAAAGCCGGTCACATCCGTGGCGGCGTGAATCTCGAAGGTTTGAGCCACTCTTTTGGCAGATTGATTAAGCCGGGTCAGGCTAGGGATCACTTCTTCAGCCAGGGCAGACGCGCTGAACTTGTCGGCGCGTGTGGCGTTGAGTAATACCCCAGAGCCTAATTTTTTAGTTAGTACCAGCGCGTCCCCAACCTGAGCGGTGGAGTTTCGCCAAATTTGGTGGGGGTCCACCGTACCACAGACCGAAAGTCCATATTTAGGCTCTTCGTCCTCGATCGAATGGCCCCCTAAAAGCACCGCCCCAGCCTCAACAATCTTGTCCGACCCACCTTGCAGGATGTCTTTTAATACGGACAGGCCTAGTTTTTTGGCAGGAAACATTACCAGGTTTAGGGCGGTCAAGGGCTCGCCTCCCATGGCGTAAACATCTGAAAGACTATTGGCCGCCGCGATCTGGCCAAATTGGTAGGGGTCATCGACCGCCGGGGTGATAAAGTCCACCGTGGCCACCAAACCCAGGCCCCCTTCCATTAGATATACCCCGGCGTCGTCGGAAGTTTCGGTTCCGACCAATAGCTGAGGATGTTTGGGCAAACCCAGCGCCGCCAACGTCTCCGACAGACCTGTCGGACCTAGCTTAGCGGCTCAACCGCAGGTGCTAGCCAGATGGGTCAGGCGAATTTTTTTAGCAAAGGGCAGTTTCATTGGGCTCCAATAGGTTCAGGCCCAGCCTAACATGAGGAACAAAAGTGGGCAATGCCGCTCTTGGCTTTGTGGGCTGGGTGGGGTAAGCTTAACCGCAAACTTGGGAGACTAGATGAATCAAGATTTGGGTTTTGGAATTACCTTACTCGAACTTTCGGACCGGTCTGGGAAATATCCGATTTCTGGGTATCTGTTGCAGGCAGGTGGAAAAAACTACGTCATCGAGACCGGGCCAGCTGGGTCAAATGGAGTGATCCTAGACGCTTTGGTGGACGCTGGTTTAGGGGTGTTTGACTTAGATGGAATCTTAGTCACCCATATTCACTTGGATCATTCAGGCGGGGTGGGTCTCTTGGCCGAGCAGTGCCCCAAAGCGAAGATATATGTCCATCCCAAGGGCGCGGCGCATTTGATTGATCCTAGTAAACTCGAAAAAAGCGCCAGAGCGGTTTATGGGGATCTGTTCGAGCCATTGTTTGCCCCGATCCGCCCAGTCGCACCAGAGCGCGTGGTGCTGGTCGAAGAAGGGTTTACTTTGGAGGTTTCCCCAGGGCGGCGACTGGAATTTATTAATGCTCCAGGCCATGCGTTTCACCACTATGTGATCTGGGACCCTTTGAGTGAGGGATTTTTCACCGGGGATGCGGCCGGAATGTTTTACCCAAAGGCCCTAGAGACATACGAGGTGCCCCTCTGCCTCCCTGCCAGCACTCCGGTGCAGTTTGACCCAAAAGCCATGGCGGAGACCTTAACCCGGCTCGCCTCTTTTCATCCTAAAAGGCTATATTACACTCATTTTGGGATGACCGAACAAGCAGGGGCGATGTTGACCCAGATGTTGGGTTGGATGCCCTTGTATGGGCAGGACGCACCCGAGCATTTCCGCAAATATCGAGACCTTGACGCGCTAGCCCAGTTCCTTTACCAAGAGATAGGCACGAAAGCGCAAGCCTTGGGCCTGCCCAACCTGCGTGGTCTCGCCGGTCTCAAATTCGACTGTGGACTCAACGCCCAAGGTATCGCCGCCCACGTCGAGTTTAGCGAGCGGGTTTGACTCTGGCGACCAGAGCCATGATTCAGTAGAGGGCCTTGCCCTGGCTGGATCGCTCCCGTTTATTGCAAGACTTTAGTGGTTATCTCGGATGCCCCGTTTGGGGAGGCTAACCCTGCAAAATTGCTGGCAAAAGCGTGTGGATGTAGCTAACAACGGGTGGGACGATTCCTGCCATGCATAGGTCTTGATGAATAGAACACAACTTATCCGAGGACTGCTTGATTCAATTTTGATTGGCTTGGTGGCCTTTTCATGTCTCTTGTCTTTTTTCCCTACGGCAGTTCGGGTATCATTGAATTTGGATGCAAACCCAGAGGTAGGCCGCTTTGCCCCGGTCGGAGCCCAAGTGCAACTTTCTCACACAAAACCCTCCAAGGGCACCGAACCCCTTTTTGTGGACTCCTTAAGTAACTTGGGGATTAACGGCTCCTTTAGTGTGAGTTTCTGGGTGAACCCTGCGCAATCGCAAAAAGCCGAAAAACCCTACTTGCTGAATCTGCTTTGGATCGGAAATCCCGACGAAGAGGCCCGGCCCTTAGCTTCCCTTTGGGTAAATGCGATTACCAATAATTTCCATATTTCTAGCGCCAATGGATCCTTCGAAACCGAGCCTTTCAGTTTTCAAACAGATCAGCCCAGCCGCCTAACCCTGACCTACGACCAAAATA
The DNA here is from genome assembly GCA_001783695.1 of Candidatus Lambdaproteobacteria bacterium RIFOXYD2_FULL_50_16. Taxonomy (GTDB): domain Bacteria; phylum SAR324; class SAR324; order XYD2-FULL-50-16; family XYD2-FULL-50-16; genus XYD2-FULL-50-16. The sequence continues at coordinate 85,382 of MFNE01000046.1, forward strand.
GTGGTTCAATGAGGTGGTATTGGAATAAAAGGAGTTTGGAATACACCCAGGTTCCTTGGATCCAAAGCCATTTTTTCCCCTCGAACTCTGCGGGTAACCTGCAAATTCGGCTTGCCGGGGGACTGGCACCTCAGACTCAAATGCACGGGCAATACCGGTTAACGGTTTGGCCCAAAATGTTAACCGAGGCAGAGGTAGCACAGGTCCACCAAACGACCAGCTTTAAATGGCATGAATATCTCGATGACCCCAAATGGGAACCGCGTCGTCACCTATTTCGGTTGATTTCTGGGTCCCTGTTGGTGGTTAGCCTCTTATTATTGAGTTACCGACGGGGCTGGATCAATTATAAGAAGGTAGCTCAAGAGATGCGTGATATCGAGCGGCTCACCTTACTGATTCTGGCCATTATGTTTCTCTTAATGTGGTTGAGGGATTAGTGGACAAGTTTAAAGCAAGATTAGACTATTTTTTAGCAAATCCCTTCTTGGTAGGTTGCCTGCTTTGGGGGGTGCTTTTTGTTTGGTGGAGCCATTTTCGCTTAGGCATGCTGTTTCTCAGAGGCGAGACCGGTGAAGACCTTTTGCGGTATGCCTATAGTCTAGAACGAATGTCTCGGGGCAGTCTGCCTCTTTGGAATCCATGGGTTGATGGAGGGCAACCCTATACAATTTGGCTGCTTTTAACCGAATTTCCCTCGCCTTTGGATGGGTTGTTGGCGTTGGTCTTGGGGCTATTTTCAGGACTTAATCCTGTGCAGGCTACTGGGTTAGTATTGGTTACTTACGCCGCCCTTTTTTGGCTGTTTTGTTACCGAATCTCGCTGTTTTTGGGAGCCTATTTGTTCGGGGTCCACTCTGGGCATTTTCGCAAGTTAGCATTATTTACCAGTCTGGCTCAAGTAACCGCCGTCTTCCGCTTTGGCGGAATGGGGACCAATGTTGTTTATCTGCAAATTTTTTTTCTAATCCCGCCAGCTTTGTACTATTTTTTGCGGTTTACTTCTCGCGAAGGCCAGCCGAGGGATCTGGTCTGGTTTATGGTGATTTTTGGCTTGCTGCCCTATACAGCCGGCAGTTATATAATCCCGATTGCATTGTTTATTTTGACGATTGGTTTGTTGAGCTTGCCGGTTTTGGTCAGGCGATACCAAGAAAACCGCAAAAGATTAAGGGAATTGTGGCCTCTTTTGGGAGTGCCAATTTTTTTGGGCCCTGCGGCCAGTGTTTATAGTGCTGAATTCCCCCGTATCTGGCGGGCGGGCCGAGACATGGTCAATCCCACCTTCGAAGCCTTGGTTTACGGACAATCAGCGCCGACGGTTTCGTTGTTTATGCGCTTGTTTAGGGGAAGCATAGACAATCCCTGCACTTGGTTGCTTTTATTGATCCCCTTTGGTTTTTTGGTTCTTTTTAGAAAAGAAATACTCCAGCGACATTTGGGGCTGTGGGGGACTTTTTGGGCGCTTTCCACGGTCTGTTTAGGGGCTTATTCGCCCTTTTACCGGGTTTATTACGATTGGCTTTTCCCCTTTTTGCAGCAGGTTAGGTACACCGATATTTATTTCGACCTAACCGCTTTTCTGGTCCTCCAATTGGCGGCAACGGGGATCTGGCTTTTTTGGCAGCGCCCTTTTTGGAGTGATCTAGTTATTGGAGCGGGGGCGATTTATTTAACCATGGATCAGTTCGAAATGTTAGGGTTAAATTTTGAGCAGGCAGTTGGACTGTCGGGGCTTGGAATAACGATGTTGGTGGCCCGCCGCGCGGGTGGATATAGGGCCGGTTTATCGCTCGGGACTGCGGGCCTTTTGGCGCTGGGAGCAGGGGGGCAGATCTGGCCTACCCAGACGAATTTTATTGGGTTTTACTTCAGTCGGGATCAAGAACATTTCTTCGGCGAATCGGTCGATCCCCCGAAATCTCGGGTTAATCGAGTAAAGCTGGACCGCGAAAAGTGGGGTGCCGGGTTTCCGATATGGTACCATGAAGTGATATACGATCCTGGTTCAAATTTCTTGCGGATCAATGATACCCAAAGTTTGGATCAAACACTGAATCCAGCCTCACGGGAACAGGTTTTTGCCTTAGGACAGCCTTGGCTAAAACTAAGTGACACCGTTTCTGTTGATTTAATTCAAACGGGCGCCCAAGAGGAACCCAACTTGGGAGAAATTAAAATCCTTAGCTACGAGCCAGAATCTTTGAAATTGCTGGTCACTTCGGATTCTGCGCGGTTTTTGCGCTGGGCCGATGCCTTTCACCCCGATTGGCAAGCTACCTTAAACGGGAAACCAGCGCCTATACTCCGCTCCAATCAGATATTTAAGGCAATTCAAGTCCCTCAAGGCAAGAGTGAAATAACCTTTGAGTTTAAACCTATGTTTGCTAATTGGTATCGATTGGCGGTTTTGACTTGGGCGGGGATGCTGGTTATTGGGATTCGCTCAAAACGGCGTTGAGCTTCAGCGCGGCGCTCTCCCTAGGTTCCACCCGCTACTCCCGCCCCAGCTCCTCGGCGCGTTCTTTGGCCTTGGTGAAAGCCTGGATCATTTGCTCTAAAACCCCGGCTTGGTTAAGGTGGTTTAAGGCCGCCTCGGTGGTACCGCCTTTGGAGGTGACCTTAACCCTCAGGTCAGCCGCTTCTTCATCGGTGCTAGCCAACAGTAAAGAGGCACCCACTAAAGTTTGAGAAACCAGGGTGCGGGCGTTGTTGCGGCTAAACCCGAAGCGCACTGCCGCCTCGGCCATGGCTTCGGCCAGATAAAATAAATAGGCCGGGCCTGATCCAGAGATGGCCGTGGCTGCATCAATCATCTGTTCTGATTCCACCTCTATTGCCTGTCCCAGGCCACTTAAAATCACCTGGGCCACCCCTAAGCGTCCAGGGGTGACCTTTGTGTTGCCACAAAAGGCGGTCATCCCTTGGCCGATGGCGCTAGGGGTGTTGGGCATGGCGCGAACAATCATCCGGTTTGGAAAAAAGGACTCCATCTTGGCTAGCGTAATCCCGGCCATAATCGAAATCACTAGGCTGTCCCCATTCAGCATGGGTGCGAGACCTCCCATTACCTGAACTGCGTCTTGCGGTTTGACCGCCAAAACCACAAGTTCTAAAGGGGCTTGGACCTCGTTTAACTCTCGATGGAACTTGACCCCTTTGCCTTCGAGTTCCAGGGTTTGCTTCGTGTCGCGGCGTTCAAGAATCTCTAAACTTTCACGCGAAAAGATCTCTTTTTCTAAAAGAGCGGTGGCAATCGCGGAACCCATGTTGCCACAACCGACAATTAACGCCCTTTTCATCCTTTCGTCCGCTCAAATTCTTTCATAAAATCAGCCAATGCCTGCACCCCGGCTAAGGGCATGGCATTATAAATCGACGCCCGCGCCCCACCCACTAAACGGTGACCCTTGAGGGCGTAAAGCCCTTGCTTTTGGGCTTGCGCTACAAAATCAGCCAACAGGTCTTCTTGGGCCAGATTAAAACAAACGTTCATCAAACTCCGGTGCTCCTTGTGAGCGACTGGGCGGTAAAACTGGCTTTGGTCCAAGCAATCGTATAGCACCGCCGCTTTTTGGGAATTGATCTTAGAAATCGCCTCAACACCCCCTTCCCCTTCGAGCCATTTAAGCACTAGATTAATCATCCAGATGGCAAAGGTGTTGGCCGTGTTGGCCATGCTATGGTTGTCCCGGTAAACCGCAAAATCTAGGAGTTTGGGGCAATCCTTGGGAGCGTGACCGATAAGGTCTTTGCGGACAAACACCATCGCAATCCCTGAAGGCCCCAGATTTTTTTGAGCCCCTGCGTAAACCAGACCGGTCTTTGAATAATCAATCGGCCTCGATAAAATCTCAGAGGTCATATCTACCACTAAGGGCACTTCACCGGTCTTTGGGAACTCTTTGTACTGGGTGCCAAAGAGGGTGTTGTTACTGGTGATATGCAGAAAACTAGCCTCTGGATCGACTGGAATAATTTTAGGAATTTCGGCAAACCCATTGGCCGCGCTGCTGGCGGCCAGTTCGATCCGCCCAAACTTCGCGGCCTCGGTGGCGGCGATTTGGGAGAAGTTGCCGGTCTCCACGTACTGGGCCATGCGCTTGGGTTTTCGGCCCATCAGGTTCAGCGGCACTGCCGAAAACAACATTTGCGCGCCCCCATGGAAGTACAAAATCTCGTAGTTTTCCGGTAGCTTAGCCACTCGGCGGAAGAGTTCGTCCGTCTCCGACAAGAGCGCCTCAAACTGTTTTGAGCGGTGACTGACCTCGACGATAGAAACCCCTAACCCGGCAAAATCCAAGAATCCTTCTTGAACCTGTTTCATCACCGGTCTGGGTAACATCGCCGGTCCGGCGCCAAAATTGTAAACTTCTTTCATAGTTGCTTCTTTGTAAGTGAACCTTAAAACCTAAAAGGGTCAGATGGCTCCGTCAAGGATCAAGCCGGAATATGGTCCGAGTTGGCAAAAAACTGCATACCTTTAAACTTTTCTTTAGCGTAGTCGAGGTCCCAGGGGCTGTTGCACAAAAAGATTGGCTTTTGGTCCACGTCTATGGCCACTTGGCCGACGTAGCGAGACTCAAAATCTTTTTTTACCTTGAGGTCGGTGGCGTGATACCAGCGGGCCAGTTGGTAACCCACGGGCTCAAAAACCCCTTCGACCCCGTATTCCCCCAGCAGGCGGAACTTGATCACCTCAAATTGCAAAACCCCCACCACCCCTAAGACCAATCCGCCCGATTGCAGCTTAAAGACCTGGGTTGCACCCTCTTCGGTAAGCTGTTGGAGGCCCTTTTCGAGCTGTTTGGTTTTTAAGGGATTGGCTAGACGGACCCGCATAAAATGTTCAGGTGAGAAGTGGGGGATACCCGTAAAGTTTAGGGGTTCCCCTTCGGAGAAGGAATCGCCGATTTTAAAAAGCCCGGTGTCATAAAGCCCGATGATCTCCCCTGGCCAAGCCTCGTCTAATTGTTCCCGGTCTTGGGCTAAAAACCCCATCACCTTGGACAGCTTGATTTGACGCTCTAGCCGCACATGGTTGACCTTCATTCCCTTTTCGAACTTGCCCGAGCAAACCCGTAAAAAGGCCACCCGGTCTCGGTGGGCCGGGTCCATGTTGGCTTGGATCTTAAAAATAAAGCCAGTCAATTTGGGTTCTTCAGGTGCGACAAACCGTTCTAAAGCCGGTCTGGGCAGGGGGCCGGGGGCGTAGCGTAGAAAATCGTCTAAAAATTCTTGCACGCCAAAACTGTTCATTGCCGAGCCAAAAAAGACCGGGGTCTGCAACCCTCCCAAGTAAGACTCGGGGTCAAAAGCACTGCCCGCCCCTTCTAAGAGTTCCATCTCTTCTCGAAACTGGGCTCCCCAGGTACCTATGGCGTATTTGTCGAGCAGCAGGTCGTCCCATCCCGTAAGTTGGACCTCGTCAAATTCCTTGCGGTCCGCCCCTTCTTTAAAAATACGTAGTTTTTTGGTCTGCCGGTGATAGACCCCAGCAAATTCAGAGCCCATACCTACCGGCCAAGTGATAGGGCTAGTTTGAATCCCCAGGACCTCCTCGATTTCGTCTAACAGCTCAAAGGGACTTCGGCACTGGCGGTCGAATTTGTTGATAAAGGTCATCACCGGCGTGTTGCGCATCCGGCAGACCTCTAAGAGCTTTTTAGTCTGGGCTTCCACCCCTTTGGCCCCGTCAATCAACATCAGCGCCGAATCCACCGCCGTCAACACCCGGTAGGTGTCTTCGGAAAAGTCCTGGTGACCGGGGGTGTCGAGTAGGGTTATATTAAAACCCTTATATAAAAAGGTCATCACCGAGCTGGTGACCGAAATACCCCGTTGTTTCTCGATCTCCATCCAGTCGCTGGTGGCGTAGCGCCCCGATTTACGAGACTTCACCGTCCCCGCCATCTGAATCGCCCCACCGAACAAGAGTAGTTTTTCGGTAATAGTGGTCTTGCCCGCGTCGGGGTGCGAGATAATAGCGAAGGTCCGCTGGCGGGCTATTCGTTGTTCGATTTCAGGGGGCATGATGGGCTGGCTAAGGATTAAGCGGTAAAGCTAGCCGATTGTGGGGGTTTTGGCTAGGGGGGGGGCGGAGGATAAAGCGGGACGGATAAAAGGTTGGCCCTAGCGGGTTTTTGAGGCGTAGTGGCCTTTTTTTTGCTTGGTACCTGGGGGAACTGGGCTAAGCATCAAAAGGAATCTATGAAAAATCTAGTTAAACTCACCGCCGAAGAGCGACATTGGTTAGTACTGGCAGTAACCCATATTATTCTTGCCGAAGGAGCGGCAGAAAAAGTGGAAAAAGCCTATTTGAAAAAATTGTTGGATACGATCTTTAGTGGGGACACGAAAGAAATATTGGCTGAAATATCGGAACTTTTTCGCAGCAAAACCCTCCCTGCGCTCAAAAAAATACAAACCTCCGACCTCGACAATCTCGTGTACATGCTCGACATCATTGCCTGCTCGGTGTTTGTTAACGGGAAAAAGCCCAAAAGCCAGACGGCGAAATACTTTGAGGCCGGTCAAGCACTTGGGGTCAATATCGGCACCTTGTCCTTCCGTTTAAGCTTAGAAGCCGAAAAATTTCGTGTAAATCGCAAGCTTGCTCAAATAAGAACAGATATCAAAGAAGACCGGCTAAGAACCTTGCAGGTTAAGTGAATGGGGGGACTGCGCCCAAAGTCAACAGGTCTGAGGGATAAAAAAATTTAAAGGGAAAACCATGTTCTTGAAAATTGTTGAGTCTGCCCCTTTGCTTTTTGGAGGGACCGTAATTTTGCCAGTAGTCGCAGGGCTTTTATCAGCATACGTCGGCTTCAAAAACCTGGAAAATAGCTACGAAACCAAGCAGCATCAAGAAAGAGTCGAAGACACTCAAGAACGTCACACCGCTCAAAATGAGGAAATCCTGAGAATACAACAGGAGCATCGCAAGGAGGTGCAAGAGTTCATGGATCGACTTGAAAGAAACATGACCCTATTTCGGGAGTATGATAACAAGCTCCCACTCGGAGATCCCAAGAGCCCAATGATTCAGGCAATGATCTCACAATATGAAACAATGAAGAACGTGCTTTATCAATCAAGTATGGGGACTACTGAGACAATCCAACTGGAACATTCACAACTAGCTCTCGATTTGGCTCAAAGATTAAACCGTGCGATTGGAAGTTATGTTGAAACAATGACATCTGCGGGTGAAATGCTAACGATCAATTTTGGGGGCAATAAGTTTCTTGTTCTGTTCAAAGTGCCGATGCGGATTCCACCGAGGATCGAGATACTCGATATCCCCCCATCTATTAAATACGAACTTTCGCATATTTCAACGGCTGGCTTTGAAGTAGTTTTTCAAGGTCCTCAGAAAATAGAACACTTTGGATTCATGGCGAGCGCAGAATTGTAAACATGAGTAACTTCAACTTACTAACCACCGAATGGCCAGACTTCTACGAGGCGGCGCTCAAAGCGGAGCGGGGTGTGTACAATCAGCCGCGCACGGCGGCGATGGAGGCCTGGTTCACCATTGAACTGGCTGTGAAGTGGCTTTCTGATCATGATTCATTTCTCAAATTATGTCCTAAAACTAGTTAAAGTTTGAAAAGCGACCCCGTTTCTTAGGTTGGTGTTAGCGAAAAAATACCTTAAAACCAGAGGTCACAGTGGAACGATATCAACAAGAAACCCATGCAGGCAACCTTTTATCTCCATTTTCCACGCTCGACGGTCGGGAGGAGATGATCCAAAGGCGAATCCCGCTGGGCCTAGAAGCGGGCACTATCAGCGGTTTGTTCTGCGCCAGGCAGTTCACCGGGTGGGACATCCCCATTTACAATGTTAATCCGGCCAAGGGGGGCTGGACCGGAACCTAAAAAGCGCCATGCCAGGGTCCCCGCTCCCAAAGACCCTGACCCTTTTCCCACGGGAAAAACAGGCTAACTCCTTTGCTCGTGGGCCTCTTCAAGACCCCTGCACGGCAAAAACCATCTTATTTTGCTTTACAAATCAGGCGGAAATCCGGGGACACATCAAGACCACTGCATAGTTGAAGACCTTTCGATTTTTAGCTTTTCAGCCCGGTTTTTCGTCAAATTGTCGTCTTTGAGGGGCTGCTTTTCCCCGATTCTTACCGGAAAGTAGGGGATTTCGCCCTTTTTGGGCACAGTTATCCCCGTAAAAACACAAATTCACTGTTTTTTTACGTTGAAACCAAGTCTGCTGAACGCCCAAAGTTGAGCTTCCTTGAACCCAGATAGCTTGCTCTACCCAAACCGTAGTCTCGCTTTAGCCTCCCCCGCGCTTGATTTTGTAGCGGTAGCTTGAAATCAAAGGGTTCCTGGGTTGGCTCTAGAATGTCTAAAAAGTCGCAAAGAGCCGCTTTGGGGAGCCGTCCTAGACCGGAGTTGGGGATCAAAAAAAAAGATCGCAGCATTTTCCGAGAGGCTCTAGGGAAGGGGGCCCCTGAGTTATCGGGGTTTGGGGGCCTTTGGGGGCGCGGGGACTTCGGGGAGTTCGCAACTGATCAGATGGGTTTCGAGCGCCTCGTGGATCCAGGCGCGCAAGGCCACGGCGTCCTGCACCTTCGTCCAGCTTTCGACAAAATCGGCCCGCTGCGCCAGTTTGGCGATGGCCGCCAGCACTTCTAGGTGCAACGCGCTTTGATCTAAGGTCGAAGCCAGCACGAAGAAAGCGATGGGATGGCTCCCCGGCTCCACCTCGACCCCTTGGTGGGCCCTACAGACGACCACCTCGAAGACGCCCTCGCCCTCGATCCGCAAGTGAGGAATGGCTAGTTCTTTGGTCAGAATCGCCCGCTGGAAGCTGGCGTCCTTGAGAAACAAGCGGATCAACTCATCGACGCCAATGTTGATACGGGCCGACAAAAGCTCGGAAGTACGTTTGATCAAACTTTCCAGGTTGGTCGCCTCGGCTAGGTCCAAGATGGTGGCCCGGTCGATGATGCCCCGGATCGCCTTGCCAGGGGCCACCGATCCCAGGGTCAGCAACTTGAGACCATAGAGGGTGTCCCCAGGTTCCAAGCCCATCTCGGACCAGGCAGGCACGGCTCCGGTCTTTCCCCCTCTCTCGACCACCAGCGGCAGGACATCCGGGGCGAAACCCGGCTCGCCTAGGACAAACTCTTCAAGGGTGCCGCCCGACTCCACCGCGAAGCGGACCCAATGGGCGGACTCGTCCTCCCGGAGAGCCCCTACCGCCCTACTGTGCAGGCTTTCGAGGTCCACGGCCAAGCGGTGGATGCGGTCGTTCGGCAGGGGTTGGTCCGCTGCGGAGGCCACAAAGCTTTCGGGGATGGCAAAGACGCTGCACCCGATCTTGGCGATTTCCAGGTTGTTGTAAGCGTTGGGGGTTAGGGCGAGCAGGCCCTGGGCCTCAAAGGCGTGTACCGCCATCAGCGCCACTTCACTGGTGGCGTTTCCGGCGATGGCCTGCAACCCTTCGTGCTGGGCCGCTTCCACGTTGTTGCGGTTGGTGTCGAGCAGCCAGATCGAACTGCCCAATTCAACCAGCTTGCGGGCCCAGATGCGGGCTAAGGGGTTGGCACCAACGAAGATAAAGCCGTGGCGGTGGTGCCCCGCTTCAGGGAGGCCCTCCTCCTCGGCCTGCGTGATCCGAAAGAGCGCCTTTAGTTCCGTGAACCCGGTGACCTGTAACAGCCGTTCGCGCATTTGCGCCTTGGAGATCATCCCCGTAATGTCCGATAGAATATCCCACTGGGCCCCGCTGTCTTGCTCAGGCACCAGCAGCAGGCAAACCACCTGGGCTGTTTGCCCGTCGGCGGCGTCGAAGTCGATCCCTCGGTGGGAGAGCCCCAGCGCCGCGAAGGGCCGACTCAGGCCCGCAATCCGGGTGTTGGGGGCCGCCACTCGATTCGCTAGGCCAGTGGCCATCATCTGTTCACGGTGCCAGACGGCATCGACCAAAATCTGCTGGTCCACGCCCGCGATGGGGGCAATAGCCGCGCAAAGTTCTTGGATGGCTTCGCGGGGGGTGTGGCTGACTAGGTTGCCTACAAACCCTTCGGGCGAGATCAGATCGACGAAGCGAACCGTCTTGGGACGGTGCAGCACCTTCAACATCAAGGGACCGGCTAAGACCGAGGTGGCGATGGCCATGATCACCAGCGCCACGAAGAGTCGCTCGTCGATCAATCCCGCCTTGAGGGCGAGCAGGGCGAGGATCATCTCCATGGCCCCGCGGGCGTTCATGCCGAAGGCGATGGCCCAACCCTCGCGCTTGGACATGCGGGCCAAGTAGGCCCCGCCCAGACAGCCAACGAATTTGCCCAGCGTGGCGATCACAAAGATGATCAAACACAGGAGCAGGTCGAAGTTGGCCGCAAAATCAACATGAAGCCCCAAGGAGGCAAAAAACAAGGGGGCAAAGACAAAGCCTATAAACTGTTCGAGGGTGTTGCGGGTTTGTTTGCGCAGGTGGCTGG
>MFNE01000046.1:95929-109301 GCA_001783695.1 Candidatus Lambdaproteobacteria bacterium RIFOXYD2_FULL_50_16
GTCAGCCCCAACATCAAGACCAGCCCCAAAACCCCGCCGGGCCAGCTAGTATGTGCCTGAAACCAAGGCAATATCCAATTCAAGACCCACCGCCCGATGGTCAGGGTAAAGGCCGCAAAGGCCAAGGTTAATACCACCGTAGCCGTTAGCGAGAGCCCCACGGTGGCGGCCCCAGAAGCCATCATGGCCAGGATTACCGCAAAGACGATCCAACCGGCCAAGTCGTCGAAGATCGCGGCGGCAATGATGGTCATGCCGAGGTCGGTGCGGAAGAGGTTTAGGTCCATCAGGGTTTTGGCGATGACCGGCAGGGCCGAGATCGACAGCGCCGTAGCCATGAAGAGGGCGAAGAGCAGCTGATCGGTACTCGGGTCGGCCCCGAGCAGCAGCGGTGCATACCAAGCCACCCCAAAGCCGATCGCAAAGGGACCGACGATGCCCGCGAGGCTGATCGTCAAAGCCCGTCGGCCTTGCCGCCAAACAGTGGTCAGGTCGATTTCAAGGCCCGCCACCAACAAAAAGAGGGTGATCGCCAGGGTGGTCAAGCCTGCTAAAGCCAGCGCCCCCCCGCCAGTAGAGGGAAAAAGCAATTGGTGGGTCTCTGGTGATAGACGGCCCAAGATGGTCGGACCCAAGACCACCCCGGCCAGGATTTCTCCCATAATGGCCGGCTGGCCAATCTTCGCGGCCAATTCCCCCATCAGCCGGGCCATACCCAGCAAGACGGCCAGGGCCAACAAAAAAAAGGTGATCTCGTGGTGGGTCAACTGGGCCATGGCTTGTTTGCGATGGGGTTTGGGTCGCTTAAATGGCTTTCTCTGCCTGCTGGTACTTTGGCTGAAGTGGACCCCATCGTCAAGGCACCCTTCCCATCGTATTAAGAAAGAGCCTTTGGTTTAGGCGGCCAAACCCTGAATTGGGTTTGGCCCAAAGTGAACCTCCGCCGGGGTTCCTCCTTGATGCGACTGATTGCCACCCCAAAAACCTTTGGTTTTCGGGGACCCCGGTTCGGGCCGCTCAAGGTTGTAAAACTCAAAAAAGTCTTCAAGGAGCGCCGTAAATCTGCTGCCGAGGCGTATTCCTTGAGGTAAACCTCCGAGGCAATTTCGTTGACCGTCCGTTGCCCTTTGATCGCCTCTAAAGCCACCTTTGCCTTGAATTCCTTGCTGAACTTTTGCCTTTTTATGAATCTCCATCCTCTGGTTTGGCTCTATCTTAACAAGTTGTCCAGACTCTGGGGTCCACCATAGCACTCGCAGCCCGCCTGATTTGCTATAAAGAGCAAAAGAAAATAATTATAGGGGCTTTGGCTACATCAACGGGGGGCTGGGTAGGGGGTGTACCAAACCTTGAGTGGGGTCGATTTACCGCGAAGCAGCAACTCCCCAGAAGTGAGATGACTACAATCGAGCCCGGCTAGTTGTGCGACTAGGTCCGAGCATATCATAAAACAGCCTACCTCTTTAGTCATCGCCTCTAAGCGGCTGGCGGTGTTTACTGTGTCGCCAATGGCGGTCAAGGTCAGGGCGCTTTTATAGCCCATCTCCCCGACAATCGCCTTGCCTGCATGCACCCCGACCCCAATTTTTAAGGGTTCGGCTAGGTCGCTGGTTAATTCGCTATTTAATTTGTGAAGGGTTTCGGCCATTTGTTCGGTCGCTTTTAACGCTTGGTTCGCCCCTTTTTCCATCCCATCACTTAACCCAAAAATAGCCATGGTCCCATCTCCAATAAACTTGTCCAGATAACCGCCGTGTTTCTCTATCACCCGGCCCATCTCTTGGAAATAGCGGTTTAAAATAAAAACTACGTCGTAGGGCAAGCGGTGTTCAGAGAATTGGGTGAAGCCCCGGATATCCGAAAAAAGGACAATAATCTCCTTTTCTTCACTTATAAAGCGTTGTTTCCCTCCGCTTGCTTGCACTGAAGCTAATTCGGGTGAAATTAACAGGTCGATGCGGCAGTTCCCCAAGGCGCGGGCTTGGCAAGCAAGCCGGATGTTAGTGTTAGAGCGAAAGCGGCTGAGTACCGCCCGTTCTGCCTCATCCATCGGCTCAAGCAACTCTTCTCCTTCGGCTACATAAACCCGACAGGTCGAACAGCGGCCATGGCCTTGGCAGAGTTGGGCGTGGGCGATATGCGCCAGGTTGCTGGCTTCGAGCAGGGTGCTTCCCTTGGTCATTGAAACCTTTTGCCCATCGGGATAACTTACGGTTATACTCTGCTTTTGGGCTCTTCTGCCTACAACCCACCGGATGCTAAGCACCAATCCTAAGATACTCAAGTACCCCGCAATCGCCAACCCACTGCCTATTTCACGGGTTTCTTCCCAGTCCTGGCTATAGTGCGCCTCGCTGCGCACCTGCTCTGCCCAATTGGGCAGGTTGTGTTCGCGCTGGGATGCTTCACGTCCACCGGCGATGACCCCTAATAAAGCCAGTAGGGGAGTCAAGACCAGGATAAACAAGATATAGGTTTTATAAAAAACAAACCATTCTTTTGATTGCAAATAAAACCAGATTCCCAGACCCACATGAACCCCGGCCAAGGCAAGCAGGGAGACTAAAAACAGGGTGTCTATGGGCACCCCCCAAAACTCTAAAAACACCAATTCATAATCAATATCCATCCCCAAAACCCACCGACTGATTCCAATGGTGGCAAAGTGGCCAATCAGAAATAGGGGCAGCAAAAACCCGCTTACATATTGGCTCCATTGATAAACCGTAAAACTACGGAACGAATAGCGGCGAAGCAGAGCGTTAAAGGCGCAGACAAAATGGATACAAAGCGCCAACGGCAGAATCCAGGTGCTTAAAGGGGAGCGAACGACCTCCTCGAAGGCTTCTCCCACGGTTTCCATGGCTTCAAGGCCAAAGATCCCGGCACTATGGGCGGCTAAATGGAGCGATAAAATAAAGGCAATGGTCCACCCACTAAGGATTCGGGCGGTTTGAATAAGTCGGTCCATTAACTTAAAACTCCTTCGAGGGTTAAGCTGCAATTCTAGAGCATGAGCCCAGAACTGGCAACCTAAGAGCCGCTCAAGAGACCCTTAACGAAAAGGCTAGGGGGAAAAGGACCAGATTAAAACCAACTCTGACCCCCTTTTCTTAGAGGGTTACCACTTTTTGCCATGGCATTGATAGCAACTTTTGCCGTTTTCGCTACCTCGAAGATCGGTTCCGTGGCAGGTGTCACAGGCTCCTACGGGGTTGTTAAGGTTAGAACCATGGGCGACGCCATGTTGGTCTTTGGTGTGGGGATATTCGTTTATCTTCCACCAAGCGTTATGGCAGCTATAACAGCTAGCCCCTTTGCCCGTGCCCGTAGCTCCTTTAAGGTCGGAACCGTGGCAACTGTCACAAGTGCCTACCGGGCTTTGAAGCTCGGGGCCGTGCATTTTGTTGCCTTTTGAAACAGAATGGGAATAACTGCCCAAATCCCATCGGGCGCCGTGGCATTGGTAACAACTAGGTGCGGTGACCCCACCTTTGAGGTCAGAGCCATGGCAGGCATCACATCCGGTTGCAGACGGAGTGGTGTAACCAACGCCATGCAATTTGCCGCCTTTGTCGATCGAATGGATTAACAGGCCGGTCCATTTGTCGTCATGGCAGTCATAACAACCAGGCCGTTTTTTCCCGTGGATGTTTTCCTTTTTTAGACTACTGCCGCCGTGGCATTCAGCGCAATTGACGGTGGCGTTCATATAGCCTGCCTTGTGCTTGGAGCCGTTGATCACCACTTTATGGTCTGCGTTGTTCCACATAACCCCATGGCAGCTGTAGCAACCGGGAATTCCGGCCTGTCCGTTTAGGTTAATCCCATGACAAGCAGAACAGTCCTTGGCTTCGCGGTATAACTTTTTGCCATGCTGCGCCCCGTTTAAATCAATATTGTGACTAATCAAACCGGGAATCTCTTTACAGCCTGATAGGGCCACTAGCCCAAAGAGGACTAGAACTAAAATTCGATGCCGCATAACAGGCTCCCTCCGATTAGGCCACCAAACGAACTGAGATTGGCATCGCAGGTAAACAAGGAAAAGGACATGCCCAGTCTAAGGAGCAATACCCCATAGTGAATGTCGGTGCCTGTTAGAAACGGACTGCTGTCGGTGCCATTGTTGCTTTCGGTTGTGGATGAAACTCCATAGCCGATCCCAGGGCCAAACTCGAACCCGAGGAGCCCGGTTAAAATAAAGTAGTTTAATTCCCAAGAGGTCAAGCCAATCTGGGACTCGCCCGAATTGCCTGAAAGGCTTGTGGTGTCTTTGCCACTTAGGTTGTGATAAACGAGGTCCACCTCTTGACTAAAGGGCTGACCGATCCAGAGGTCGAGACCGTCGGTCTTGTATCCACTGGCAGCACTATAGCCCATCAGGGGGATCGACTGAGTAGTAAACGTGAGCCCCCCCATGGCCTTAAAATCCCCTGCCTGAAGGTTTGGAGCCAAAATCAGGGCTAAGAGCCCCAAACCCCAGAGTTGTATTTTTTTTAACATGTATTCCAGGCGAGTAAGGCTAAAGGGCCGTTTAGAAGCCGCAGGTGATTTGTTTATACCTTTAAATATCGTTAATCACTAAAGAGTGGCAAAAAAAAAATGGAGGATGAAAAATAATTAACCTTCAAGGCAGGGGCCAGGGGTGGGTTTAAAAACTAAGCGAAAGCCCCGATTCAAAGCGGGTTTGGGGTGCAGGGTTCCAGCCGAGGTAGGTTTCCCAAGCTTGCCCTAAGTAGAATCGCGCCTCAACCCACCCACTTTGTTGAGGCCCACTGCCGCTTTGCGCGTAGCCTTGCAGGGCCCAAGTCTCGCCGCCTTGCCAAACAAAGCCCCCGCGCCCCTCTATATAAAAACCTTGTTCCCAAAAGCCAGGGCCTGCTAGTCCGTAAACTAAAACCGATGGGGTTATATTGCTACTTAATCCCATCTGCCCCAATCCTTGGAAGACCGGCGGCTTTAAGGGATCCTGGGTTTGCCAGCCTAAAAACAGCCGCCAAGCCCAAGGTTTAAAATAGCGGTCTCTAGGGGTCAGGTCCAAGACCTCGATCAATTTCAAGTGGGTTAAGCGTATCTGATTTTGGGTCTGCTCCAATTTGAAATCAAAGACCTTTAATTCAGTATAAGGCAAGTATCCAGTGGGCCTGGAAAGGAGGTCGTGATAGGCCAGCCAGCCGTAAAGTAAGGTTCCTTGGCGTTGATCCTGGGCAAAACCTCCAAAACCTATCCGAGCCGACCCATGGGCAGCTTCGATCCCTGGAGGTAGGGCGGGATCTGCCTCTGGAAATTCCCCCAGGCTTGCCCGCACGGAAAGCAATTTTAAGCGCTCTTGGCGGATTTGATTCTGTGCCTCCTTGATCCCTAACCACCAATCGACTGCTTCAAATTGGCCTAACCTAGAGTTGAGCTTAATCCTTTGGTAATGGTTGGCTTCGTCTAAAACCCGGGCCTTGGAAGGGGCAGAGAGGTTAGTAAAATGGGGCTGGTCTAGGTTTTGCGTGGTTGCTAAAAGGGCGTCTAAGGCCTTTTTTTCGGGCGCGTCTAATTGGGCCAGGAGCGCGTAAAAACGGCGACTGCGAGAGGGGTAAAACTGGTGTTTGCCGGTTAGATCCAACTTGTTTATTAATTCTTTAGCGGCATCGGTGGGGATTGAGTAGGGAAGAAGGCGGCTTTTCTCAAATGGCTCGGAACCGTCAAACCCGAGTTCGATTAATTCTAAAAGGCGGTAACCACAATTTTCTAAAAAAAAATAATAGGCAATCGGGCGTTCTTGTAACTCATATAGGTGTAACATAATCACCTCTACTGCCGCCGGGTCCAGGTCGATTGGGTATTCGTAGAGGTCCCGGTCGTCGAGTTCGAGGTTGGATTTTAACATCTGGTGTAAAGGTTCTAACGAATAAAATCCGTCAAACCCGCCAAAAACGCCTAAATATAGGTATTCAAATCCGGCGGCGTCGCCCGTGCGCGCGGCAAATTGGACCACCGGATCGTTAAGCGAATCCTGGCCTTGGTCCAGTTTTAAAAAGAGGTGCCCAAAGGCGCTGCCTGGATTGCCCATAAAACTGGCCGCATAGATCAGGCTAAGTTTTTGGGGCCGATAATGGGCTAGCCACTGGTCAAGCAAGGGGCATTCAGGCTGGCCCCAACTTAAATCGGGGAGCTGTTTTTTAAGCCAGCGGGCTCTAGCCGGGAATTGGCACTGAAGGTTGGGCTTTGTGGTAAAGGCGGTCAGGTTAGACGCTAACTCAGCTTCTGGCGAGATTGGGCCCTGGGGGCTTAAAAAAAAGTCTTTTGACCCAATAGGGCTTAAATATCCACCCCCTTGGGGGCGGTAATGTAGCAATTTGTGCCAATAGGGGTCCTGGGCCAAAGTCTTTAGGGGGGCGGCTTGTAGGGGAAAAGAAAGGTTGGCTAGGGAGAACAAAACCCAAAAAAATCTTGCCAGTCCCATAGTTTTGGCGTAGTGTCTCCTTTGCATTCGAATGCCTAATCCTTTGAATAAAGAGGCGATATGAAAAAGTTTACCCTAGCTTTACTGGCTTTATCTGCTAGCTTTACCTTGAGTCAAACCGCTTTGGCCAACGATCCGGGCAGCTGTGGTTTGCCTTCTTTGGCCATTAAAAACAGCACCATCAATATTTTGGTTAACTTCTTTACCTCAATGCCAACCTATACCTTGGGTGTAACCTCTGGGACCTCGGGCTGTAAAGGGATGGTAGCGATTGATCAAGAACGGTCCGAGTTTATTGCCTCGAACTATGATAGCCTCACCGAAGAAGCGGCGCAAGGCAAAGGCCTACACCTAGAAACCTTGGCTGGCCTGATGGGCTGCCAGTCTTCGAAGGCGCAATTTGCTCAAATGACCCAGAAAAACTTTGGTAGCCTTTTTGTGGATCAAGCAGACGCCGTCCAAGTTCTAGAGCGGCTAAAAGCAGGGATTAAAGCCCAACCCGCTTTGTCTTGCACGCCTGATTTAGGCTAGTTGCTTTCTTGTGGCCGCAAGTCTGTTAAAAGGTTGGGGCCGTCTTGTCCTCCTCCTATTTGTTTTGGGTTTAGGCGCCTCAAACGCCCAAGCCCAAAATCAAGGCTTTTTAAGCGACCTTACTCTCTACAAGCCTAACTACCTTGTGTGGACAGAGGCTCTGGGGGAATTGGGGCCTTACCAAAATCAAGAGATAATCTTCCAATTCAGTGTCCAAAAACCCCTCTGGGGCCCGCTTCACTTTGCGTATTCACAAAAAACATTTTGGCAATTTTTTGACCAGCAAAACTCCCGCACTTTCCGCACCTTGGTTTTTAACCCAGAACTATTCCTCCGTTTTAGGGACCTTTGGGGGATGGCTGAAAGCCGCTTAGGGCTTAACGAGCACGAATCCAACGGGGAAGGCGTGCGCTATAACGCCTTGGGGCAGGCGCACAACCAGTCGCGCAGTTGGAACCGCTCCTACCTTTTTGGGCGCTGGGCTTTTGATTCAGGATGGGGGGCCTCAGCCAAGGCTTGGGTGGTGACCGATCGCAAAGAAAATAGTCAGATATCCTTTTACCAAGACAACCCAGATATTAGGGATTACCTAGGCAACGGGGAGCTGGGGATTAGTTTTGAATTAAGGGGCTGGCGGTTTGGGGGATTGCTGCGCCAAGGATATATAAGCGAAACAACTAGTTTGGGATTAGACGCAAGCTTAGATATAAACGCTTTGTTTCCAGAATTGGACTCAACGTTGGAACTCTATCTTTCGGCTTTTGACGGCTATGGAGACAGCTTAATGGATTATAACCGGCGGGTCCGCCGTGGGTCGGTTGGTTTTAAGGTTCATTAAAGCAACAAGGCCCGCCTCGACCAAATCTGGAATCGTGCCTCCAAATTTGTCCAAGGCGGGCCCTCCATCGGGCCGATAATCTGGCGCTGGCCTTGTATATACCAAACTGTACAAAATAACCAAGGCCTGATTTAAAAAAAAAATTACCCACCAGCCCTCTAATGGCTCTAAACCATTGTGGGAAGGCTGTTTAGGTCTATTTTGATAACTAAACAAAACCGAGCTTCCGAGGGCGTCCAAAAAAAAAGGGGATTTTGATGCGGTCCTAGTTGATTCCAGGGCTAGTTCAGGTCAAAGTGGGTCAAAATGGGGCCAAATTGGCTAGCCTAGAGCAAAATCCAGATTTTAGGCTTTTTTTTAAACCCCTTTCGTGGGATAATGACCCCATTTCGAACTTCTCAATCCTCACGGAGTGTAAAAAATGAAGGTATTCAAGCCCCTGCTTTTCTTGGTTTTGGTCGGCCTCTTATTTGCTGGCTGTGGTGGAGCCGAAAAGCCCAAACTGTCTGGCTTTTTAACTCTGGCCGATTTGACTGGCCGGACTAACCTCAAAGAAGACAGTCCCGATGTTCGAGTGATCAACGTCAAAGCCAAAGCATATATCAAAGAAAACAACCTTCGTGCTGCCCGGGAGATGGCCATGCAGTCGGCTGCCAAGTTGGCGGTGGACGAGATGGTTCAGGAATTAACCACCCCAGAGCTTTATAATAAAAGCTTTGCCGAAGTGGATAATTACTTCTCTAAAAACATCGACAATTACATTGTTGATCAAGAGGTGATGGACGAAAAGAAGATCCTTCTTGATCAATTTTATGGGGTCCACGGCAGTTTCAAGGTTAGCCGCCAAAAGGTTTTGGTAGCGCTGCAAAAAGATTTGCGGTTGATCGACACCAGCCTATCGACCTTGATCACCGTGATTACCAGTAATAAAGACTTGGACCTCTCTAAGTTCAACTTTCAGTTTAAAGACATTGAAGAATCTTTAAACAAACAGGTGCAAACCAAGTTAAACCAAAAGGGTTTGCGGGCTATGGACTACCGGGTCGCCGTGACCAGCTTCGCTGCCGACGACAAACGTAGTGCTGAATATCGCAAGCTTTCTAAAGAGCAGTTTGTCGAAATGATGCAAGGCTCGAAAGACGGCGCTAGCAGTGCCGCCGCCGACGCTGACGCCTACTATAAAGGCGGTATGACCCTGCTTAAACAGTTAGCCCGTGTGGTGGTTGAAATCAACGTGCAGTCGGTTTCAAAAACCGGCGAAAACATGGGTATGAACGTGATGGTTTCGGCGGTTAACATCTCTAGCCCCACTGGCGGGGCCTTTGCCACCAGCCAAATCCCGGTCGCTCGCCGTGGTAGCGGAAGCACTGACGACGCCATGATGTTAGGGGCTTTAGTCAAAGACGCCGCCGACTCAATCTCGGACGAGTTTATCCCCCAAGTAGTTAAAGAAATGTCCAGTATCGACGCTGGTGGGGGCAAAATGTTGGCTTACGACTTGGTATTCCAAGGGTTTGATTCAGCCAAGGCTCGCGGCCTGCGCAACGCCATCAAACGCGAAAACAGCGATAACTTCCGCTATATCGACTATAACAACGAGTTGAGCCAGTTAGAAGTGCCCATCTCGATTGTTTACGTTCGGTTCTTGGGTAAGCCTAGTTCCTTGGCGGACAAGGTCATGGAGGTAATGGACGGCGAAAAGATCAAGTTTGAGGAGCCAATTGTGGCCCCCAAGGTCCGTGATCTGGTGTTTGTTGCGCAGCCTGAATAGGGAAAACTATGAAAAACTTTAAACGTTGGGCTTTGCCCCTTTTGGGTGTCCTGTTGCTGATCGTAATGGCTGGTTGTACCTCCAGTTTGAGCGACGCAAAGGACGCCTTGCAAAAAGGGGATAAAGAAAAAGCACTCAACATCGCCATCGACAACTTGTCCTCAGGCAACGAAGATACTCGCATCGAGGCGGCCAATTTGATCGGTGAGATTGGCGGGGAACGGGGCGGAATGGCCTTAGTCCCTTTGTTTCGCGATAAAGAACCAAGGGTGGTTGCTGCGGCCTTAAAGGCGGTTGGTAAGACCGGTAGTTCCGGAGCGGGTGCAGGTTTGGCCGATTTGGTCGCCAACGCCCAGTCGGAAACCTTCGATCTGATTGCCGCCGCATTTAGGGGAATCGGACCCGGCGCGATTGATCACCTAGTCACCGCCTACGACCAAGCGGGCAACAAGAAGGCTTTCCGGGCTATGTTGCTCCAGGTTGGCCCCACGGTGGCCCCTTCCTTGGCTAAGAGTTTAGCCGGCAAGTCGGCCCTCGAAAACGAAGAGAAGTTTGCCATCATGGTCGAACTCAAAAGCCCTAAGGTAGGCGAATTGTTGGTTGGTCAGATCGATGATCCCGAAGTGGGCGAAATGGTCGCTGAAGGCTTGGTTAAGCTCGGTGGGTTAGCTGTTGATGCCGCCATCGCTGGGTTAACGGAAAGGGCCGACAGTCCCGAAAAAGCCAAAGGCAAAGAACTCCTCTGCCGCGCCTTAGGCGACATTAAATCCAAGCGGGCCATCCCCGCCCTAGAAAAGGCCGCCAAAGACCAAGACGACCTAGTCCGCGCCGCCGCTGACCGCGCCCTGACCAAGGTAAGGGGGTTCTAAACGGTTTGGTGGGTTTGATTTAGCTAGTTAAAACGGGGGGCCTTGAGGGCCCCCTTTTTTTTGGCTAACATTTGGATGAGAAGGGTTATTTTGACAGGCCCCTTTTGGTCGGGGCTGTAGTCGGGGAAGTCTAAAAAGCCTAGATTTATGTTCGATGATTTGTTGCACCGATGTAAAAATGGCTCTAGGTTAAAAGGAAAAAACAAGGAATTTTATGGCCAAGCCCCGGTTGATCAGCTTTGAGCTTTGTCCTTATGTGCAGCGTTCGGTGATTTTGTTACTCGAAAAACAGGTGGATTTTGATATTACTTACATTGACTTAGCCCACAAGCCGGACTGGTTTTTGGCCCTCTCTCCTTTAGGTAAGGTGCCGGTGTTGGAGGTCGAGGGGCGGGCGATTTTTGAATCGGCGGTGATTGCTGAATATTTGGACGAGGTTTATCCCCCCTCGATCCATCCCAAGGACCCCCTGGACAAGGCGGTCAACCGGGCTTGGATCGAGTTTGTTTCGTCCCTTTTTGTGGCCAATTACGGGCAGATGATGGCCCCTGACCAAACCGGTTTTGAGGCCAAAAACGCCGAATTGGGCAGGGGATTGGACCAGTTGGAGGCGCAATTGGGTGTAGGGCCCTATTTTAATGGGGCAGAGCCCGCCTTAATCGATTTTTGTGCTGCGCCTCTTTTACAGCGAATAGAACTTTGCCAGCGCGCTGGACTGCCTGACCTGTTCCAATCCCGGCCTAAGTTGCGGTGCTGGGTCACAAGCCTCTTGGATCGACCGAGCCTGTCCCAGTCAGTCCCCGCTGGATTTGAAGAGAAATATCTAGGTTTTGTTAAGTCCAAGGGCTCTTATGTGGCTCAACATTACCTGGGGGCCCACTAAGCCCGAATATACCGAGTGGTAAATAAATGGGCAGCCAGGGTGTAATATACGTTCAAAAACAGCTAGTTATAAATATAACCTAAAAAATCGTTAGGACCCGAAAGGGGAATACCTAAGCGTATAATCTGGCTAAAAAGGGAGAAGGAAAAACCGGACAGAGCCCCGACCTTAAAGGGCCGGGGGCGCATAGACTCAGGCCTCGATGGCTTCGATCAGTTCCTCGATCTCGGTCAAGGCGGATTCCATATAGGACTCTTGGCCCGTGACCTTGGCCATCACCCCGCCACCTTCAAAAAGGGCGATAACTGTTTCTGCAAAGCGGTGGGCGTCGGTGTCTGCGTCCAGGGCCCCTTCTGCTTTTCCAGCTTCCACCAGGGAGACCAATCGGCGTTTCCACTGGATAATCGCTTGGCGGGCTAAGTGGTGCAACTTGGGGTGGGTGTCGTCGGCCTCGGCGGCGGTGTTTAGGATCGGGCAACCGCCGTTTAGTAACACCTCTTTATATATTTTGCGGTAGGCTCTTGCGTAAGACATTAGCTTGGCAGTGCCAGTAGGTGATTGAGATTGTTCGCTTTCGAAGCTTCGATTAATAAAGGCTAGGTTAAATTTAAAGGCCTCGATGGCCACTTCGTCTTTATCCTTAAAATTCCCATAAATCGCGCCCTTGGTCATCCCCAAAGCTTGGGTTAAGTCGCTCATGCTGGTGCCCGCATATCCTTTGCGGTTAAATAATGGCGCTGCTTTTTCGATAATGTATTGCCGGGTGCGCTCTGCCTTGCCCATCATTGCCTCCTTGCTAGGGTTTGCTACAGTACCGCCCGGTATATGCAACCTTGGGTCCAACTCTGTTTTATTAATGATCGGTATATTTTAATTATTTTTTAGCCCGAATGGCTAGGTAGGGGGGAGGTTCGCTAGGGGCCGGGGAGGAAAGCAGGGGGAAATAAAGCGAAATAAACAGGTTAAAAAGGTCATTTAAAACAATTTAAAGCAGTAAATTCCCCTGAGTCATCAAAAGCGACCTTAAATACGAAATATAGCCCATACCCCTAGGTACAATTTAAGGAATCCGCGCCCCAGTTTTAGGGTCAAAACAGAGGATTTTTTCTTCGTTTACACTGACCCTTAAACTTTGACCGGCGGATAAGGGCTGATCGGGGACCACTAATCTAAGCCTTTGGCCAGCGCCTAAGTCTAACTCTACATGGGCTTCTCGGCCCAGGTGCTCGAAAAAGGCGATTTCCCCCTGAAAATTTAAGCTAGGCCCTGGGCCCAGTTGGCTGGCCTCGGGGCGGATGCCTAGGGTTACAGGGCCGTTAAATTGGCGGCTTTTAAACTCCAACTGACCAAACCCCGCCTTAAACAACGCCCCCGAACCGGTTCCCTCAATTAGAGTCAAGGGTGGGTGGCCTAAAAATTGGGCCACAAACAGGCAATTTGGGTTTTTATATAATTCTAAGGGTGGGCCCATCTGTAAAATCCGCCCACTGCTGACCACAGCTAGCTGATCGGCCAGAGTCATAGCCTCTGCTTGATCGTGGGTGACATAAACCGAGGTTTTGCCCAAGCGGCGGTGTAGTTGGGCGATCTCTTGGCGCATCTGTTCGCGCAGTCTGGCGTCGAGGTTACTTAAAGGCTCGTCAAATAAAAAAATCTTGGGCTCTCGCACTAGCGCGCGACCAATGGCCACCCGTTGGCGCTGCCCGCCCGAAAGCTGGGCGGGCTTGCGATTCAGCAAGGGCTCAATCTCAAGTATTTGGGCGACCTCTGCGATTTTGGCTTGTCGCTGGGCGGTAGCGAGCTTGGCGATTTTGAGGGGGTATTCCAGGTTACCCTTTACGGTCATATGGGGATAAAGGGCGTAGTTTTGAAACACCATCGCCACCCCCCTTCTGCTGGGCTCTAGGTGGGTTACCTCTTGGTTATCGATAAAAATTTGTCCCCCGCTGGCCTCTTCTAGCCCTGCGATCAGGCGAAGCAGCGTCGTTTTGCCGCAGCCTGAGGGGCCCACTAACACCAAAAA
>MFNE01000046.1:109358-111247 GCA_001783695.1 Candidatus Lambdaproteobacteria bacterium RIFOXYD2_FULL_50_16
GAGGAGGTCTAAAACCTTGCCCACCGATTGGTCGATTAAATGGGCGATTTCCGTGGGGCCGTGATAATAGGCGGGGATCGGCGGACAGATCATCGCCCCGGCCTCTGCGACTTGGGTGAGTAGGCGCAAATGGCCTAAATGAAGCGGGGTCTCCCTAGGGCAAAGTACAAGGGGGCGGTGTTCCTTTAAGGTTACATCCGCCGCGCGGGCCAAGAGGTTGTCGGCATAACTATGGGCAATAGCCGATAGGCTTTTAATCGAGCAAGGCAGCACCACCATCCCCATGGTTAAAAAACTCCCCGAACTAGGCCCTGCCGCAAGATCGGTTGGGTCGTAGGTGAAGTTCGCTAGTGCTTTAACCGCTTCTGGGTTAGGCCCTCCTTCTAGGGCCAAAGTCCGCTCTGCCGCGCTGGATAGAATCAGGTGGGTCTCGATTTGAGGATTTTGGCAGAGCACCTCTAAGAGCCGCACCCCCAGGATCACGCCGGACGCCCCACTAATTCCCACCACTAAACGCTGATTCACGAGGCCCTTCTAAAATTAGGTTTCCTTAAGGTTTAACTGAGGCCGCATAAAAAAACAATCGACCAAGGGGTGTAGGTGATTTTACAATTAATTTACAAATTGGGGACAGGCCTTCAGTTAAGGTGATCTTGTTTTCAAAGCGAAATTGGACGTGAAGATTTTACGAATCCTTGACAAAAACCGGACCCCGGCCTGAAATGGGCCAGCTAGGTTGGGACAGAAAACCCAAACAACCTAACTCATTCGCGAGGAAAGATGTATCCTATTTTAATGGGTAAGAAGACCCTAGCCCTGATGGGCGGCCTACTGGTGCTAGGCTCGACCCCGGCTTTAGCGCAACTCAAGGTGGACGGTAGTATCGCCGCTTATAAAAAGACCTCTGGGGTGGCTGGTAACTTGAACAGTATCGGTTCGGATACCTTGAACAACCTGATGACCTATTGGGCGGAATCCTTCCGCAAGCAATATCCGAACGTAAACATCCAGATCGAAGGCAAAGGCAGCAGCACCGCTCCCCCAGCTTTGACCGAAGGCACCTCGCAGTTGGGCCCGATGTCGCGGATGATGAAAGCGAGCGAGATCGAAGCCTTTGAAAATAAATTTGGTTTCAAGCCCACCGCCGTTGGGGTCGCTTTGGACTCGCTGGCGGTCTATGTTCACAAGGACAACCCGATTGAGTCTTTAAGTTTGGAAGAAGTGGACGCGATTTTCTCGGAAAACCGCAAAGCCGGGCATCCCGTCGATATTAAGGCTTGGGGCCAAGTGGGCCTTAAAGGCGCTTGGGCGACCAAACCGATCAGCCTTTATGGGCGTAACTCCGCTTCGGGCACCTACGGCTTCTTTAAGAAAAAAGCCCTTCACAAAGGGGACTACAAGGCGACCGTTAAAGAACAGCCTGGCTCGGCCTCTGTGGTTTTGGGCGTGACCGAAGACTTAGGCGGGATTGGCTATTCGGGAATTGGCTACAGAACCTCTGGGGTTAAGGCGATCTGGTTGGCCAAAAAGATGGGTGAAACCGCTTATGAGCCCAACTATGAAAACGTTTTGCAAAACAAATACCCCTTGGGGCGGATGCTTTACATCTACGTTGCTAAGGCGCCCAACAAGCCGGTTGATAAGTTGACCAAGGAATTTATCACCTTCGCGCTCTCCAAAGAAGGTCAGGAAATTGTGATCAAAGACGGTTACCTGCCTTTGACCGCCAAGTTGGATCAAGACCAACTGAAGATGTTGGAATAGGTTAACACCACCTCGACCCAGGCGGCTCTTGGCACCAAGGGCCGCCTTTTTTACTTTAAAAGGGACATGGATAACGCAGTACTCAAGCGAAATCGTCGCAATGATCGTCTTGCCAAGTGGGGAAT
>MFNE01000047.1 GCA_001783695.1 Candidatus Lambdaproteobacteria bacterium RIFOXYD2_FULL_50_16
CGTTAGAGGCTACCCAACTATAGCAATATATATCAGATTGTTAAAGTGAAAATGTGAGGTTTTTACCGTGCAGGGGTCTATGTTAGTAAATCAAGGTATGTCGAACGCAAAGACAAATATTAGACCTGCCTTTAAAAGACGGCTATTAGGTGAATATGGCGAAGGTGCAACATTACGGGCAGAGCCATAGGTGAGGTTGGTTGACACCGCTTCTGTCGCACTCTAAACTATAAACACACCTAATCAATAGGCCTCATGGATGTGATCCTTTTTTCTTTACGTGACGTGCTCATGGCGGGCTTTAGCTTGCTAACTTGGGCGATTATTATTCGAGCGATTTTATCTTGGTTTGGTCCCGACCCCTCGCACCCCTTGATTCGCCTACTCCTAAAGGTCACTGATCCCATACTAGACCCTATCTCAAGGCGTATGCCCGATCTAGGTGGACTCGATATTAGTCCGATTGTGGCGATTTTTGGTTTACAGTTTGCTCAAGGTATTGTGGGAGCGTTGTTGACCAGATTGGCTGGGGGCTAGCTGGGGGCCGAACAAATCGTTAATTTAACCTCTTGAAGCTTTTGGTCGATTTCATTTATTTTTACTTGATATTCGATCCCAGGCTCCATTTCCTCTAGGTTTTGTTCCAACTTCAAGTCCAATTCAGGCAGATACACCTGGATTCGCCCATTACGGAAGGTTCGAGAGCGAACGGCGCGGTAAGCCTGTTGTTGATTTTGGGACAGGTATTTAAGTTTTAGATTGTCCCAAAGCTTCCGCTCTAAAAATCCGAAAGCTTTGCCTTTGACCTCACAGTCTAGGCCCCATTGGAGCAATCGGTTTTCGTCTAAGCTGCTGGGCTGTTTGGCCAATAATTCTAGTAACCTATATTGACTAACCAGATCAGTGAACCGGCGGATCGGGGAGCTACATTGCAAGTAGCAATCCAGCCCAAGCGCCGAATGGCCGGACGCTTCTAAGTCGAGCTTGGCAGGCAGAATATTGAGGTCGCCCAGTCCCGGCTTTTCGCCAGGCTCCAGGGGGCGGGTTACCTGATAGGGTGGCTGATTGCGAAACAGCGCCGGGCGGCCTGCTTCCATAAAGGTTTTAGCCGCTTGGTGATTTATTAAAATAGCTAATTCCTGCACCAGGCGGTGAGCAGCGGTTTCTCGCGAATCTGGGTCGATTTCTAAATGGTCCAAATCTTTTACCAAAAGCCGAACCTCCGCCCGATCTAGGTCTAGCGCCCCCCGCTCGATCCGGTCCGCAAATAATTTACCTGTTAGCCTATTTAGACTGGCGTAGGGTTCTTCTCCCCTCTCCAAGCGGTAATCTAGTTCGGTATAGGTCCAATTTGCCTCTAGGTGGATCAAACTGCGGAAAATCGTTTGATCCACCAACTCAAAATTAGCATTCCACTCAAAATAAAAGGTAACTGCGGACCGATCTGCGCCCGCCTTGAGCGAAAAAAAATCCTCCGACAAGAGGGGCGGGAGCATTGGGAACTTCTCTAAAGGGGTGTATAGCGAGCTGGCGCGGTCCTTAGCTGCGGAAAATAGGGGATGTTCTGGCGTTAAGAGGCTAGCTACGTCAGCGATATGACACCAAAGTTTGAGATGGCCGTTTTCTAAGCGTAGGCTGATGGCGTCGTCGTAATCTTGGGTCGTAGCATTATCTACGCTAACCCCGCCTAACGCCGTTAGGTTGACCTGAGGCAAATCAAAAGGGCATTGGCTTCGAGTGGCCTGTGTTAGGGCTTGGCTTAGAACCAGTTCTTCTTCACTGAACCCTGGGGATATTTCTCTAAGGATTTGTAATCTAGCCCAACTGAGCCGTTCGCCCGCTAAATTTAGCGCCGCCAAAAGTGGACGTTCGGTGTAAACCCCACCCATAGGGCCTAGACCAAAAATCTGGGTAAAATAGTCTTTTTCTGGATGATCCCCAAGATATATTAAATAGTTGCGAATCCGGGTCAGAAACTTGTCCCAGATAGTCGGATCTGGGATGGCTGGGAGTTGCCCAGCTAAAAGTTCTTTGGCCCAGCGTCTCTCTTGTTCCTCAAGTTCACGTTGGGCGGCCTCACGGGATTCTTTGTGTTTGAGGAGTGCGATCTCTTCCTCAGTGCGGGCAAAAAAATCGGCCTTTTTTTGATGAAAAAGGTAGGGCTCTTCACGAAGGGCTAGAAAAAGCGCCGCTTGCGACCAGCCGTCTTGAAGGGAGTCTAAAAAAATATCGGCTAATTCTTCAAAAGGATAGGGAGTCGCTTTGTCTAAAAGCTCATGGAAACTGCTTAGGTCAAACTGGGATTTTTGAGCTAGGACTTGAGGCTTATGGTGGGCGAGAATCTTGATCCCATCGTTAGGGGTAGAGTAAGGTTCCCCCCTCCAGGCCAAGGCGGTCTGGCCCTTAGCCAGATGGAATTCTTTGCCTGCCTCTGGCTGGACGACCCACTTGTTTTTTTGGTCGTCTTTAATCAGGCCAAAGACATATTTGCCCTCTTTAAAAAAGAGGCAGAAGTTTGGGTCGGCCAAGGCTTAACCGGCGATTTTCTTTTGCAAGAATTGATACCAGTTGGGCCGCGCAAACAGGGCTTTATCGATGCCATACATGGTCGCCCGGTCAATGGCCAAAACCTCTTTTAGCACTTGGGTGGACTTGATGTTGCCTTCGACAATAATCGAACGATCCGTACATTTAGAGACCCATTCGAGTAGGGTTTCTTCCGAATCGAAAAACTTGTTCATCACGTGGATAGTGATCGGATGAAACAGATCGACTCCTGCCTTTTCTAAGGTTTTGAGCATGGTTTTGAGGGCTTTTTCGTTAAAGCCATCTTCCAACTTGTCATGGATCGAAAAGAAATATCCCACCATTAAGCGGTCGTTGACCCTTGCTTTCATTGCTTTAACGATCTCGCAAGCCAGCCTTAAGCGGTTTTCCAGCTTACCCCCATATTCGTCTTCGCGTCCATTGTAGCGGGGGTGCAGACATTGGTCTAGGAGCTGTTGCTGAGCGCCGTTTAGTTCCACAAAATCAAAACCCGCTTCTTCGGCGCGCTCTATTGCGTGGGAATAAAACAGGCAAAGTTCCTCGACATCGTCTTGATCAAAGGGTCGAGACAGATCGTAATCCTTGCCAAAGTTGATTGCAGAGGGGCCGATCGGTTGCTCGCCGCAGATTTTTTCATTGGTCTTGGCGCCCGCATGGCTCAAACGAATCCCAACGATAACGCCTTCTGCTTTGATATGCTTGACTAAATTTTTAAGTCCCGCTAGATGATCCTCTTCAGCGATGCCCAGTTGCAAAGGGTGCGATTTACCCTGCTGGGTTACATAAGCCGAATTAACGATCACCACCCCCGCCCCTTGGCGGACCAGCCGCATAAGGTGTTCAAAGATGGGATGGGAGACCTTGCCGTCTTTTTGCGCCAAGCCATCATGGTATGGCGGGACTAAAATGCGGTTTTTGGCTCTTAGATTGCCTAATTTGAAGCTATCGAAAAGGGACATAAAAACTTACTCGTTAAAGGTTGGTTGCGAAGACAGTTTACTTCGTCGGGCCACTTTTCTATACTAGGGGAAGTTGGACCAACCTACACACTGCCTATGGTCGTCAAACCGGATACCCCCCATTGTCGGCAATGCCGACACTATTACATAACTTGGGACCCAACTTACCCTTACGGTTGCCGGAAGATGGGTTTCAAGTCCACTAAAGCACCCTGGGACGAGGTGATCGATATCTCAGGGCAAACTTGCCAAGTTTTCGAACCCAAACCCAAAAGACCTAATGAATAATCAAATCGCCCTTTACCCAACTAGTGCTGCACCGCCCACATGGGGCCACGCCGATCTAATGGCACGCGGAGCGGCTCATTTTGGCAGGCTTATCTGGGTAGCAGCGCTCAATCCTAATAAGGTCTCCCTCTTTAGTGTGCAAAGTCGATTGGACATGATGCAGGATTATGTCGATTATTACAAGCTCAACAACGTGAGTATCTGTTCTTATGAGGGTTCGATTGCTCGCTTGGCTCATACTGAAGGGGCCAGGGTGATCATTCGCGGGTTGCGTGGCCCCCAGGACTTACCTCAAGAAATGGAATTGGCTCAAGGGTACCGCGGGATAAAGGACGATTTGGAAACCTTTTGTCTTTTTGCGGACCCCAATCTAGTGCGTGTTAGTAGCTCGATGGTGCGCGAGTTGGCCCGGTTGGGCGAATCGATTGAGGCTTATGTGCTGCCCGAGGTGGCCAAGATTGTTTATAAAGAATTAACTCGCCATTAACCAAGCCAAGCTTGGAGCGCCTTAACTGCCAGGGTCCGGTGGCTGATTTGGTTTTTTTGGTCACTAGAGAGTTGGGCGTAACTTAGGTTTTGGCCTTGGGGGTAAAAAATAGCGTCCCAGCCAAAACCCTGATCCCCTTGGGGTGGTCCAATCTGTCCTGGAACCAGTCCTTCAAATTGCAGCACTTCGCCGGTTTTAACCAAACCTAAAGACAGCAAGCACAGGGCTTCGGCTTCCTTTGATTTGTCAATCAATAGGTTGGCCAAACCCGCTGGTCCCAAGGCGTCTAGGCAAGGCTTGACTAAGGCTCCAGGGAAGCCTCCTAAGCTTAAAAAACGCAAAGAGGTGTCGTCGGTCAAGACGGCGTCGTACCGGAGTTTTTCTTGTTCGTTTAGCTGAGACAAAGCCTCCTTGGCCTTGTGCAGCCCAATCTCTTGAGCGTCAAGGCTTTGGATCTCGATGAGGTCGATTCTTTTGTGCGCCAGTTCCAAGCCCCCTAATAGGGACTGGAACTCGGCGGCTTTGCCGCGGTTGCCCGTAATTAGCAACAACCGCTTTGGTTTCATCCCTTGGGAGTCGGGCTAACCTTGACCAATTCTGGGTCTTCAGCAGCAAAACGCTCAAAGTTTTTGATAAACATGTGGGCCAATTTGTCGCGCATCTCGTCGTATGCGTGATGATCGTCCCAAGTGTTGCGAGGGTTTAAGATTGCCGAGTTGATATTAGGCAGGTGTAGTGGGATTTCAAACCCAAACACCGAGTCCTTATGCCACTCGGATTCACCAATGGTCCCTTCTAAAATTGCGGTGATCATCTTTCTAGTGTCAGGCAGGTTCATCCGCTTGCCCACTCCATAAGGCCCGCCGGTCCAGCCGGTATTAACCAAAAAGGCGTTGACCTTATGGGTCCGCATCTTTTCAGCCAACAAATCCGAATAAACTTTAGGGCGCAGCGTCATAAATGGGCTGCCAAAACAGGTGGAGAAGGTGGCTTGCGGTTCAGTGATCCCACGCTCGGTGCCCGCCACTTTCGCCGTATAACCCGACAAGAAGTGGTAGCTCGCCTGCTCTGGGGTTAACCGCGCAATCGGAGGCAACACCCCAAACGCATCGCAAGTGAGGAAGATAATGTTCTTCGGATGCCCAGCAACCGAAGGGATCTTGGTGTTTTCGATATTGTGAAGTGGGTAAGAAACCCGGGTGTTTTCGGTCTTAGACTTGTCGTGATAATCAGGAACCCGGTTTTCGTCATACACCACGTTTTCCAAAATCGCCTCAAAGCGGATCGCGTTCCAGATGTCTGGCTCTTTTTCCGGGTCAAGGTCGATTACCTTAGCGTAACACCCACCCTCAAGGTTAAAGATTCCGTCTTTAGACCATCCGTGTTCGTCGTCGCCAATCAGGGCCCGATCAGGATCGGTGGATAAGGTAGTTTTGCCAGTGCCCGAGAGGCCGAAAAATAGGGCTACGTCCCCTTTTTTTCCCACGTTAGCCGAACAATGCATACTCATAACCCCTTTGAGGGGCAAGAGAAAGTTCATAACCGAGAAAATCCCTTTCTTCATTTCTCCGCCGTAATGGGTGCCGCCAATGATGGCGAACTTTTGGGCCAAGTTGAAGATCACAAAAACTTCCGAGTTAAGCCCCAGCTCTTTGTATTCCTTTTCGGTATATAAAGCCGCGTTGAGGATGGTAAACTGAGGCTCGAAATTTTGCAGTTCCTCCTTTTTAGGGCGGATAAACATGTTTCGAACAAAATGTGCATGCCAGGGTTTTTTGGTGATAATCCGTATGGGCATTTGGTGCTTTTTGTCGGCACCGCAGAAACCGTCAAACATATAAAGGTCTTTGCCCGATAAAAAGGTAGCTACTCGCCCTTTTAAGGTTTCGAATACTTCTGGCTTCAGTGGCTGGTTGACCGCTCCCCACCAAACATGTTCGGAAGTAGTCGGTTCATCAACGATAAATTTGTCTTTGGGGCTCCTCCCGGTAAATTTTCCCGTATCCACCATCAAGGACCCATTGGGACCCAAACAGCCTTCGCCAAAGCGGAGTTCGTGTTCGACTAATTCTTGAGGGGTGAGGTTACGAAAAATTTTGCCTAGGTTTTTTAAGCCCAGCTTTTCTAATCCATAGATGTCGTTTGACATGTCGTTTCCTTGCAAAGATGATCCTGCTTTAAAACCATGGAACGCATTTAAATTTTAAACTGATTTAGGCCGGGAGCGCAAGGGAGAATCGAGGTTTTATGAAGTCTCAAAATCAATCAGTAAAAGCTGGTCCCCCTCAGCAGGGGCTGAATCTAATAGGTTATGGCCTAAAAACCCACAAGAACAACCCGCAAAGCCCACTTGATCTTGGGTGCCATGGGCATTGGCGATTAAGGTGACCCCAGGGAAGCCCAAAAGGCGGCTAAGCCAATAGCGGTGTACATCTAAGCCCTGCTCAAGCCAGTGCATCGACAAACATAAAATGTCGCAGCCATGCATCCTTTGATTATAAACTAAATCAGGGAAGTTGAGATCCATGCAGATCCCCAACCCCAAACGGCCCAGCTCGGTTTGGACTGTGGCAAATGGGCCAATACCAGGGCTGGCCCAGGGTCGGTCTGCTTCAAAGAGGTGTCGTTTTTGGTAGTTTAGTAAAAGTTCCCCTTGAGGGTCGATTAGGTTTTGGCTGTTAAAAATTTGCCCTGCTAATAGTTGTGGATACCCATAAACAAAATAGAGCCCCAATTTTTTGCAGGCATGAGCAAAAAATTCAAAGCTTTCGCCTTTGGCTTCTTCGGCAAAAGGGGCGACCTCTGGGGGAGAATAAAAGAGATAGCCACTTATGATCATTTCTGGAGCGACCACCAATCGGGCTCCGGCTTGGGCAGCTAGGGTCAGTTGCTCAAACAGGAAAGCTCGGTTAAAAGTAGGGTCTTTAGGTCGAGGGAGGAATTGAATAACAGCGACTTTATTCATTGAAGGGCACTATTGCATTGTTCTTGCAATTATCAAGCAGAGGGCTAAAAGGTCGAGGCCAGCCAAAACCTTTAACGGTGGGCTAAAACCCGTTTTGGTAACGATTTTGACCGAGACCCTAACTTTTATCAAGGTGCAAAATCGACGACTCTGTCGCATAATAAGACAAAAATTGTCGTGAGAGAACTATGTTTATTCGTACATTTGCCTTTTTTTGCCTAGTGACCTTACTTAGCTCAAATCTATGGGCGCAGGTAGCGGTGCCCTCTATTGATCCAGTAGAGCCTGTTCTGGTTCCGGCTGCTTCTAGTTGGCGGATGGGTACCAGCGTCGGCGGCGGCGGCAATTACGGCAGCCAAACCGACAAAGACCAAAAGGTTATAGAACACCAATTTGATAATTATGGGATCTTGGTTTTTCAGCCGACCCATGTGACCACGGAATTATACGCGACCTTCGACGATAACCAAGCCCAGTGGGATTCGACTAGTGACTTGTTTTACCCATATAAACACCAAGAACAACGCCTGAATCTCGCGGTCCGTGGGGAAGGCCGGGTTTCGGTGGGTTTGGGGGCGGTTAGGCGCAGTTGGGACAATAGGGGCCTTTTGCGTCAACACAAGGGCTTCGGCGGTAGCTTTGGGGTCCGCATAGGTGACGGGATGTATCTGGCAGCCGGGATGAACCGAATTACCGAAGAAGTGGCTGAACACGAAGACAAACAATGGAACGAATTTTTAGCAGGAATCGGATTCGCTTATGGCGACCCAGATTCGAGCATGTTTCGCTTCGAGGCCTCGATGGCAAGGGTGCCAGAGGTGATCAAGGGAACGGTTTTGGCCGACATCAATCAAGCCCAAACTGAACAGGTCACCGATTTGGAGATTCTATTATATCGAATTTTGTTTTCAGCAAAAAACAAGGTAACCAAGACCTTAGCAACGCTCCCAGATCAAGCGGACCAAGAACTCACCCAGGTCCGCTACGGCTTTGGCTACCGGCGGTTGGGCTTCTCTTGGATCTTTTATCAGACGCGTGGGGTTGAAGGGCAGGGTGACAATAAACATGAACAGTTGTATTATAAAACAACGGTGGGTTTTGGCTTCTTGTAAGGGAGAAAAGGGATGAAAGCTTGGATATGCAACTTGACACTTGGCCTGCTGGGGTTAGTGAGTGCCCTGCCCCTTTCTGCGCAAGTAGTTACCCCTTATCTTGATCCCACTTTGGCCCCAAGATATGCCGCCGCTTCCGGTTGGCGAGAAGGCTCTGTGGTTGGTGGTGCCTACATGAGCCGCGATGGCCATAGGCACCAGGGGGCCGTTCAACAATACGAATTTGTAGGCAGCCAGTCCGAGGGGACAGCAGCCCTCAAGTTCGACACTTCGGTCTTGGAAGCGCAAGTGTTGCAAAACAATAACACCACTAAGGTGTATGTCGCTTCGGATCAGCCGGTGCAAAGTTCTTTGCAAAAAAGCCAAGTCGATCTATCGGTTATCGGCGGCGACTTTGCCAGCTTGGGACTTGATTATGGTGTCGTGGAGACGGTTACCTATTACGACCTTACCACCCCAAGTGTTAAAGAAAAAGAAGAGCGAACCACCGGGAGCCTTTCCATTCGTGTGGGCTCTGCCTTATATGTAGGAGGTGCTTATTCCAGGGTTGGGAAAAAAAGTGGTCTATATGTAGATAACAATTGGAGCGAGGTTGCTGCTGGGGTGGGACTACGTACAGGTAGCCCAGGAGGGTCCAGATTCCGTATGGAGGTTTCGGTGACCCAGTCCCCTAAAACCACCAAGGACTCAGCCGAAGGCAAGACCGCTGCGGGGCACCCTCGAACGGCTATTAACCAAGCCTCGGTAGAGATTATGTTGGCCGGTCTCCTTTTTTCAGGCGAGTCCATCGCCAAAAAGGAAGAGGTCCATTTGGTGGACCCTACGACTAGCGCGAGTATTGATTCGGTAACTGTTGAGGTTAACCGGGGCGGGGTGTTGTGGGTGCCCAACGAGGGTTTGGTAATGGGCTTTTATTTTGGTAGTGAAAAACACACCCAACTCTACGTCGATGCTTTCTCCGATTTCCAAGTCAAGTTAGGCTACCTCTTTTAAAGCCCACGCCGCCGCCCGGTCTCTAGCCGACGGGCCTTCCAGTGCTGGGCTTTTATCTCCCGAAAGGCCTCCATTACCTGGGCCGGTTCGGTCCCTAAACATTCAAGCTCGCAGCCTTGTTGGTAATGGCATTTCCTTTTGCAACCTGGGTCAAATTCCAGGCCGCGGTGTTTGGTGCTGCCTGGTGGCATCCAGTTCTCGACTAAAGGGCGGCCAAAGACGGCCAAGCTCGGGCACCCAGCGGCGATAGCGAAATGCATCGGGCCATTGTCGTTGCCTAGGTGGAAGTCGGCCAATTCAAAGAGGGCTACCGTTTGGCTTAGATTGGGTATCGGATAGTCGCCTAAGTCCTCCAGGCCCAGCTTAGCTAGCTCAACGCGAAGATTTTCTACACAATCCTTCTCTTCTTCGAGCCCCCATTGGAGTAACAATTGAGCCCCCGTTTCTTCCAAGATTGGCTGGATCGCTCGCGCAAAATTAATGGCGGGCCAGACTTTATAAAGCTGGCGGGAGACTGGAGACAGGGTAACCAAGGGTCGGGTCCGGTCCCAGCCGAGCCGGTCCAAGCAGTCGAGTGCCCAGGTTCGGTCGTCAGGGCCGATGGGGAAGTCTAAAGCCAGGTCCCCACCTTGGATTCCCAAGGGTTCCAAGAGCGCCAACCGTTCAGCGGCGGAATAGGAGGCTTGGGGATGGTGAGGGTGGGTGTAGAAAATAGATTGAAACACCTTTCTCCGCCCTACCCGCACCGGGGCCCCGGTGAACCTACTCAGCAATGCTGTAGCTAGCCTGCCATAAATATCAACAACTAAATCAAATTTTTGAGCCCTTAGCTGCTTAAAAATCGCCCAACCTTCTCGCCAATTATTGTCTTTGGGAGCCAACCAAACCCGGTCCACTGCCAGGTTGTGCTTTAAAAGCTGATCCGCCGGGGGGCAAGTCAAAAAATGCAGCTCCGCTTCCGGCCATCGGGCTTTCAGCGCCCGAATCGCCGGGGTGCACATCAAGACATCGCCTAACTGCTTGAGTTGGATACAGAGGATTTTTTTAGGATTCATCAAAGGGGCTGGGGCATGGAGGTCCCTTCAAAGTTAAAGAGTTCTAAGGCGAATTCGTAGGTTTCTTTGGCTGCCAGAAAGTCCAAGGTCCCGCCGACCAGACCCCCGGCTAGGGGGATGGCCTTGCTGAGTCGAGTAAATCCCTTCTGCGAAGACAATAACATCAACCGTTTGACCACCTGTTGGTTCAGGAGCAACCAAGTTTTTTTGGGCACCCCATAAAATTGGCCTTGTGCAAGTTTGCGCTGGATCTCAACAAAGTCCGACTCGACCAATTCCTTACCGCGCTTGCCCAATAAACACAAGGCGATTGCAGTGCGCACCGGGGGCTCGTTTAAATCGAATCCGCCTAAATGGGCCATGGCTCCAACCATCCGAATCTGCAAGACCCAAGCGACGGCCATACTGGCCGGAATCGCAATTGGGAGGCTAATCAAGCCCCCTAGGCTAGTAACAAAACCGCCAGCAAATGTTTTTTTTAGTTCCCTTTGAGCCAAAGCCGAGATACGCTCGCCCTTTGACTTTAGTTTTGGGTCCTCCTCATAAGTTCGGGCGAGGTCAACCGCACTTTTAAGCGGACCCACTCCTTCAAGTCCCATCTTAAGAAGATGATCTAAGGCTTTGATGGAATTTTGAAGAAACTGTTTGGTTTCTTCAAGGTCGCGAGGGGTTAGAGTTATCATTGTAACGGCTTTTGGGTTGTAGAGTTTGTTCTGCCGAACTTTGAATATCAAGGGGAGGAAGAAAAAACAAATGCTGTTTGATTTGGGTTTGTTTTAACCCTGGATAGGACATCAAAAACGTCCTATTTTTTATGGTAATGTAAATATATAATCTAAAAAAAGCAAGACAAAACAGAAATCTAAGATGTATTCCAAAATATGAATAAAATGATGTTTTAAAAAGGATATTGATTTTTAATATTTCGTATGTTGTGATCCTCCCACTTTCGTTCTGTTAAAAGAAACGAAACGGGACATAGGACAATACCTTACGCGCGCCACGAGGCGGCCTACTTAATTGCTCATCACCGGTTTTCGAATGAAGAGACTAGGTCAAAACGTAATCCGCAGAGCCTTAGCGGTTCTGGCGGCTTCAATGCTGGCCGTTCCGTCTTTGGCATTAGCCGGAGACTTCACCCAGCCGATCAAGTTCAGCCATGTAACTCATGCTGGCAAAAACGAGGTGCCCTGCGAATTTTGTCATATCTACGCAAGGCGCTCCATCACCTCGGGTATCCCTCCCGTCCGCACCTGCTTTGGCTGCCATCAGGTGGTCTCGGGCACTACAGACGAGCAGAAGACCGAGATCAAAAAAGTTTTAGAATATTGGGAGCGGCAAGAGCCCATCCCTTGGAAAAAGGTTCACGACGTTCCTGACTTTGTCTATTTTTCGCACAAGCGTCACATCCAGATTGGGTTTGATTGTACTCAATGTCATGGAGACGTGACCAAGGTCGAGGAATGGAACTTTGACACCATGAAGCAACAGTTGAGTATGGGTTGGTGTGTTAAATGCCACATTACCCAACACCCGACTGCTAATGGAAAAATCGCCGGCCCCGCCCGCAAAACTCGCGGTGCAGCCGTGATCAGTGGAGCGGCAAAAGTACAGCCCGATGGACATATCTCCGGGTCTAAAGACTGTTTCATCTGCCACAAGTAATCAGGAGCAATGATAATGACCAAAGGCATAAACCGCAGAGACTTCTTCAAGGTCGCCGCCGTAAGTGGCGCTGCGGCCGCGGTGGCCGGGTGTGGAACTGACCCGGTCGAAGATATCATCCCAATGCTGGTCCCGCCCTCTGAGTACAATCCCGGCGTGACCATCTTTTTTGCTAGTACCTGCCACGAATGCTCGGCAGCCTGCGGTGTAGTCCTTAGGACTCGCGAAGGTCGAGCGATTAAAGCAGATGGCAACCCCAAGCACCCCTTAAACAAAGGGAGTATTTGCGCTATGGGTCAGGCGAGCATGCAGGCTATGTATAGCCCTAGTCGCTCCAAAGGCCCTAATAAAGGTGGCGCAGCCGTAACTTGGGACGCCGGGCTCACGGAGCTGGCTGATAAAATGAAAGCGGCCTCTAAGGTGCTTTACATTGGACGGGCCCACTCGGGTAGTATCAATACGTTGATCAATGATGTCCTGGCTGGAGCCGGGGGTGGCACCAAGTTGGAATTCGACATGATGCCCACCAGTTCGCTGCGCAAAGGAAACGAGATCGCCTTTGGTACGAGCGAGATTCCAGACTACGCCATCTCTAAAGCAAAAACCCTGATTAGCTTCGGGGCAGACTTCATGGAGTCTTGGCTAAACAACCAAGCCAACACCCGCGAGTTTACTAAGATGCATGCCTTCGCTAACGGCGAGAAAGGCAAGTATATCCATGTAGCACCACACATGACCCAGACTGGCACCAACGCCGATCGGTGGGTTGCGGTTAAGCCCGGACAAGAAGCATTGGTCGCCCTAGCGGTTGCCCATGCGCTCCTGCCCAATTCGGCTTTAAGCGGAGACGGGGGCTTGAAGTCTTATTTAGACAACTACAGCATCGAAAAAGTATCGGCTCTGACTGGGGTGTCTAAAAAGATGCTTGAAGAGTTGGCCGCTGATTTTGACAAAAAAGG
Source organism: Candidatus Lambdaproteobacteria bacterium RIFOXYD2_FULL_50_16 (assembly GCA_001783695.1). Classification (GTDB taxonomy): domain Bacteria; phylum SAR324; class SAR324; order XYD2-FULL-50-16; family XYD2-FULL-50-16; genus XYD2-FULL-50-16. The sequence goes on from MFNE01000047.1 coordinate 13,031, forward strand.
CGAAAGCCTAGCCATAGCGGGTGGTACCGCTTCGCAAACGGGCGAGTCAACCAAGCTACAGGTGGCGGTTAATCTCCTCAACGCAGTTGCTGGCAACATCGGCAAAACCGTGTTGTTTGGGGCGAATCAGCAACTAGGGGGTGACTCTGCTGATCAAATTGTGGCTGCTCTTAATAAGGCAGCTGCTGGTGAGTATCAGGTGGTGATTGTAGAAAACGCCAACTTGGTTTACGCCCTGCCCAATACTGCCGGAGTAGCAGAAACCCTTAAAAAGGTTGGTTACTTGGTTAGCTTATCAACCGAGGCGGATGAGACCAGCAGCTTAGCATCGATACATTTGCCCACTAGCCACGCAGTGGAATCTTGGGGTGACGCCAACCCCCGCACTGGGATTCATAACCTTCAGCAACCGGCCATGGCCAAGTTGCCCGGATACGATACCCAAAGCCTAGGTGACCTGTTTTTGAGGTTAGGCCAAAAGCTGGGTGCCCCCGGTACGGAAGCAGCCGATTATCAAGCATACATTAAAGCAGTTTGGGCAAAAAACCACAAAGACTGGGGGGGCGCCGGGGCCTTTGATGCTTTCTGGAAGTCTTCTTTGCAAAACGGTGGACACTTCACCGATTACGAAGCCAAAGGAGCCAGCCTACAAGCTGCCGCGTATAGCAACGCCCAAGCCCCTGGCGAAGGGGCAAAAGGCTTGACTTTGATTGCGGTCAACAGCCCTCTGCACAACGCTTCGGGTCAAAACGGCAACCGCACTTGGATGTTAGAGATTCCGCACCCAGTGACCCAATTAGTTTGGGATTCTTGGGTCGAAATCAATCCAGACACGGCGGTTGAGTTAGGGATTAATTCAGGCGATTTGGTTGAAATTACTACCGCCACCGGCACCCAAAAAGTGGGCGCTTGGGTTTATTATGGGATTGCTCCAGGCGTAGTGGCTATGCCCACTGGCTTAGGACGAAGTTTACCCTTCCCGACTTATATTTCGACCCGTGGAAAATCGATTTTATTGCCTCATGTGGAGATGGCTTCGGATGTTAAACTGGCTGATATTTCAGTTGGCGAAAACGTCACCGACCTTTTTGCTTACAAGACCGACGCCCAGTCTGGCGATTTGGTGATGCAAGCGGCGGTTTCTAGCCTTAAATCGACAGGTACTGCCGCCTATCAGGTGACCCCGGAAGGGACCCATACCTCGCATGACGCTGCCGCGCTAACCGGGAAATATACCAAGGCCAATATGGGCGACCATAGCCAAAAAGGCCGAGGTTTTGTTCAGGTTGCTTCGGTAGAAGAAATGAACGGACATGGCCAAGGCCATGGGGAAGGTCATCACCTACGGCACCGGCATTATACGGTTGATAACCGCATTAGTAATACTGATTTCTATCAGGAACGCGCTGCGGATATCGCTTACCACACCGAATGGAGTGGAGCCGAAAAACCGGTATATTACGAGAATTACAAGTGGGAAATGGCGATTGATTTGGATCGCTGCACCGGTTGTTCTGCCTGCGTAGTTGCTTGTTATGCTGAAAACAACATCGCTGTGGTGGGTAAAGAGCGGGTGTCTAAAGGTCGTGAAATGGCCTGGATTCGTATGACTCGCTACATGGACCATAACGAAGAAACCGGTGCCTTAGAGACCTACTACACCCCCAACATGTGTGGCCAGTGTGCCAACGCTGGGTGTGAGCCGGTATGTCCGGTCTATGCGACCTATCATAACGACGAAGGGATCAACGCGATGATTTATAACCGCTGCGTTGGGACTAGGTATTGTCTGAATAACTGTATTTATAAGCAGCGCCGATTCAACTGGAGGACCTATGAGTTCCCAGCGCCGCTTCATATGCAGCTCAACCCGTCTATGACGGTCCGGGAAAAAGGGGTGATGGAGAAGTGTAACTTCTGCTACTCCCGGATTCGCGAGGGGAAGGACAATGCAAAAGACGAAGGACGATTGGTAATTGACGGCGAGATCAAAACCGCCTGCCAAGAGACTTGTGCGGCCGACGCGATTAGCTTCGGGAACATTAAGGACGAAAAGGCGAAGGTGACTAAGATCAAAACCACCACCAACCGGGGATACCGGCACTTGGAGGAGGTGAACTTTAAACCGGCCGTTACCTATCTGAAAAAGATCAACCACGACAACCGCAAAGCATAGGAGATGCCGTGAGCAACGTTACTTACGCCAGCATCAACGATCACATCCTTCACTCGTTGAAGCCGCCGGGAAAATCCTGGTTCGCCAGCATGGCCGTCATCCTCACCATGTTGGGGATGGGGATCTTTGCCTTTGGCTATCAAATTCGCCACGGTTTAGAGGGCAGCGGGATTAACAACCCCATTGGTTGGGGTGTGTACATCACCAACTTCGTATTTTGGGTAGGTATTGCCCACGCGGGCACCTTGATCTCGGCAGTTCTCTTTTTGGTCCGGGCTCCTTTTAGGACCTCGATCTACCGGGCCGCTGAGGCAATGACCGTGTTTGCGGTAATGACCGCGGGGCTTTTCCCATTAATCCACATTGGTCGGGTTTGGAACTTTTACTTCCTAATCCCTTATCCGAACCAACGGCTTTTATGGGTTAACTTCAAATCACCCCTGTTATGGGACGTATTTGCGGTTAACACCTATATGTCGGTGTCGATCCTGTTTTTCTTGGTGGGCTTAGTGCCGGACTTTGCCGTGATTCGCGACGAATCCAAAGGGCTCAAACGGATATTCTACGGAATTGTTTCCCTAGGCTTTAGGGGCACCAACCATGAATGGGTCCACTACATGCGGGCTTATCTCTTGTTTGCCGCCATCGCTACGCCCTTGGTGTTCTCGGTCCACTCGATTGTATCCTGGGACTTCGCGATGTCTTCGATCCCTGGTTGGCACACCACCATCTTCCCGCCCTACTTCGTGGCGGGCGCGATCTTCTCTGGTTGCGCGATGGTGCTAACCTTGATGATCCCCTTGCGGGCGATCTTCCCTGGGTTTAAAGACCTGATGCCCATGAAGGACTTGGAGGCTATGGCCAAGATGATCCTCTTCACTGGCTTCGTGGTCACCTACGCTTACTCGATTGAGTTCTTTATCGCCTACTACTCAGGGGCCCGCTACGAGCGCGCCCTCTTCTGGTTCCGGCCTTTTGGTGAACTCAAGGTGTTTTTCTTCCTAATGGTCTTCTGTAACTGCGTGGCACCGCTGCCTTTGTGGATGAAGTCGATCAGGACCAACATCCCCGCTCTTTGGGTGATCTCGATCTTTATAAACATCGGGATGTGGATGGAACGATACAACATCGTTGTTACCTCGCTGGCTCACGATTTCGACCCTTACGCCTGGGGCACTTACACCTTCGAGTGGGTGGAAGTCTGGATAACCATCGGTAGTTTCGGTTGGTTCTTTATGTGGTTCTTTATCTTCGTTAAGATCATGCCTTCAATGGCCGTGGCGGAGTTAAAAGAGGCCCTGGTTCCCCCAATGAGGAGTGCACATCATGAGTAAGCAATTCACCGGCGTCTGGGCCGCATACGAATACCTGGACGACTTTTGTGGGGCAGTACGCGAGCTTAGAGGCTCTGGGTTCCAACGGTTAACCACCTTGGCCCCTTGCCCTCGCCACGAGATTGACCATGCTTTGGGCAACCCCCAGAGCCGGGTTCCTTTCTTTACCTTGGCAGGGATGTTTACCGGATTTACCTTGGCCTTTACGATTATGACCTTTATGTCCCTAGAGTGGATCATTCCGGTCTCGGGTAAGCCGATTGTTTCTTACCCGATCATGGGGCCGGTACTGTTCGAGCTTTCGGTTTTGTTCGCCGTCTGGTTCACCGTGTTTGGGATGGTTGGATTGATTTTAAACGACCTGCGCAAATACGTGTTCCCCTCTAGCAAAGCCTGGAAAAAATACCGCCGTTTCACGAGGGACCGGTTTGGGGTAATCGTTCCCTGCACCCAACACGACTTAGAGAAGGTGGAAAGCATTTTGAATAAATATCAGGCAGAGGAGGTCAACCGTGAAGCTTAAGGCAGGCATCTTAATTGGCTTGATGGTACTGGTTGGGGCTAACCTTGGTTTTGCCAAGTCATCCCTTTGGATCGCAGTTACCGACTTGTACGACCAAAAGAGCATTAAACCGCAAGAAGCGGGCAGCATGACCCAGTTTACGGTGGGTACGGTTACTACCGATGGGAAATTGTTTGAATCGACCGAGCAAAATTTCGATTGGATCACCAATGAGATGGATCCGGCTTTAACAACCCGTAACCCGGTTGCCGCCAGCCCAGAATCCTTGGCGAATGGTGAAAACAAGTTTTACACTTACTGCGCTGTTTGCCATACCGACAATAGCCAGACCAGCCCAGCCGGTTTGGCGAATTCGAAGGTGAACGAAAAAGGTATGCTCGCCCCGGCAATGTTGCTGATGACTCCCGGTTTTTCGGATGGGTACATCTACAGCAAAATCAAGTACGGCGGAGCGATTATGCCCGTCTTGGGCTACGCGACCACCGACAAAGATCGTTGGGATATTGTTAATTTCATTCGCGCAAAATTGGAGACGCAACCATGACCAGAAATGAAGAGATGAAGGCCGTCTTAGAATCGACGACCTTCAAGCTTAGCGGGGGCCTTCGGGGCTTGTTTGTGCTCTTTGTGGCCATCGGCTTGGTAGGCTTCATTGTGGGGGCCTCTGGTTCTCATCCCCATTTGGCCTGGCAGGCGCTTTTGACCAACACAGTCTATTTTGGCGGTATTGCCTTTGGTGGATTGATGTTTTCGGTTATTTGGCATATTACCGACGCTAATTGGGGCCGCCCCTATAAAAGGTTTTCTGAAGCCTTGGGGGCTTTTGCTCCGATCGCGGGTCTGCTTTATTTAGTGTTGTTTTTTGGGGCTCACCACTTCTTCCAGTGGATGGACCATGACAAAGTGATTCACTCGAAAGCAGCTTGGTTGAACTTCCCGTTTTTTGTGGAGCGCAACGTTATCCTTTATGTGGTTGTGCTGATCTTGGCCTTTATCTACGTTAAAAACAGCTTGCGCCCTGATATTGGACTGGCAAAGAAGTTAAACAACTTCTCGAACGGTTTTGCAGACAAGTTTGTTTCAGGATACGGCGACCAAGATGCCGAGCAAAAGGCTTGTAAGAAGAAAAACGACCGAATTGCGGTATTACTGGCAATGGGTTGGGGTTTGCTTTCAAGCTTAATCGCCTTCGATTGGATTATGTCGATCGACCAGGAATGGTTCTCAACGATGTTTGGAGTGCAGTATCTGGCCGCTAGCTTGATTACCGGCATGGCCTGTCTAAACCTAATCTCTGGGGTCGCCTGGAAGAAACTGGGTTTGGACGGTTATATTAATACCAGTCGCCACCACGACACAGGCAAATTTATTTTCGCCTTCTGCCTTCTGTTCACCTATATGGTGTTCAGTCAGGTTTTGGTAATTTGGTATGGCAACATCCCTGAAGAAACCCCTTACTTGCTATTGCGGATGCATAGCCACGAGTGGGGCTGGTTGTTTTGGGTGTTGGCAGTGATGATTTTCTTGGTCCCTTTCTTCGGACTCATGCCTCGGACGGTTTGTAATCTACCCTGGGCTTCGAGGATCTTTGCTATCGACGTGTTGGTGGCTATCTGGCTGGAGAAGTACTTCTTGATCGCTCCTTCGATCCAAGAAAACATGGCCGATGCTGCTGGAGTAGGCGCTCATCTGGCTGGGTTCCAGTACAACATCTTCGATTTCTCGATTACTTTAGGAGTCTTGGGCGCGTTTTTGCTGAGTGTCTTTTGGTTCCTTTCGAAGGTTCCTGCGGTTCCGATTTCGGACCCTCGATTTTATAAAGAAGGGCATCATTAGTCCTACTTGAGGTTGTTTTTTCAAGGAAAAGCCCGGCAATGCCGGGCTTTTTTGTTTTGAGCCCCTGTATTTTTTTTGTCGATCTGTCTATCTTGGTCCCCAGAGGTCACCTATGGGACAAAATTTACACCTTACCAAAGCTCAAAAGATTTCGGTTTCCCAGGCAGTCCTTCCGGGCTTTGCTTTGGTTCTTGACGTCCGTTCGCCTGCTGAATGGGCTGTTGGGCATATTCCCGGATCGGTTAATTTGCCTTTACTGGACGATCAAGAGCGTCATTTGATTGGGATTCTATACAAAAATGAGGGCCCAGCGGCAGCGATAGATCAGGGATATCGGTATTTTGAGCCAAAAGAGCAAACCTTAGCCAATCAACTTTTAAGCCTGCCAAAAGACCGTCCATTGGTGATTGCTTGCGCTCGCGGAGGGATGCGTAGCCAAGTGATGACCGGGTTTGCCGAACGGATTGGCTGTGCTGCTTTGCAACTCGAAGGCGGATATAAAGCTTACCGTGGTTTTTGTTTGCAACTCTTTGAAACGCATAACTTTAAAAATTTGGTAGTATTACATGGTTCTACGGGGGTCGGGAAAACCCTGGTGATCAAAGGGCTGAATAATGCGATTGATTTAGAAGGCTACGCAGGGCATCGAGGGAGTATGTTTGGCGGGGTTGGGCTGGAAGAAAAGAGCCAAAAAAACTTTGAAGGGCTTTTGGTCCAACGGCTTTTAGAAGTGGATTGGTCCAGGCCTGTTTTTATTGAAGGGGAGTCACGAAAGGTAGGCCGTGTCAGTTTGCCGCCAAAACTTTTTGAAGCTATGTGTGCTTCTCGGCAGATATTGTTAACTGCTCCTTTAAAGATAAGGGTGGAGCGCACTCGCTTTGAATATATCGACCGCCAGCCTCAATGCGTACCCCAAATCCGCGAATTAGTAGCCCGACTTTATCAAGACCTTGGACATCAACGGACTGCCGAATTATTAGCTTGGTTCGACGAAGGGCAATATGATTCTTGTTTTGGCGCCATATTAACCGAATATTACGACAAAAAATATGACCATACCCTAAACCGCATGACCTTCGAGGCGCAGATGGATACTAGCGATCTGCTGGCGGTAGTCGCCCTTCTTGAGGGCTGGGCATGATTTATTATTCAATCGACTTGGGTTTATTGTATGTCTGGGCTGGGGCGTTTGGTCAGAACCTAACATTGTTAGGTGGGTACCCATGAAAGTTGATTTGCGGACCTCCTTTATTTGGCGCGTATTAATCACTCCGCTGGCATGGGTGTACCGAGTACTGTATTATTTAAGGGCCTTCTACGCCTGGGGTTGGGTCCAGCCCTATCAGGCAAAGATACCCGTGATTTCAGTAGGAAACCTGAGTGTTGGGGGCACGGGGAAGACCCCACTGATTGACTGGCTGGTTGGTTACCTTGAAGAAGAAGGGTTTAAGGTTGGGCTTTTAAGTCGAGGATACCGTAGGCAAACAACCGAAAGCCTTCTTTTAAGGCCGGGGGCGAAAACGTTAGGAGGCCCTGAATTTTATGGGGATGAGCCTTGGTTTTTAGCAGGAAAACATCCTCGATTGACCTTGGCCATTGACTCAAGGCGGGACCGTGGCTCGAGAGAGATTGAAGGGGAAGTGGACCTGCTCTTACTAGACGACGGGTTTCAGCAGCTTTACCAAAAGGTCGATTTAAATTTAGTGCTTTTTGACGCCAGCTTTGGTTTAGGTAACGGGGGGCTTTTGCCTGCTGGCCCCTTACGGGAGCCGCTTTCCGCGCTAAAACGGGCGGATGCCTTAGTGCTCACTAAAACCAACCTTGGTGACCCGAGGAGCCTGCAAAATCGGCTTGCGCCTCATTTACCAAATGGGGTACCCACTTTTCATCTAGTCTATCAGCCAGTTGGGGTGTTAGATTGGGATCAGAGGCAACTTTTGAAATTAGACAGTTTGCCTCAAGTTCGCTGGTTGGCTTTTTGTGGAATTGGCAATCCCATGGGGTTTCGGAGGGCTTTAAACGAGGCAGGAATCGAACCTTGTGATTTTATTGTCTTAGCGGATCACCAGCATTTTGACCTTGGTTTAGCAGAGTCCCTTAAAGAGCGGGCCCAAAAAATGGGGGCGGTCCTGATTGGCACACAAAAGGATGGGGTCAAATTAGACAACCTTAAAAACAGTCTAGGGCCCGTGTATTTGTTGGTAATGGAACTGGGAGTTCCTGAAGAATTTAAGACCTTTATTAAACAAAAACTGGCTAAAATGGAGCCAGGAGCATGAGCGAAGAACTACAAAAAAGTCGGGAAGATCGAGTGCGCCAATTGCACCATTCGATCTTGGAAACATACGAGATCCATGGGGGTATCAATCATATCGATGAAACCAACCTCCCTTCGGTCGGCGAGGTGGTTGATATTATCAAAAAAATGATGTTTCTGCTTTTTCCAGGCTTTTACAATATTGAAAAGATAAATAAAGGCAACCTAGAAAGTTGGTCTGGCTACCTCTTGGGGAGTCTTGTTGAGCGGCTGGAACGGCAGATTACCAAAAGTGTCTGCTTTGTGCGCCGAGAGCAGCCTCATAGCGAACATCTGGCCGAGTCAGGCGGCGCGACCTTGGAAATTTTAGAGGAAATCCCGAAGATTCGCCAATTGTTAAAATTAGATGTAGCCGCCGCCTATTTTGGTGACCCCGCTGCGCGTAGCCACGAAGAGATTATTCTTTCTTACCCTAGTATTCAGGCGATTGCTTTATATCGGGTGGCGCACGAGTTTTACCGGCGAGATATCCCCTTGATAGGGCGGATGATTACTGAATATGCGCACCGACAAACCGGGATTGATATCCACCCAGGGGCGCAGATTGGGAAATCTTTTTTTATTGATCACGGAACCGGTGTGGTCATTGGGGAGACCTGTATCATTGGAGACCGGGTTAAGATTTATCAAGGAGTGACCTTAGGGGCCTTAAGTTTTAAAAAAGACCCTAGCGGGGCCCTGGTCAAGGGACTCAAGCGGCACCCGACTATTGAAGACGATGTGGTGCTTTATGCAGGTTGCAACATCTTGGGTGGTAACACAGTTATTGGCAAAGGCTCGGTGATTGGGGGTAACGTTTGGATAACAGAATCAGTCCCTACGGGGACCGTAATCACTTTTGACGTGACCAAGCAGGAATACCGGCGGATTCAAAAAGGAATCGAAATAGAACTAGATTTCTTTTTGGGCAGCGGCATATAGGCCTTTCTTCATAGCCGAAATTAAGGTACAATTTACAAGCTTTCCCTGTCGGACTACTCCCTTTTAAATGGCACCTATGGAAGCGAAGATTCGCAAACAGATTGAAAAAAAACTGGCTAGCCCGCGCAAGGCCCTCCAGGCTTCCTTGATCGAAGCAGACCTAAGGGAATGTAAGCTGACAAATCTAACGGATATTATGTTGCCATTTGATGAGCTGACCGGCGTTTTTGGGGCTCATCCTGAATTAAGTGAGTTTGGCAAAGCCCTGGAGTTTTGCAACGACCTTTTGGGGCAAATTGCGACCGAACATATCAGCCATTATACCGGTCTTTCCTACGTCTTTACGGTTTACGAGTTAATGTCAGATCAACTGGACCTGTTTTTGAAAGGGGACACCAACCTAGACCGGTTTCATTTGTTTTTAGAAAAGGTTTCCCAGGCCTTTTTGGGGGTGGAAAATGTCAAAGTCGTATTGGCCTCCTCCAGTCAAGAGGTCATCCAGGACATGCCTCCGCAAGACCTGATTGACGACGGTACCTTCTCGGACTTTATTAACGAAGTGACCGATGGGTTGGAAACGGTTGAAGAAAACATTTTAGAGATGGAGCAGGACCCCAGCCAGCTTAGTTTGATCGACCTGCTTTTTAGGGTGATGCACACCATTAAGGGCACCGCTGGTTTTATGGGGATGCCTACCATTTCGAAAGTGGCTCACAAAACCGAAGATGTTTTAGGCGAAATCAGAGATGGCAAACGCGGGCTGGTGCCTAATGTTTTTGATCTGATGTTCAAGTCAGTCGATACCTTAAAAAACTTGATAATTCAATTGACCAGCTTGGTGCAAGGCACTGAGGTTAAACCGGTTAATATTGGCAATTTTTTCCGTGCGTTAGACGTGGTTTATGGGTTGGCTGAACCAGACCCTAATATAGAACAGCCCAAAGCCCAATCTCCCTTGTCTAAAGAGGAAGAAACCAATGCCGCTGCCATGCTGGCCGCGATGGAAGAGGCGGGGGAGCAACCTGGACCGGGGGCTACCAAGGACGAGCCTACCTTGAGCGACGTGGCTAAAAAGGGAGACAGCGGGAAAGGCCCCACCAAGATTCAAGACATGTTAAAGGTACCCGCTGAGCGGCTCGATGAGCTTTCGAATCTAGTGGGCGAGATGGTTGTGGCCCTGTCGCTATTAACCCAGAATCCAATCATGGCCGAATTAACCGACCGCAACGTCAACAGCCAATTGGACCACCTGGACAAAATTACCGAATCTTTGCGTGACAAAGTGTTAGGGATTCGAATGTTCCCGATTGGCACTGTTTTTTCCAAGTTAAGCCGTCAAGTGCGTGACCTATCCCAAAAGTCGGGCAAAAAGATTGATTTGCAGCTTAAAGGGGTGGATACGCTGGTGGACAAAAGTATTATCGATAACATCTACGCACCCTTGATGCATTTGGTGCGTAACAGCATCGATCACGGTATTGAACCCCCAGGCGAACGAGGCGACAAAAATGAGGTGGGAGAAGTGGAAATCAAGGCGCAGCATCTGGGCGACGCGATTGAAATCGCCATCTCTGATGACGGCAAAGGGCTCGATAAAGAGCGGATTTTAGAAAAGGCTATTGAGCGAGGGTTGGTTAAAAACAAAGAAAGCCTGACCGAAAAGGAGATTTTTGGATTTATCTTTATGCCCGGTTTTTCCACTGCCAAACAGGTGACCGACATCTCTGGAAGAGGGGTGGGGATGGATGTGGTGAGAAAAACTATCGAAAGTTTGCGCGGCAAGATTGAGACCGAATCGACGCCCGGTAAAGGGACCAAGTTTATTTTAAAAATGCCGCTGACCACCTCGATTATCGAAGGGCTGGTGGTGGCGGTGGGAGGCAACCGATTTATTATGCCGATCTTGGATGTATTGCAGACCATTACCCCCGAAAGAGAAGACCTCAAAGGGATCCAGGGCCGAGAAAATGAGTTTTTCCTGTTGGCGGGCGAGATGATCCCGATAGTTCGGCTGTACGAGGTTTACCAACTGGAACCGGATGTGACCGATCCAGGGCAAGCGGTTTTGGTGGTCGTAAATTCAGCGGGTAAAAAATATGGGATTATGGTTGATGAGTTGCTCCACCGCCAGCAGATCGTTATTCAACCCCTAGGTGAACGGTTTAAGCGCCTTAAGGGGGTCAGCGGGGGGACTATTTTAGGTGATGGGCGGGTCGGACTGATTTTAGACCCGGTAAGTTTGGTTCAAAAACAACCTATTCAGGAGGAAGTGTAATCCTGAGCAAACCTTAAATCAACGCGGTAGAGGAGGTGGATATGGGTGAAAAATCTAAAAAAATGTTCGATCAATCTGGGGGCAAGCTGCTCACCTTTCTTATTGGCGAACAGGAATATGGGATTCAGATTCTCGAGGCGCGAGAGGTGGTCGGGATGATGTCCATCGAGCCCGTACCTCAGACCCCTTCTTTTATGAAAGGGGTGATTAACTTGCGCGGCAGCATCATACCCGTGATTGATCTAAGAACCAAGTTTGGAATGGAAAAAAAGGAAACCACTGCCGAGTCCTGTATTGTTAAAGTTGATATCCAGGGCCGCTCGACTGGTTGCATTGTGGATTTTTTAGTGGGTGTGGTGACCATTGAAGCCAAGGATTTTGAGGAAAACCTCGACCTTGGGGCTAACATTCATACCGAGTTTATCTTAGGTATGGCCAAGCTGGAAAAACGGGTGATTATCATTTTAGATATGGAGCGGGTGCTGAGTAATGATGAACTGCTTCAATTGCATCAATCTGCCTCGTAGCCATAGCAACCTTTAACTATAATCGAAAGACACGATGCCTAAAGGGATATTTCGTTACCCCTTTTACCTGTTTTTGTGCCTGATGGCGCTGCCTTTATTGGTAACCGGATGGGTTGCGGATCGCCAACTAAGTAGCTTATTTAACCAGTTTGCTTTCCAGCTCTTGGACCAACGGATCGACCACGATCTAGCTCGGCTCAAGCCTGGGCCAGAGGGGCTTGAAGCCTGGGTGGTTTATATGGAGCCAGAGCTGACGGCGCTGTGGCTAGATCAAGACGGGCAAATTCGGGCAAGTAACCTAGGCAGTAAACCACTGGACCCCCAATTAGAGCGGGTACGTCAGGCTTTAGTTTCGGGAGCCAGTCGTCCCTTAGATGTGGGGCTTTTTAGCGTTGAGCGGCCATTGGACCGATGGGGAATGCAGGGGCATCATCTTTTGTATTTTCAGAAGGTGAGCCCGTTCGAGGCTTGGTTAGCACCCTTGCGCCAACTGTACTGGTTGATGGTAGGTTTAGGTGGATTGATGGCGGCGAGTTTGGCCTTGTATTATTTTAACCGAGTTCAAAAACCAATTGCGCTGATTTTAAAGAAAAATGCCCAACTAAACAATGGCCAAGGGGTTTTAGAAGGGCAGATTGATCCTAGTTTAATTGCCAATACCGACCTGGGCGAAATCATGGTTTCGCGCAATCATGTTTTGGAGACAATATTCTTAGAATGTACAAGAAACACAAATATCCTCAATAGTATATACGATGGTATTTTTGTGTTTGGTCCCGACAAACGGGTCAACCGGATCAATTTTGCGGCTTCAATGATGTTGCAATATTCTGAAACCGAATTAAAAGGGATGACTGCCGAAGAGTTAACCCGCGGCTCCGAACAAGAGTGGGTAAAATATTGGTGGAATAACTACCAGTTTAACAGCCAACACCCCTCTTTTGAAGCCCAGTTAACCGCCAAGACAGGAGCCTTTGTTCCGGTATGGTGTTCGGCCAATTTGATGATCAATCCCACCGGGCAACTTGAAGGGATGTTGTTGGTTTGTCGGGATATTAGTATTCGCAAAGCGTTGGCTGAAAAGGTAAACAAGCTTTCGTTGGTTACCGAGCAAAGTCCGGCGGCGGTGATGCTGCTGGATTTGATGACCCAAGTTGAATACGTCAACCCGTCTTTTGAAAAGATGACTGGCTATACCTCTGCCGAGGTGGTTGGGCGGCCTTTAGCCCAATTAAAAATCGCGACGATAACCCAGAATAAGCGCCTCGCTTTGGAATCCGCTATTTCTTCCCGCGCCACTTGGCAGGGAGAATGCCAGACGATCCGCAAAAACGGACAGGTTTATTGGGAGCGAATTTTGATGGCTCCGATTTTAGGGGGTAACCAGGAGGTGATGGGTTTTTGTTTGATCCGTGAAGAGATAACCCAGGCGAAAGAATTAGAGGTCGCCCTGGTCGAGGCCAACAAGGGGTTGGAGCAAAAGGTCGAGCGCCGGGTTGCAGAACTAAAGGCGGCGACCTTGGAATTAGAGCGGGCAAATGAAGAATTAAAGGGTTTGGATCGTCTTAAAGATGAGTTTATTGCCAACGTATCCCATGAACTGCGAACCCCACTTGCTTCGGTGATGGGTTACGCCGAAGGAATGCTTGAATGCCAAATGGAACGCGAGGTGGAAGAGCGTTTCTTAAAGGTGATATTGTCCGAGTCCGAGCGATTGCTCAGATTAATTAATGAAGTATTGGAGCTTTCCACAATCGAGTTAGGAAATCAGGAATTAAAGGTGGGTTCAGTAGATCTGGATCAAACGGTAGAACAATGTTGTCAGATATTGGAAAAGTTGGCCGCTGAAAATGAAGTCACTTTTTCTAAAACGGAATCAGCGATTGTTTTTTTAGGGGATCATGACCGTTTCCAACAGCTTTTGATTAATCTGATGGCCAACGCCCTAAAATTTGCTCCAGCGAATTCGGTTGTGGAGATTAAGGTTGGTCCTGATAATCCAGGATACTTCCGCCTGGAGGTGCGCGATTATGGAGAAGGGATACCAATGGATCAATTAGAGTCCATCTTTAACAGATTCCAACAAGCTAAGAATCAAAAAACCGGGAAAAAGGGCACCGGTTTGGGCTTGACCTTGGCTCGTAAAATCGTTGAGGCTCACCAAGGACGGATTTGGGCGGAAAATGCGTTGCCAGGGGCGAGGTTTGTTTGCGTATTGCCTGTCAATTTTGTGGAGAAAGCGGATGTTTGAGGGGCTCAACCTTTCGGATGAAGAGTTTCAACTTTATCAAAAGTTGATCTACGATTCGGTGGGAATCAATTTTACAGATAACAAAAAGCAATTACTTGTATCTCGTTTACGCAAGCGATTGGAGATGACCGGCCTTTCTAGTTATGCAGCTTACCGTAGGTATGTCACCGATCCCAACAACGCCGAAGAATTTGTGCAGATGATTAACGCCATCTCCACCAATAAGACCGACTTTTTTAGGGAGCCTCAACATTTCGATTTTCTTAAACATTATGTTTACCCAGATTTAAGCAAAAAGAAGCAAGTTCGGATTTGGAGCGCGGCCAGCAGTTCCGGTGAGGAACTCTATACCTTGGGGATCACGGTGATGGAAAACTTCCCTAATCTGGTGAATCAAGATATTAAAATATTAGGGACCGACATCTCGACCAAGGTTTTAGGCGAGGCGGAACAAGGCGTTTACAGTGAAGAATCGGTGGGGCCCATCCCCGGCCTAATGTTGCGCAAGTATTTTTTAAAGGGGCAAGGCCGCTGGGAAGGGCATTATTTGGTCAAAGATGAGTTAAAAAAACTGATCCATTTTAGGCGACTCAACCTAATGCAACCCTTTCCGTTAAGTGCCGCGTTTGACTTTATCTTTTGTCGAAACGTGATGATTTACTTCGACAAACCCACCAGAGAAGATCTGGTAGCCCGGTTAGCAGCGCAACTGCTACCTGGCGGGTATCTCTTTATCGGCAATGCCGAAAGCTTAAGTGGGTTGAAAACGACCCTTAAATACGTACAACCCGCGATCTATCGCAAAGTTTACTAAAAGGGACCATGGCGATACAAATATTAGTAGTGGACGACGAGAAAACCATTCGCGATTTAGTCGCGTTTCGCCTTGAATACCACGGGCACAAAGTGGTGACCGCCGAAAACGGAAAAGACGCTTTAGCCAAACTAAAACAAACCGTGCCCGATCTAGTGGTACTAGACGTGATGATGCCGGATATGACCGGCATTGAGGTCTGTAAAATTATCAAAAGTGAACCCAAATGGGCCGCAATCAAGGTGCTTCTTTTGACCGCCAAAAGCCGCAAGCAAGATGAGGAGGTGGGGCTGGCCGCAGGAGCGGATGGCTTTATGGCCAAGCCCTTTAGAGCGAATCTGCTTTTAGAAAAAATCGAGGAATTAGTGAATGGTTGAGGTCAACCCCTTTGGGCCTACACGAAAAAATTATCATCTCCAGCCAGGGGAGGTTTTTGTCACTACCGAAGACATGATGATCACCACGGTTTTAGGATCCTGCGTCGCGGTCTGCCTCTTTGACCCAGAGCGCCTGGTTGCAGGGATGAACCATGTGATGCTGCCCCGCATGGCCCCTGGCCAAAGCCCCAGCACCCGGTTTGGGAATGTCGCCAGTTTTGTGTTATTGGAGATGATGCGTGAACACCGCTGTAGCCCCCAAAACCTCCAGGTCCACGTTTTTGGCGGGGCCAACGGTTTGGGACGGCTTTCCGCAGATCCCGAAAAATCGACCATGCAGGTCGGGCGGAGCAATCTGGAAGTGACCTTTAACGTCTTAAAAAAACTAAATATCAAGATCGACGGTCAAGATGTGGGTGGTGACACGGGCAGGAGGGTCCAGATGGACTGCCGAACCGGGGAAATTCGCATGGAGTTTTTACGTCGTTTTGATTTTACCCACGAACTACAACCCGCCAAAGTCTAATAACGGCATGGCTAAACCTACTCGCTTGCTAATTGTCGATGATTCCGCCCTAGTCCGCCGGGTTTTGGAGGATCGTATATCTAGAGATCCCCGAATCGAAGTAGTAGGAACCGCGAAAGACGCCTACGAAGCCCGGGATATGATCGTGCACTTGAAGCCCGATGTGATAACCTTGGACCTAGAGATGCCTCGAATGCATGGACTCGATTTTATCGAAGTGCTGATGAAGCATTGGCCTTTGCCGATTATTGTGGTCAGTGCCCATATTGAAAAGGACGCTCAACTCGCTCTTAAAGCCATCGAGGCGGGGGCGGTGGAGGTTTTTCCGCGGCCTGCTTCCTTGGATGAAGAGGGGTTTAAAGAGCTTTGTAATCTGGTGGTGGGGGCCAAAAAAATCAAGGCTGGCAAACCTGGCCCGACCTCTGGCCAAGCTAATCCCAAGTTGGGGAGTTCCACTCTGCTGAATCGGGGTACGGTTGATGGGACTCTAAATTCAAAGGTCATCGTTATTGGTGCCTCTACTGGCGGCACCGAGGCTATTAAAGAGGTCTTGACTCGCCTACCCGGCGGTCTGCCAGGGATTGTGATGGTTCAGCATATGCCTGCTGGTTTTACCACCAGCTTTGCCGAAAGGCTAGATATGCTTTGCCCACAATTAGAGGTTAGAGAAGCCAAAGACGGTGACCGGGTTATTCCTGGCCAAGCATTGTTGGCACCCGGTAGCAAACATATGTATCTCCGAAAAGCCACCGGGCCTCAAGGGGGCTATTTTGTGGAGGTCAAAGACGGTGAGCCTGTCAACCGCCACAAGCCTTCGGTGGATGTGATTTATGATTCTGCGGCAGAAGCGGCGGGGAGTAAAGCGGTTGGTGTGATTTTAACGGGTATGGGCGCCGATGGAGCCAAGGGCCTGCTCAAGCTCCGCCAAACCGGGGCCCACACCATCGCCCAAGACGAGGCGACCTCCGTGGTTTACGGCATGCCCCGCGAGGCGACGATTAACGGCGGTGCTGAACGCTCCTTACCCATCGAAAAAATCGCCCAAGGTATCGTCGATTTTTTGTAAGCTACCTAACCTAGGCTAAGCTTGAGGACCTTGTTGTCGGGCGAGAGGGTATAAACGAAGCCTAGGGCGTCAACTGCTTTTCTAAGCTGGGTCCAGCGGTCATCTTGGGCTTTTTGGGCGGCTTGGTCGAGGCGACCTTGCCGGTCTTCGCCCTTTCTAATAGCCGTCAAAAAGGAATTGAGGTCGATCCCTAATTGGGAGAAATATTCGCCGTTTTTTTTCTCTACCTGGGTCGAGAGCTTCTTTAAATCGGCGGTGAAAAAGCTCTTGGGCCGCACGTGCCGAGCGTTTTCGTCGGTGATCATTTTTTGCACCTGGGCGCTGACCGATTCGGAGATAACCACACTAAAGGTGATCAAGATCTTGATCTTGGTGGGATTGGCGAAGGGGATTTCGTTGCAAATCAGGTTGGCTAGGTAGCGGATTGATTTGTTTTTGCGCAGTTTTTTTAAATAAGGTGAATATTCGTTTTCCGTTTTTTTAAAGCCAAAGGAAAAACGGCGTTTGCGACTGGCGAACCACAAATCGTACAATCGTTTGCGCTCGGGCTCGTTAGGCGTGATCACGATGGCCCCGCGGTTCCCACGTTCCATCTGGAACCCTAACGCTTTTGTTCCCTTGGCCAGCCTGGCCAACTGAGCGTCCACAAAAGCGGCGTTTTGGGCCAACTGGGGTGCTAAAATCAACGAATAATAATGATTTAAAAAATTGCTTAAGTCCGCCCCTAGTTTCGCCACCATCTTAGGCTCTTGCTCGATCAGGTTGGCGAGGTATTTTAGATGTTGCTCCTCTATCTGGGATTTGTAATTACGAGACGGCCCAATTACTTGGGCGACTTCGCAGAAAAATAGCAGGTAAAACATACTTTTAAATTTGCCAGCCAACTCCGAGGGACGCTTGGCCAGCTCCGCTTCGACGACCCTTTTTCCTTTAAATCCTTTGCCATGGGTACGGCTGACGGCCTCAATCAGCAATTGATCCACCAGCTTTTTAACCTCTTCTAAAAGAAAATAAAGGTCCCCAGTGAAGATGTTTTCTTGGGCAAATTTTAAGTAAACATTTTGTTTTTTAAAGGGATTTAGCATTGATGTCTCTTTAAGGTCCCTTTACCAATAGCAGCCTAGGACCAAAAAGGGCTACCCCGATCAGGCCCACTTTTGCGCCTGTTTGCGGTAGGAACGGCTCACTTTAAAGGGTTGCGCGATCCCCGGTAGCCAAACTTGGGTCTCCTTGCCCACTTCGGCCTGTAAAACCTTGGAGGGGTTGACGAGCGCGGAGCGACTGATCTGCACTAAATGCCCCTCGGCGTGCGCGGCGAGGTTTTTTAAGCTGCCATGGGTCATTACTTGCTGGACCGCGTTTTGAGCCTCGTACCAGATCTGGCAGTAATGGTCCTCTACCTGAACGGCCAAGAGGCACTCTAGGGGGACCTGCACCGGACGGCCCTCGACTTGTAATTCTATGCTAATTTTGGCAAGGGCTTTGGCTTGGGTAAGCAAGGCGATTTTTTGTAAAGTGCCGGTGGAAACCATCAGCAAATGCACGAGTGCTGAAACGGCGGCCACCTGCAAAGCGATAAGACCGGCCATCTTTTGGACGGTTTCGAGGTCGTTAAACAACAGGACCAAGCCGTAGGTAAAGCCGATCCCCGTGATTAAATAGGGCGCTTGGCTGGCGAAGGATTTTTCAAAGCGAATCCCCCGGATTTGGTGATGGATCAACCAGCTAAGGCGGTGCCCCAGAAACCCTAACAGACCATACAAGCCCCAATTTAAGATGGGACTCCAGGGTTGGTCCGGCTGGGTTTGTACCAGACCTAACACCAAGCAAACCAATAAAGGGATTAGCAGGCTTAAGAGATCAACTTTATAGCGGGTGAATTGACCCATCACGAGTTGCACCGGTTGGTTATTCACGAAATTACCTGATCTAAGGACGAAAGGGAAGGCTGGTTTCACGAAAAACCCGGCTACACTCACGAAAACGGGCTTTCCCGGCAAATAATTTAGGTTAGGATATCGGCAAAAGAAACCCTTTTGATGAGGACCGATGAAAACCCTGTTTCCTTTACTAATGGCCCTGACGTTTTGCTCGCCATCGCTAAGCGCCCTCGAACGCCGTCGAGACCCTTTCCGCTATGAGTTTTCCTACTATGCCTATCCGATCGTGCAAGACATTCCTGGGTTGGGAACCGCTTCGGGCGTGGGGGCCAACTTGGTGGATATAGGCGGCACCGATCTGGATTTTGGCGGATTTTATTTAGACGGGGAGTTTATGGCTAGAGGGGCCTATTTTTTAAATCAACACCTCTTAGAAAAACTCTTGGTTTTGGACCTAGGCTTTTTTGACTACGATGTGGCCACGCGTAGCTTTGACCGCGGCATCGAATCAGCCCAGGATCAATACATCCTGCCCCAAGTTACAGGGGCCGGGTATCAGGGGCAAGTGACCTTGATGTTATTTGACCGCATGGTCGAGGGCTACTACCGCAAGCGCTTTGAAAACTATAAGGTCAAGGCGGTGTTTAACGCGGACGGCAGTGAATTTCAAAATATCGACAACTCCAAGCAACAATTCGACGATGTCACCTTAGGGCTCCGCCTCGACTACACCGACGACCGCCAAGATCCCAGGGCGGGCCTACGGTATGAATGGCTCAAAAAAATACCGGTGAACACCGACGATTTGATCAGCAATTTTTATGTGATCGATCAAAATCTAAGCGCTTATATCCCAGTCGGTAAGTTAAGTACCTGGGCCTTTAATGCCTACCAGTCCCAGTCGGTGGTGACCGAAATGGCGGAGACCGATACGACCAAGTTGAGGGATTTGATCGGTTTGGGTTGCCAGGCGATCCCCGACCCTTGGGCGCAAGGGGCCTGCTTGGCGACGGAAACTAAACGGGTTGAAGATCGTTCGGTATTTAACCAATATGGTCGGGCTACTCCCCTAGGCGGTACGCAGCGCCTGCGCTCTTATCCCAATGGTCGGTTTAATGCGGGGGCGGCCCGGTTTTATGGGACGGAATTTCGTCTAAACCTCAACGAAGAATCCACCCCTTTTGATTATATAATTATGAAAGGGGTCAGGACCAATCTCCAACTGGCGGCCTTCTGGGAGACGGGCACGGTCGCCGAGACCGTCGCCGAGCTTTCGAACGCAACTTATAAATCCAGCTACGGCGTAGGTTTTCGGATTATTTTTGAAGGGGTAACCGTCCGCGCTGATTATGCCACTGGTGAAGAAGGTGGCCAGTCCACCCTCTTCATCGACTATCCTTGGGGTCTGTCGGCGATCGACAATTCAACCCGTTAGGGTAGGGTGTGCCCTATGAGTTGGCCCATTTGAAGTTTTTTCCCAGGGATAAATTCATGGGGCACAAATCGGCCTTTTTGGAAGAGTAGGATTACGGTGCTGCCTAATTGGAAATGACCCAGTTCCGCCCCCTTGGCATAGGCCTTCGCAGGCAATACGGGGAGGTTAAGGGCAGAGGATAGGCCTTGGTTGGAGCTTAGATTAGTATAGGTGGTTTTGATTTTACCTACCACCGTCGCCCCGACCTTGACCAGCCCCACCAACCCCGCCTCTTGGGACTCAATTGGGGTCACTAGGCGCTCGTTAATAGCAAACAGCCCACCTACTTTTTCCACCCCGAAACGGTTCACCGGCCACAACTGGCCTGAAAAATAGCTGAAGCGGCTGACTTTTCCGGCAACTGGGGTGTGGATGCGGTGATAATCGGCAGGGCTGAGGTAGATGGTAACAAAATATCCCTCGGTAAATTCCTTGGCCAAGTCCGGCCCTACCAGATCGGCAAGACTGTAATAGATCCCTTTGGCCTGTACCAAAAGCCCGTTTTCTATGGATCCAAACTGGGCAATAGTCCCGTCCACTGGACTGACCACCACCTTGGGATCTTGAGGGATCGGACGGCTGCCCTCTTTGAGTTCGCGAGTAAAAAATTGGGTGAAATTTTTCATTTCACCCAAAGGTTTTTTAACCTCATCGAGGCGGATTTGGTAGATTTGGGCGTAAAGCTTGATCACCGACAGAAGCACTGGTGACGGAAGCGGCGCGTCGGCGAGGGCTCCCATCAACCGGCTGATCAAGTTTTTTGGTAAAAGTTTTAAGGCCAGATAACGCAAGGTCTTACCTCTAATTAGCCGGGGTTATCTCAGGATCGGAGACAGGCCAAACGGAGCTATCTCCTGGGGCCATTCCGGCCAGTTCCATAAAGGTTTCGGCACCAACCGTTTCGTGTTCCATCAAGGCCTGGGTCAAGGCTTCGAGTTGATTTCGGTGTTTCGTTAAGATACCCAAGGCGTCGGCGTAACACTCGTCTAGTAGCGACTTAACCTCTTTATCCACCACATCTTGCACCTGATCGGAAATAGGATCTTCTTGATTGTAATCCATCGCCAAATAGTTCCCCGAATTGCCCAAGGGCACGGTCAAGGCTCCTAACTTTTCACTCATGCCCCACTGGCAAACCATTTTATAGGCAATGTCCGTGGCGTTTTGCAGGTCGTTTTCCACGCCTGTCGAGAAGTCCCCTAGCACCAAATCCTCAGCAGCGCGTCCCCCTAAGCCAACCTTAATTCGAGCCATCAACGCTTCTTTGTCGTATGACAGTCGGTCCGTTTCGGGTAGGAAGCTGGTTACGCCTAAGGCGCGTCCCCGAGGAATGATGGTGATTTTATGGACCGGGTCAGCACATTTGGTGTGGGCGGCGACCAGGGCGTGACCAGCTTCGTGGTAAGCGGTAGCCCTTTTTTCACTATCTTGCATAATCAGGGATTTGCGTTCAGCACCCATCATGATTTTGTCGCGGGCCCATTCCATATCATCCAGCTGCACCTCGTTTTTATTGAGTCGTGCGGCTCTAAGGGCCGATTCATTAATCAGGTTGGCTAGTTCAGCCCCAGAAAAGCCAGGGGTGCCCTTGGCGATAGATTCTAGATCCGTGTTGGGCTCTAAGGCGATTTTTTTGGAGTGAACCACCAATATCTCTTTGCGACCCCTTATGTCAGGCAAGCCAACATACACTTGGCGGTCGAAACGGCCCGGTCGGGTCAAAGCCGGGTCTAAAATATCAGAGCGGTTGGTGGCGGCGATGGTAATAATTCCTTCAGAACCGTCAAACCCGTCCATCTCGACCAAAAGCGCGTTTAAAGTTTGCTCCCGCTCGTCATGGCCCGAACCCAGCCCTGCCCCACGGTGACGACCTACGGCGTCAATCTCGTCGATAAAAATAATACAGGGCTTGTTTTTATAGGCATCGTCAAACAAATCTCGCACCCTAGAGGCACCCACCCCTACAAACATCTCCACAAAGTCCGAACCAGAGATGGAAAAAAAGCTTACCCCTGCTTCCCCGGCGACGGCCTTGGCCAGCAGGGTTTTACCGGTCCCTGGAGGGCCTACCATCAAGACCCCTTTAGGAATTTTGCCTCCTAAAACCTGGAATTTATGAGGGTCTTTTAAAAATTCAACAATCTCAACCAATTCTTCCTTGGCTTCTTCCACCCCAGCCACGTTGGCAAAGCGAATGTCGTTGGTGTCTTCTTCATAGCGGCGGGCTTTGGATTTTCCAATCGACATAATCTTGCCACCGCCTCCGCCTCCAGGCATGCGGCGCATCATAAAGATCCAAACCCCAACTAAAAGAATCAGTGGTCCCCACTGCAATAGAAGTGATAGGTACCAAGGGCTATCCTCTTCAGGTTCGACCTTGATTCCTACCCGTTGGGCGCGTAGTTTTTCTAGAAGGTCTGGGTCATAGGTGCCACGACTTGAAAAAGCCTTGCCACTGGTGGTGGTGCCCTTAACCCAATCCCCTTGTAGGGTGACCGAGCCGATCTGGCCCCGGTCTAAATAGGTAAGAAAGTCAGAGTAAGCGATGTCCGTAACTGGCGGGCTGGACCAGTTGAAATTGTTAACTATGGAAAAGAATAGGACCAAAATGGCTAGGCCCGTCAGGATCGATTTGCTATTCAAGTGACTCCCTTGGTTTTTTAACTTACTACGCTGACTGAATTTTCAATAAATTGCCGTGAAGTTTGGTACAAGCTTTGATCAATTTGTCCGGTCTTTAGGCAGTAATCTAAGATCTCAAACAGGTCAATCATGGCGTGGAGATGGTAACCCTGGGCAGCTAAGGTTTCCTTGCCCCCTTGGCGGCGGTCAATCAAAACGACTACGTCCTTGACCCTTAACCCTTCGTCCTCGAATATTTTAAAGGTTTCGAATTTGGAGAGTCCGTTAGTGATCAGATCGTCTAAAACCAAGACCCGTTGTCCCTTTTTGTAAACCCCTTCAATCCGTTTTTTGGTGCCGTAACCCTTGATTTCTTTACGCGCATAAATCATAGGGCGGTCCATTTTTTGGGCGAAAAGAGCGGCAATCGGCAGGGCGGTATAAGGAATACCGGCGACCAAGTCGTAACCAATCCCTTGGGACAGATCGCCTAAAGCGCCAACTATCTGCCCCATCAATCGGGGGTAGGCCACAATCATCCGCAAATCGACATATACGGGCGAAACCAAGCCCGACTTTAGGGTAAAAGAGCCAAACTTCACCGCCCCGATCTGCACCAAACCTTCGATAATCTCAGTTTTCACAGTGCCGGTCCTTTTAACTTGTCGCAGACTTCTTGGTAACGGGCCAAGGAGTGTTCGATCACCGACTGGGGCAGGCTAGGGCCGGGGTATTGTTTGTTCCAATCGAGGGTTTCTAAATAATCCCGAATGATTTGTTTATCGTAGCTCTTCTGCGCCCGCCCTGGCTGGTAGTCATTGGCTGGCCAGAAACGGCTGGAGTCGGGAGTTAAGACCTCGTCGATTAAAATCACCTCGCCATCTAAATAACCAAACTCAAATTTGGTGTCGGCAATTATAATACCCCTTTTAGCCGCATAATCGCGAGCGTCTTTATAGAGGGCTAAGGACTTTTCTTTGACCAGATCGACTAGCTTAGGGTCCACCTGGGTCTTGAGTTCAGCTTCGGAGATGTTGATATCGTGCCCTTCGTGGGCCTTGGTGCTGGGGGTAAACAGGGGTTCTTCTAGCTTGGCCGAATCGGTCAAACCTTTGGGCAACTCAATCCCGCAAACCTTGCCGGTTGCCTTGTAGTCCTTGTAACCTGATCCGCTTAAATATCCCCGGACAATCGATTCAAACTGAATCATTTCGGTTTTGGTAACCAGTACGGCGCGCCCCCTTAATATATCTTTATACTTCTGGCATTCTTGAGGAAACTCCTCCACCTCGGCGGTGACCATGTGGTTTTTAATTTGAGTTTTGTAGCGCTCAAACCAAAAATTGGAGATTTGGGTAAGCACCTGTCCTTTACCAGGGATCAAACAGGGTAGTACCACGTCAAACGCAGAGATGTTGTCGGTGGCAACCATTAAAAGCTGTTTTCCAAAATCGTAAACCTCCCGAACCTTTCCTTTGCGATAAAGTTTGAGGTCAGGGCACAAGAGGGCAGGTTGGTTCATGGTCGAGTTAGGATTAAATTTTGGGTTTTTCTCTGCCCCAAAATATAGCAACCTCGTTTCACTTTGACCAGCCCTAGCCTTGAGGCCCGGCCCTTGCACGTCTATCAGAGGCGCACCTCTTTTACCGGGTCAAAGGGCTTTAAAATATGGGGACGATGAAGCATATTTTGTTGATATTATGGGTCTTGTTGGTCCTTGGCGGCTGTAGCTCACAAGAGGAGTTGAAGCTAGGGGCGTTGCAGCATTTTAACCGGGGCAACGAACATTTTGAACGACTCGATTACAAACGAGCCCTGGAGGAATATGAACAGGCAATTGCCCTCTTTGACGAGCAACCAAGTTTTCATTATAACCTAGGCCTATGTTATTATAACCTAGTTTTGTACGAACGGGCCGAATTCACCTTCCGCCGAGCTACGGAACTCAACCCCGAGTTTGGTGAGGCCTGGTACAATTTAGCCCTGACCTTAGATAAATTGGACAAGTCGGACGAAGCTTTTTCTGCTTTTGACCGTTACCAACAGGTCAACCGAAAGAAAAAGCAGGTGGCCCAAGATAAAATTGCTAAGGAGGAAGAACAAAAACTCCCACCTAGAGCAAAACTGTTAGGCCAAGAGGAACCCAAGAAAAACAAACTCCCACAAAAGGGTGATCCGATCCCTCCAGTCCAAAGGCTAGGGGAGGAAAAACCGTCCAAAACCAATTCCCGCCAAAAGTAGCCTTGATCTTGACTCGACCATCGGGTAGTTTGTGGGCTTAACCACCCGCCAGAATAAAACCGAATGGTCCCCAAGCTTTCAGACATTTTAGCCCCGATACAAGTTGAGCTCGACCAGGTGGAAAAACTGGTTATGCAAAACCTGGAGACCGACATTGATCTATTGACCCAAGTGGGGCAGTACATCTTGGGGGCGGGGGGTAAAAGGGTGCGTCCGGCGATGCTTTTGTTTGCTGCCGGTTCTTTAGGCAAAATAAGTCAAGACGCTTGCCAAACCGCTAACATCATCGAATACATCCACACCGCCACCCTGCTGCACGACGACGTGGTTGATAACGCCGACATGCGGCGCAGCAAAAAGGCGGCTCGAAGTATCTGGGGTAACGAAGCGAGCGTACTGGTTGGGGACTATTTATTTACGGTCAGCTTCAAATATCTCTCGGCCTTAGGCGAGATGAAGCTGATTGAAGCGCTCTCAAAAACTACCACGCTCATGGCTCGGGGCGAGATTTTGCAATTGATCCGCACCAACGACCAAGCGACCGAGGCTGATTATTTAGAGATTGTTTTCCATAAGACCGCCACCTTGATGGGCGCGGCGATGGAGATGGGGGCTATCTTGGCGGGCGGGAGTGACAAGCAAGCCAGCCTGTATTATGAGATTGGCAAAAACATTGGTATGGCCTTTCAGATTGTGGACGACGCGCTGGATTATCAGGTCGATAACCAAAAGACCGGCAAAGAGCGGGGCACGGATCTAAAGGAGCGCAAGATTACCCTGCCCTTGTCCCGACTTTTAGAAATGGCAAGTCCGAAGGACAAAGAAGCGGTACTCGATATCCTGGACCTAGACGAGATTGGGGACCTAGAAGTAGGCCAGATTGCGGAGTGGATCAAGGAATATAAGGTCACCGAATATTGTTTAGGGCGGGCGGAAGATTACGTGGCCTTAGCCAAAAAAGATCTGAAACAACTCCCTGAAAACATCTATACTCAAAGTATCGCCAGTCTGGCTGAATATGTGGTTTTTCGTAATCGCTAAGCTTGCCCCTTTTGGGGGTCAGGCGTATGCATACTCAAGAGCAACCCAAGGCTGGTTCTATGCGTTATCTTAAAATTATTCAGTTCCTCCTAATCGTCGTCCTCGCGATTAACGGTTGCTCCAAGCAAAATTACGGAGTCAAAAATCTGGAAGAGGAGCTTAGCCCCTTGTCTTCAGAATCCATGCGGCTCTATCCAGAGCAATTTGCTGATATTTTTATCGGAGATATGCTGGCGCAAGAGGGCCTGGTGCAGTCGGTTAAAAGTTCGATTGATTATTTCAAAAAGCTCGGGCCTGAACAA
This sequence comes from Candidatus Lambdaproteobacteria bacterium RIFOXYD2_FULL_50_16, assembly GCA_001783695.1. Taxonomy (GTDB): domain Bacteria; phylum SAR324; class SAR324; order XYD2-FULL-50-16; family XYD2-FULL-50-16; genus XYD2-FULL-50-16. The sequence continues at coordinate 39,534 of MFNE01000047.1, forward strand.
TCCTTCCAATACGGCCAGATCAGCTACAAGGCGCCTGAATTGGTGCGCTCGATGGAGTTGTTTTTAGAGACCTTAGAGCAAAATTCCGATAAAGACGGGTTTGTGAAGGCGGTCCAGCAAAATTTTCATGTTTTCGAAGCAAGCGGCAACCTAGACAAGGGGGTCCTGTTCACCGGATATTACGAGCCCATCTACTCAGGCTCGAAAACCAAAACCAAAGAATATAGCGTTCCGGTTTACGCCAAGCCAAAGGATTTGCGGGTTTTAGGGCTAGGCGAGTTTAGGAGTAATTTGAAGTCTAACACCATTGTCTATCGCCTTGAAAATGGGGAGGTGGTGCCTTATTATTCGAGAGAAGAAATTGTCGGCAAGGAGGTGCTTAAGGACCAGGGATTAGAGGTTGCTTGGATGCGAGACCCGGTGGATTTGTTTTTCTTACAGGTGCAGGGTTCAGGGATCTTGGTGACCCCGACTGGTGAACGGATCAAGTTAGGCTACGACGGGGCCAACGGCCAGGCTTATAACAGTATCGGCAAATACCTGCTCGACCAAGGGGTGATGCGGCTCGAAGAGATCAGCATGGGCAGCATCCGCAACTACCTCAGAGACAATCCCAAGCAGCGCGACCGTATTTTATTTCATAATCCGTCTTACGTCTTCTTTAAGGTCAACCCGGACGGGACCGATGGGCCCAGGGGCAACATCAATGTGCCCTTAACCCCGTTGCGTTCTGTCGCTACCGACACCACCCAATTCCCCAAAGGGGGATTAGCCTACCTCAGCGCAGAGGTGCCGGAATTTGACCCTAACTGGAAACATATCGGGGGCAAGCGGGTTGCCCATTTTGTAATGAATCAAGATACCGGCGGCGCCATCCGCGGCCCCGCCCGCGCCGACCTCTTCTGGGGCAACGGCGACCTCGCCGAAAACTCCGCCGGTGCCATGCGCAACTTCGGCAAACTCTACTTCCTAGTCGCTAAAAAAGAGGTGTTGAAGTAGGGGGGTAAATAAAAACTTTGCATTACTCTTTTACTGTTCCTTAATATAATTTTGGACCTGATTAAAAAATTAGGGGTCAGCTGGTTTTATTTAGCTGTTAATAGGTTTACCCAATTCCCAGCATTAAAAACAACTTGACCTCGATCAATGTGATCTTGCCCAGAACGTAGTCATCGCTCTCCGAGGCCGCCGCAACGGATAAATTGCCTGTCAAAAGGTTGATTTCCCTTTTCTATTTTCATCAACAAGCAGCGTCAAACCCCGATCCCAGCCTGGTTACTGATGTTAAAAAAGGCATGGAACAAGGAAATTTGGCATCTCTACCCAAGAATTGAAGTTTTGTATTTTCAGCGTAGAAGCGAGTTAGAGGTCCATTTCTAACTGATACAGGGGAAAAACTCTCTTTGAAGCAAAAAAAACCGATTCAATTCAATGGGAAATCGCTCCCAATGCTTGCCTACCCGACACCGCAAATCGAATCAACCAAGGCGAAATGCCCGATTTCAGGGAAACGCAATCGGCAGGCTCAAAATTTGTTTATTAGGCATTTTTAAAGCAATTTAGGAAACGAGCCTTTTAAAAAGACGGCTTGGGCCAAACGATTGATTATTTATGATAAAATTTGCGCCAATTATGGCAAACCGGGAGATATGCTGATGGAGCAGGTTTTCCCTATTAACAAGGCAGATTTAGATGAACAAAAGTCCGGTAACCTTGTACCCAGTTGCCAAGCTTGTAACGATTCAAAACACTATAAAAAATACCGGGATTTTCTTGCAGATCGTCCCGAAACAATTGACCGGATTGAAAAATATAGGCGGGAAATGGGGTATGAGCCTCTATCGGGCGACTTTAGTCAGATTCAAGAGATAATCGAATTGGCCAAAAGATATTTGGCAATTTAAGTCTGTTTAATAACCTAGCCCCCCTACTCTTTGGGTTTCAGGTTGATCAAAAACTTGCGAGCTTGGGATTCGGTGATCTCGCCTGCCGAGTTTTTGGCGACCACACGCCAATAAAGGTGATCGGTTTCGGCGGATTCCATTAAAGCGGTGGCCATGGTGGGCATTTCACCTTTCATGGGGTTGATTTTGAGGCTGGGGGTCCAGTGGTCACCCATGGGGAGGTAGAAACTGTCGGCCTCATTCGCAAATTCGGAATCTGCTGAGATTTGCAGTTTAAATTGATTGTACTTCTGGCTGCGCCACTCGAATTGGAAGAGGCCGTCTTCAGCAAAGGAGTAGGAGTCGGCCGGGAAAACTAGGGCGACATCGCCAAAGATCAGCGGTTGGTCGGTTGTTTCTTCATTGTTGTTTTCGTTGATTTCGGCAACGGTTTTGTCTTCATCTAGTTTAGCCAATACTTGATATTTACCCTTTTGCTCGACTCCGGGGATGGTCAAGGGAACCTCTAATACCTTGTGTTCCCCTGGAGCAATCATCCCTAAACGGTCCCGGAAAAAGAGGACCTTGCGGTTAGGCCGTTGGGCGAAATACCAATATAGGGTGTATTCGACGTTATTAGCCGTGTTGCCCCCATCGTTATAAATATACAGCCGCACATGGGTCGATTCACCGCGCAAAACCGAACTGGCAAGCAGGGTCACCCGCTCATATTTGAGGTCCGGCGGGTCAAAGTTAACCTTAGTGGCCAATTTTTCCTCTTCCTTCTTTTTCTCGGCAACCTGCGCTTCTTCCTCTTCTGACAATTTTTTCACCCGCCGTTTGGCCGGGGGAGCGTTCCTGATACTTCGGTCAAGGCCGTAGAAAATGAGTTCTTGTAGTTTACTGGTTTGCAGAATCTGAACCTCTTTTTTGTCAAAGACCCTAACGGCCACTGTAAAATCCCCCCCATCGTGTTTGCCGATGGGATAAGGAATCAGAGCGGTAGTGTCGGAGTTAACACCAGCAACAATTTCTTTGTTACCAAAAGTAATGATGTTGCGGTTGGGTAGGGTAATAACCAGTCGGACCTGGAGGTGATGCGCGTTGGGAGTAGCATTGCGAATGGTTACTTCAACCAATTGTTCATGACCTGTATCAATAATCTCTTCGGCAATTAGCACCTTTTCAATGGTAATCCCAGGGATCTCATGAATCTCGTCTTGGGCCTTGAGGCTCAAAGGCAGGGCAAACCCAAGGGCAAAGAGAATAAGGTGGATCGGTCGCATCTATTCTTCCGGCGTTTGTTGTATGTCTTCGGTCACTTCCTTCTCCTTGATAACCGCCCCGTTCCGGTACATCAAAACCGTCCCTGAATCGGTACCCGTTATCAGGTCCAGGTCGCCATCGGCGTCTAGGTCGGCAGCGATAGGTGCCGTTCCTTTGGGGGGCTCTAGTTTGGTGGCACTTTCTCTAAATTCCCACTTACCCGAAAGGTCGGGTTTTTCGTTTTTCAAAAAGTAGATCCTGCCACTATCTGAGCCAATCAACTGGTCGAGGGTACCATCGTTATTTAAGTCTGCAAAGCTGGGTGTCGAGCCAATACCCACATCGATCATTTCATAGTCTCGACGCATGATCAAAAAGCGGTTAGACTCATTGCGAACGTAGGTCAGCTTCCCACTCAAAGTTCCCACCAATAGGTCTAAAATACCGTCACCTGATAGATCAGCCACGGCAGGGCGGGCATTTTTGCCTAGGTAAAGACCGCGGAAATAATCCTTTTCTAAAACGAAGTTGGCCTCTTCGGTGGTCCCTTGGTTGACATAGAAAAAGAGACGTCCTAACCCATTGCCAACCACCAGGTCTAAGTCCCCGTCTTGGTCGAGGTCGTACAAGACCGGGGCGCTATTGGTAAAGGGAGGTGTGGTCTTTATAAAATTTTCTTTGGCCAATTGGTAATTGTACTCGGTGTCACTGCCTTGGTTTTCATAATAATAAATCGCTCCCGATTTAGAGCCAACCAACATATCTAAATCACCGTCCCCATCGAGGTCGCCTAAGCTTGGGATGGATTTTTGGATGTTGCGGTTTCGCACTAAAAGCAGCGGAATTTCGTCAAACTTCGGCTCGACCACTTGCCGGGTGGGGGTGTCTTCCTGCAGGAAGGCCTCAAACTCCTCTTCTTCACCGCTGGCAGTCTCTTCTGTGGAATCAGCGATATCGAGTTCAATGGGACCATCAACATCCTCTACCACTAAACTGCCCGATTTTTGGTCGATCGAGTTATCCACAACCACTTGCATCCCCTCGCCCTCACCGCTGGCACCACCATTGTGGTATAACAAAAAGTCGCCCTCGTCGTTGCCAATCAACATGTCTAAATCTCCGTCCCCGTTGAAGTCAGTGAAGAGGGGATGGGATAAAAAATCGACGTTGTAGTTACTAAAGGCTTTGTCTGAGGTTTCCCAATTCAGGTTGTCCTTGGCCGCTTTTCCAGGGCTGATATAAAGCATCATACTGCCTTCATCGGCACCGGTAATGAGGTCGATATATTTGTCTTTATTATAGTCAAAAAAGGTGGGGACCGAATTTTTAGAAACCTTAGCAGACGCAAAACGGGTAGATTCGAGAGCAAACATCGGATCGGTCTTGGTGCCTTTGTTTAAATAAAGGATCACTCGGCCTGTGAAGTTGCCCATAAAGAGATCTAGGTCCCCATCTCCATCAATGTCGAGTAAGCGGGGCACCGAGTTGGAACCAACGTCAACCTGGAAATAGGTTTTATCTTTAAGAGTCCACTTGGCCACTTTAGGGGTGCCTAAATTTTCGATAAAGGCCACCATTCCTTGCTTGTCACCCACTAAAAGGTCTAAGTCCCCGTCTCCATCGACGTCGCCTAATTCAGGAGCAGAGTTTTCCATTCCCGTGATAAATAGTAATTCTTCTGTGACCAAGATCCAGTTGGGTTCTTTGGCGGTGCCGTCGTTGCGGAAGTAGTTTAGGTTGCCGTTTTTTTCCCCAACTATAAGGTCTAGGTCCCCGTCTTGGTCCAGGTCCCCAGCGGCCACTGAAGCGCGGGAGCCGGTAACTACCAACTTGTTAAAATTAAATAAGTTTGGTTTGATGTTCCAAAGAACCCGACGGTCGGTTTGCACCCGGTTTTCAAATAAGGAAACGGTGGGGTTAGAGCTACCCATGATCATGTCATCATCGCCGTCTTTATCGATATCGATAAAGTACGGGGCAGATTCACCACCCACGTCGATCAGCAAAAAATTCTCGTGGATTGGTTGCCAGTCGGGGAAGAATCGGTCACCCTTGTTTTCATAGAAGCTAAGGGTCCCGTTTTTCATGCCTACAATCAGGTCTAGGTCGCCATCGCCGTCCCAGTCGGTCAAACCGGGGCTCGCGTGGGTTTCCAAGCCAAACTCCACCACGGCCTTGGGTTTGGCCGTGCGAAAGTCAGGTTTACCGCGAGTGCCCTGGTTAATATATAGATGGACCTTGCCGTCCACGGTTCCGACAAGAAGATCGAATTTTCGCTGAAGATTGACGTCGGCAAAGACCGGGACCGAGTTACGGCCTACGTTGATCCCTTCGAACTTGGTGGTAACAAGCTTATAAACCGGGATTAGGTTGTTGCCGATGTTTTCAAAGTGCCAGATAGCCCCTGTGGCAGTGCCCACAAAAAGGTCAAAGTCCCCATCGTTGTCGATATCTACTAAAAAGGGGGCCGAGCGTTCGCCCACATCGATTTTATTCCAGACCTTGACCCGGCGGACTTGGCGTCGCTGTTCAAAGATCGCTTTGTAGGCTTGGGTAATTAAAACAAAATCAGGTTTGCCCGGTTTACCTTGGTTTTCGAAGTAGGCAAGTTGGCCGTTTGCTTGGCCTAAAAAAAGGTCCTCATCTCCATCCCCATCGACATCTGCGAAGGCCATTTTGGCATTGCGCATTTCGCGGGCAAAGATCAGCGCCCTTTCGCCGTTTAATTGGCTGTAATATTGTTGTTTCCAATTATATTTAACCTCTTTGGCCCAAAGTGCTGACCCTGGGATTAAAAGGGCAAAAAGGCAAACAGCCGAGGCAAATTTAGATCTCATCCGATTCGGGCCAGACTAGGTGGACAACCAAGGCCAGGGCCTGGGTTAGTTCTCAATCCTATCTTAATGCAAAAAAAGGGCAACAAGGACTTATTTGAAACAAACCAGCGGTTTTTTTAAGTCCTTGCTCGAAAAAACTCAAATTTCCCGACCAAACCAGATAACCCGGCCTAACACTTGGGGGAGGTTGTCGTCTCCGATATTGAGGGTTTGCTCCGAGTATTTTGAATTGTCGCTTTTTAGCTTAATCCGCCCGTCCAACATGCGTTCGAGCCTTTTGACGATCAGGTTGTTTTCGATGCGAAGCACATACAACAGCCCGTCTTTGATCTGCCGCTGGGCCATGTCGATCAAAATTAGGTCGTGTTGTAATAAAGTGGGCTCCATTGAGTCGCCGATTACGTTTATTAGGGCCAGCCCTTCAAGCCCAACCCGTAAACTTCCTCGAACCCAGTCCTTATGAAAGGCCAAATGATTAATAATTTGTTCTGAGTCGATAATAGAACCGCTTCCGGCGGCCGCTTCGATCTTGTAATGGGGCACATAAACAAACTGGTCTTCCGCCATCTGCCGCTGCCATTGGCTGGGCTCTTCGGCGGCCAAAACGGGATTCTTACGGCCAAATTCGCGAGCTAGTGACGGAAACCGATTTAGCAAAATGCTGCGTGCTTGGGCGCAGAGTCCTCGGCTTTTGCCATCATAAATTTTAGGCGGAGCCCCAGATTCGCGGCGAACGGTGGTTTCAAAATATTCGGCGCGAGGGGGCAAGGCCAAAGCATCCGCTGCATCCTCATCGGTTATTGGCGGGGGCACCCGCAAAGGCCGGCCTTCTAGTTTAGAGTTTTCCAAAGCGATAGTGGCTTCCACCTTAGCGGAATCCCAATTAGCCCAGGCAACCTGGATATCGTCGGGGAGCCGTTCTAAGGGATAAAGATGGATTGGGCTTCCATAAGCCCTTTGCTCTCGATAATGGGGCCATTGTTGCTTGCGAGCTTTGTTGTTCAAGCTTTTAAACGAGCTTAGCCCGGTAAAAAAAGAGAGCTCGACGATGTCATATCTTAAATACTTCACGGTGACCTGCTTGAAAGTTGAGGGTTATATTAAAAAATATATAAAAACAAATAGATCAAAAAAAATGCTGAAAAACAAATTGACAAGTACTTCAAAAGTACTTCATTATCGAGGCAAATGGAGCCCGCTGAATTTTAGGTGAAGTACTTATCCAGTCTAACTCATCTAAATTAAGCAGTAAACCCCATTATGTTTCAGAGCAATACTTTTTATACATTTTTAAGAAGTATTAATCTGTAAGCCTTGAACGGAAAAAGAAAATGGCTAAAATCATCTATCTTAACCAGCAACCCTTTTGGCAAGACTCACAGGGTCGATTGATTCCAGAATCCCAAGTCCGGCCAGAGGACCAGGCAAAAGATCGGATGATCGAAGAGATTGCCCAATCTTGGAAGGAAGCCCAAGCCAACTTGATCCACCTTAAACGGTGGGTTTACTCGGAGGTGGGGGCCTACTTGAGTGTACTTTCCTCCAAATACGGTGCCAAGTCCAAACCACCCGAATCGGGGCTGACGATTAAGGATTTTTCAGGAAGGTTTAAACTGCAAATCCAGGTTGCCTCGATTATTAGTTTTGACGAAAAACTCCAAATTGCCAAAGGGCTGATCGATCAATGTATCGAGAGGTGGAGCCGCAATTCGGACCCAAAACTAGTCACCGTTATCAAAGACGCCTTTCGAGTAAATCAGCAAGGAAAAATTAGTATTCCCCGAATCTTGGGACTACGAAATCTTTCGATTGACGACGTCGATTGGGAACGGGCGATGGAAGCTATCACTGATTCCGTATTAATCGAACACACCAAAAAATACGTCCGCTTATACGAGCGAGACGAAGAAGCCGAGGGCGGTTATAAGGCCTTGCCCCTCGATATTGCTGCATTATAAACAAAAGGAGAAAAGATGGATCGAACCAGCCGTAACAATTTAAAACGGGACCTGCTCCGCTTTGAAGGCTTGCGCCTTAAGCCCTATCTTTGCCCAGCGGGCAAGTTGACCTTAGGGGTTGGGCGTAACTTAGAAGACTGCGGGATTAGCCAAGAGGAAGCCGAATATTTGTTAGAAAACGACCTTAACCGGGTATTGTCTGAGTTAGAGAGCCAATTAAACTGGTTTGGCCAGCTGCCCGGCGAGGCGCAAGAGGTGCTGGCAAACATGGCTTTTAACTTAGGTATCCATGGTCTGATGGGTTTTAATAAAACCTTGGAGGCTTTTAAACAGCACGATTGGAAGAATGCGGCCAAGGAGATGCAAGACTCCCTTTGGGCTCGTCAGACTGGACCTAGGGCCTTGGAACTGGCGAGTAAAATAAGGGATATTGAGCAAAAAAATAAATCCAGCTTAGATCTCCTGGTGGAGATCAAAGACCAAATTTTTCAACTAGAAAAACGGATCGGGTAATCATGTTAGAAGAATTAATCGAAATTTTGGGTCATGAGGCAACTCTTAAATTGGTTCAGCGGTTTGGCGGAACTGCTTTGTACATTCCCCAAAATCCTCAAGCCAACCATCCCTTGACATTAACCATCGGCGAGCAAGGCGCCGCCTTGCTTAGTAGCTATTTTGGAGGCGAAAACCTATATCTCCCCCTGGGGCGGAAATGGGCTCGTGAACTTCAAAGAGAACGGATTCATGAACTTCGAAGTAGCGCGGTGCCGTTAACAGAAATTGCTAAGTCGGTCGGATGCACTACTCGCTGGGTCCGTATGGTGTTGAAGGATTATAGCCCCAACCCAATCAACCAACCTCAGCCCCCACTTTAATGACCGGGGTTGCCTTGGGAAGAGGGAAGGTTCATAATGGGGAAATTACTTTAGCCCAGACTATCCCCACAAGCTGATGACTTCCCGGCACCCTTTTTTTTTAGTACTACTGCTTCTGATTCTAGGAGGCTGCGCGCACTCGGCCTTCGAAAAGGCGGTCGAGCGCAATAGTTTCGAGGCTTACCAAAACTTTCGGGTTGAATACCCTGAGTCGGAGTGGGCCAATGAAGCCAAGGCTCGTCAAGAGACCCTGCTTTATTCGAGAATAGAAGCAGAGGGTAAATTAGAAGACATGGATTTGTACCTGGAGTTTTTTGGCGATGGGGTCCATCTGCCCCAGGTTCATTTACTCCGAGAGCCTAAAATGTTCGAGGCGGCTGTTAAATCAGATGTAGAATCGGATTACCGGAGGTATTTGAGCGCTTATCCAGAGGGGCCCAATTTCCAAGCAGCGGCTACTCGGGGCGATCAATTGGCTTTTGATGCGGCCCAACAGCAAAACAGTTTTGAGGCTTACGAAAAGTATCTAAAAGAAAACCCCAAAGGAAATTTTATCGCTGAGGCGACTTCTGCTTTAGACGATAAAGCTTGGAACCGAGCTTCCCAGTCTGGAACCGAGGAGGCTTATCAAAAATATCTTAGCCTTTTCCCCCAAGGGAAAAGCGCTGACACCGCCAAAAAAGCTTGGGACCAGAAGGCTTTCCAGACGGCTAAAAATTTGAATACACGCGCATCGCTCGAAGCCTATATCGACACCTTCCCCAAGGGCGATAATCTGGTGGAGGCCCATAAAATAAGGAGCCACATCTGGTTTTTAGAAGCCAAAGCTTCTGGCGCTCCTGAACAACTCCGGGCCTTTTTAAAAGCCTATCCCCAAAGTGAAGACACCCAGCCTGCCCGCAAGACCTTGGTAGGGCTTAACCGAGTACGGGTGTTAAGCCAGCGAGCCTGCCCGAAATGTATCTTAGTTGGCATTGACCTTCACGGCGAGGACCTAGAAAAGGTCGATCTAACCGGGGCCAACCTGCAAGGGGCCAACTTGGAAGGGGCAAGGATGCTTGGGGCTAAACTGGACGGGGTCAACCTTGATCAAGCCCATCTAGCCAAGGCCACTTGGACCGATGGAAAGGTCTGCGCCGAAAGCTCGGTAGGGCTCTGTGCCCGGTATCTGGCGTCTGATTTTCAAAGGTTGATGACCCAAAAAAAATGTCCAAAATGCCAACTTCATGGGGCCCCTCTAAACAACATGGAATTAGAAGGGGTCGATCTGCGGGGAGCTGATCTTAGAGAGGCGCGATTTGTGGAAGCCAATCTGGAAAACGCCAAGTTAGCTGGGGCAAATCTCGATGGGGCCGATATGACCCAGGCTAATTTAAAGTTTGCTGATTTTTCCAGAGCCGGTCTTAAAGGGGCAAAGTTTGACAAAGCAGTGGCCAAAGAGGCCAATCTTTCTAACGCGAGGCTTCAGCGAACTAGTTTTAAAGAAACCGATCTCCGCCGCGCGCTATTTAATCGGACCAGCTTTTTAGGGGTGGACTTGGAAAAGGCGGACCTTAGACGGGCAGAGTTTGAACAATCAGAATGGGGACCGGATCCCGATACTAATCAGCCTACCCTTGCTTTAGGGGCGGATTTGCGGTGGGCTCATTTGCAAGGGTCTCGATTGTCTGCCGATTTTAAAGGCGCCAATCTTAGCGAAGCTCGAATGCAAAAGACCGATCTGACTGGCGCTGATTTCGAAAAGGCCAACCTTGCTGGGGCGGATTTAACCGAGGCCAAGTTTAGCGGCACCAACCTCAAAGAGGCAGACTTCACCGGGGCCTTATGGATCGATGGCAAGGCTTGTTCAGACGGATCAATCGGGGTTTGTTTTAAAAAATAAACCGCTTAAAGGTATTCTGGGGTAGTACCGGTAGCTGAGAAGAGAAAGGCTAATAATTTTTGGGTGCCTGGGGCTTCCCAGTCGGAATCGTCCAACAGGTGCAATACATCTAATAAAATCCCCAAGCAAGCTCCAGAATAGGCTTCATTCCTTAGATTGACCGCCTTGTATTCCTTGTCTTTGAGCCTCTTGTCGTCGGTGATTAGTTTGCGACTACGGGCACTCATGACGTTGTCTTCATTGCGTACCCGCATCAAAAAGCAATAAGGGTCCATGTAAATATCTGCAACCGAATGGGTATCTTTGTCCTCATCCTTCCATTGTAGGTCCTTCTCGAAATAGCCCACTCCCAAACAAAACAACATCGGGTCGTCGCCGGGCATAGGGATCAAATAGGCTAAATAATGCTCAGTAACCGGATGGGAGGCTTGAGGGTGTTTAAATTCGTTAAAAATCAACTGACTTTTTGGGCCACCAACCTTTTTAAAGAGGGCTCGAAAAGCCACCTTATAAATCTGCAAAGCTTCGTCGTCCCCTAAAAGTTGGTGGTTAACCGCAGCTGCCCGCTTGCCTCCATCGGACATCGCTGAACGATAACCAGCTTCACTGGTTTGCACTTGAATATAGTCTTGGGCTCGCTCTAGAGCCGTAGGGTCTTTGGCGATCTGGCGGAATTCGGACAGGTCGTTTTGTTCGGGTATTTCGTCAAAGAGTTGGTCTAAGGTTTTTCCTGGTTGATTCTCTTCGTTTTTGGCAAAAGTCAGCGCGTTTTTAACCCGCAAGACCAAATCAGAGATCGAGTGGGCCAATACGATCCCTCGCTCTTTTAAGTCCAATATCGCGTCCGAAATCCGCCCGAAGAGCGTGCCATCATTACGGTATCCGGCTTCGTATTTAGACTTGGCGACCTTAAACGCGGTCTCAATATCATGCGAAGGGTAGCGGTGTATTTCTTTAATAAAATCACGCAGATCTTTTAAAATCCCATCGATAGTGGTTGGGGCCAATTGGTCTAAAAAGGCGCGTTGTGCCTGTTCGCAAGTCTGACTCGCAAACATCAGATCATCGACCATCAGGGCCACCAACTCGTCTTTAGGAGCCAATTGGTCGTTGGTGAACAAAAAGCAGGCAATCACCTTTGAAAGGTCGGCCGGGGCCACTCCTCTAATCCGGTCTGGTTTAGAAAGGTCGAGCACGAAATTTTTTAGATAGTCCGCCCTTTTTTTCGCGTAGATCGGCATTACCCGGTGCCCTTGCACAAAACCGATTAACCGGGCCAGATTGATTGACAATTGCCGGTTTTGCACCAACGCCCCACTTAGGGTTTCGGCATTATTTTTTTTGACAATATGGCGAAGCAGATCCAACGAAAGATCGGTCTCGATGGCGAGTGCCGTTGCTTCGGCTAAAACAAAGTCTTGATTCAGAAGCGCCAATAGGCGTTCAGACATATCATAGCGGAAGGTCGAAAGCGCGTGTAGTTGTGAATCTCGGGTGCGTGCTTCAAAGAGATCTTGGTGTAGGGATAACGTAGTAATTACTTGATCAGTTCCTCCGAAGGCTTGTAAAAAGCTAAGCGCCACCGGCTTAATCTCTTGGTCGTTGGCAAAAAGCAGCGCTTCAGAGACTAAGGCAAGATTTTCAGGATTTCCTAGATAATTAAAGGTTTCCAAAGCAAACAGCCGACGACTTGGGTTTAGCTTGTTAAGCGCTTTGACCGCGTCGAGAAAGGCATCGGTGACCGCTTGGATCACTTCATCATTTTTAGGCAACCCCCCTCGAATTTGCTCAAATCCATCCATAACCTCTTGTATGTCCAGAGGTTCTGATTGCTCAATGAGATCAAGAAGGGTGGTGTCTCTTTCGTCAGATACAATCCTCCGCCGCTTTTGCAGACGAATAAATTGGTCAATAGTTTGAGAAAAGTCCGGTTTTGCGTTCATCGGTTGTTTGGGGCAGTTACCGGGACATTGTAGGGGTTTAGGTGAGACAAATAAAGAGAAAAATCAAAAATGAGCCCTACAATATTTAGAGAAGGCGGCAACAGGACCGTAGCCCTCTTGGTAGCACTCAATGCAACAACGGCTGGAAATCTGGTGTTTTTGGTAGGGACACCCTCGAAGGTGAGGGCACCCCTGGGCACCACGATGACGGCATAACCAAAAATCATCTCAAAACTGGCCAAAGTCTGGTCCAGTGAGGTTTTTTTGGAAATATCATTATCATCCACCCGAAGAGGGTGATCCTCCACTTCCTCATAAGTTTTTAGGTTCTCTGTTTTTTACCCTACCTACTTTTTTGTGTCCTCTTTGAATGTGTTCCTCTGCCTTTTAGACTTGGGTTGGGGTAATTTAGGATCGAATTTACCCCTCAATAGGAGAACCTAATGGAAATCAACATTAACGACTGGAATGCGGTCTTGGACGTTCTTTTAACCTTAATTGGAATCTTTTTCCCAGGACTTAGTCTTTATACCCTGGCCCTCAAAAAAAACAAGGCAGAGATCCTCGCCCTGCTTGACCAGGTACCGATCGATAACCGGGCGATTTTGGAGATGGCGCGTGCCTCAGGCCGGATGCAGGCGGCAAAGGATCTTGAAAAGCTCATTGCCCAACAGACCTAATTCGATGCGATCTTTTTGGATGGTTCTCTTTATGTCGATTTGCGCCGAGGTGGTTTATGCCGAGACTGGGCCGCTCGACACCCAAGTTAGTATGTGGAATCTGATCATCGCCGGTCTAACCCTAGTCGCGGCGGCGGTCACCATTAAAAACCGGGTGAATTCTTTGGAGGAAAAATACCAAGGAGAGCATCGCAAAATGGAGCAGCAACAAGCGGCCCAGGCGCTGATTAACGCGGAATTTCGAGAAAAGATTCACCACAACGAAAAGAAGTTAATTAATCAAGAAAAGCTGATTTTAGAGCGGCTCTTAAAACAAGAGCAGATCCTCTTTGATCGGCTCGATGAGCGGCTTAACCGCTTTGAACACCGGATCGACTTCATTATCAAGGCGTTTGGCGAGGGGCGTCGCGGAGGAGATATTTTGGAGCCATGAAAAAAATTGGGTGAGGTGCCCTGTGGGGCCCATCCCAAAGGTAGGGTAGTCATTTGTGGGTAAATCAATATTTACCAACAGTTTTAACAGTTTAGGGGACGTTTACCCCAAAACCAAGGGAATGGACCGCAGCGTTTGAATCAAAAGGACCTATGACAACCCTAAATAATCAGGGGGAAGGGCAGGAATTAAAGGGGCCTGTGGGCAAAGAAGAAAAAGAGGGTGATTCGGGGCCTTGTAGTTTTGAAACTAGCCCTCCTGAGGAACGATACCAACTTTGCCGAAACGACCTTTTAGTTTTTATTACAACCTATCTGCCTCATTTTGCTCCAGGAGGCCATTTTAACGAGTTTCACCGATTTTTTGCCGAAAAAACCCTCACCATAGCTCGGCCTTCGAAAAAAAAACGAGGTTTGCGTTTGGCGATAGCCGCTCCCAGGGGAGCCGGAAAGTCGAGTTTGTTAAAGGCGTTGGTGCTCAAAGCGATTGTTTATGAAGCCAAGCGATTTATTGTTTTGATCTCTGATTCGGTAGAGCAAGCGGTCGATATTTTAGAGTCGGTTAAGCAGGAATTAGAGGAAAACGACTGGATTCAGGCGGACTTCGAATCGGCCACTGGTGTTGGGGCTCCGTGGAAGGTAGGGCATGTGATTACCCGTGGTGGGATTAAACTTAAAGCTTACGGCCAAGGCAAGCGGATCCGAGGGATTAGCCATGGGGTCTATCGGCCTGATTTAATTATTTTGGACGACCTGGAAAACGATGAACTAGTTAGAAATCCGGCCCAACGGAATAAATTAGAGGCCTGGGTTTGGAAGTCGGTTTTGCCCTTGGGCCCGCCAGATCAGAGCCATGATGTTTTGATGGTGGGAACGCTACTTCATTACGATTCAGTCTTGGCCAGGTTATTAAAACACCCGGCTTTTGATAGCCAGAAGTTTAAAGCCCTGCGCACTTGGCCCAAACGGCTCGACCTTTGGGAATCGTTCGAAGCTATTTACTGGCGTCGAGGCGAAGCTCAGGCGCTGGAGTTTTTTAAGGCTAACCAACAACTAATGGAGGATGGAGCAGAGCTTTTGTGGCCAGAGATGCAAAACCTTCTCGACTTGATGTTAAGTTGGACCGAAAACCGGGCCGCCTTCACCTCTGAACAACAAAACGAGCCCATTGACGAGTCAGAACGGGTTTTCCGTCATTTCCATTATTACGAAGAACTGCCCAACGACTTGGTTTGTTACGGAGCCATAGACCCAAGTATGGGGAAAAGTGGTAAGGCTGGTGACCCTTCAGCGCTGATTATTTTAGGTAAAAGTATAGAGGGCCGTTTTTATGTGATCGAAGCGGTTATCAAAAAGTTGGCCCCTGATGACGCGATTGAGCAGGTTATCGAGATGCAGAAAAAATATCGGTGCCAAGCTTGGGCGGTGGAAACGGTGCAGTTCCAGGAGTTTTTTAAAGACGAGTTGGTTCGCCGCTCGGCCATCTCCGGGATTCCGGTGCCCGCCAAAGCGGTTAAGCCTCACCGGGACAAAGGACTGCGGATCGAATCAATCCAACCCCATATTCACAACGGTTTAATTCAGTTTAACGCCGCCCAAGGTCAGTTGATCGAGCAATTAGCCTATTTTCCTAAAGCGGACCACGACGACGGCCCTGACGCCTTGCAAATGGCTTTCGCCCTGGCCAGCGGGTCTGCCCAAACCCAAATGAAGTCGCAACCGCGGCCCTCCGACTTTTCGGGCCGGGCATTAGAGCGGTATTAACCAAAACCAAAACAGGAGTCGCTAATGAAATCGTTTGCCCCAGCGTTTATAAACTACGCACAAGCCAATCCTTTACCCGCCCAGCTTGAAGGGCAAATCGCCCAGCGAGATCGGGCCTGGGACTATTCTGGGCTTTCCGGTTTTTTGCCTAACCCCGACCCGGTATTACTTAAATTAGACGACCAAGGAGAGGAGGTGCTTCACGGTTTAACCGCAGACCCTCACTTAATTTCAGTAATTCAGACCCGGAAGCTGGGCAGTCTTAAAACCGAATTTCGGTTTGAATCGGGCAAAGGCAGCGACCACAATGTTTCGGGGGCCTCTAAAAAATTACAAGAAAATTTATCTGAAGATTTGCGGGGGATTGATCTTTATCAAGTGCTGTCGGAGATTTTGGACGCGCCTTTTTTTGGGATGCGTCCTTTAGAGCTAATCTGGGCGGCCAAAGGGGACCGTATCGCGCTTAAAGACATCCGCCCCAAACCGGCCACTTGGTTCCGATTTGACCGAGACAATAAACCGCTGTTTGTAGAATGGGATGGCTACCAAGGTCGAGAACTCCCTTGGGGCAAGTTTGTACTTGCGCGCCATTTTCCGAGTTATGACAACCCCTACGGTCTCAGGCTTTTATCTCGATGCCTCTGGCCGGTGACCTTTAAAAAGGGGGGGATTCGGTTTTGGGTGACCTTGGCCGAAAAATACGGCCTTCCCTTGATGGTGGGTAAATATCCGGTGGGCACCAGCGCCGAGGGCCAAGATGAGATGTTGGCCGCCCTGGCCAAGGCGGTGCGTGACGCGGTGATGGTTCTGCCCGAAGGTTCGCAAGTAGAAATTCAAGAAACCGCCAAAGGCAGCGCCGACGTCCACCAGTCACTAGTTGATTTAATGAACCGGGAGATATCCAAAGCTATCTTGGGTCAAAACTTGACCACCGAAGCGGGTCAGGTGGGCAGTCATGCTGCCTCGAAAACCCATATGGACGTTTTGTCCACCTACCAAGACGCCGACCGGCAATTGGTCAAACGGGTGATGAACGAAATCGCCGAGATTTACACCCAACTAAACCACCCCACCGCAAACGCTCCGCGCTTTCATTGGTTTGAAGAGGATGACCCGAAAGTAGAGTGGGCCCAAAGGGACCAGCAGCTCGCCCAAATGGGGGTTCAGTTCACTCCCGAATACCTCTGCCGCCAGTATGGACTTCAGCCGGGCGACTTTTCTATAAATTTTCCAAAAAAGTGAAAGCTGTCCTCTGATCTTTTAAAAAACAGAGGTGTATTTTGAAAACAAGAAAACACCAGTCCGGTTTGAAGCCGTTTTGGTGTTTCCCAAAAACGAATTTAACTTAGGAGTAAACCCCATGCAGTGGATGGAGATCTTCAAAACCGGGACCCACGTTGATGCCCGCGGGCAAAAGCGGGAGTGGACCCAGGCCGATCTGGACCAGATGGTTTTGGCCTACAACCAAGGCGACCATGAGGCCCCGATTGTCTTAGGCCACCCCAAAGAAAACGGCCCCGCTTACGGCTGGATTGCCGAACTCAAGCGCGAAGGCGATTTATTGTTAGCCCGGCCCAAACAGGTCTTGGCCAAGTTTAAAGACTGGGTCAACGCCGGGTCTTTTAAAAAGCGCAGCATCTCTCTTTATCCTGATTTGACGCTGCGCCACGTGGGCTTTTTAGGCGCGTTCCCGCCTGCGGTGAAGGGGCTTAAGGACTTTGCTTTTGGCGAAGAGCGGCAATCCGAAGAAGCAGCGATGGAATATTTCACCTTCGACTTTGAAGAGGTGCCCGCCGCCAAAACTAAGAAGCCAAAAAAGGTGGTCCAGCCTCCAGAGGCATTGGCTGCGGAAGAGGGGGTGGCGGTTCCCGCCGAAGTTGAGGGTGTCGAAGAGACCCCGGCAGAAGAAGAAGCTGAAGGCACCAAAAACAGCCCAGCAACAGAAGAGGCCGAGGGCACTGAAGACAACTTGGCGGAGCCTGAAACGCCCGTTTCACCTGGTACACAGGCGAAAGCCCTCAAAAAGGCCAAGGTCGCCTTAGCCCAACAAAAGGCCCTGAACCAACAAACCCAAGCCAACTTCGCCGAACTTGCCGCTCAAAACCAGCGGCAAAAGGACCAAGCTTGGGTCCAACAACAAATCGCCGAGGGCCGCCTACTGCCCGCTTGGAAAGAAATGGGGCTGTTGGAATTTATGTCGGCTTTAGAAGGGACAAGTTACCAATTTAACGAACAAGGGGAGAAGGAACCCTTGGTGGACTGGTTTAAAAGCTTCATCGAATCCTTCACTGCTCACCCGCTTTTTACCGAAATGAACCCGGCCCGTCGGCCTCGTCCCTTCGGTGAAGCCGATCAAGCCCAAATCCTGGGCCAGCAGATCGCCGGGACCACTGGGGCTTTGATCAGCCCGTCTAACCACTAATTAAGGAGTTTTAAAATGGCAGGAACCTTGGGGATTATTGAAAACACCCAAACCCACAAAACCTTGGTCGCCGATTCAAACTATGGCCCGGTTTTGATTAAGCAAACCATCACCGCAGGCAACTATGCTGCCGGGCAGGTGTTGGGCCGCTTGACCGCTTCGGGCAAGTTGACCGCATACGACGCCTTGGCCGCCAACGGTTCAGAGTTGCCGGTTGCGATTTTGCTGCAAGACGCCGACGCCTCGATTGCTGACCAATCGGCTTTGGTGGGCTTTGCCGGGGTTTATGTCGAACTCAACATGATTGGACTTAGCGCCGCCGGGAAATTGGATCTAGAAGCCCGCGGAATTTACTTTAAATAACCATCACCCAAAAAGGAAGTAAGCAACATGGATAATCTCTTTTCCACTCGCGCCCTAACCGCCGCCGTCAACCTGATCAAACCGGCTCCGACCCTGATTTTAGACCAGGTCTTTGCCAAAAAGAAACGCCAACTGACGGACCGCTTTGCTTGGGACGTCAAAAGCCATTCAGAGCGCGTACTCAAAAACATCGAGGTTCACGAGCCGGCGCAAGTGGCCGACAATTCAGGTTTTAAAACTATCACCTGCCGTGCCCCTCGCTTTGCCGAGAAACGCTTGATCAACGCCCACGACCTCAACGCCATGCGCGCCTTTGGCGAACAGGCCAACGTCGAACTACTCAAAGAGCGGATCGGCCAGGAACAGGTGGACATGAAGCGCAAGATTGATCTGACCCGCGAATTTATGGCCGCTAAGGCCCTATCTGGGCAAGTGGTCGATGACGCTGGCACGGTTTTGGTGGACTACAACTTTGCTGCTGGCCAAACCCCGATCTTGACCGGCACCAACCTTTGGACCGATGCCGCTTCGAGTCCTTTAAAAAACATCCGTGCTTGGAAAAAGTTGATCTCCCAAGAAGCGGGCAACGTGCCAAAGTTTGTCGCCTTCTGCGGTTCCGACGCGATGGACGCTTTGATGTCCAATCAGTCTGCCTTAGAGATGCTCAAATACACCCAAGGGGCGCAGCTGGCCGAACAAGGCCGGGTGCTGACCTTTGGCGGGGCTGAGATTCACGAATATTACGGCTCTTACGTCGATGCGAACAATGTTCGCCAAGACCTGATTCCGGCAGACCATTTTGTGTTAGTAGGCCTCGCTGATGATGCCTTTGCCGAACTGACCGCGCCAGTGGTCGATTTTGAATCGGAAGCAGGTGTAGGTTCGGGCAAACCGGGCGAATTTTTCTTTTCCAAGTCGTGGAAAATGGACGACCCCTCGGGCCGCTGGGTCAAGGTAGAGGCTAGGCCTTTGCCCGTACTACACCGGCCTGAATGTGTTGTTTACGCCAAGGTAGTCTAGTGGCTTACTCAACCTTGGACGACCTAAAACGCCGCTTAAGTGAAGGCGAGCTGGTCCAACTGACCGACGACCACAACACTGGTCTTATCGACCAAGGGTTGGTCGATTCGGTGATCAGCGAGGTGGACCGGTTGATCGATTCCTACCTGATGAATCAGGTAGCGGTGCCTCTGAGTACCGTACCACCCCTGATTCAAGGGTTAAGCGCAGACCTCGCCCTGTTCCGCCTGTTTTTAAGGCGCGGTGGGGCGGTGCGCGATGAAGTCAAAGAACTCTACCGCCAAGGGCTACAAACTTTGGTGGACTTGGCCAGGGGGGTTAAATCCCTGGCCGAGCCAGGCCAAAAGGCTGCGCCAAGGGCGGTACGAGTGGCCGCTCCAGACGCGCAATTTAACGCGAGCCTTTTAGACAGATATTAAGATGAAGCCAGATTTTGTGCTGGCTCCCTTCCTCCAGGGGGGCCCCTCCCAAAGGACCAAGGTGACTCCAACACCCTGGTCCCCAAGAGGGGTCTTCCTGGGGCTGGTTGCCCCAGACCCGGCGTTAAAGGCCTTTTTGGCCCGTCCCTTTTTAACGAGTGAATCATGATTGACCAAATCGAAGCGGCCCTGATTGCGAAGTTGAGCCCGGTATTGCCCAAGTTCCAGGTGGCCGCCTTCCCTGATAAACCGGAACATTATTCCTTAACCGGTTTAGAAGGGGCGGTTTTGATCCGCTACTTAGGTTCGGTTTATCAAACGGGCCAGGAGTTTGGGCCTACTAGCTTGCAAAGTTTAGAAGAGGTCCCAGGGGCGCGGGTCTTGAGTTTTGAACTGGCGTTGCTAACCCGAGGTTTGGGCCAACACCAGGGGGTTTATCCCTTGCTGCAACAGGTGCTTGAACAACTAACCGGCTTTGCTCCGGCAGGCGCATCGGAACTCTTGCCCGTCAAGGACGGGTTCATGAGCTACGCCCAAGGGATCTGGTGCCACTTTATCCATTTTACTACGACCGTTCCTTAGGAGAACCATGTCCATCGCAAGAACCAAAAGCCAACTGGCCTTTGCCGTGCTAGAGGCCCAACGGGGCCAGTTGACCCTGCCCAGCAGCGCAAACAGCTTGGTTTTGGCCGGTAGTTTGACTGCCGGGCAAAAGCCCAACTACACCGATTCCCCCGAAATCAATAACACTCGGGGCGTCCTGGCCCGCTTCGCTGACGGCATGTCGGCGGGCGACTTTAACTTTAAAATCATCCCCCGACCCAAAACCGCCGGTTCAGAGCCGGTTGCTTCGGCGCTTTACCAGTCTTTAATGGGCCAAAAAACCGTCAATGCGGGGGTTAGTGTTAGCTACACCCAGTCCTTGACCAAACCTAGCTTCACCTTGGCCTACCGCAAGGGGCATATGGTGTTTTACTGCATCGGCGCCACAGTCACCGAGATGACCAGCAGCGTGACTAATAAAGGCCCGGTCGAACTTAACTTTAAAGGCAAGTTTATGCAGCGCATTTCTTTAGGCGACGACCAAGTCGCCTTGGCTGCTCTGGCCTTGCAAAATCAGGTGAAAGTATCCGATGCCAAACGGTTCCAGGTGGGCGGTTATGTTTATAACCCCGCCTGCGCCGCCAACGGAGGCTTGGCTGATCAAAATCAACCGAGCGGCCAGGGCTACCTGATCACCGCCATCGATACGGTGACCCACTACTTAACCTTGGCAGACAACCTGGACTTCGATTGGGCCTTGGGCGAGCCGGTCCAGGGTTGGTTGCCGAGCCAGCAAACCTTGGGCAGCCCCATCGCCGCTCGCGACGCCAGCTTAAAAATCAACGGGGTCGAAGGCAAGGTGCAGTCCTTAGACGTGAGTATTGTCGATCTGGCAAACTATATCGAAGACGAGATCACCACCGCCGAATACCCGACCGACTATGTCGAGGGCGACCGCAAGATCACTGGCAGCTACACTAGTTATTTTCGGAGTGAAGATGCCGCCAAGTTTGCCCAAGGGGTCTCCAACGCCGAATACCAGCTCGATTTTGTTTTTGGTACCGCCGGCAGCCGCATGACCCTAACCCTGCCCCGCATCCCCACGGAGATTCCTGAAGAATCAGAATCGGGCCCAGCTTTATTGATCAAGCAGTCGTTCACTGCCCTTGAACAATCAGGCGAGGATTCGGCGAGCATCCTTTTCGACTAACCCCCAAAGGGCCCGGCATCTACCGGGCCCGTCACCTGGAGCCTTATGAAACTTAGAACCGAAAAAACCAGTTTTTGGATCGACATCGAAATCGGTGGGGCGACCTGCCGGTTGGAGGTGAGCCCGCTGTCCTCAGGTGAGATTCGAAAAATTATCAAAACCCATTCGAAACAAAAATTCCTCCGCGGCCAAGCGACCGAAGAAACGGACGAACTAGAGGTCCGCTTAGAGCGGTTTGATAAAACCGTGCTCAACTGGGAAGGGATTACCGACTTAGAAGACAAGCCCTTGCCCTGTAACGGCGAAACCAAAAGGGCTATCGCTGAATACAACCATGACTTTGTTTTGCAGATCTTCGAAAAGGTCGATGACATTAACATCGCCCTCAATTCCGCCCAGGCGAAGTCGAAAAAAAAATAGTCCAGTGGGTCGATTGGGTCACGAGGCCCGATTACATCCATTGTGATGACTGCGCCGATTTGTACCAAGGCCGTCCCCCTTGCCAAACTTGCGAATTTGGAGAGTTGGAACTAGAGGGGGCCCAGGCCAAGGCGTGGGAGCATTGGTGCAGGTTGAGTTTACTTAGCCGCCCCCGGGGCTTTGGTTATGGCCCGATCCCGGTGGGTGAGATCAAAGCCTTATGTGACGCCTTTTGCGAAGAGCCAGAGGTGTTTAGCTGGATCTTGGAGATCGAACAGTTGGCCTATCCTCGGCTATGTCGGTCCCAAGAAACCAAAGAAGAGAACAAAGATGCCCAATTTTCAGCCGAACCTGAATCCGCAAGCCCTAAAAACCCAAGAGGCCTTAGCTCAAAGCATGACTAAGACCGCGTTGGCCATCAGCTCGATGACCCAAAACTTGGGCAAACACGACAGCTTTCTGGCCTTGGAGCGGACCTTTGAAAAAATGGGAAAATCTCGCCAGATGATGGCTGACACCGGGGATCAATGGGTTGCCCAGTTTCAAAAGCGCCAGAATAAAGAAGAGGAATTGGCCAAAAAAAATCTCGCTTCGTTGAGATCTGAACACCAGCTTAAATTAAGTAATCTCGATCAGCTGGGTGCTAGGGCGCAGGTGCAAGCGGATCAAATGACCCAAAACCTTAAAAACGCGGCTGTTCAAACTGGCAAAGCCTTAAATCAAGGGGGACAGGCTATTTTGTCTGGACTGGGGTCTATGGCGGCGGTGGATAAAAAGGGTACTAGCCAAGCGGGAGTCATGGCCGGGCAAGCCTTGGGGGCCAGTTATGGCCCTTGGGGTACGGTGGCGGGAGGATTGATAGGAAATCAGGTGGGTGCCCAGTTAGGGCAAATGGCGGGCAATCCTTCTGGTTCTAATCGATTAGAATTAGAGACAGACCGACTGGCGGTCGCCTTTGGACGGTTATCCCAAAACGCTGCCAACTTTGAGGAAAAGTTTAAGGTGGATTCGATGAGCACCCATGACAAGGTCTCTAATTATCAGTCAAACCAACAAAAACTTAACGACCTACAAAGCCAGCGGGCTGATTTGATGTCCGCTAAACAAGAGGCGGGTGAAAAGTTGTCCTACCTTTCAGCTAAGCAAGGGGACGGGCTCACCTCTTCTGAAAAAAAAGAAATGGCCGCGCTCCAAGCCCAATTTAAAACCTACAAAGACGATTTAGGCAATCTGGATCAAGAGATTGTTTCCGTATCAGAAGCCAATCAGAGCCTAGAGCAAGGGTTGAGGCTTTATGCGCGGGATATGAAAAAAAATTACGACCATATTCGCGAGTCCCAACGCCAATTTTTTATCGGGCTCAACCAACAGACCTATCAAGCTGCCGACTTCCAAGGTTTGGCTGAACAAATCGATAAGGCCGCCCAAGCGATCCCAGTGCCCACTGACCCGGTAGAGCTGGCGGGTTATTATGAAAAACTAGCCGAGATGGAAGAGCAAAAGCTGGGTTATATGCAGCAGTTTGTCGCTAAATCTAAGGAGGTGATCAGTCAATACAAGGGGATCGAGGACCAGATCCAAAACAAGATCACTTCCATGGAGCGGCAAAACTGGACCAGTCACGATTGGCTGAATCGCTATAACCAACTGCAAGGCCAAAAAAACGGCTTAAATCCAAGGCAGTCGAATTACGATCAAGAAATGATCCGTCTCTCCCAAGAGCAGGCCAGCGCCTTAAGTGAGATTGAGCGGACCCAAAAGCAAGAGGTCGCCCAAAACGAACAGATATTAGCCAGCCTGCAAAATGCCCAAAAGTCGGTGGACCAACGGATCTTTGAATTAAGCACCGGCGGCATGTCTGCCGGTGAGGCCTTTGGGGTCAAGTTAGAGCGGGCAGCGTCCCTGTTTCAAACAGCGATCAGCGCTACCGGCGAAAACAAGGCCCAAGCAGTCGCCGATTATCTGGCCGCCTCGGGCAGCTTAACTAGCGATGGGCAACAGATCTTTAAAAGTTCAGACCAGATGGAGCGTTTCCGCCAGTCCCAGTTGGAACTAAACCAACTCCTAAAACAGAGTTTGCAAGGGCAGATGGGCCAATACCAAAACGGGGCGGGGATCAATTTTGGGGCGATGTGGGCTTCTTTGCAATCCGAGGTCTCTTCGGCCCGGAAAGCAGTCCAAGCCCAACAGGATCAATTTTTAGCGCAGATGCGTTTTGGATTTAGTATGAACGATCTAGCCAACCTGGGCTTGCCCCAAAGGGCCGACGGTGGAGTGACCGATGGACCCCAGTCGGGCTACCTGGCGATTTTGCATGGCCAAGAGGCGGTGATCCCCCTAAAAAACGGGGCGATACCGGTCTCTATGTCGGGCAAGCAGGGCGATAGTACCAAGATCGAGCGGCTTTTAGCCGAATTGATCGATGTCGCCCGCGCCAAGGGCGATGGACAAGCGGTGATGATTGATCTTTCAGGCTTAGCCCCGAGGTTGATCCAAGAGGTCTCTGAAGGCAGCCGTATGGGCCGCCTTAAATTGGAGGCGAAATGACCCCTTTGGTTAGCCGCGCTTTAGGCCAATTTCCTCTAGGCACCAAGCCCCTACTCGCTTGGGGCCGGGAGACTTTAGGCGGGCCTATTTTAAGTGCGAACCAAGAGCAGGGGGTGCAGAGTTATCAGGTTTTGGGTCTGGTTAATCCTTTGGCCAGTCGCGCTCTGAACTTGGCCCCCCTGTCTAGCCCCAACCCGGCTCGGGTCACGCATGATGGGATCTGGCGGATTTGGCAGCACCAGCCGCTAACCCTTTTAGACACCTACCACGCCCAATACGTCAAAAAACTGATGGTTCGGGTCCGCTATGAAGGGGCCCTGTTTGTCACCTTGAACTACAACGGCCTGACCCGCCGGGTTTCGAATGAAACCATCGACGGTGGCCAGTATCTGTGGCTAGGCAAACTCTCCAGCCTTTCGCCGATCCGCCTAGCCGCCCAAGGGGACGGCGGGTTTGTTAAGTTAAGCTGGGGCCAGGTGGGGTTTACGCCCGACTGTTTTATAAACAGTCAAGGTCAGGTGATTTTGCCCCCGCGCAAGCTTGCTATAACCGCACAATGGGGCATTAAAGATGACCCCGAATATTTGAGTCTGGCCTTTGAGGGAGAGGCGATCCTTCGGCAAGTAAGTGAAGAAGAGTTGTTTTATGATGTGGTCGAGAAAGAATGGCCGATGTTGGCCCTCGAAGAGGGACCCTCGGCTGGGCAAAGCCTTTTGGTGGAAACGGTCAGCAGTCCCAATGCGGGAATTTTGCGTTTTACCACCGGCTTTGCCCATAACTACGCGGTGGGCGATGTGGTCTTTTTACAGCCTATGTCCCTATCTACCGTCTTTGATTATTCAGGGAAATGGGAAATATTGGCCGTTGATCCATTGGGAATGTGGTTTGAAGTTGCGGGTAATTTTAGCACCAGCCCCCTAGATCAGGGCATGGTCTCCGCCCAGATTGTGGCGCGACCCCTGGCTTTGGGCGCATTACAACATATTCCCCTGATTCGAACCGGTTTTGGCGACATTGACGTACTTTATTTCCGGCCTAATCTGGCGGGGGTTTTGGGTACCGACTGGCATATTTATGACGATGGGGTCTTAGCCGATAATTATTGGGCCCCCGGCACGCAAGGGGAGAGCCTGATAGAGCGTAACCCCGCCTACCAGCCCCAAGGCACGCTAACCGCGTCTGGGCAAGCTTGTGTGCCGGGATCGTCTGGGACGCAAAGTTTTTGCTCCCTCGCCGACCTTTTTACTTGGGCCGCCCAATTGATGGGGTTAACTTTAATTAACCCCAATGGAGGCCTAGTGCTGCTCGATTTTATCTACACCGACCAAATTCCCTTGATCGATTTATTAGACCAAGTAGCGGGCTACGCGGGTTATCTTTTCTATATCCAGGGATCCCAGCTGATTTTGATCGACCGCCAAGTGCCCCAAGGACAGATTGACAACCTAAGTGCCTTAAAGCTGGTGGATCTTAAGTATCAATATGAACTCCCGGTCAAGGAATACCGGGGTGAGTGGTCCCAACTGATACCAAGGCAGGAACAAGGGCTTTCGGTGATGAGGGAACAGCGTTCACAAGTGGTCCTAGAAGGGGCCGAACGCTTAGGCGAAACCAAAAAAAGCCGGGTTTTTCACCGCCATCACCAAGGGGTGCGTAGCCGCCTTAAGGCTGCCAAGGTTCACTGGGAAAAACCGCCTGTCACCTTGATCACGCCCTTGGACCGACTGGCCCGCCTAGGCGAGCAGTTCACCTATTTAGACAATCAACTGGACCCGCCGCGCTCGGTTACAGCCAAGGTGGAGGTGATTGAGTTGGACTTTAACCAAGACTTACTAAGTGTCACCGGCAGAGCAGAGATTATCTGATGAAAATCATCTACCCTAATCACGCAGAGAACCAAGGCCAACCGGCAGAAACCATCTTTGGTTATCCGGTGGTCAGTTTGTTTAACCCCCACAAATTAGAGGTCTGGAAGGCCCTGGCCACCGGGGCTAGTGTCACGCTAGACTTTAACGTGGTTGGCCCTTCTGAAGCGTTTGCCCTCTTCGGAGTAGAGGCAGACCAACTTGAGCTTTATATCTTCTCCGATGCCGCCCGCAGCCAACTGCACCACCAAGAAACCCTTACTACCCAAAAAACCGACGAATTCGGTAGCTACCAGGCCGACGCAGTCTGGGCCGAATATCCTACGTTGCCCGTCGCTTATGGCCGCTTGGTGTTGAGTACCCTTACCCAAACCACTCCGTCGATTGGGATTCTGGTTGCCGGGCCGCTCCACTCTTTTCCCAACCCTACTTGGGGCTTCGAAGAAGAATGGGCCGACAATTCGATTGTGAAAAAACTGCGTGTTGGGGCGAAATACACCAAAAACAAAGCCCGCGCCAAACGCTACAGCGGGGGCCTAGAGTTTTTCCACGCCAGCGGCGGCAAGGAGCGGTTTGAGGCGTTGAAACGCTTCCGCGGCCATTTGGGAGCGGACCCGTTTGCCTTAAAAGTGATTGAGGGCCTCAAAGATTCGGGGGGCAACTCGCTTGATCAAAAATACCTAGTCTGGGCTAGTTTTTCTAGTTTTAAGGCGGTCATGGGCAAACGCTCCCATTCGACCGTGAACCTTTCGATTGAAGAATACCTTTAGGAGACAAAATGGCCAAATGGGCAAACGACTTGGTTATGGACCAAGGGCTGGAATATCTGAAGTACCACGCCAATAATCTGGTCGCCTGTGCTGGCCAGCCGACCAACTACGCCGAGGCGATAGGGGCCAACTTTTTAGGGATGATTACCTTAAGTATAGGCCACCTCAATGTTTCGGATGGGGTGATCTCGGGGCGGAGGCTGACCGTTTCCGGGCGGATGGGGCTTTTGACCCAGGTTGCTGGTTTAGCCGATCATTTTGCCCTGATTGATTCGGTAAATCAGGTCTTATTGTACGTTACCGAAGCGGCCAGTTCGCAGCAGACTTACGCCCAAAACAGTATCGACACCCCTGATTGGGACATCACCATCGCTGACCCGGTTTAGCATCGTTTTAGACCGCCCACCCACCGCTTTGGGGCCAGCGGATGAAGTGCTCGTGGGGCCTACCGGCCAAGCCTCACTCTAGCAATTAAGTGTCCCTGCTTCGTGCAGGGAAATCATTAACAACCCCATTTAATTAGGTACACATGGGAAAACTACGATTTATCAACAACTTCGACGATCATGTGGTGGGCAGTTTTGGTCCGAGCGCCACAACCTTGACCATCAACAACGCCGCCCCCTTGGGCAGTTTGGCAAACGGTGATTTTTACTTTGCTACCTTGTCTGACGGGGTCGCCTTTGAGGTGGTTAAGGTCACCGGGACCCAAGGCAACGACCTTACGGTAGAGCGGGGCCTAGAAGGCACCCAAGGCTTGACCTACTCGACGGGCAACCCAATTCAAATCCGCGACACTGCGGGCACCTTGGCTAGTTTTGTCCAGGCGACGGAAGCGCCCAATTTGGGCAAAAATCGGTTGATTAACGGGGCCATGTTGATCTGGCAGCGCCAGACGTATAGTTTGACGTCCAATAACTATGTAGCAGACCGCTGGCGGCTTTCGGGGTATTTGGCCGGGGTTTCTAAACAGAACAGTGGGATCGCGGGTATGCCTTACGCTATGCGGGTGGATGCTAAAAGCGCGCCCGCTTCGAACCACGTAAATATGTCGCAGGCGATTGAATCCGTAAACGTTTACCCCTTGCAGGGCAAAACGGTTACCTTTAGCGTATATGTGCGGGTGGGAAGTGGTTTCACCGGTGGGCTGGCCCTGATTGGAAACCAAAGCAATTCCAGTGATGCGGTCTCTGGTGGCTCCAATCTGTTTTCGGTCGCCGCTACTGGGGTAAATACTGGCTGGCAACGTTTTGAACACACCTTTAGTGTACCTTTAGACGCGTTAGGATTAGAGGTCGGTATCAATCATTCTGGGATCACCACCAACGCTGACGCCACCGACTATTTTGAAATGACCGGCGCTCAACTAGAAGTAGGCGAGCTGGCGACTGAATTTGAGTATCGGCCTTTCGGCCAAGAAGTAGCCCTTTGCCAAAGGTATTTCGAAAAGAGTTACGACTTTGGCACGGACCTGGGCACGGCTACCGGATTTTCTGGCTCGGGTGCTTGGGACTATCGTTACTCTGGAGGGGCAGCAGGCACAATGCGCCAAACGATCCACTTCCGCACAATTAAAAGAGCCTTGGGCACCATCGGAATTTGGCGACCTTCTAACGGCACTTCTGGAGCCTGGGATAGCGCTTCGGGTGGATTAGCGGCAGTGGGCTTAACCATCTATTCCAAATCATCTAACGGTTTTTCGTTCGAATATTCGGCCACGGGATCGGAAACCTACATTAGCGGGCATTGGGCCTGCGATAGCGAGCTATAGCCATGTATAAAAAACAAATTTTTGACGATTCGGTCATCCGCTTGGACGATCATACTTTTATCCCCGCCGATCCGGCCAATAGGGATTGGCAGACCTACCAAGCTTGGCTAGCCGAAGGCAACCAACCTGAACCCGCCGAGACGGACACGCAAAAGCAAGCCCGGCTTTTAGGTTATTTAAAGACCCGGCGCAATCGCCTCTTGGCCGAGTCGGACCCTATGGTCTTGCCTGACTTCCCTGGCGGGGTAACCCAAGCGACCTTGGCCTACCGCCAAGTGCTGCGCGATCTTCCGGCCCGTTTTAACAGTCTGGCCAGTTTGGAAGCTTTGACTGAAACCGACTGGCCGCAACGGCCTTAAACCTATCGGCCGGGGAAGTATAGCTTAAGGCCTATTGGCAACCTGAAACAAGGTTGTTAGATTGGAAGTCACCCCAATCTTTTCCCTGGCTTTTATGGCTTTTACCCAACTAACAATCGACCATTTTCTCGAATATTTTCGCCAAGCCGAAAAGCCCAGAGCGCAATGGAAATTAGGGTTAGAACAAGAATTGATTGGGTATGACGCCGACCTGAAACATCGACTGACCTACGAGGGCCACATCCGCGGGGTTTTGGAGGCTTTTGCCCTGCGATTTGGCTGGAAAGGTTACCAAGAAGGGGCCCATTTAATTGGGTTAAAGCAGTATGGATCGTCGATCACCCTAGAACCTGGCGGGCAGCTTGAGTTAAGCTGCGCCCCGATGCAGACCATCGGGGAGATCGACGCTTTTTTAAAGCAATACCAAATCCAGCTGTCCGAGATCAGCCAGGGAAGGGGGATCAAATGGCTCAGCATAGGCTATGACCCCATCTCACACCCAGATCAAGTCGGGTGGGTGCCTAAGAAACGTTACCAAGTTATGGGTGAGTACCTCCCCCCTTTGGGGGCGGGGGCACATCACATGATGAAAACCACCGCCACCGCGCAGTCGAATCTCGACTATTCTAGCGAAGCGGATATGATCCAAAAGATGCGGGCATCCACCGCCTTCGCGCCCTTTGTGGGCATCCTTTTTGGCACCTCCCCCTTTGCAAAAGGCCAACCAGCAGGCTGCAAAAGCCGCCGAGGCTGGGCTTGGCGAAACATGTCCCCTCAACATACCGGTTTTCTCGACCTAATTTTTGAACCCGATTTTGGTTATCGCCAGTATATCGAATACATTCTCGATGTACCCATGCTGGTTTTAGAGCGAAATGGCGAAATTGTGGACATGCGAGGGGTCAATTTCCGTGAGTTTATTAAAAAAGGATATCAAGGACTTAGCCCAGAGCTTGCTGACTGGCCAGTGCAATTAGGTGCAACCTTCCCGGTTGCTCGGCTGCGAAACGCCATTGAAACCCGCACCTGTGACGCCGGGCCCTACGCTATGTTACTTGGCCAAGCGGCCCTTTGGAAGGGACTCCTGTACTGTCAAACCTGTCTCGATTGGGCGAACGAGGTGATAGCGCAGCGGGGTGGAGGTTTTTTTAAAGAGCTTTATGAGCAGTCTTATTGTTATGGTTTTACTTATTTGAAAGAGCACAAAGAGTATGACCGCCTTATGCAAGAGTTTTTGGAGCAAGCCCAAAAGGGATTAGAACGGCTTGGCCAGGGTGAAGAGGCTTACCTGGCACTGGTCAAGGCCATTTTTGAGTCCCGCTTCTCGCTCGCCGACCAGTTATTGAAGGGGTATGCTCAGGGGGTCTCTATGGACCAATTGTTCGAGGAAACTGATCTTTATTTTGCTCGTGGATAGGCTTTAATGAAGGGATTGAAGGATATTTTATAGAACCCTAGAAAACCCGCTTGACAAGCTGCCCCGATTTGGGTTTAATTCCGGCTTTGCATGAGGCGAGATAGCTCAGTCGGTAGAGCAGAGGACTGAAAATCCTCGTGTCCCTGGTTCGATTCCTGGTCTCGCCACCATGCAAAGATTGAAAAAACAGAGAATTTAAAAAAAGTCGAAATTAAGACTTGCGTTATTTTAGATTCCGCGTAAAGTGATCGGGTTAGCTGGAAACGGCCAACAAGGGTTCATTGAAATTAGAATCGGATTGGAAGCGGGAGAGCTTGAGAGATAGGCTTTTGCTTTAGGGGTTAGGAGCAATCCTAGTGCTGATTTAGGGACGCGAGTCCTTAAGGAAGGGTAGAGGTTTATAATATTTTTCAAGTCCTTTCAATAACTTGAGTTTAGATTTAATTAAGTTAGGTGAAGGACTTTCATTTTTGAGGCTTC
>MFNE01000048.1 GCA_001783695.1 Candidatus Lambdaproteobacteria bacterium RIFOXYD2_FULL_50_16
CTTTAATCGAGAGCCTTTTGGATTTATTGATTTAATTTTGGGATTCTTTGAGTGCCAACAAGCCGCCCCAATGGGGGCTGGCTTGTTGCTCGTTTTGGATCCGACTTTAAAGAGACTTCATCTACAGGGGAGCAACGACTGGCGGGGGTTAACTTTATTTATATTATAAATACAGCTAGTTTTAAAAATTACGGAATTATTTATTCCGTTTTGTATGTACCAGAACATTTAGTTCCGATTATTACCTATTAGGGGAATTATTTTAAGCTATTAGACTAAAATAAAAGGATTAATTCTGTTCTGTTTTAAACCAGCCAGACATGACGCCGCAAATAATCTAATTCCGACTCTTGCAACTGACTTTGTTTTAAAAGATCCGTGGCTAAAAGTAAGGCCTCAGGCTCTAAAGGTGTCGAAAGAAACCGGTTGGCCCCCGCCTGGACCGAACGGGCTAAATTTTTACTTTCGCTAGGAGGGCCCATGACCAAAAGTGGGGCGGTCACAAATAACTCGCGAAATTGGCCTAAAACCTCTTTAAAATGTTCGATTGAGGTCAATCCACCGCCAGCCGCCTCGGTCAGGTAGCTTATCTCAATAAAGGTCAACTCCCGACGTTTTTTAGCAAAGCAGATTAGGCATTCATGGAGGCTTAAAACCGCTTCGATTTCGAAACGGTCCCCAAAGGCCTGCTTTAGCGTGGTGATTGTTTCGCTGTCAGGGGTTAAGACCAAAATAGATTTCATGGCCATTTGTTCTGAGGGATGTTTTTTGGCTAAGTGTAAGATTTTTTAAAAGATAGGGCTAGCGCTTTACTTGAGCCCCCCAGTTCGAATCGCAGCCAAACCTTGATTTACTTGACTAAACACCCCTAAGTTTGTTAGTTTTTCAACCGGTTGGCTAAAAACGCCCCAACTAGGATTTCACTAAAGGAGAGCCCGTGCAAGACCCAGCAATAGACTTTTTGCTTCATGGCGGGTTAGGTACAGGAGAATTGATCCAAAGCGCCCGACTCTTTGACAACCTCGCCGCAGACCAACTAAAACGCCTTTTGCCTCTGTTCGAACTGGTCGAGTACCAAGCGGGAGAGTCCATCCTGGTGCAGGGGCAACCTGCCGAAAAGATCTTCTTTTTATTGCAAGGCCAAGTCGAAGTATTAAATGACCAGATTCCAATCTTCACGTTGCGCCGCCGAGGCGATATTTTTGGGGAATCTAGCATGTTAGCCGACCAACCCTGCCGGGTGGGAGTAAGGGCGTTAGATTTGGTGAGGATGTTAAGTATAAAGGGTTTAGAATTAGGGAGCGCCCTTAATAATGACGAAAAAAAATTACACCTGATTTTAAACCAGCTTTTCACCGTCGCTTTATCAGATAAATTGGCCGCCAGCCTGGATCAAGCCAAAGAATTAGAAATGGCCGAACGCCGCTTGCACAAAGCGGATCAAGCCAAGACCAACCTATTAACCTTACTGAATCACGAACTGCGCACCCCCTTAAACGGCATTATCGGCATGACCCAGGTCTTGATGATGTCCGAAATGACCGAGGAGCAGAAGGAAAATTGCGAAATTATTGTCAAATCGAGCCTGTCCTTGACCTCAATTTTAAACGAGATTTTAACCGCCAGCCGCCTCGACCGAGGGGATTTTGTGCCGAGGCAGATTGTTTTTGACCTGGGCGGGGTGGTTAGTAAGTTGGTTAGGCTTTTTTCAGGTGCTGCCAGCACCAAGGGTTTGGAACTGACCGGAGTTGTTGCCGAAGGCCTCTACCCCAACCGGTTGGGTGATCCAAGCCTTTTGGAGCAGGTTTTGGTGAATCTGGTGGCCAACGCGGTTAAATACACCGAGCGCGGCAAGGTGCATATCGAGGTTAGCCGTTCGCTAAACCCCCAGGGTGTGCAGATGTTGCGTTTTGAGGTTGCCGACACCGGGATTGGTATTGCCCCAGAAGACCAAGAGCGGATTTTAGACCCCTTTACCCAATGCGACCAAGGCTTGACCCGGAAATATGACGGACTTGGGTTGGGGCTGGCTTTGTCCTCTAGGTTCGCAGCGCTTCTGGGCTCTAAAATAAGGGTAGATAGTTCTGGCACTAACGGCAGTCGATTTTGGTTCGAAGTCGAATTGCCCCAGGCGGGTGTCTTGGAATAGCTCTAGAGAGCAAGTTAACCTATTTTGGGCCTTGGGCCCGGGCCTGCCAGCCCGGCAAGCATCTCGCTTAAAGTTAGGCACTCTTCCATCATAAAACCCCACCTATTCTTTTTTTATGTAACCGCACAATGGCCAAAGCCGCTTGTGCTCCCAGCAAGACCCAGTCTGGATAAAAAAGCCGGAGTTGAGGGGCGCCTTGGCGAACTAAAATCGCTATTGCCCTAGCCCGGTTTTTTTAAAGGGATCGCCTAAGAAAAGATATTTGCGCCAAAATAAGCCCCCTAAAGGGCCTTGCGCCTTCGCCGCGAGTTTTGAACGCCCTAAAATTAAAGGGCGTAGTAGGGAAGGGTTCGGCGAGAGATATCCTTTAACCTCAGCTCCCAGAGCTATCTTGGCCATCCTTACCTCTGGATAATCGAGGGCCAATGAACCAGCCTTGCCTTTTGAAAATTCACAGTCAGGCCCTGAAGTTAAGGGTTGCCCTTCAAAATGAACCCTTAAGCGACACCTACTTTTCCCAGCCCCCGAAAGGGGACTAACCTCAACCGCCAAATCCACCACCCCCTGGCCTAGTTGGTAGATCTCCTTGATATCAGGTTGCTGATACCCGGAAAAACGCCCATGCCGAACCATAAAGAACCCACCCAAGTTTGGTCCCGCAGGGGCAGCACCTCGCTTATAGTTTAGGGGGGCGGCAGAGGTTTCAAGCCAAAACTGGCCCCTAGAGAGCACCTGCTGAATGGCCGCTTTGGGTGAAGCCGTCAGCGAATCGGCGCAGTTTAGCACCCCATCAACCGAAGAAAAAGTTGAAAAACTATTAGGATCGATAAGGTCAGGCCCGCCCTCTTGGCGAAGGGTTGACAACAGCTCAAGCCCCTTTTCTTGGGCCAGTAGGGTTTTGACCTTTTGGCCCCAAAAAACCGGTGGCCCCTAAGAAAAACAATTTCATTTTAGGTTACTCCCCTAAAGCCAACCCCCCAAGGCGAGGATCGGCGACCCCGGTAAGCTGTCCGGTTTTGGAATTCCAATGGATGCTATTAGCGGCCCCTAGGTAACGACTTTGCACGATCTGGTGCCCCTTTTTGGTTAAGTCGTTTAGAACTTCAGGGTCGAATCCAGGCTCTACCCAGAGTTCGTCTGGTAACCACTGGTGGTGCATCCGGGGCTGGGTGACGGCGCGTTCTAGAACCATCTGATGGTCGAGAACATTTAAGATCACTTGCAAGGTGGTCGTGATTATATGACTTCCACCTGGGCTACCCGTGACTAAGACCACTTTTTTATTACGCCGGACAATGGTTGGTGACATGGAGGACAACATCCGTTTTTTAGGGGCAATCTCGTTAGCCCGACCTCCGATAAGGCCATAGGCATTGGTGCTTCCAGGTTTAGCCGAGAAATCGTCCATTTCGTTGTTCATCAACACCCCAGTCCCAGCAATCACAATCCCTGATCCAAAACTTAAATTGAGCGTATAGGTATTTGAAACAGCCATACCCTTAGCATCGATAACCGAAAAATGTGTGGTCTGAGTGGATTCATAACCCCCAATTCGGATCGGGGCAATTTGCGCCGATGGGGTGGCGGTGGTGCGACTAATCCGCCGGGCTTCATCACGGGCTAATCCTTTTGAAATCAGCTTAGTAACTGGCACTTTCACAAAATCGGCGTCCCCTAAATACCGGCTGCGATCGGCGTAAACCAGCTTCATCGCCTCGGTCATTAGGTGTATCGTCTGGGTGCGGTTGGGGCCCAGCCGCTCGACCTGGAAGCTTTCTAGGATGTTGAGAAGTTGGATCAGATGCACCCCGCCTGAACTAGGGGGTGGCATGGATAAGACCTCATATCCCTTGTAGGTGCCCTCAACGGGTTTGCGAATCGCCGGGACATAACCTTTTAAATCCAGCAAATCAATTAGGCCCCCTTGCTCCGCCATTTGCTGGGCAATTAGTTTAGCAGTTTCGCCTTTATAAAAGCCTTCGGTCCCCTTTAGGGCGATCAGTTTTAGTGTCTTAGCTAAGTCCGCCTGGACCAGCAACTCACCCTCTTTATAGGGTTGGTCCCCTTTGAAGAATATTTTTTTAGTAGCCGGCCAGCGGGCGAGTTGGTCCTTTCTTGCTCCTAAGGTTTCCGCCAGATTTGCATCTACTACAAAGCCTTTTTCTGCCAGCGCAATAGCGGGCGCCAGAGCGTCTTTTAAAGACAAGGTCCCCCAGCGGTGGAGAGCTAAAGCTAAGCCAGCAACGGTCCCTGGAACACCCGAAGCCAAATGGTTGTGCCGACTTAATTCAGGGTCTGGTTCTCCGTCTGCCCCTAAAAACATGTCCTTGTGGGCCCGCAGAGGCGCGCGCTCGCGGTAATCCAGGGCGGCACTATACTTCGGGGCACTAACCAACATAAACCCACCACCTCCCAGATTCCCGGCGCTTGGGTAGGTCACCGCCATTACAAAACCCATAGTCACCGCCGCGTCCACCGCATTGCCCCCTTTGGCCAGCACCTCGGCCCCAATCTTGGTGGCGATTGGGTCAGAACTAACGGCCATGTATTTTTTACCTACGGCCTTGGAGACTGTTTGCAGGCTTTGGGGCTTAATGACCGGTTCTTGGGCCCAAAGAGAGCCCGTCCAAAACAGAACCAGACCAAGGGCTAATACCTTAAATCTATTCATTCTTATCAAACCTTGAACCGTTCCATCACATCGGTCAATCTTCGAGTGTTGCGCTCAATCCCGACCCTAAGGTTAAGGAGATTGGACGAACAATTATTCAGCTTTTCACAAAGCTCCATCACCTGCGCAGAAAGCTCTAAAACCTGCTCCACCCCATGAGCGGTTTGATTAACTTGGGTCGCTTGACCTTGGGTAGTCTTCGCTATTCCTGCCAAACTAGTCGAAACCCGGCCCGCGTTTTGCTCAATCTCTGAAAAAATCTGGTTCAGATCTTGAGCGGCTTTGTCGCTAGATTCTAGTTGTTGGGTATTGCGTTCGGTTAACTGGCCGATCTTTTGGGTTGAACGATTAGATTGATCGGCCAAGGTCCTTACCTCTTGCGCGACCACCGCAAAGCCTTTGCCAAATTCCCCTGCCTTAGCCGCTTCAATCGCGGCGTTTAAAGAGAGCAAGTTGGTTTTCGAGGCGATCCCTTCGATCTCGGCCATTGAAGCAAAAACCGCTTTGCCGCTTTTGTTAATCTCGCCAATAATCTCGCTTACGACCTTAACCGCTTGCTTGCCCTTTAAGGTCCCTTGCTTGTTAGTCTCTGCAAAAGAGACGGTTGCTGAAACCGTCTCTTGAACCCCTTTGATGGCCGCTTCTAAGGCCCCTGCATATTGGGAGAGGGTTTTTAAGATGCCGTCCTGTTCTTTGACCGCCAAGTCTATTTCCTGAATGGCCCCCGAAGTTTCTTTAAAGTAGGTAATCATCTCGTTAAGTTGTTGCGCAATTTCGGCTGAAGAATTTTGAGAATCCTTGATCATCTCGCCAAGATTACCCACAAAACGATTAAAGCTATTGCCCAGTTCACCTAGTTCGTCGTTGGTCACCACAGGCAAACGTTGGGTTAAGTCGCCCCCGCCTTGCGCCATGTCGTTTAACATCGAGAGCAAACCCTGCACCGGGCCAATGATCCCTCGCTGCACCAACCAAGATAATACGGCTCCACAAATCAGCACCACCACCAGGGCCCCTAATGCCATTCGGCGGACCGCCGAATTTAGCATGTCGTCGCTAGCCTCGCGAGAGATCGTCAGGTCCATCACCCCCATTATTTCGTTAGCTTGGGCATTGGCGTGACAGGCTAGGCATTGCTCAGAGGCTTTAAAGGGCTTTAGAATCCGCACCAAGTGTTTCCCGTCATGAGACTCGATCATCTTGGTGTTCCCAAGCCGAAAAACCTCGGACACAACCGGGTCTTTACTAAGCTCCCCATGGCCAGAAAAGTCGATAATACTCTGCCCCCTTAACACCTCCAACTTTTCAACCCCTTCAATCTTTCGGGCTTTGGCTAAAGCTTCATCATTGGCGTCTGCACTACCGAAATTCATGCTGGTCACCAGAGTCTGAAAGGCCGACTCCGAAAACATTCGCAAGGTTTCCTCGGACTGCAATGCCGCAATCCGGTTACCTGTTGCATAAAGAGCGATAATTCCAGCAACACCAAAAAGGGTCAGCCCGCTGGCGGTGCCTATTATGGTTTTTACCTTTAGCTTCATATCGATAAGGCAGAATGAGAGGCGCTATTGTCCAAGTTCGTCGGATAGTTTATGTTGAACACGAGTAATTCTGTCAGGTATCAGGATAAAAAAAAAGGGTTACAATGAGTATTGGCGATAAAGATCGCAAGTTGACCGAATTACTGTCCAAATTGGGGCGAGTGGTCGTTTGTTATTCGGGCGGGGTTGACTCTAGTTTTTTGCTGCTTCGCGCCCAAGAAGCGTTGGGTCATGAGGTTACGGCTGCTATTGTAAAAAGCGAATCTTTTGAACCCAATGACTATCAAGCGGCCTTAGATCAAGCTAGGCAATTAGGGGTCAAACTGGTTGAAATAGAGGTAGAAGAGTTGGCCATTGCTGAACTGGCTAAAAACGATTCGACCCGTTGCTATCATTGCAAAACCCTTAGTTTTGGACAAATCAGAGAACAGTTAAAAAGCCAAGGGGCAATCTTAGACGGCACCAATGCGGACGACCTGGGTGAGTACCGCCCTGGATTAAAAGCCAAGACTGAAAAAGCGGTTTTAAGCCCGCTCGCTGAAGTTGGCCTAACCAAAAGCGAGATCCGCCAGCTTGCCAAAGACCGGGGCCTTAAGGTCTGGGATAAACCCTCTAGCCCTTGCCTCAATAGTCGCATCCCCTATGGCCAACCCATCACCAAGCAAAAACTAGAGCAAGTGGCCCAGGCTGAACTGGTTTTGCGAAAAATGGGGTTTAAAGAATTACGGGTTCGACACCATGGCGATATTGCCCGCATAGAGGTACCCCCCAAAGATTTCACCCAAATCTTGTCCCATAAAGAAAGCTTGCAATCCGCGTTTAAAGCTTTGGGATTTTTATATGTAACCCTTGATCTAGCGGGGTTCCGCTCGGGCAGTCTAAATGAGGGGCTCGAACTTGGAGCCTAAAACGGTTTTAGAGGCCTTTGGTCGTGGAGAGCTGGGCTTAGATGAGGCCTTGGAGCGACTTGGTGGGGTGGTGGATTTAGGCTGGGCAAAGCTGGATTGGGACCGAAAGCGGCGCACCGGGTTTAGCGAGGTCGTTTATGGGGCTTCTAAAAGCTTGGAACAACTTTTAGGGATCATACTCCAATTTCAAAAATTCCAAAATCCACTGTTGATCACCCGGATAAAGCCTGAATTGGCCGAGGCCTTGTTGGCCCAAGTGGAGGGCCTCCACTACGATCCCTACGCCCATACCCTAACCGGCCAGTGGAGCCTGAACCCTGCGGTCTTAGGTTCTTTGGCCATTGTGACCGCAGGAACAGCCGATCTGCCTGTAGCCCAAGAGGCTTCAGCGGTCGCGCGGTTTTTTGGGGCTAAGGTTGATGAAATCTATGATGTCGGTGTCGCCGGGGCGCACCGGTTGTTAAGCCAATTAGAAAGGATCAAAACGGCCCAAGTGGTTATTGTAATCGCCGGGATGGATGGCGCTTTACCAAGTTTAGTCGGCGGCTTGATCGAGGCCCCTTTAATTGCGGTGCCCACTTCGGTGGGATATGGGGCCAACTTTGCTGGGCTGGCCCCTCTCTTAGCGATGCTTAATAGTTGTGCCGCTGGGGTAAGCGTAGTCAATATTGACAATGGGTTTGGGGCGGCATTGGCGGCGGTAAAAATCCTTCGTATGGTCAAATCGATGCCTTAAAGGCGGTGATTGCCAAAACCAACCAATTCCCCCATGCTGGCCGGAACGCCGTAAAAAAAGTTGTTCTCCCTCTGTTTTAGGCAAGGGGCTTGAATGGCAAAGGGATGGTTTTTTATTTGGCTCTCACAACCTATTTGTTAGATGAAACGCAGCCTACTGCTTTTATTGATTATTACACTATTTTCCGCCCCTTTGTGCGCGGAAGATACGCCTAGTGATTCGTCTAAACTGCGCCAGA
This sequence comes from Candidatus Lambdaproteobacteria bacterium RIFOXYD2_FULL_50_16, assembly GCA_001783695.1. GTDB lineage: Bacteria > SAR324 > SAR324 > XYD2-FULL-50-16 > XYD2-FULL-50-16 > XYD2-FULL-50-16. Next base: position 8,244 of record MFNE01000048.1, read on the forward strand.
TTGAGCTTACTTCGGCCATTGAACTTATCGCCAAAACCACGGGCAAACGATTTATTTACGACGAGGCCAAACTCAAAAACAAAAAAATCACCATCTTAGCCAAAGTCTCGCCAAGTCCTCAAGAACTCTACCGGATGCTGGATGCCATTTTGGATGTTAACGAGTTAGCCGCTATTGATGAAGGGCAGTTAGTGCGGATTATGCCTTCGGCCCAAGCCAAAGGCAGTTCAGCGCCACTCGCCGAAGGAAAGGACGGCAAATTCCACTATGTGACCCGCATCATCCCGGTCCATTATGTGGAGGCTAAAACCCTTCGAAACTCCTTAAGCCCTATTCTTTCGACCTCGGCGGTTTTGGTGGTGGACGAAGGGTCTAACTATTTAGTCCTAAAAGACGACCGTAGTGCCACTGAACAATTTGCCCAGGTGGTCGAGACCCTCGATCAGCCGGATAACACCTTTTCTAATATGTCCCTGGTAGTGGTGCCCTTAGAACACGCTTCGGTTTTAGACGCCCAGACGATGTTAACCAAGGTTTTTGAAGCCCAAGTCGCCAAAGGGAAACAACTCAAAGTAGTCCCTGACCAGAGAACCAACAGCTTGATTTTAATTGGTTTCGCAGACGCGATTGAAAGCGCTCGGGCCCTGCTTAAAAAACTGGATCAAGAATCTAAAAACCAGGGTGGCACCATGCGGGTGTATCCCTTGAAAAACGCCAGTGCCGAAAAAGTGGCCCAGGTGTTAGAAAAATTCCGCCAGCAAAATCCTAAAAACACGATTCAGGTTATTGCGGATATCCCCTCAAACGCGTTGGTGGTTTTTAATGACACTGGCGACTTTACCACGGTCGAAAACGTCATTGCCCAGCTAGACGTGGTGCGGGCGCAGGTGTTTATTCAGGCGTTGATTATGGAAATTAAACTGGATAAAAGTCTCGATCTAGGGGTCGAGTGGCAGGCAGGAGCGACCACCAGTGTAAACGGTAAAGACGCCTTTGTTTCTGCTGGCGGGGTAGGCGCTACAGGCGGGGTAAAACAGTTCCCGGCAACGACCCCAGGGGGAGCGGCAGTGGGGGTGCTAGGCGGACCTATCACCTTTGGGGACCAGACCTTTTCTAGTTTTAACGCCTTTATTAAGGCAACCCAACAGGACACCGAGATCGATATTTTATCTAATCCCCAGATCCTAACACTTAACAACGAAGAGGCCGAGATCAAGGTAGGCGAGATTGTTCCGACCGTAGGCTCGACTAAGGTTGATCCGCAAGGGAACACTACCACGGCCATTGATTATAAAGAAGTAGGGGTCAGTCTCAAAATTATTCCCCAAATCAACGCCGATTCGACCATCGAGTTAAAGATTGATCAAATTTCTAGCAGCATTGTTGCTGGGCAAGTGAGTAGCTTGGTGAGCCAAGGGGCCATCACCACTTTGAACCGCGCTTTAAAAACCAAGGTTGTGGTCGATGACGGGCAGACCATTGTTTTAGGTGGGTTAATCTCTGATGAAATCACTGACGTCGAGGTTAAAACCCCCTGTTTAGGGGATATCCCCATTTTAGGTTGGTTTTTCAAGACCCGAAAATCAACCGTCCGCAAAACCAACCTATTAGTGTTTCTAACCCCCAAGGTGGTCCGCGGGCCTGAAGAATTGGCGCAGGTCAGCCAATCGGCCAAACTCAAGCTCAAATCGGCCCGCGAAGGGCGATTCCGGGTTGATGTCACCAATGAATATAAAATTCCAGTCACTCCAGGCGCCCCTCCGGCCAATCTAGCCCCTCGGGGCGAATCGTCTGAAAGTTTAAAGCGGGACTAAGCCCTTTATTTTTCTGCACACTAACCTTGTTAGGCTTGTGCATCCGTGGATACCAGGTAAAACGTTGGCGTTTTAAGGTGATGCTGGAGGTTAGATGGCGGTAAATACTGGGTTTGATTTACTAAGGATAGGCCCAGCCTAACCGAATTAGGCTTTAACTATGCAAGCAATGATTTTTGCCGCCGGGTTAGGCACCCGGCTCCGCCCCTTGACCGATCTTATCCCCAAAGCGTTGGTCGAGGTCCAGAATCGACCGATGCTAGACTGGGTGGTGAGGGCTTTGGGCAAAGCTGGGGTGACGAAGCTAGTGATCAACACTCACTATAAAGCCGAGCAAATCGAGCGTTTCTGTTTCGAGCAGCTAAAAGGGTTGGAGTGGTACCTTTCCTATGAACCTGAGATTTTAGGAACCGGTGGTGGGCTGAAACAGGCGTCCCGCTGGTTAACAGAGGATTTCTTTTTGGTTAATGCGGATATTTTTACCAATCTCGACTACCGGTGGTTTCTTAAACAGCATCAAGCCTCGAAGGCAGAGATCACTCTGGCGGTCAATCAGGCCCCAGCTAGTTCAGAGTTGTTAGTTGACCAAAAAAACCGGCTTATTGGCTTACGCCGCCCTAACGCAGATAGGATCGTACTTTCCCCCCAAGGTGCCGCAAGGCCCCAAAACTTCTGTGGAATCCATCTAATCAATCAAAGTTTTTTGGCGAGATTGGGCGGCCAAGTCGAATTTTCGATTATTGAAGAATACCTAAAGCAAATCCCACAAGGGCTTAATATCCACTGCACCGACATTAGCCCTTTCTCCTGGCTCGACATCGGCACGCCTGCCGATCTTTCCCGCGCCCAAACCTTGGAATTATCAAGAGCACCGTCCCTAGATTTTTAGAGGTAACGGCCCAAGGGCAATTTAGATCAACTCCGCCCCTGTCTGCCTAGGTGGCCCTTGACTACTTACCAAAGCAAGGATATTCGAAATAAAACCTGTCTAAAATACCTAATCACTGGGACCCTTAAATGTCAGAATTCAAAGCAGTAAGCGTCATTAAAAAGGCAAACGTCTATTTCGACGGCAAGGTCACCAGCCGAACCGTGGTTTTTGCCGATGGTTCCCGCAAAACTTTGGGGATCATGCTTCCTGGCGAATATGAGTTTGGAACGGGCGACAAAGAATTGATGGAAATCCTTTCTGGTGAGCTTGAGGTTTTGGTTTCCAAGTCAGAAGGATGGAAAAAGGTCCAAGGTGGCGAAGCGTTCGAGGTGCCCGCAAACTCTAAATTTAGTTTAAAAATAAAAAGTGTCACCGATTATTGCTGCTCCTTTATTAAAGGCTGAACTAAATTGGGGCCAACCCTGCCCCGCCCTAAAACCCGGTTACGCCTTGTAACAAAGGCCCCTGGCAGACCTTGCCACCCGCTTCGTGTTAATCAAACACCCTAGTTTTGCTGGTTTTGCCTGAATTTGGGATGCTGGTAGTATCGCTAAAAAGGGATGGGCGGCCTGCTAGGCAAATGCCGATTGGCTGCCCTGGAGCTTACGCCTGGGCTTACGCTGGGCACCAACAAGAGCCTAAGAAGAAGTAAGTTATAAGTTATGCTTTTTTATCAAAGCACCCCAACCATGGAACTGCCCCAACCTCGGAAGCTGCCTAAACACCGTTCTAAACGGATGATCTGTTATAGCGGTTTTTACCGATAGGCGAGGGTAGGTCGATATCCGACCTGATGATTATTTCTGGGTTTTCTCAAGCGCCTTTCGCTGAGAGCGGCGCATGGCGTAGATTATTGGAGAAAGTAAAAAGGGCCAAAAATGTTAAGGAGAACAAGTAAACGGTTCAGGATCAAAAAGGTCGGCTAACTCGCTGGCCTCAAACCGGCGGGGAATGCCCAGGGCTAGGTAATGTATGCCTCCAAACGCGGCGAGCGCGAGCAGGTTAAAAATAACCCTTCCTTTAGGTTTTAATACCCGGAAAAATTACTCTGTGACCTCTTTCCATTGGGGGCGTTCTAAAAAATATAGCACCTCGCAACTGACTATGGCATCGAAACTTCCAGGCAGGTAATGCTGCTCTAGGTCGATGATACTTGACTCAATCACCTCTAAGCCAAGCTCCTGGCAACACTTGACCGCCAACGGGGAAAGGTCAGCACCCTTTATGTTATTATAACCTTTGGAGATTAAGTGGGATATGAGACCGCCCGTACCACAACCGGCGTCAAGCAGGGATATCGAATCAAGCCCCTGAGGGCACGGCTTCTTCTACTTGCGCGTGAAGCGCGTTATACCACCAAAGGTCTGCCTCTACCGGGGCCATCCTTTCGAATTCTTCGGGACGATCGAGCATAAGGTCCTTTCCTAAATTAAAGAAGAATTGGGCAAAACAAGGCCCTTTTTACGGGGTTCACTAGATAGTGTAGTCACGAGATTGTAGCCCATAAAAAAATACACCTGATATGAATTGCCGCTAGAAAGGAATCCGCATTTTTGGCGTATCTGGTGGCAATTCCACGCCATTGTTTCAAATAAAGAAAT
>MFNE01000049.1:0-11678 GCA_001783695.1 Candidatus Lambdaproteobacteria bacterium RIFOXYD2_FULL_50_16
CGGTTCCAAAGCCCCGCCCCACCGTCTATTAAAAAATAGGCCATCGGCAGCACCAGCAGGAACCGATACAACTGCATCAACCCGCGCACTCCCGCCCCATAGGAGGCTTTTTTGAAACTGGTAAACAAGGAGCAACCAAAGATAAACAGCCAAAAAACCAAGGGGACAAACACCGCGTAAAACAGGCTGAAAAAGCTATTGGAGCTAGCGCCCCAAGGAAGGGCGAAATGGAGGGTTAGCCAGGTCAATAAAGAAGCAGAGACGGCTAGGTACAAAAGCGCCTGGGTCCACTGCGATTTCGAGGATAACGGCGACTTAGTTTCGGACATTTCAGCCTCCTAAGACATGGCGATAGTTTCGAATGGCAAAAGCCAAAGTCTGGAAAAAACCACGACTCTCGCTTCGAACATGGACATAAAAATAAACCAGGGCAAACCAATATTTGAACATTTTGTTAGGCTTGAGATAAATTAAGCGTTTAATCAAGGGGTACGTCCAGGGCATCAAGACTGCGGTCTGGAAAAACCGCTGGAGGTTCTCGATCGCCTCCATGTTTTCTCCCTTGATTGGGGTCCCCTCATAAAAGGAACCGTGTTGATCCAAGGAGGCGTAAACCTGATCGAGGAATTCGTGTTCAATGGCATAGTTGGTCAAATCGGTTCCTGGCAAAGGCATGTACAAGGAACACCAAGGGTAGTCGGCCTTGATCGCGATGTTAAGCTCGAGCGTGGACATCGCTTGCGCCAACGATTCCCCCGGAAGCCCAACGATGTTAAAGGTTAAAAACTTAATCCCCGCATCGTGCAGATACTGGGCGGCTTTGATCACCGATTCGTTGGACAGTTTCTTTTTCAAGATCCGGTTGCGGGTTTCCTCGTCCCCAGATTCGATACCCCAAAAAACGGTTTTGCAGCCCGCATCGGCCAACCGTTGGGCATATTCGGGCTCAATAGCGACCTTGTCCGCCCGCACCAAACACATAAACTCAATACCCACTTCATTTTTGTAGCACTCCAAAAACTCATAAAGCCACTTACGATTCAGCCCAAAAATATCATCGCGAATATAAATGCGGCTGACTTCGGTTTGCGCGATTAACTGCTTACATTCGGCAATCACCCGGTCAATCTCGCGCAGCCGTACAAACTTACCATCGGTGGTTTTGTACATCTGACGCATCGCGTCTTGGAAACAAAAGGTGCATTTGTAGGGACAACCTCGGCTGGTTAATACGGTGCGCACCGTGCGATCAATCTTGCCCTCAAGGCAGTCATAAAGATGCCAGTCTGGAAAAGGGAGTTCGTCCAAATCCTGGGGTAGGCTTTCCAAGCCTCCATCAACTAGTTGGTCGCCGTTTCGATAGATTAGCCCCCCGATCCCAGCAAAATCTTGGCCGCGGTCTAGGCGATTCATGATTTCGAGCAAAATCCACTCGCCCTCCCCGCGAACCAACATGTCCACCTCGGGGTGTTCCATTAATTCGGGAAAAAAGGTTGGGTGGGGTCCTCCGAAAATATTGCCAATGCCATATTTTTTCTTAACCAGCCCGGCCATCTTGATCGCCCACAGGTGGCTGCCCGTCATAATCGAAAAGGCAACCAGGTCGGGCTGGAATTCGGTGATCATCGCATCAAACGCCTGGAGTTCGGTTCCTACCAGCAGTTTGCAATCATGCCCGCCCGATTTGACCGCCGAGGAGAGGTAGGCCGGACCGATGTATTCGTATTCAATATCTTGAAGAAAAAGAATCTTTGCCATCTAGCCTAACCTTTTAATGCGTCTGTGGGATACAAGCTGGCACCTCGGTGGATGCGCCAGTAACCGATAAATAGTCCCAAACCAATCAAAACCACCCCAAACAGGTTAATCCCCCAATAGGTTAGCTCTTTAATAAAACCGCCAAAGGTAAACCGAACCTGATGGGTTCCAGCTGGCAACTTCAACGCCTTAAAGGCAATGTTGGCCTTCCAAATCCCAGCCGGTTGGCCGTCAACTTCCAAATTCCAATCGGCGTCATAAGAATCCAAGTAAATCAACCAAGCGGCTGCCCCTGGCGGGGTCTCTACCTTGAGTTCCAAATGGTTGTTAGAAAAATCAACCATCTCGATCCCTTGCCCCTTAAGGGTTCGGGTTTCGGGATAGGTCCGTGGTTTTAGATAAATCGGACTTTGCCCGGTTTTAGGAGCCTCCAAATAAACCCCCCGGTCGAGCAGTTGGCGTAGCAGGTTGGGGTCCGCGGTGGGTGCCTGAGGTAATTCCTCAAAATCACTGTATAACTGCAACTTCGGGAGGCCACAGCCAACGGTCTTTAGGAACACCTCATTGGGTTTTCGTTCCTGATAAAATTGGGGCTCCGCCGCCGACAGGTGCAATTCTGGCGCCAGGAGTTGCATCAGTCGATGAACCGGCTCACCAATATTGTTGATTCGGTCCATCCGGTAGGGAAGGCAAAAATCGATGTTGGAAATTGGCTTTGAAGCCTCGGCGCCATAAAGAAACGAGGAAACGACCGGGTTAACCTTGGCCAACTCCAACCAGCGATTTCCCTGGATTGATTGCAGACGGTCGTTGGGGATCCGTTTTTCCTCGAAGGTAAGGGGATCCACTACCGTGGCCTCCTTGACCCGAAAATCCAAAGGATATTCTACGGCGTAGGTGTATTCCCAAAAAGACATGGCAGACTGCAAAATTACGAGCAAAATACAAATCTGCAAAAACAGCCGCAACCGCCACCGGATAGTCACCAATAAAACAAGATTAATCACCAACGTAGAGGTTAGGAACCATTCCATCGAATTATTGGGCATTCGGGCGCTGAAATGGGGATAAAGCTGCATCGCCAAGACAAAGGTGGCGGTAAAGCTAACTGCGATCGCCAGCCGCCCGCGTTGCAGGCGCAAGGCCGGGTCGTCGCGAAGAAATTGCTCGACCCCCAACCCAATCAAAATAGCCGCGAACACCTTGGTCACACAAAACAACGCCACTAGGTGCCGAAACAAGGCCATCGTCGGGAGGTAGTAGGCGCCAATCGCGACCAACGAATATTCCCCCCAGGGCAGGAAAAAAAATAGCAAAAACAGCAGCTTTATCAAAAGTGCCAACCGACTGCGAACCGCAAAAAAAGCATAAAGCAAAAAAACCAACCCTACGGTGGTCAAATAAAAATCAGTCCAGGGAATTCCCCCGATGCCAAACCCAACAAAAGGCTGAAGGGTGGTTTTTAACCCGTTCCCCCCCCAACTCAAAAAAACCTCCAGGGGCACTTTCAAGGTTTCCGGGTCTCTCGCCGGCGCCAAAAAGGTTTGGCCAAGTCTTGACTGGACCAGGAAATATAACAGGTCCCCGCAATAAATTCCAAGCATCCCGAAGGCGAAGAGGTTGGGGAAGTTAAGGGCTGGTCGGGCTTTGATCCCTGGAAAATAGGTCAAAAATAGGTAGATAAACAAAAAGCTGTAGATCAGCAGGTAAATGGGGATCCAGTAAGGCGGATTGCCCACAATGCTGGTCGCCGCGAATCCAAAGGAGATGGCGATATAATACAACCGTTTTTCTTTAAAACCCAAAAACATAAAATAGAGACCAAGGGGAATCAAATAAACCGGTCTCGAATGGGTCCAGATATTGGTGATAATGATGTTGGTTAGCGCCAAGGCCCCGATTCCCACAAAAAGCGCGTGTTTGCTGCGGACAAACAGGGACATCAAGAGATACATACCCAAGATCAAAACAAAAATTTCCGAATAAACAAAAAAATTAAAGGAAAACCAGGAGTCCGAAAGCCCCATCCATTTGCCCAGGAGCATGGAAAAGGCGGAGAGGGGAGAATTGTAGATGATGTTTAACACCTCGTCGTCGTATCCATACTGAAAATAGGGATTCCAATAGGGGAAGGTGCCAGTTTGTTGGAATTCTTGGTAGGTATGCTGAAAATAGATGAAAACGGCGGCGCTGTCGTCCCGAGGAAAGGACTTCATCGAAATAAATCCGGCGTTGAAAACCAGAAAGACCAACATAATCCCTACGGGGATCACATAGGCGGCCCAAACCCGTTCCTTCGCCTGCAATTTCATCCTTGGTCCTTGGATGTAAAATCTATCACCCGGTAGCTGGCCTTGATCCGCAGAAGCCCGTTAAAGGCTTTGAGGGAGTCGAACACAAAACGGTAAGAGGGCAACCCCCGGCTATTGCCAAAAAGGCGCATCCGGTGGGTTACATAGCACTGTTTTATTTGGTAATTAGAAATTTCGGCCCGCAAGAGCAACTCGGAGTTGATCAAGGTTTCCATGATGTTCAATTTCGGCAACAAATCCTCGATCAAAGGCCGGCGAATCAGGTGGAAGGCGCAGTTGATGTCGTCGTAAGAAATGGAAAATAGGAAATGAACCGCTTTGTTGAAAATAAACGAGGAAAACCGCCGACCAAAGGGGTCCTTGCGGCCCACCTTGGCCCCACGGACCATATCGTAGTCTTTGATAAAACTGGCAATGGTCCAAAATTCCTTGGCTACATATTGGCCATCGGAATCGGTGAAAAAAATCAAGGGGCAGGTGGCTAATTTATAAAGCCGCCGGGCGGCATTGGCAAAGCCGTCCTTTTTGTCGCGCGAGAACACCTTAATGTAGGGGTATTTCACCTGTAATTCGGCCAAAATCTCGCGGGTGCCATCGGTCGAGGCGGCTTCGTCAAAAACCATCTCCGAACCTTGGGGAAGGTATTGGAACACCTCTTCAGCCCATTCTTGCACCACCGTTGCAATGACGTCCGCTTCGTTGCTAACGGGCATCAGTACCGAAACCGGTTCTGGCAGTTCGAAGGGAGGAAACCGTTCAGACATCTATTCCTTTTTTCGCTAGAGAGTCGTTTAAGCTTGGGTCAAAAAACATTCCTTTTCCAACCACTGCACCGTTTGGGAAAGTCCTTCTTCGAGAGATTTGAGTTTTAGGTCTGGTAAAATTCGATGTAGCTTTTCGACATTTAGACACTTGGACTTAGCCCCGACATAGCGGCTGGTGTCGTATTGAATATGGGCCGGATCAACCCCGACCCCCTTAGCCAAGGTCTCGGCGAAGTGGCGAATCGAAAACTCCGCCCCCGCCCCGATGTTGACCACCTCGTTTTCCACCTTTTGGTCCAACTCGAACATGATGTGGATAAAATCGTCAATATGGACCAATTCGCGCGTCTGGTACCCATCCCCCCAAAGCAGGATCTCGGACCCTTTATGCTTATGGTTCAATATTTTATAGGCGAGATCGAAGATAAAATGCATCTGCTTTTTACCGACCGAATAATTGGGGCCATAAACGGTCGAAGGCACCAAGGTTAGGTATTTAAGCCCAAATTGCTTGGCCAGCGCCTGTTGACCGATATGCAACATCCGCTTGGTCATGGCATAAACGTACAAATCCGCGATGGGGGTGCCGGCGAGGTAGTCTTCTTCCTTGAGATTCGAGCCTACCTCGTAGGTGCAGCTGGTCCCCATGGAAACCATCTTCGCCTGTGGCTGTTGGTTGGCCCACCAACTCAGCACGTTGGTGTTGATTTGCTGGTTGATGATCCACTGTTCCCCCGGGTGATACAAACAAAAGTCCCCCGCTTGGGTCCAGGAGGCTAGGTGGAAGATGCGGTCGTATTTAACCGTTGAAAAGCGGTCCAAGGTCCCCGAACGGGTTAGGTCTGCATCTTTGCTGCCAACGGCGGTTACTCCGTAACCCTTGGCTTTAAGCGCCAAACAGAGGTTGCGCCCAATAAATCCGGTTGCCCCGGTTACAAATACTTTCATCTCGTCGGTTGGTTAGGGTAAGTTTAGGGTCTTTTGGCCAACACCAAATATTGGGCGCCGATGGGAACCTTTTCTAAAAGGGGGTCTAGCACCCTTAGAGGACTTAAAAACTTTGGGAAGAAAAAGGCAAAACTAGTGGAGATGAGTTGGAAGCCGTTTTTGACCAGGAGCGCCTTGGACTGGTTAACACTAATCGGAATCGCGTCCCGATCGACCGGCGACAGGGCCATGCCTAATTTGATGGCGGGGTTGTAGGTGTTGTAGTCCCACAGGGCGAAAATCCCGCCAGGTTTGAGCGACTCCAAAACATAGGTGGCCGCCCGGTCCCGCTGGTTTAGGGGAATGTGGTGTACCACCCCGTTGCAAAAAACTAGGTCCAATTCCCCTTTGGGTTGGTAATTTTCCAGGGTGCTAAGCACAAATTCTGGGCCAGGGTTTTCCTTTTGGGCGTCCTCGATCGAAAGCGATGAAGGGTCCACCCCGTAGATGATTTCGGGCGCCAAGATCCGCTTTAAATAAGACAAGGCGATCCCCGTTCCGCAGCCATAGTCCATGATTTTTGCAGAACTATGCCCCAGGTTCTGGAGTTTATTTTTTAAAAGCTGGACCCGGTTCTCGGCGTAATACTCCCGCCCATCGCCCGTCAGTTTGATCAAGGGGCCAATCTTTTCATCGTAACCTTCGACAAAATGATCAAATTCTGCGGTGGGTTTCTTGGAGGGGTCACTCATAAGAAAAGGCGGGAGGCGTTTAAAGGCGTAATCAAATCAATTCGGGATGAGGGATGGGCATCAATACCTGCCCACCGTTGGCCCTAAAATCTTTGAGTTTTTCCAAAATCTCCGTCTTGAAGTTCCAAGAAAGCATCAAATATACATCCGGGGCGGGGGTCTGGTCTTGGTGGTAAACTGGGATTCGGGTGCCCGGAACATAGGTGCCACACTTCATGGGATTGATTTCCACCGCACAATCAATCACCGATTCGTCTAACCCACAATAGTTGATGATGGTCGAGCCCTTGACTGGCGCCCCCAAGGCCTGAATACTTTTGCCCTCTGCCTTGAGCCCCTCAATCATCTCGGTCATCTGGTTTTTGAGGGTGGCGACCCTTTTGGCAAATTCCAGGTAGGTTTCCACCTGGTCAAATTTGCCCGCTTGTTCCGCCTGGATCATGGCGGCTAACGCCTCGGTTTTGGCGTGCCCGCCTTGATGTCCGATGTAGGCGATGCAGCTGCCGCCATGGATGGGCATCAGTTGGGCATCGTAAATTTCCAAACCATGTTGGGCTAACAGATAGCCAAAAGATTTGAGGGAATAATACAACAAGTGCTCGTGGTAGATCTGGTCGAAGGCATTGTTGTGGACCATTTCGGGCAGGTAGATAAACTCGGCCACCACCATCCCTTTTGGCGCTAGCAACACCTTGATTCCCTCGAACACCGAGTGAAGTTCTTCTAAATGAAAAAATACGCCGGACCCATGAATCACTAACGCTTGGCCTCGTTCGGCCAGGATCGCCTGGGCCGACTCTAAATTAAAAAACTGATTGCGGCACTCGATCCCTTTGTCGTTGGAGAGTTTCGCTTGTTTTACGCCCGAATCGACGTTGAGCACCCTCTTGCCCAAGCGGTGGAAATACTCCAAAAAAGTGCCATCGTTACCGCCGATGTCCAAGATATAGTCGGTAGGTCCGAAGGCAGCCCGCTTTAAGATATCTTCCCCGATTTTTTCGAAGTGAATCTTTAAGGACCGGGTGGTACCAGAAACATAGTTGTGGCTGGTGAACATCAACTCTTTGGGCACCGTGTACCCAATCTGCACCATGGTGCAGGCCTCGCAAAAATAGGCTTCCAGAGGATAGGTGGGATGGCCCGTAAATTCCTCAATGGGGACAAAATGGTTGCCCCAAGGCTGCTTTCCTAAATCTAAAACCAGCACCAAATTTTCCGCGCCGCAGCTGCGACATTTTTCAATTTGAGCAGGAGCCTTTGAAGCTTGAGTCAAGTTAACCGTTGGTTTTGGGTTCTTTTAAGTCGGGGCATCAGAAGTCCCAACACCAAGCGTGGCTTAGGTTTTCTGCCTGTATCCTTGATACCATCACCACTATCTGGTGTAAAGCAATTTTCGCCCGCTCCCCCCTAGGGCACCTTCGATTTACGCTGGACCGGCCGGTTCAGTATTCTCGTCTAAAGCCTGCTTAATGTCCGAACGGTTAAAGAGGTAGGGGAACAGGCCTAAAAGACTGGCCAAGCAGTAGGTTAGGAAAAACAAGTTATAGAGGTCCGCCCCCCCGTGGGTCCCCACCAATTCGTATAAAAAGCTATACGCCGCATGCCCCACGCCCGCCCCAGCAGGGGCCAAGGGCAAAAAGCCGAAAAGTTCGCCGAAGGGTAGGATGTATAGATGCTCCATAAATTGCGGTTGGGGGTTCAGCACCAACTTGCCCACTTCTATCAATATCCAGACATAAGTCACCTGGGTAGCCAAAGAAAGCAATAACCCCAATCCCAATTGGAACCGATTACCTCGCATTTTTTCTAAAAAAGCCTGCACCCGAAATTTGCCTAACAGGGAAACATGCCCTTCGGCCCAACTCACCAATTGGTCGAGCCAACGAAGGTGGGTATAAAAAACCAGAATAAAACCCAAGGTGATCGCTAAAGTCAGGATGGCGGTCCAAAAAGCGGCCATTCCCAGGGCCGTGGGGAGGTCGCGTCCGAAGGAACCTATGGCGGCAAACATCAATATACTCAAAGCGCCTAAAAAGCGGTCCATAAAGACACTCCAAAAAATCAGCGCCTTGCCCTTGGAGGGGTTTTCCTTAATGATAAAATAAATTTTAAGCCCATCAACACTAATCAGGCCGGGCAGCACCAATCCAAACATCTGGCTGACCAGCCCCAATTTCAAAAGCGCGCCCAACCGCATTTTAATATCAATGGCCAGCAGCAAAAACTTCAGCCGTAGGGAGTTCAAGCCCAAACCAAAGACTAAATGCAATAAAAACAGATAAAACAATACCACCGGATGCTGCCATAGGGCGCTCACCTGGCGTAGATCAAGCCGCCCGCTGTCGATTAGATACCAAACAATCAATCCCAAGAGAATCAACTTGCCGGCAAGCAATATCCTTTTTTTGGCTAAACTACTTAGCGACATCGCCGATTCTCAAAACCAAGAAGTTCACAATTCGGTCTGCTTGAGGTTGTTTAACGAAAGCCGAATGGTATCCGCCACGATTCCCAGCCCGATCAACACGGCGATCGCGGAGCCGAAGATCATGTAATACAAAGAGAGGGTGTACATCAAAAACAGGGCCATGGTCATGGCCGGGATGCAGACCACCAAGACAATCAAGATGGAAAAAAACAGAAAAAACTTGATCGGGTTGAAGTAGGTAATCCCCTGAACAATCAGCTGAATTGTTCGAAAGGAATCGCTGATGATCTTGACCTTCGAACTGCCATGCCGGAGGGCGTATTCGGTATCCACATAGCAGACAAACTTATCGAGCATAAAAAAGAAAATCGTCAAACTGGTGGTGAAGCTAAAGGTGCCGCACAAAAAGGGAAAGACCTCCAAAGCGGTGGAGCGGCGAAAAATTCGCAACCCCGAGTTCGGGTCTTCGATTTTTTTATGCACCAATTTGCGTAGTCCGTATTGAAACAGCCCCCGAAAGATTCGTTTAGAAAAACTATCGAGCTTTTTGACGTTAGCCCGCCGTCCCACCACCATGTCAAAACCCAAAGTGATTTTTTCGATCAGTTTGGGAATGTCTTCCACCTCGTAGGTGCCATCCGCGTCCGTAATGCCCACATATTCATATTGCGCCGCCCGAATCCCGGTTTTTAGGGCATTTCCGTAGCCAATATTGATCGGGTGGCTGATTAATTTAACCCCCTGCCCAAACGCCGACACCAGAGCCGCAGTTTCGTCTCTAGAGCCGTCGTTGACCACGATCACCTCGGTTTGATTGGGCAAGGCGCTTAAGGTTTTGGTAATTCGTTGCAAGGTTTCAAGAATTCCTCCAGCCTCATTGTACGCCGGAATCACAAAGCTGATACGGGGCAAGTCACTCATCGGGCAGCCGAATAAAGAAGGGGGTTAATTAGGTATTTCGACCGGTTCCCATTTTCCGGTTTTTTTAAAACGCTCGAACATAGTCAACCATATATTGAGAATGGTCAAATTGTAGGCTTTGTAGGTGACATCCTCTTGAGCAGGGTCCAGGGCGAAATGGCTTTGAAAAAACTCGCTTTCTACCGGTTTCAGGCTCCCCTGTTCCAGTTTAGGGGTGGAGAAACCCTTTTTGGGCCGGGTCACCGCAGATTCCGGTAGGTAAGGGGCCATGCTGGAGCGCAAAAGCCGTTTTTGATTTTTCCCCTGTTGTTTTTGGTGAGGCGGCAAATTAAAACAAAACTCAATAAAGCGATAATCCATAAAGGGGCTGCGAACCTCTAGACTATTGGCCATGCTCATCCGGTCCACTTTAAACAAAATATCGTCCACCAGCCAGGTCCGCATATCCACGTAAAGATGTTGATCCAGTTGGTCCCAATGGCCAACTTGGTTATAATAATCCTGAAAGCGGTCCTGGGTGCGGTAGTCCCAGATCTGGGCCTGCACTTCTGGGCGCAGCAGTTGGCTTAAATCTTGGGGTTCAAAGAGGCTGCGCCAATGGTAATGCGCCATAGGCGCGCTTAACCCACCAGCGCCTAAGAATTTTTTGAGTTTATAGTCAAAACTAAGTTTTTGGTAACTCGGCTTGAGCAAACCCGCCGCTTTTTTAAACAGGCCTTGGAGTGCTCCCGGCACCTGGGCATAAGCTTGGTAGTAGCGGTCCGCCTGATAGGTGGGGTAGCCCGCCAGGAGTTCGTCTGCTCCATCGCCCGAAAGGGCGACGGTCACCCCTTTTCGAGCGAGCCCCGTAAGTTGGAGACTCGGAAGCGAGCTATTGTCGGCGAAGGGTTCGTCCATTTGCCACACCAGCTTGGCCATCTGGGCCCGGCCAGGTTCTTGGTAAAGGCCATAGGTGATCTGCGCTCCCACCTTTTGGGCGACTTGGGCCGCAAACAAGGATTCGTCGAAACTGGACTGCTCAAAACCGATACAAAAAGCGGTTTTTTGGCGTATGCCTAGCCGGTCCATCATAATAAACACCGAACTCGAATCAAGCCCGCCCGATAAAAACCCCCCTAAGGGGACGTCGGCACGTAGCCGAATCTTGACCGAATCTTCGAATAAGGCCAGCAATTCCTCTTGCAGTTGAGCGGTAGTTTTATGCCAATGGGCCTTTTGATATTGATCCTTTAAATCCCAATAGGGTTTGATATCGAGGGTTCCCGTCTTTGGGTCGTAAAAGCCAAAATGGGCGGCCGGGAGTTTTTTGAGGTTTTTTAAGATACTTTTGGGTTCGAGTATATAACCAACACTTAAATAGTCGTAGAGGGATTCGAGGTCAACCTCAGCGCCTTTGGCCAGTTCGGGCACTGTCATTAGGGATTTGATTTCAGAGCCATAAACCATAAAGTCGGGATCTAGTGCATAATAAAAGGGTTTTTTGCCCACCCGGTCACGCGCGATAAACAGACGCTGGGCGGCCTCATCCCAAAGGGCAAAGGCAAACATACCGTTAAACCGTTTAAGGGATTCCGCCCCCCACTCCCGGTAAGCGGCCAGAATTACTTCCGTATCCGAATGGGTGTAAAGGGCTTGGCCCAAGCCAATCAGCTCGGTTCGCAATTCTAAAAAGTTGTAGATTTCCCCATTAAAGACGATCCAGTTGCCCGATGAATCGGTCATGGGTTGTTGTCCCTGGGCAAGATCAATAATCGAAAGCCGCCGGTGCCCCATGGCCCATTTGGGCCCGAACTGGTGCCCAGAGGCGTCCGGGCCA
>MFNE01000049.1:11689-16135 GCA_001783695.1 Candidatus Lambdaproteobacteria bacterium RIFOXYD2_FULL_50_16
CGGTCATCGCCTGGAGCAGTTCGGCTCTAAAGGTTCCGCGCCGGTCCACCCAGCCACAAAATCCGCACATCGGCTAACGAAAGATTAAGCCGGACATTCGTTGCCCTAGCTGATAGAAAAAATACTCAATGTAAAACCGGTCAAAACCGGTGCGGAACCGGAAGTTCGAAATGGGGGTGTAAGCCCAAGATGCGGCCCGCAGAAATTTATAAACGCCAGTGTCCCCTTTAGTTACCCGGAAAATTTTGTGATCGATAAAATAAGAACCCAAGAGTAAAAGTTTGCTAAAGGAGATCATCCTTTTATTAAACCAAGGGGCGTAATGGTCCCCTTCGGCTTCTAAGGTAATCCAGTCCTCGGTGGTTTTAGGGGGCTTATAGTCCCATTGTTCACGGGCGACCTCAAAAAGTTCCGTTCCCGGCAACGGGCGGAACTTGTTGGGCGTAAAGACCATGGTGCTGGGATTGTCTTTAATCAACCGCAGCATCAAGTCTCTGGTTTTTTTCATGTCCTCCAGGGTTTCACCAGGGACCCCCATAATAAAGTTGTAGGCGGCTTTGATCTGGCCGTGTCGCGCTAGTTTTTGGTTGACCGCAATAATATCTTCAACGGTGCAGTCCTTTTTTAAGATCTCCAAGATTCGGTTCGACCCCGACTCCGCCCCGATATGCATAATGTCCGTCCCGGCGGCGGCCAATTTGTCCAAAAACTCGTCGGACATCCGTTTGATTTCATTGACCCTGGCCCCCCTAAACCCCAACTCAACCGGGATTTTTCGGCGCGAGATTTCATCGATGATGGTTTCGACATGCTTGAGATTTACAAAGGAATCATCGTCGATGAAGTAGATGTAGGTGGCGCCAAAGTTTTTTTGCACATACTCGACGTGGTCCACCACTTCCATGGCCTCCACCTTTTCCCAGCGGTGTTTGAAGCCTTTTAGATAAGCCGGGCTTGAACAAAAGGTGCATTTGTAGGGGCAACCATAGGCCGAATACATCGAAAAAATGATTTGTTTCGACTCCAACTGGCCATAAACCGAATAGTCCTTGATCAGGTGATAGGGGATCTTTTTATAGTCCACGTATTCAAACACCTGCTCCGATGGATTGGCCACCAATTGGCCGTCCTTTTGGTAATAAATCCCTGGAAAGTTCGGCTCTGGGTTGTTTTCTTCAATCGCCTGAACCAAGAGGTCAAAGGGACGGGAGCCATAACCAGAGACGATATAGTCCACCTGCGGACAGATGGTAAAGACCGTTTCTGGATAGAAGGTCGGGTGGGGGCCACCCCAAACCACGGGAACCTGGGGAAGGGCCTGTTTAAGGAAGGCGGTTAATTCAATCCCCATCTTGATCGGGGTCCCCGACATCACACTGATCCCAGCCACCAAGAGGCCGTCTTTAATGACTTCGCTCAAGGGCTCGCGCCAGTTTTCCCCATAAAGCCGCTGATCAAAAAACTCCACCTCTACCCCCCTCGCCACCAAGTCCATGCTGGCGTAGAGCAGGCTAAGCGGGGCATGGCGCACAAAATTACCCGAAAAACCCATGGAGGGGTAAATCAATAAAACCTTTCCTGTGCGCATAAACTCCTTTTTCAAGCTACAAACTAACGGTTTTAGGGAGTTGAATCGGTAACCTCCCTACCCAAAGGGTCCGGTTTTTAGACTCCATAATAGGATCGATACCAGGCAACAAAATTTTCGATTCCCGTTTTGAGGAGGGTTGCCGGCATAAATCCAGTAGCCAATTGCAACTTGTCCATTTTAGAGAAGGTTTCAACCATGTCCCCGTCTTGCATGGGCATCAACTCTTTTTTGGCCTCGATCCCCAGGGCTTCCTCTAAGGTACGGATCATGTCCATCAATTGAATTGGTTGATGGTTGCCGATATTAAAGATATCGTTCGGGACCCCGTCGGCTTTGGGCCAATGGGCGCCAGGCTCGGCTTGTTTTTTAAGTAATTGGCAGATACCCTCTACAATATCATCCACATAGGTGAAGTCGCGGCGCATCTGGCCCTGGTTAAAGACCTTGATTGATTCGCCCTTCAAAATGGCTTTGGTAAAAAGGAAGATAGCCATGTCGGGGCGTCCCCAAGGGCCGTAAACCGTAAAAAATCTTAACCCGGTGCAACGTAAGCCGTAAAGGTGGGCATAACTATGGGCCATCATTTCGTTGCTGCGTTTGGTGGCTCCATAGTAAGAGATCGGTTGGTCGCAGGGGTCCTCCTCACTAAAGGGCAGGGCGACATTGGCACCATACACCGAGGAGGAGGAGGCATAAACCAGATGTTTAACCTGGGCTCGTCGGCAAGCCTCTAAAACATTGGCAAACCCCACTAGGTTGGACGCTGTGTAAACCTCTGGATTACTCAAAGAATAACGCACCCCTACCTGAGCGGCTAGGTTCACCACCGTATCGAATTTTTGGTTTTGGAACAATTGGCTTAAACTAGCATAATCGGCCAAGTCCATTTTGATAAAGCTAAAGCCGACTTGCCCCTCCAGCCGCTTGAGCCGGGCCTCTTTAAGGGAAACCTCGTAATAATCGCAAAGATTATCAATCCCTACCACCTCATACCCAGCTTTCAGCAAAGCCAAGCTTAAGGCACTACCGATAAATCCCGCGGCTCCGGTGACTAAGACTTTGTGCATGAGCGTCTATTTTTCGAGTGAAGTCGTTGATATGGATTTGGGACGGCACCAGAGCTATTCCAATTGCCATTTGATTTCCCATGGACGTTTGCCTAAAAGCATCAAAATTCCCAAATAGGCTCCGATTAGCGAAGCTAGATAAAAAGAACCCATCATGATTTGCTTTCTACTTTTTAGATTCGTAAGCCCGGTGACCTGGTGCAAATAAAGTTCGTTCGCTTCCTCCACACTAAGCGCTCGATTCCAAATTCCCAAACCCCCGAGGGTCCCCTCGAACTGTGAATCTGGCTCCAAACCTTTGCCCACATAAAAATGATTCGCTTTTTCATAGCGCCCCAATTCAAACGACTCGGAAGCTATCAATTGGCCATCAAAAAAGATCTGGCTTTGACCGGCTTCATAGTCAACGGTCGCGGTCACAAAAGTGGGCGCGGTCGTACCGGGGTTAATAGCCCCATTATAATGCACACTAAAGTACAAGGAGTGATGAACAAACCCTCTGGCAATATTCACCCAAACCGATTGGCGCGGGGAACGGGCCCGCTCGAGATGACCATCCCAAATGATCGGCTGGAGGCGGTCTTGCAACGCGGGGATTACCCAGAAAGAAACGGTCTGCTTTTTGTTTTCCGAAGACTTGGCATACCAATCGCCAAACTCTAAATAATCATCCGGTTGCCCAGAGAGATAGATCCCCAAATCTCGATATACCTGGTTCCGGTGATAAACCAGATTGGTATCTTCGCCTGCTATACTTTTTACGCTGTTGAATAGGGGGTAATAAGCGATCAAGCCATTTTCAAAAGGGAGGCCGCTGCCGAGGGGAGCTTTGTTGGTGAGGGGTTTGGCATTAAAACCCAGGCCAAAGGATAACAGTAAAAGCAGCCCACCGTAGATCCGGAGCTTCATGATAGCAACCTTTAAAAATAGTTCGAATCGCCGGTCAACGGGTTCAACCCAAGCGAGGACATTCCCTTAATAAGCCTTTCAGCCTTGGTTAGGGTACAAACTTCACTGCGTTGTGTCCAGTCTAGGCGCCTCGGCCAATTGGGGGCTAAACTGGTGTTTTCCTTTTTACTATAAAAGCCCGGCTAACTTCGCTTGTCCGTAACTAGCAGCGGCACTTACATGCGACAACTCGCTGGTTAAAAGCATTTTTTCAAAAGTTTCGGGCTTCACCGCCAAAAGCTCCATCCCGGCCTCCGGCGGTTTTTGGGTAGGCTCAGCTTGGTCACAAAAAAACAGGCTGAGCCTTTCGCTTAAATAGTTCGAATCTATTTGATAAGCCCCAAGGTATTGGGCTTCCGAAGACCGGTAACCGGTCTCTTCTTCCAACTCCCTTAAGGCCGCTTGGGGGGCCGTCTCGCCAGGATCAACCGCGCCAGCCGGAATCTCCCACACCGCCTGACCCAGGGCTGGGCGAAATTGCCGCACCAAAAGCAACTCTCCCCCCTTGGTTCGAGCCAAGATCCCAACCGCTGGGGTTTGTTTGATAATGTAAACGGGGCGCTGATTATTTTGGGGTTGGACCTGTAAGGAAAACCAAGGGGTCTGAAAAATTGTCTGCTGATTGTCGCCAAGGTCGCTCACTTGATCCCCACCAAGACTTCGTCCTCGGTTTGCGAATCTAAGGACTCACTCAATTTGGTTCCCTTGATCTTGCCAAACAAAAAGGGGAAAACCCCCCCAGCGCCAATGGCCAAGCGCACCACCACAAAGGCGTTAAAAACGTCGGCGCCACCGGCGAGGCCAAAGCGGCGAAACAAAAAGTCGAAAGCCGCATGACCC
>MFNE01000050.1:0-9583 GCA_001783695.1 Candidatus Lambdaproteobacteria bacterium RIFOXYD2_FULL_50_16
ATTATGGAAGAAATCAGAATTTTTGGGCCGAACCTTGGCCCGCCCTGGACCAAGCAATTGGAACGTGGACTTTTTGAGATTCGCGCCAAGGGACAAGAGGGCATTGGTCGCGGAATTTTTTGCACCCTCAAGGGGCAACGAGTCATTATTTTGCATTCTTTTGTCAAAAAGAGTCAAAAAACACCCAAACGCGCTTTGGACTTAGCGCGCAAGCGCAAACAAGAGGTAGAATCATGAAAGCCAAAATCAAAGAAAAAGAACCCCAAGGCTTTGAGCCTGTTCCATTTGATCCGCAAGAGTTCTTTCAAGATGCTGATTTTGCCGAGGCCTACGCCGCCCGCAAACCCATTTTTGAATTGCGCCATCAGTTGCTTGCAGCCCGCAAAAAACAGGGTTTGAGCCAAGAACGCATAGCCGAGATCATGGGCACCAAAAAAGGGAATATTTCCCGATTGGAGCGCCTGGACGAGAACAGCCTTCCCAACTTAAAAACCCTGATCCGTTATGCCCATGCGATTGGCGGGCATATTGAATTCCAGTTTGTGGATGATCAGGCGGTAGGAAGTGAAAATATCTGAGCCAATAAATTGGCTCTTGTTTGTTTTAAAGACTCTGGTTCGCCGCCTTTAGCGTTTCCTTTTAGCCTGTTGCTTGATGACCAATTTCCCCTGGGTTGTCAGGCGGTATTGTTGCGTGGGGCTGTTGGGGGTTTGTGGCTGGGTGCGCTCGATCCATTCACTTACCAAGGCAGGATTCAGGTAACTGTTGCGGAAGTTCTGCCGATGTTTCAACTCCAATTTCTGCATTAACTCTCCAATCCCCAAGGGGCCATTGCTTAGGGCTGCCAGCAACCTTGTTACTGGGTCGGTTACTAGGTCACTTACTGGGTCACTTACTGGGTCACTTACTGGGTCACTTACTGGGTCACTTACTGGGTCAGTTTTCGCTGCTGTTTCCAGGCTGTCTATCTTCCTGTGTCGTTCAGTATTTTATCGCCAATGTAATGGGAAAAAGCCCATAGAATAGGGTCCTGCTGCGCTTTTGAAGCTTGCGTCACAGCATCATTTATGGATTTGATATCTTCAAGTGCCAATTGCATTTTTCCCATAGCAATGCAAAGGATGAATTCCCTCAAAGCTTCTCCAGGGCCACCATTTTGGGCTAAACTTTCCTGTTGTGTAAGATAGAGTATTAGCTCTCGCATCATCATGCTGAATTTTTTCTCTTTATAGTCTAACTCAGCAGCATTTGCAGCACGTAATAAACTAGCTTGCAACACGCCATCGTTAAAACGATCAAAATTTACCGGAGAAAGTATTTTTTTCTGATGTGCATGTTGCTGCAAACTTCGTTTCGAATGATTCCCATTCTCTCCATGGCGCAGTTGATGCAAAAGTGCTGTTACCAATAAATAAACATCGGCCTGAGAAAACCAGTCGTCTTGGTAATTCTTTTTCTTTAGAAATGCAGTATCTGGTCGCAGTTTGAGAACGTTGCCTTGTGAAGACTTCCAATATAAATCATTAATAAGCCCTGAATTATGTGAATTCTGTAATATATCAATCCGTTCTTTTATACCTTTTATTGCTTCACCCCCCTGAGAATCGGTTAATGTTTCAATCATTGGCAAAAGATTATCATTTAAAAATTGTCTTTCTTGATCCCAAACTGTAACAGAGGACTCATTAGAATGTGGGAGTTCAATGCTTTTTACAACAAATAAGCCAAAATCATTTGGTTGTTCACCGAAAGTTAAGTTGCTTTGAAACTCTCTTCTTATTGAACTGGAAGAAAGACGATCTAACCCAACAATGTAAGTAATTCCATGGTTGCATTGAAGATTTCGCAAAACTTGACTTAAACCAAGAAGCTCCCTTCCACTCGAAACCACAGATGCCACTACCAATGTATTATCTTTGCAATTTTCTTGCGCAAACTTCTGTGAAAAATATTTTGCGTTATCTTTAAGATTAAATGGTATAATTTTGACATCGCCAGACAGCTCCATATCAGATTTTATGTACTCAGCGAATATTTTTGACCCTGGGTTGTCTAGGTGAATAATTCTTTTGACTTTGCATGAAACTGCATTGTTAAGAAGCTGCCCCAATCGACATTTAAAATTAGACCACTCTGCGTCTAACTTATTATTTTTACCTAGTTCTTCAAATACATTTTGCAAGTCAATGAAAATTTCATGGGCTGATGTTTGTGTAAGTTGAGTATGTATGCTAGAACGTCTATGATTCACAGACACCAGCTTTTTTTCTTTTAAAAACATCATGAATTCATCAAGCCATTTCGGAGCATCGGCCTGACGAATCGTGATAGATTCCGTATCCTGATTATCTTCCGGTTGCAAGTGATCCCCTTTGATGCGTAAGGGAATCGATCCACTACGACAAAGGTCACAATTACCCTCAGCCATAGCTGTAATTTTATCCTTCGATTTCTCTTCAATTTCACAGAGAACTGTCCTTCCCTCCAAACGCCCAAAAGAATAAAGGTATATCATTTTTGCTGACTGTAATGACTGGTACCTCCTCCTTAAATCGTCAACAAGACCTCCAAATGCGCTGGCGGAAATCAGAAACAATGAATTTTCAGCACTTCCGAATCGATATTTTTTATCTGCCCTTAAAACATCGTATGATGAAAAGCTTTCGTAGGTAATGCACTGGGGGCTTCCGGAAAGATAGCTAACTAAGTGACAAACCGCTCCTGCAACAGGAATTATTCCACCAGTATCGCAATATATATATTTTAATTCCGTAATTGAATCTACATCCTTAAGACAGAATAAAGCTATAAATTCTATTTCTGCATAATCAATCATCGCATTGGCAACGCGAATGTATTGATTACTATGCTTTCCCGAAGGCAACGCATAGTGATGAGTCGAAGTTGATTTTAACAACCCTTTGTGGCGTTCAAGAATACTCCACATCCCTTCGAAACGAAACAAGTTAGAATTTAACTCGGCATTAGAGCCATATTTTTCAGAACCATCAAAATGAACTCGATTGGATATGTTGGATATATCAAATAGTATCAATTCTACTTTGGCTTTAAATGGACCAAACGACTCACGCTCGTCAATTATATTTTCTATTTTTTTAAGATTATCAAAATCTTTTTTTGCCCCAAGTAAATATATATAATCGCTTCGACCTTCTATCTCAATATGCTCTCTAAAGGGATTTTCAAAGGCCTGATAATCAAAACCAACACTGCAATAAATTGCCAAACTCCGCCTATATTTATCGCTTTCAGATATAGGCAGACGAAAAAGAAAAAAGTGTCTCATTGCGGCTCTTAATCTATTGGAATGAGAATTGTATAACTAGTTCCAGAGGA
Source organism: Candidatus Lambdaproteobacteria bacterium RIFOXYD2_FULL_50_16 (assembly GCA_001783695.1). GTDB lineage: Bacteria > SAR324 > SAR324 > XYD2-FULL-50-16 > XYD2-FULL-50-16 > XYD2-FULL-50-16. The sequence continues at coordinate 3,358 of MFNE01000050.1, forward strand.
AATTGGAAGTTGAGTCGGAGCCTCTGTCTGAGAAAAAAAATCTTTGAGGATAATTTGATTATTAGCGCTTCTTTCTCCCCCGATATAATACAGGAACAAACGCCCCGTTCGAAGTTGGAAAAATCCCTTTCGCTTATCTATAACTTCACGCAGTCTTTTCAAACCTTTTTTGTCACCCATTTGAAAGTCACGGGTAAAACATTCCAGGCAAGCTTGATGTTCTTCTTGAATAGACAGTTCAGCAATGGGCTTCTTTTTCCAATGTTGAACCAGCCCCAGCCCTGTATCAAAAACAGAAAGTTGAATATATTTATTAGTTTTCATTGACGTAGCAAAGGTTTTTAATGGTCCTTCACTCCCTCCACTGAAAATTTGATCTTTGAACTGAACACCTCTTGTACCTTCAGAAATTTCACCTTGAAAATTTTTATTTCCCCATTTATCGGTATTTTCAAAAAGTTCATAAAGCACAGCTGCGGTATCTTCCAGCATCTCATTTCTACGATGCAAATTTTGATCAGAAACGTTTGAGGCCTTCATTCTAAAGGATTCAGCATATATTTTTTCTAAAACATTCCTAAATTCTGACTCAGGTCTAAGGCTGCCATCATCAAAATAAAAATGATCCAATCTACTTTGGGTGGGCTCAACACAAATTAGCGAAGCGCACCTTCCTTTGATTTGGCCTTGCTCCCCCCTTTTTATTGGAGCTTGAAACTGTTCGTATTTCTCACGGATTATACTTTCAACCTCATTCCAGTTTATAATGCTATTATCAGTCCTTCTTATATAACCTTCTTGATTTCGCAAAAGTGATAATAATATATAACCCCAATCAGATGCAATTATTTTTTTCAGTTGCACAGTTGAGTAGTCCTCAATTACGCCTGTCTGGGGAGGTTGAATGAAGGTGTGAAAAGATTGGTGCTTTTGTTGGCTAACCCATCTACCTATCATTTGAATCATTAAAACTTCTGCTCCGAAAGGGAATTCTTTTCCCTTATGGGCGATTCGCAAATTAGGTTCTTGGGTTTTTTCAAGCGCCTCTTCCCAAGTATGCACTACTGCATTCGGGTTGTTTGCCAAGTCGATCGTTTTGAAGTCTAACATGTTTGCACAATTAAGGTTGCCTGCAAAATCGAGGCACAATGTTTTATAAACAGCAGATTTTAGCCTCTTTGTACATGCCGTATCTTAACGAATTTGCTCACCACTCTCGTCAAAGCTGGTCCCTTAGAATCTATTGGCCTGTTTGGTTAATTCGTTATCGCAGTTTTTGCTGTAAGGCATGATACTGCTTACTCAAATCTTCGGGTTATTGATCCATACAAAAGGCCTAGCGGCCTGTCCGTTGTAAACTTCAATGTATCACCGGATTTCATTTTTCGTCTGTTGATATACTCCCAATTCAACCTGAAGTAAACGAATTAACCAAACATTCAATTTGCACCTAGCCCGCCTCGATTTGGTGCGGGTTCAGGTCCACCTGGGCATCGCCAAGGGCGCTGGTCAGCTTGTTGGGGTCGTCAGACCCAAAGCGGCGGCTCAGGGCTAAGGCGTAATATTTAGCGTGAAAATCGGTGATTTGCATGAAGTTTTTTGGTTGCCGTTGCATGAAGATAGGCAATCGCAACCCCTCATGGCAATCGCTATTGGCAAGGGGGTTTGGCGCGAAAAGGGAGTGCGAAACGTCAAAGTTTTTTACCCAAATTGCAACCAAAGTTGGAACGCAAGATTTTCTGTTTTGTTTTCAGCGGTAGCGCCTTTGAGTGAACGGCTTTATGCGGACAAATCAACGCAAAATGCAAACCGCTGTTGGCAATTGCAAACAATTAATTTGGACATATCGCATAGAACAAGCATGTGTTGTTGGCCTTACGATCCGGCAAGCCCATGGCCTTTACCCGCGCACCAACTTTCTTAGGCGTTTCTGCACCGATTCTAACAACAACATAGATCGACCCAAAACCATTCATGCAATGCATCTATCAATATGATTTTATTTTTTAATCTTCGGTTTGATTGATTTTTTGCAATGCATTTGCATTGCCGCGCAACGCATCAAGCTAAACCAATATTTACAGTTAGAAAGGCCGCATTTTGCACTGTGCTGCAAGCTAAATGAGCTTGCGTGGTGTGTGCTGCCAAACGAGCCATTTTTTCGATTTGCCACGAAGGGCATTCCTTAACAAAAAATCCTGGGAGAATTGCGCGCAGCGCTTCCAAATCCCCCCGAGCAACCACCAAAGAAATTTGTTGCGCAAGGCCGCCGTTGGCCAGCAAGAAATTCAGCGCAGCAGCTTTGATACTTGCAACAAATCTGGCGCAAATTTCGCTCGTTTTGCGTTGCTCCTGAGGAACTTTGACAGGCCTTTGACTGTCTCTTCCGCCCACCTTGGGGGGTTCCTGCAATCGGTCGGCAGGTAGATGTTGCATCAAAAACATGGGGGGGGAGTGCTGGTTTTCCGCAATTCCAAATCCGATTGCAGGAACTACCCAAGGCAAACAACGTTTGGTTGATTCTTGCCCTGGCAGCCTCTGCATGATAGGTCAGAGGCAGAACGATCACGTTGCTGCATCATCCAACATGGCAAAAATCCTTTTGTTAGGCTTTGATATCAGGGAAGCCTTTACCCTTCTGGTTTACCTGTTCCTGTTTTTGCTGTTTCTTTTTCATCAAGACCCCACCCCCTGGGCTTGGCCTTGGTTTGCGGTCAGCATGTTGATTATTTTCTCCTTTGTCGGCTTGCATTGGCGTGCTGAGCAAGCAACCCAGCAACGACTCCAGGCAGCCACCAGCAAGGCGATGCTCATTCCTCAATGGACCGCAGAGGGCAAGATCGGTAAAGCGCCGTTGCTGGCTGCTCTGCTCCGGTTTTTAGAGGCATTGGGGTTGGCCCGCTGTGACGACTGGGCCGGACTGAACCATTGCCTGTACAACTTGGGCTGCTTGCCCCGTTTGCCGCAGGAACAGATGATTTGGCTGGGGAGCAAGTCCGAGCTGGCACACCTGCGCAGCTGGATCGAGGATCACTTCCAGGTGCCCGCCAGAGGCATCAACCAGATTTTTGCCGGGTTGTTTGTTTGGCGGGATGAGCAGGGAACTCCCTTGCCCTTTACCGGAGACAAATTCCGAAAAATTTGCAGCGAGGTGCGCACCCAGGGTTGGGGTAAAGAGGCAAAATTGCGCGAGAAACTGCATTGTTTTCTCTAAGAAATCCTAACGTCCCCCCTACATCCCCCTAGCCTCTGCAAGGGGTTCCGCTATGGTCAGGTCAACCCGATCCAGGCCATGACCATGAAACACCACAAGGACAACCCGTTTCCCCTTTCAGACCAGCCTTTTCGGGTGCCGGACGAAACCAAAATGCCGCCCGACCTACGTCTTTACAGCATCCCCGCCGCCGCCCAGGCATTGGGGGTCAAAGAACGCACCATCAAACACCACCTCTACGAAGCCAGTGACTTGAAATATCTGATCCTGGGGCGTGAGGTGCGGATTCGTTATCAAGATTTGGTGGATTTTTTGGCACAGCGGACGCGCGTCACCATCCATGAACAAAATCTGTTGCCCCCCAGTTCAAAACGGATTCCCAATGTTCCCAAAACCCGCTAAATTGAAACCGGACTTGAGAGGTTTGATCCACGATTCCACCCCTGGGGCAACCTATGGAGGAACGGATGAACGTCTCTGATTTCAACCTGGGCTATCAGCCCAAATGCAGCGTTTATGCGCGCAAACTCAAGAAGGGTAAAACGTACTATTTAAAGTACTACCTGCCCAATGGGGTGCGCGTGCGGCGGCCTTGTCACGAGCAGGCGAACATGGCCCAACGGCTGTGCGCTTTAAAAGAGCGCCAATTGCTGCTGGGCGAATTTGACGAGCTGGACCGGGAACACCTGGGCGCGGCGAAAGCCGCAACCCCAAACCGCCCCACCTTGGAAGAGGCATTGACGTTGTATCTCGAAGCAACCAAATCGCGCAAAGGCCCCCAATCCCATGCGCACGACAAATCGGCATTGCGTCAATATGTCGCGTTTTTTCAGGGACAGGGAAAAATCTATGCGGATGAGGTGAAGGCCGTTGATGTACAGCTCTTGATTGGGCACCTGGACCAGCGCGGCTTGGCTGTGGCCACGCTGCATGGCGCGGTGCGGATGGTCAGAAAATTTTATAATTTTCTGATCGAAGATGCCGAACTGTGGGAAGGCAAAAATCCGGTGCCGAAAAAGCCCCTGCTCCCCAATCGGGGCAGCAAGGTGCGCAATCGGTTGGCCAATAACAGCGAGATTGAAAGAATTCTCGCCATTGACCCGGAACAATTGCCAAACCTAGCCGGGCAACCCGTGGGGGCCATGATTCGTTTTTTGGTCTTCACCGGGGCGCGCTTGGGCGAGGTGCTGCATGCCGAATGGAGTGATTTTAACCTAGAACAGGGAACCTGGACGATCCAACACAAACCCCATTGCCCCACCCGTAACGGGTTGGGCTGGTCGCCGAAGTGGAACAAGTCGCGCAAAATCGAGTTATTCCCCGAAGCGTTACAGTTGTTGAAATCCTTGCCACGGTTGCCCACAGTCGGCCTGGTGCCGATCCGCAATGCCCAGGGCAAAATCACAGGTCATCAGGCTCACCAAGCCGAATTCGTGTTTCCCAAACAGGTGGCACGCCGGGATGGGAAAGGGAATCGGCAAGTGACCTGGGCGCGGCAAGACAGCCTCAAACATTCTTGGGCCAGCATTAAAAAAGCTGCCGGAGTGGCAAATTTGCAGATCAAGGATTTACGCACCTATTTCAACAGTGTTTTGCGCTCGCGCTATGGCCTTAGCGCCAAAGAAGCGGGTGCCTACCTGGGCAACAGTGCCGAGATCAATGAATTGCATTACACGCCGCTATCGACAGGGGAAATGTCGAAAAAGCTGCAACGTTTAAGCCTGACCGAGGCGATGAATTTGCAAATGAATTTGCATCAGTCGGGCAAATGACGTTGGGCAACTAAAGATTGCGCCAGCGGTTTGCACCACTGACACAAACTTGACACAGGCAGCCTTGAGGGCTGGATGAAAGTCACCTAAGCGATTGATTGAGCGCCGCAGGTTGGCTGTGCCAACCGCCGCGACGCAAGGGGTTTGGGGGTATGGCGAAGCCGACCCCCAAATACAAAATGGAGCGGGAAACGAGACTCGAACTCGCGGCCCTCAGCTTGGAAGGCCGAATTATAGTTTTTGCACCAAAGCACACCAAGTACTATCTAGCTTATTTTTAAAGTCTTTTCTTGCTTTTTATTGCTCATGCGTTGTACCATTTTTCATGGATTTTGCGGTTCAATGGTATAAAGAACAGTATAAAGAAATGGCAGCTTATGGAGAAGTCAAACTATCAAGGAGTCTTTTATCGCCAGAAGGTTAGCAAAGCGACTGGCAAAGAGGAAAAGATTTTTTATGTCCAATACTACGGACCCAATGGCCAACGCCACATGGAAAAGGTGGGTTCTTCACTGCAAGCGATGACCGAAGCCAAGGCTAGCCGGATTCGCTCCTTGCGCATTGAAGGAAAAGAACAAAGCAATCAAGAACAGCGCGAAGAAGCCAAAAAGCTTGTCTGGACCTTTGACCTACTTTGGCAAGCCTACAAGGATCACAAAGGAACCTATGCAGGCAGGGCCACAGACGAAAGCAATTTTAATAATCACCTTTCGCCCCTGTTTGGCCCACGCGAACCATTGTCCCTTGCCCCCTTTGACATTTCCAGGCTGCGGCGCGAGTTGGAGGCAAAACACCTGCAAGCCCAAACCATCAAGCACAATCTGGCGCTGTTGCGGCGAATCGCCCGGTTTGGCGTAAGTCAGCAGCTTTGCCCTGGGGTGAACTTTCCCCTGGAATTGCCCAAAGTGGACAACTCCAAGACCGAAGACCTGACCAGCGAACAATTGCAAATGCTGCTTCAGGTTTTGGAGCAAGAGACCAACATCCAAGCCAAGAACATTATGCTCTTGGCCTTGTTTACGGGTATGCGGCGGGGAGAACTCTTCAACCTGGAATGGCGGGACGTGGATTTTCAAAAAGGGTTTATCTTGATTCGCCAATCCAAGGGCGGCAAGGCTCAGCAAATCCCCCTTAACCAAACCACCAGGGAAATTCTGCGCAACCACGAGCGGCCTTTTACCGAAAGCCCCTATGTTTTTCCTGGCTTGAACGGGGGCAAGCTGATCAACATCAAACGGCA
>MFNE01000050.1:9641-10537 GCA_001783695.1 Candidatus Lambdaproteobacteria bacterium RIFOXYD2_FULL_50_16
CTGCGGCATGTTTATGCCAGCATGTTGGCCAGTTCCGGCAAGGTGGACCTTTACACCCTGCAAAAACTACTCACCCACAAAAGCCCGCAGATGACCCAACGTTATGCCCATTTGCGGGATGAAGCGCTGCACCGGGCGGCAAACGTGGTGGATGAATTGGCACTGGTGATGAAGCAAGGGGTTGGTTTCTAGGCGGCAAGGCCCCGCGGCAATAAAAAAGCAGCGGTAAAGGTATCTGTCATCAATAGCCCATCTTGAGTTCTTGGGTTTGGGCCGCCAATGCATCAAGGGCTAAGTGGCGTTTGGCATCGGTATCCTTTTTATAAGCCATCAAATCAACAAACAGAATGCGGCGGTGCGTCCCCACCTTGCGAAAGGGAATTGCCCCCTCATCCAGCAACTTGATCAAAAAGGGACGGGAAACCCCCAACAACTCTGCTGCTTGTTGAGTTGTCAATTCCGCATGAATGGGAATCAGGGTAATGGCATTGCCTTTGGCCATTTCCGCAAGCAGGTCAAGCAGCAGGCGCACAGCTGCCGCAGGTAATTTCATCGTTTCGTTGGTTTCAGGAATTTGCACCAACAGCGACTCATGGGCATGTTGCCCCAGAATCCGACCAATTTCCCCGGCCAGCAAAGCATCCGCTTCGGAAGGGGTTATAGGCTCATTCATTCCATAGGTCATGTTCATTGCGGCCTTCCATTAGGTTTTGTAGGACCATCGTAGTAATCAATCGAAATAAACGCAATAATAGCAATTAACGCAACTGGTCTTGTTGCTTGAGTAAACGGCGCAAACAAGACGGCGCTCCAAGTCCTAGCAAGTGCGGTTGCAGTGGCAGGTTGAACTTAAAATAAACTGACCCTGTTTCTCAATAGGTTATTCGGGAGGTTAC
>MFNE01000050.1:10713-12048 GCA_001783695.1 Candidatus Lambdaproteobacteria bacterium RIFOXYD2_FULL_50_16
CCTGCCTGCCATGAATCAGGGCGCTGATGGTTTTGCGACTCACGCCCAGGCGGTCGGCAAGTTCTTGCTGCGATAACCCAAACTCTTCAATGAGATCAGATTGAATAAAATCGCCGGGGTGCGTTGGTTTGCGCTTGGTTGAAAACATAATGCCTCTTAGTGATAATCTTCAAATAAAACCTCATGGGCACCTTCATCCCATGCAAAACTGATCCGCCATTGGTCATTGACCCGAATCGCAAAGCGTTTGGGGGTGTAGCCCTCTAACGCATGAAACCTAAGCGAAGGCGGAAAATAAAAATCTTCCAACCTTGTTGCCGCTTGCACGCGGTCAAGCGCTTTACAGGCTTTTTTGCAAAGCTCTTTGTCGAGCCGCTTTGCATGTCCCTTTTGAAAAAGCTCCTGCGTTGTTTTGTCTTTAAAGGAATAAATCATAATGTTTGGCTGTTTGATGTATTGTAACCCATTAGGTTACATTGTCAAGGGGGGATTGTGATTACCCCAAGCGTAATGCAACGCCCAACAGCGGCAACCCTTTTGCCGAAATTATTGAAGCCAATCAAAGCTTCCATAAACAACATCCAGAGATTTTTGCAGCCGCCCGTAAAGGCTTGTATGCTCTCTAATAGGCGCTCGCATTTTGGCTGGGCTGGGAATCCTTATTCCGGCTTCAAAGTTCTAGGCTGATTTCAGGTCCAGAATGCGCAAGCTCTGCACTTCCATTCATGGTGGGGTCAGGGGCTTGGTTCTGCTCCAACCCTGCCGGAAAAGGGGATTGTTCCGCCAGTTGTAAACCCACCAAATGCTCTCGCAATACTTGATCCAGAGTTGAAGGTTCATTGCCGTGGATCGGGTATTTCTGCCCCAAGATTTGATCTCTTTGAATTTCATACCCCAGGGTTGAGGTTTTTTCCTGCCCCTGCTCAAACTGGCGGATCAGGGTGGATGCTTGATCCCCATACACCTGGGCAGCAAAGCGGGCACGGGTTAGGGCCACGTAAAGGGATTCGGTTTTGTTGAGCAGGGAATTTTCTGAATCCACAGCCAGCATCACCTCATCCACGGTCTGGCCCTGGGCCTTGTGCAACGTGGTGCAATAGGCAAGGTCCAGGTAGCGGTAATCCTCTGAGGAAAACTGCCGCTGGTCGCCGTTATCCAGCCTCACCCACAGGTTGGCCCCTGTTATCTGCTCAATCTGCCCCGTGAGGCCGTTTTCCACGTCCAGCCTGCGGTCGTTTTTCAAAAATACCACCCGATCAGATGGGGCAAAGGATTGCGCAATCTCTGCATAGCCAGAAAGCTTTTCGCCCTCGGTCAGCAAATCCACCTCAAGGC
>MFNE01000051.1 GCA_001783695.1 Candidatus Lambdaproteobacteria bacterium RIFOXYD2_FULL_50_16
TCTACCAGTGATACCACCGCGCCGACGGTTTCTAGTGTGACCCCCGTCAGTTCGGTTTCGGCCACGACCACTTCGGTAGTGGTTACCTTTAGCGAGGCCATGAGCACTAGCAGCATCACTGCCGACCAATATGGCACTTGTACGGGCACCGTATATTTGCAAAACACCTCGTCGGGCTCTTGTATCACCATGAGCTCGACGGTCACCGCCAGTAGCTCGGATACGGTTTTTACCTTCACCCTGTCTGGTAGCATGTCTTCGGGAACCAGCTATAAGGTCGTCGTGGGGACGGCGGCGAAGGACACTACGGGCAACGCGCTGGCTTCCGCTTACAGTGGCACCACCTTCACTACCTTAACCCCCTTGACTACCCTGGCCAGTTTAAGTTCGGCTCAAACCTCGATCAACTGTATCTATTTAAGTAGCTCTGGAGCCCAGATTTGGTGTTCCCCAGGGGTTGGCTCAGATTCTTCAATTGGCAATACGTTCAAGGTGTACACCATTTCTAGTGATACTTGGGGTACCGGAGGCCCTACGATATCCGGGGTTGACATGGCCTTCATGGCCACCAGTAGTTCTACCTTTACCTTCGGCCCCTACTGTACCACGGTTTATTGCGGTGCTATCACCAATAATACCTACACTGGGAGCGTTGGTAGTACGACCGCCACCGCTAGCAATACCTACCTTTTGACGGCGGCCGGGGCGGGGCTAGAATACCTTTCCGACTACAGCATGGCTATCGGCTTTGGCGGTTTCAGTGGTGCTAATGCCGAAAAATGGGTCTATTACAGCACCGGCGGGGCTTGGACCATTATAACGGCCCATATAACCACCGGGAGATTTTGGATCGCCCATGCGCAGGTCAGCAACAAAATATATCTCTTTGGCGGAGCCACCGCGACGAGTTACATCACCGATTCACCAGTATCTACGGCGCAAGTAATCACCCCGGATTCCGGCGCTCCCGCAGCCAGCACCACCATTGCCAGTATCGCCTCCCTCTCCACCGCTACCTCACAGGCTTGCGCTGCAACCTACAACAGCGAAATATACATCTTTGGCGGAAAAAATTCGAGCTCGACGGCGTTGACGACGGTACTCAAATACTCGCCGACCAGTGATGCTTACACCACCAAAACCAGCATGGGCAGTGGTCGCTTTGGCTTGGGTTGCGCGACCGATGGCACCTATATTTATTTAGTCGGTGGGCAAACGGGTACGGGTTATACTAAAGCGGTCACCACGGTCGAACGATATAATCCTGCGAACGACTAATTGTTGAGGCGCGGCCTCACCCCCCTCCCCCCTAAAGGTCGGCTTCAGTTAGCGTCATTGGCCCCTAGGGGGGCCAATTTTGTTGCCTTTCCTACAAAAACTGACTAGGTTCGCCCCATGTACACTCGTTTCCCCCCAAACCGACGAGAATTGACCGATGCAATTAAAACTCAGAAGCAAGTTGCTGATCCTATGCTTAGTGATCAGTCTAGTCCCCTTTTTAATCCTCGCTTTGGTGTCTATTAACCAATCTTCAAGCGCCATTGAATCCGGGGTTTTTGACCGACTCAACGCGGTTCGCGAAACTAAGGCCAGCCAAGTAGAAGACTATTTTGGCACCATTCGCAACCAAATCCTGTCCCTTGCTGAATCGCACACAACGGTAGAAGCGATGATCGAGCTAAAGACCGGATTTCACAAGATCGAGACCGATCAAAAATTCTCCGAAGGCGAGCGTAAAGCGATGGATCAAAACCTTCGCGACTACTACACTAATCAGTTTTTGCCCAAGTTAAACCAAAATTTGAGCCCCCCGGCCAAAGTGGACACCTATTGGCCTGGGGACGAAAAGGCACGGATTTTTCAGTACAAGTACATCTCGAATAATCCCAAGCCCGTGGGCAGCAAACATGAACTAGACGTGGTCGCTGACGGTTCGGATTACGCCAAGGCGCACGCAAAGTTTCATCCGTTTTTTCGTAACTACCTAGAGAAGTTTGGGTTTTACGACATCTTTTTGATTGATCCTAAATCGGGCCAGGTTATTTATTCGGTGTTTAAAGAGGCCGATTTCGCCAATAGCCTCTTAAACGGTCCTTACCAAAACACCAATTTAGCCGAGGTCTTTAAGGCGGCTGCCAGTTCGGGTGACCGTAGCTTTGTTAAGCTAGTTGACTTCAAAAGCTACCCCCCCAGCTACGCCTCCGCTGCCAGCTTTATTGCCTCACCCATTTACGAAGGCTCTGAATTGGTTGGTGTATTGGTGTTCCAGATGCCCGTTGATAAAATCAACAACATCATGACCTCGAACAAAGAGTGGGAAAAAACAGGGTTGGGAGAAAGTGGGGAAACCTATTTGGTTGGCGACGATTTTAGATTAAGGAGCGAGCCCCGCTTTTTGATTGAAGACAAAGTTGGCTATTTGAAGCTAATGCGCCAAGTGGGGATGAGTGAGACGGACGCTAAAAAAATTGAAAATACTGGCACTGCGATTGGAGTGCAAACGGTTAGAACCCCAGGCACTGAGGCTGCATTCGCCGGTAAGACTGACCATGAGATTTATGACGACTACCGGGGTGTTGCAGCCCTTTCGTCTTACCGCCCTTTGAAGGTTGAGGACGTATCTTGGGTGCTAATGGCCGAGATGGACGAAGGTGAGGCCCTAGCTGCGATTGGCAAACTTGAGTTGTATATGGCCGTTCTGGCACTGGTAATCTCTGTTTTAGTCGTGTTTATTGCTTTGATTTTCACCAACAAAATCACTGGGCCAATCCTCAAATTGACCAAAATGATGGTGCATATCGAACAAGACAAGGATTTTACCCAGCGGATCGCCGTCGAAAATAAAGATGAGGTGGGCGAAATCGCGGTAGCCATGAACCATCTCTTAGATAGTTTACAATCTAGTTTTCAAAAAATTGCGGAAGGCACCGACACCCTTTCGGCAGCTACGTTGGAGCTTTCGGCAACAGCCACCCAGATCCAAAAAGCGACCGAAGAGGTCAACCAAGGGATCGAGTCCTCTGCTAGCGCGACCACCGAGATGAGCACCAATCTAGGCGAGTTGGCCCAGTCGGTTAACGACATGGCCAAGGCATCGGGCGAGATTTCTGGGCTTTCAAGCCAAGCGCAGACCGGGGCTCGAAATAGCCAGCAGTCGATGAACGACACCCAAAAGGCGATTGAAAAAATCAGTGAGTCCTCGAATAAGATTGGCAGTATTATTAACGTGATCACTGAAATATCCAACCAAACCAACCTGCTTTCCCTCAACGCCGCTATTGAAGCGGCAAAGGCGGGAGAACAGGGCAAGGGATTTGCGGTAGTGGCCGAAGAGGTGCGCAATCTGGCAGATCGCTCTGGCACCCAGGTGAATCAAATTCGCAATTTGATCGAGGTGAGTAGCGCCAACGTCAAAGAGGGCACCGAAGTGGTGGGTAAAACCGGGCAAACGCTGCGGGGAATCACCGATCAAGTTGGGCAAATCTCTAAAAGTATCAACGAAATGACTTTAGGAATGACCGAACAAAACCAGCGGGCTCGGGAGATTAGTTTGGCGGTTGAAGAGATTGCTAAAGTCTCTGACAGCAACTCTTCCGCGATGAATGAACTGGCCAGTTCCGTTACTCAAGTCGAAGCGACTATCGAAGACCTCTCCAAAATGGCGGACCGGCTTAAACAAGAGGTCAACCGGTTTCGGGTTTAAACGGGTCTATCCTCCTTAACTAAGTGGAACCTTAAGGCCCCCTTGGGTCAAGGAGGGCTCGAAGGCCCTCTGCCAAAAACCCGCCCCCCTAACCGCCGCCCAGGCCGCCCTCACAGCGGACCAAGGCGGCCTCAAGTCACCCCTAGCAATCACCAGTGCGGCCTCTAAATCCCTAGCAGCCTCCTGCTGGATAGGCCCTTTCCCATCCCAGATAGCGCGCCGCCCCCTTTTTTTCAGTCCTTCTTAACCGCCAACCGGCCAAACAAAAAATCCTGGCCTTTTGTGGCTAAATGCCCTAGATAAGGTGGAGTACTCACCCTATTGGCGATACATGAAGATTCTATTTCTCGGTGTGGGCGCTGCGTTCACCACAGCCGAATATTTTCAATCCAATATGCTTTTGACCGCCGATTCGGGCAAAAAGCTCTTGATCGACTGTGGTTCGGATCTGCGTTTCGCTATGGCCGAAGCGGGGGTTGGGGTGGGACAGATTGACGCCTTGTATTTAAGTCACCAACATGCCGACCATCTCGGCGGGGTCGAATGGCTCGCTTACGCCACTTTTTTTGCGCCCAGCCTGCCCCGGCCAAAGCTGTTTATCGAAGAAAACCTGGCTCAAGAAGCCTGGGAGCATAGCCTTAAGGGTGGGCTTAGTTGTGTTGACGATTATCCGCGAGACCTCTCCTCCTTTTTCGATCTGCGGCTCCAAAAGGAGAATGGGCAGTTTGTCTGGGAAGGGGTCCGGTTTAGTTTGTATAAGATGCCCCATGTGATGACCAAATTGGGCAATCTTTATAGCTACGGTTTGCTGATCGAGGCTCCAGGGAGGGAACCGGTTTTTATCAGCACCGACACCATCTTTGCGCCTGAAATTTTAGAAAAAATCGGTGCTAAATCGGCCTTGATTTTTCATGACTGTGAAACCAAAGGCCCCCCTTCGTTGGTGCATTGCCACTACCAAGAACTGCGCAAGTTGCCCAAAGAATTTCGCGCCAAAACTTGGCTTTACCACTACCAGCCCAACCCTCAATTCGACGCAGTCAAAGACGGCTTTTTAGGCTTTGTCCAAAAGGGCCAGGAGTTCGAGTTCCCTAGGGCCTAAGATGCGCCGCAAGCTGATCCTCAATCCCTTAGGCCGCAAAGGCCAAGCGGCTAAATTGGGCGGGCTTTACCTCGATTTGTTACGCCCTGGAACCAGCCATATTGAACTTGCGCTAACTGAAGGACCGGGCCATACCACCGAGCTGGCCAAGGAAGCTCTTTTAGACGGCTTTGACCATCTGGTCGCCATCGGCGGGGACGGAACACTCAACGAATTGGTCAATGGCTATTTTAAAGACCAAAAACCGATCAACCCTGACGCGGCCCTCTCGATTTTAGCCCAAGGAACAGGCTGCGATTTTATCCGCAATTATGGATTAAAACCTTTGTTAGAAGAGCAGGTTAAGCGGATTCACCGGGGGGACCGGCACCGATGTGATGTGGGCCTAGTCCAGTTTAAAAACGCCCAGGGGGGCGATGAAACCCGTTATTTTATCAACGTCGGCGGTTTTGGACTGGCGGGGCACGTCTCTGGGTTGGTGCATAGGCACAAAAAGAACTTTTTTTCGGCAAAAACTAGTTTTATGACCGCCAGCCTAGAGGGGATGCTAACCTACTCCAACCCCAAGGTTTCCTTAAGCCTAGACGGCCAAAGACCCATGGAACTTAAGATCAAAACCGTCGCTTTGGCAAACGGCCAGTTTTTCGGTGGCGGGATGTGGATTGCGCCGGGTGCGGCTCTGGACGACGGGAGGATGGAATTAGTTATCTTAAGCGATTTCAACTTATTACAGTCACTACAAAATTTCCCTAAGATCTATAAAGGCACCCACCTAAAAGTGCCTGGAGTGTTTCGTTATTCGGTCAAAACCCTAGAGGCCACCTCTGCCGAACGAGTCCCCTTAGACTTAGACGGCGAAGCCCCCGGCTTTCTCCCCGCGCGCTTCGAGGTTCTACCTACCCAAGTATTGTTGATCATCTGATCCTAGCGCCCAAAAAAAATTGAAGGTGGTTCGCCTGAATCTGCGGGCAAAGATAGCTGCCGGTTTTTGGGGGATGAGGGGGCCGAAGGCTTGCTTAATGGGCTAGGTGGTAGGCGGTTGTTGGGGCGGATCGAAGATCTTCAGCCCAGACTTCATCACCTGTGATTTGAAGGTGTTGACGATCTCGGTCAGGTCGTGATTAATCAAATCGGCGACGGTGTGAAAGCCCTTTTCCCCCTTGAGGCGGTGGAAGCGGCGGTTTAGATATTGGTTAATCTGGTGCCCCGGCTGGGCTCGTTGCTCCTTAAAAATCTCTTTTAGACCAAAGCGCAGCCAATTCCAAAAGTGATTTTTAAACAATAACATCGCCAAGAGGCGCTCTAAATGTTCGTCTGTCTGGATGTGTTTGGAAAGCTCCTCGACTGCTTGGCGTTTAGCCATTTCCGCTTCGTCAAACAACATGGTCGCCACCTCGTTTTTGACCCGAATCAAAGCTGCTTCGCGGATGGATTTGCGGCAATAGGTCTTAAAACTGGTTAGCAAAACCTCCATCATCTTCTCTGAACTCCGATCATAATGGGCGTAAGCCTTGGTGATCTGTTCAGAGTTTAAAGGATCGATAAAGGTTTCCTTGCCCATAATCTCCTGGATCAATTTGATCTGCCCTTGATGTGCCGTTTGCTCGGCACTCTCTACAGGGAGTTCCAGTTCGTCATTGGGCGCCGGGGCGAAGGGGATTTTTTCTTCACCAGCTGGGGCTTTATTTGCTTCGTCGGCCATGCAATTGGGTCAGGTGGGTGCTACTAAAAACCAGAATCTTGGCTCAACGATGCAGCATTCAGGCCCGATTGTAAAGACAGCGATAGGATTAGGGTGGACCTGAAGGGCCCCCTAACTCTTGCTTTGAACCAGATTGTCCATATGTAATAGAGAATGGTGGATCACAGTCCTGGCCATCTCTTCTACACTGGATTTGCCGTTATTAATTACCAAATGGTAATTTTCAGCGGCGTTAATATTAACCCCTAAAAACCGATTGATAAAACGTTCACGCTCTTTTTCGCGTTCTTGCATCAACTCGCTCACCTCTTCGCGAGTCATCTCGCCACGCGACATCAGCGACTCAATACGCCATTCTTTGTCGGCAATCAAGCGGAAGTGGAAGCAGCGTTTCATCTCGGAGGTAATTACCGAAGCCCCTCGACCCACAAAAATTCCGCGTCCAGCCTCGGCCAAAGACAAAATGGTTTTAACCATCAGCTCGTAAACCTCTGAATCACTGGTCCAATGGGGATCAAGGTTGGAGAGTAGGGAGTCATAAAAGACGTTTTTGGTACCAAACTTTTCTAAAACCGAGCGGCTGATATTGTTGTCCACCATGATTTGATCGATCAAGGCACGATCAAAAATAGTCCACTGGTGCCCCGGATCATGGGCTTCTAGTTTTTCCTTAAGTGCGAGCGCCAAAGGGTAAGCCTCGCAACCAAACTCGCGGCTGAGGGTAATGGAAAAGCGGAACTTCGCGTCTTTGTCCGACTTGGTGAGCTTGTCTTGCTGCTGCATCCAAGTGTGGATACGCTGGTCAACCGAGGGTAGGATATTAAAATGCATTGTGTTGGATAGGTTCGTATGCTTAGATCGTGGCCCCGCCCAACGGCAGGCGCTTTCCCCATACCTACTAGATGCTTCGGTTTGGGGCAAGAGGGTAATTAGGATTGGCTTGAGCATTCCCAAATAATTTACGCCAAATAAGGACTGGAGGTTGTTTGAGAAGGGAGCAATCTTTAAAAAATAGGGAGTTAAAAAGCTAGGACAACTTTCTTTTTAAAAAAAGGTACACATTTGTTCGCTTATGGGGTAGATTAGGGCATGGTTGACAAGTATGATTGACAAAGTTTTCAAATAACCGACCGATGGCTACTTCAACTGCCTTTACTGCCAGCATATTGGGCGTCGATGCTTATCTCGTTGAAGTGGAGGCAGACGTTTCCATTGGACTAGGTAACTTTACCATCGTTGGACTGCCCGACTCTGGGATTCGCGAGTCGAGAGACCGCATCACGGCCGCCTTAAACAATGGGGCAGGGGGCTTTCCCATACGCCGTGTGGTGGTGAACCTGGCCCCGGCCGACCTGCCTAAGATGGGAACCGGATTTGATTTGCCTATCGCCCTCGCTGTATTGGAGGCCGCCGAAAAACTTAGCCCAGGGGCCTTAAGCGGGCGAATGTTAGTCGGAGAATTGAGCCTTGAAGGGCGGATTAGGCCGGTTAACGGGGTATTGGCGATGGCGCTAGCCGCCAAACAGGCCGGGATTAGCGAGATAATCGTACCCAAAGAAAATGCCCCCTCGGCCAGTTTAGTTGAAGGATTAGAGGTGTTCGCGGCAGATCATTTAGGTGCGGTAATCCAACATGTCCAGGGACACGCCCTTTTGCCTCGCACCCTGCCCGAGCCCAGTGTGGCCCAAGCGGCCTTAGCGGATGATCTCGATTTTGCGGATGTAAAGGGCCAAGAAACTGCCAAAAGGGCCTTGGAAATTGCAGCGGCAGGAAGGCACAATTTAGTTTTCTGCGGCCCGCCGGGGACGGGGAAGTCGATGTTGGCCAAGCGGTTGCCAGGGGTTTTGCCAGAAATGAGTTTTGAGGAGGCCATAGAGGCCACCAAGATTCATTCGGTTGCGGGGCGACTAGATCCCATGAAAGAGCGGTTGGCGCACCGTCCCTTCCAAAGCCCTCACCATAGTGTTTCGGGAGCGGGGTTGATCGGCGGGGGTACCTTCCCCAAGCCGGGCGAAGTCTCATTAGCCCACCATGGGGTCTTGTTTTTAGACGAACTGCCCGAATATCCCAGGCATATTCTCGATCTACTGCGCCAACCCTTAGAAGACCGGAAAATCACGATTAGCCGGGCTAAATCAAGCCTAATGTTCCCCTCTGATTTTCTGATGGTCGCAGCCATGAACCCTTGCCCTTGTGGTTATTTGGGGGACCCTAAAAAAGACTGCCGATGTAGTCCGACCCAGGTGGCCAAATATCGCGGGCGTATCTCTGGCCCCCTGATGGACCGGATCGATATTCAAGTAGAAATGCCTGCCCTTAGTTATGAGGAAATCAATTTTTCAAAAAAGGGTGAGCCTAGTCGGCAGATTCGCCAGCGGGTTGAACAGGCCCGGCAGATTCAGCTAGCCCGCTTCGCCCAAAGCCCCACTCGTTATAACGCCAATATGACCCACAAAGAGGTCGAACGCTTTTGCCGCCTTAGCTCGGCTGGGCACCAGATGTTAAAGATGGCTTTGGAGCGGCTTCGGCTTTCTGGGCGGGCGCATGACTCCATTTTAAAGGTCGCCCGCAGCATCGCAGACCTAGCCAGCGCCCCTGATATCGGCGAGGTCCACCTCGCCGAAGCGGTCAACTACCGAAACCTCGACCGGCAGGTGCAATTTTAGGGTATAACCATTAACGAAGTTGGGTTCTAATTGGGTTTGTTGGAACCTAACTTGGCCCTTTGATAGCGTAATTGACTAAGTTAATCTCCATTTGCTGGTAAGTGTCCGCCAAAATGTTATTGATTACAAATTCTTCTTGTTCGCGCACGGCTTCTTTGAACTTGTACCAGTCACTTTTTTCGAATTGTTCCTCGTTTATAATATGATATTCGTCTGGAAATAAGTCCCAACCAAAAATCTTAGGGGGAAAATGGGGAATATGTTTTATAGCCGCCTCTTGCCAGGCTAGTTCGTTAAAACGGTGTTCTCCGCTGGGAGATAAAATTTTCCACAATGGGTGTTTTAAATACCCTTCAACTCGCTGATCATAAAAACTTAATTCATCACCTTCCCAGGTTTCACCCATTAATTGCAAAAGCTCCGCTTTTAATTGTGTCCAGGGTAGGGGTGAGTGGTCCGAATATTCTTTTCCACCTTGACCTAAAAACGATAGGTAATGGTTATACAAATGCTCGGAGGCCTCAATAAACCGGATATTGTTATTGACCGTTTTCTGGGCTAACCGCTCGTCTTGCCAAATATGGCCTACCCAGTCGGGATGATGCCGAGCGTCAGCATGCCCGATGTTGGGCGTAAGCAATTTTCCAATTCCGTTTAAAGGGTTGTGCCAACCAACAAAGTTTTGGTGTGCCCAAGTATCCGCGTAAGTATGACTTGCTACGCCAATTTGATGTAATTTATTGTCCTTTATAGCTTTTTGCCCAAAAACATGTTCCATTAAGCGATTAGCATTCGAACTATTGGGAGTGCAGTTGAGAAGATTTGCCATGCCATCTATACGACAGGCCCCTTGATCAGCAATTTCACCCGGCAAAAAGTGAAAAATTGGATAAATACGCATCAAGCTTTCTTTAGGCTTAAGAATATTCATCGTTTGGGAGATGAAATTTCGGTAGGGCTGATTTTTATAAGACAGATTTAGGCTTTCATTATTGTCATCTACAAACTGCGAAGCGTAAGCAATGGTATGGGCGGATTCGGCAGAAAATCCGGCGCGGTAGGCGATGATGCCGGTGAGGTAGTAGTGAAATTCGATATCCATAACAAACTCCATTTGAGGTGAGCCATTGGGCGCAGTTTATAAGACTTGTTTAAAAATTTCCAACCTATAATATTCAATCTCTCCCTTGCCGGTTTATTCTCGGCTCTTTTAGATTGAAATCACCTTAAAGGAAAATAAAATGCTCCCTCTGATCCGTCCTGCTCAAAACAAAGATCTCCCGGTGTTAATTGATCTTTTAGCACAGCTTTTTTCTATTGAAGCTGATTTTGCAGTGAATCCTGAAAAACAACGCCAAGGTTTAGACCTAATGCTTCAGGAACCCAACGCTTGTGTGTTGGTGGCCGAGATCAATGGACAAGTAGTGGGCATGGGGAGTTTGCAAATCTTGATTTCTACTGCCGAAGGGGGACCGGTGGGGCTTATCGAGGATTTGTTGGTTTTGCCCGCTTGGCGAAAGGAAGGGCTTGGCCGGGCGATTTTAGACGCGCTCGAAGCAAAGGCGGCGGCCCAAGGTTGCACAAGGTTGCAACTGTTGGCTGATAAAAATAACCTGCCTGCCCTAGCGTTTTATCAATCCCAAGGCTGGCTCCGTACTGATTTGGTGGGGCTTCGCAAAGAAAAGCTCTGTTTAAAAAGGCTTAAACACCACTAAAAACACAATCCCCGCTAATAACAGAGTGGGGGCTTCGTTAAAAATGCGGTAAAATCGTTCAGAGTGTGGGTTTAGTTCTTCAGCGAAGAGGATCATAAAGCGATAGCAAAAAAAATGGTAGATCACCAAAAGCACGACTAGCAATAATTTCAGGTGTAACCAGCCCCCTTCAAATCCGAAACCAAGCCACAGCCAAGTCCCTGCGCCCAAGGCTAAAATCATGGCCGGGGTCATGATGTAGTTAAACAGTTTGTGCTCCATCACCTTAAACCGCTCGATTCCAAGCCGGTCCTCGGTACTCGCGTGATAAACAAACAGCCGGGGCAGATAAAACAAACCTGCAAACCAAGAGATCACAAAGATCAAATGTAACGACTTAAGGGTCTCATACATGAAAATTACAAACAAGTAGGTGAGAAAAGATAAGGCTTGGGTTAGGTATAGGTGGCTGGGAAGATTAGCCTTTGGGAACCGTCTTAAAAAAAAAGGGGGGAAAGACAAAGTCTCTCCCCCCCCTTTTTTTGTTTTGGGAAACAATTACTTCTTGTTTACCGTTTCCCGAAGTTTTTTGCCTGGGCGGAACTTAGCTACCCGAGCCTTGGGGATTTTGATTTTAGCACCGGTTTTGGGATTACGGCCTTCGCGCGATTGGCGTCCTGCCGTGGTAAAAGTCCCAAAGCCAACTAGAGTCACATTTTTGCCAGCGACCAGCGCGCCTTGAATCGAGCCTAACACTGCGTTAAGCACTTTTTCGGTTGCGGCTTTTGTAGTCCCAGCAGCAGCGGCGGCTTCGGCTACTAATTCGGCCTTGGTCATATTGTCGCTCATTGATCCGTTCTCCTTGTGGGTTTTGTTTGAAAAAGGGAGTTTGTAAAGGTTGCATCACGAGATTTAGCAGAACCTTTCTAAAATGCAATCAATTTTCGAATTCCCCTTCGGTTTTTTATACGCCAGTTCAGGCTCTAGGGGTAAACAGGTCCCCTAATATAATCGTTTCTTCTCGTTTGGGGCCTGTACTTACCATAAAAACGGGCACTTTTAAAAGCTCGCCGATCCGTTTTAAATAAGCCTTGGCGTTCTCGGGCAGTTGTTCGAAATCCGTTAATCCGCGAATACTTTGTTTCCAACCTGGAAACTCTTCGTAAACGGGCTTTAATTCTTCTTGCAAAGACAGACTATGGGGAAAGTGGTCGATCCGCTCCCCATCGGGTCCAATATAATGGGTGCAAATCTTAATGACCTCCATCCCGTCCATTACGTCTAGTTTAGTGATCCCCAAATCAGTAAATCCGTTGATCCTAACCGAATCAGTCAGCATACAAGCGTCAAACCAGCCACAGCGCCTTGCCCGCCCAGTGGTGGCCCCAAATTCATGGCCAACCTTAGAAAGATGTGCGCCATCGGCGTCATTTAATTCGGTAGGGAAGGGGCCCGAGCCTACCCTAGTGGTATAGGCCTTAACCACCCCAACAATCCGGTCAATCTTGGTCGGCGGCACCCCAGCCCCGGTGCAAGCACCCCCGGCGACAGTGTTGCTGGAGGTAACGTATGGATAGGTGCCATGATCTACGTCTAAAAAGGTACCTTGCGCCCCTTCGAAAAGGAGGTGTGCCCCTTTTTCCATCTCTTCAGCCAAAAACTTTTGGCTATTACACAAAAAGGGTTCAATCCGTTGGTACTGCGCCATCAAATCTTCAAAGACCTGATCAGAGTCGAGGAAACCGTTTTTTTGACCTAAAATATGTTTGAGGTAGAGGTTTTTGTCCTCAACCAACAGGTCCAGTTTGGACTTAAACCGAGAATCACGGCCAATCTCTACAAAACGAATCCCTTGGCGACCGGCTTTGTCTTCGTAGGCCGGGCCTATCCCTCTTGCGGTAGTGCCAATCTTATTTTTGCCCGCTCGGGCTTCGCGGGCTTGATCAAGGAGGATGTGGTAAGGCATAATCAAATTGGCCGAGTCGCTGATCTTCAGCCGCCCCTCAACACTAATCCCCAAAACTTTTAGCTCGTCGATTTCTTTAAGCAAAGCCTTGGGATCAATCACCATGCCGTTGCCTAAAACACAGGCTACATTGTCTTGCAAAATCCCCGAGGGAATCAGGTGCAAAATAAAGGTTTTGTCGCCAAACATTACCGTATGGCCGGCGTTGTTGCCCCCTTGGTAACGGACCACAACCTTTGCCTTTTCGGCCAGAATGTCCACTAGCTTTCCTTTGCCCTCGTCGCCCCATTGAGCGCCGACTACGATCACGTTGGCCATATCTCTTCTCGCCTTAGCCCCAAGGGCTTAGTTTCAAAAAAAATCGGGGTGAAACCCGATGTACCAAACCGCTCCCTCGCGCATGGCGGGGGCCCGCAGATTTCCTGAGCGGCCTATAGCCGCGTCCAAAATCACCTGAGGGTCATCTGTTTTAGGATCAAAAATCAAAAGCTTTTTGCCTTTGGCGATTTCGATCCGATCCGCGTCTTTAAGCAGGGTCCAGGTTCCTTCGCCATCGAAGCTGGCCTGACTGGTCAACACCCGCTTTTGAGCCTCTAGGCCCTTTTGCTCAAGCACCTCTTGAGCTTTTTTGCAACTGGTTCAACCGTTGCGAAAGTATAACCAATCTAACTTTTTCATAATTTTTTCACTCCTTCTTGGTCGTCTTGTGGAGTGCGGACGACGAGGCCATCCACCAGCTTGACCCGCCCGTGGGCCACCTCGTCTAAGGCCAAGGGGAAAATCCGATGTTCCTCTTTGAGCACACGAAGTGCAAGGTCCATTTCGGTGTCACCATCTAAAACCGGCACTACGGCTTGCTCAATAATGGCTCCCGAATCAACCCCCTCGTCCACAAAAATAACCGAACACCCCGAGTAGCGCACCCCATATTTAAGCGCTTTTTGGTGGGTTTTTAGCCCTGGAAAAGCGGGCAGCAAACTGGGATGAATGTTGATCATCTTGCCTGCCCAGTCCTTCACAAATTTATCACTTAAAAGTCGCAAAAACCCAGCCAGTGCAATCAATTCGATCCCCTGATCCTTTAAGCTTTGGTGCAAAT
Organism: Candidatus Lambdaproteobacteria bacterium RIFOXYD2_FULL_50_16; assembly: GCA_001783695.1. Lineage (GTDB taxonomy): Bacteria > SAR324 > SAR324 > XYD2-FULL-50-16 > XYD2-FULL-50-16 > XYD2-FULL-50-16. The sequence continues at coordinate 13,933 of MFNE01000051.1, forward strand.
CTGCGTCAAAGGCTTCGCGAGTAGCAAATTTTTTATGGTCGATAACCATCACCGGCAAACCGGCCTTAACCGCCCGCACCAAACCCTTAGCTTGGGCTTGATTGCTGATAACTAATTTTAGATCATAGGCCGGGTCGCAGGCTTTCCAGTAGTCGATAATCGCCTGTAAATTACTGCCTGCCCCTGAAATGATCACCGCTGTGGGCACTTTCATTTTTAATTGGGGCTAGATTCAATCACCGCTTGTTCCATTTGCAAACGATATTCGAAATGGACCGCTTTGAATGCTGGGTATTTGATGGATAGGATCTGTAAGGCCAAAACCGCCGCATTGTCCGCGCGGTCAATCCCGACGGTAGCCACCGGAATCCCAGGCGGCATTTGCACAATCGCCAACAGCGCGTCTTGACCCACTAAAGCCCCCGACGCAATCGGTACCCCAATCACCGGTAGGCCCGTCTCCGACGCCACAACTCCAGGCAGATGGGCGGCCATTCCCGCCAGCGCGATAAAAACCTCAACCCCTAAAAGGGTGCAGTCTTCAACAAACTTCCGCGCCCGCTCTGGGGTGCGGTGAGCCGAGGCGATGGTTAGTTTATATTCGATGCCAAATTGGTTAAAAAGTTGGGTCGCTTTTTCGGCCACTTTCAGGTCAGAAGCACTGCCCATTACAATCCCCACCTTGGGGCCATGGGGGAGTCCCTTTTTTAGGCCCTTTAAGCCAATGTCGCGCCGCATTTGGCGCCCTGGCCAGTGGATCTTGGCCGCTTCTTGATAGGCTTTTTTAAGCGCTGCTTCTAAATCGTCCCCTAGAGCGGTCACCGAAAGCACCCGGCCCCCGTTGGTTAAGTAGCGATTTTGGTCCCGTTTGGTGCCCGCATGAAAGACTTGAATTTCAGAACCCTGATTAACCTCTTCGAGCCCTTGGATCACATGGCCCTTGGTATAGGCCCCTGGATATCCCTGGGCGGCCAACACCACGCAGGCCGCCGCCTGAGGTTTCCAACGAGGTTGGAATTGGTTGAGTTTGCCCTGGGCTAGTTTTTTACCTAGTTCGATCAAATCCCCGTCAAAAAGCATCATCAAGGGCTGGCATTCAGGGTCACCAAAGCGGATGTTGTATTCGACCACTCGGGCATAGCCGTCTTTAATCATCAGGCCGATGTATAACACCCCTTGGTAGGGGTGCCCTTCGGCCTCCATACCTTTTAAGGTGGGTTCGACAATTTCTTTGATTACCTGAGCCTCGACCGCCGGAGTGAGAATCGGGGCCGGGGCGTAGCAGCCCATGCCGCCCGTATTGGGCCCCCGGTCGAGTTCAAAGATTCGTTTGTGGTCTTGCAGGCTGGGCAGGCTCACATAGGACTCGCCATCGGTGAAGATAAAATAACTAGCCTCTTCCCCTTCCATAAACTCCTCTACGACAATAGTCTCTCCCGCCGATCCAAATTTGCCACTTTGCAACATATCATCTATCGCCAAAGTTGCTATAAGCAGATTTTCAGCTATTACGACACCTTTCCCAGCGGCTAGGCCGCTGGCTTTAATAACGAATGGAGGTTCGATTTCGTTAAGGTGTGCTAAGGCGAGTTTGTAATCGGTAAAAGTTTCATGAGGTGCGGTTGGAATGTTGTATTTTTTTTTGAATTCTTTGGCGAAGGCCTTGGAACCTTCTAATTGGGCGGCTTTGGCCGAGGGGCCCACCACTAAAATTCCCAGTTCTCGAAACCGGTCCGCCAACCCCAGGACCAGGTAATCCTCTTGGCCAATAAAGGCCAATTCGATCCCCGTGGCTTGGGCCTTTTCTAAAATTTGGTCCAGATCGGTCAATCCCCAACAGTTAGCCAAGGTCTCGATCCCGCCATTACCAGGG
>MFNE01000052.1:0-1833 GCA_001783695.1 Candidatus Lambdaproteobacteria bacterium RIFOXYD2_FULL_50_16
CCTTCCTCCTTCCCCCATGCCCCATGCCCCATGCCCCATGCCCCATGCCCCATGCCCCATGCCCCATGCCCCATGCCCCCTGCCGGTTAGCTTCGCCGGTATCCTGCTTCGGAGATCGAGGTTTTGGTAGAGAATAACGATTCTGGTGGCCTAGTCGTCTAGTTTGATTGAGTTTTTAGGTTGCCCAGCTAGGTGAGCAAAAGGCCAAGATGAAGCCCGCTTTGGAGAAAAGTGTGCCGTTGATATTTATAAAACAAGGCTAGGGTTTTAACGCGAAAGCCAGGGACCCTTTTGCCACAATAGCACAAAGTCCGGGCTTGGACGATTCAAAGTAGAACGCAAAAAAAAACTCAAGCCCCAGACGCAGTAGTCCAAGACTTGAGTTTTGCAGAGGTAACTAAGCGATACTGGATACAAAATAGCGCCAACTTTAAAAATCCCTGGCCACAGAGGCCAGGGACCGTTGACGCAAGGAGGCTTACATCATGCCACCCATTCCACCCATGCCGCCCATTCCACCCATACCGCCAGCCGGGCTAGCTTCGCCGCTATCCTTCTTTGGAGCTTCGGAGATCGAAGCCTCGGTGGTGATCAGGAGGGCGGACACGCTCGCGGCGTTTTGCAGTGCGTTGCGGGTTACCTTAGTGGGGTCGATGATGCCTTTTTCCACCATGTTCACGTAAACCTCGGCGCGGGCGTCGAAGCCTTCGTTTTCGGGCAGTTCCAGGACCCGGTTTACAATCACCGCGCCTTCAAGACCGGCGTTGGAAACGATCTGGCGCAAAGGAGCCTCCAAAACCTTAGCGATAATCATCGCCCCGATCTTTTGGTCGCCTTCGAGTTTTTGAGCCGCCGCTTCTACTTGGGCGCGAACCCGAAGGAGGGCAACCCCGCCGCCAGGAACGATACCTTCTTCTACGGCCGCGCGGGTCGCATGTAAGGCGTCTTCAACGCGGGCCTTTTTCTCTTTCATTTCCAACTCGGTAGCAGCCCCGACGTTGATAATGGCAACCCCGCCGACCAATTTGGCCAAACGTTCTTGCATTTTCTCCCGGTCATAATCGCTAGAGGTCTCTTCCATCTGCTTGCGGATTTGGTTGACCCTAGCCTTGATGATTTCGGGATTCCCGTTGCCATCGACAATCGTGGTGTTGTCTTTGTCGATGGTAATGGTTTTGGCGGTGCCTAATTGAGCAACCGTCAAGTCTTCGAGTTTCATGCCGCGATCTTCGGAGACCACTTCGCCACCGGTCAAGGTCGCAATGTCTTCGAGCATGGCTTTGCGGCGGTCGCCGAAGCCAGGAGCTTTAACCGCGCAGCACTGCAAAGTGCCCCGCAAGCGGTTGACTACTAAGGTAGCCAGCGCCTCTCCGTCCACGTCCTCGGCAACGATTAAGAAGGGCCGGCCTTCTTTAGCGATCACTTCCAAGACCGGCAAAATGTCTTTCATATTGCCAATCTTTTTTTCCGAAAGGATGATGTAAGGGTCTTTTAATACCACTTCCATCCGGTCCGAATCGGTAACAAAATAAGGGGAAAGGTAACCACGGTCAAACTGCATCCCTTCGACTACGTCCAGGTTGGTGTCCAAGCCTTTGGCTTCTTCTACGGTGATCACACCGTCTTTACCCACCTTGTCCATCGCTTCAGCAATAATGTTACCAATGGTTTCGTCGTTGTTGGCCGAAATGGTGCCAACTTGCGCGATTTCTTGGTTATTGCTGACCTTTTTACTCGACTTTTTTAAGGCAGCTACCGCCACCTCAACGGCGGCTTCGATCCCCCGCTTGAGTTCCATGGGGTTAGAGCCAGCCGCCACGTTTTTAACGCCTT
>MFNE01000052.1:1863-38906 GCA_001783695.1 Candidatus Lambdaproteobacteria bacterium RIFOXYD2_FULL_50_16
CGGTAGTAGTGCCATCGCCAGCGGTATCCGAGGTTTTGGAAGCAACTTCCTTAACCATCTGGGCACCCATGTTTTCGATTTTGTCTTCTAACTCGATTTCTTTGGCAACAGTCACCCCGTCTTTCGTAATCAGGGGCGCACCAAAGGATTTTTCGATAACCACGTTACGGCCTTTTGGCCCCAAGGTTACCTTGACTACGTCAGCCAGTTGGTTCACCCCAGCCAGCATCTTAGCGCGGTTGTCTTCACCGAACTTAATCAGTTTCGCCATGTTGTATTCCTTCTTGTAGGTAGGTTTTTGGTTCGTTTTTGGATGCTAAAAGTGGATTAGCCTTCGATGATCCCAAAGATGTCGTCTTCTTTCATCATCAACAGCGTTTCACCGTCGATAGTGATCTCGGTGCCCTTATATTTGCCAAAAAGCACCCGATTTCCAACTTTTACGTCCAAGGGAATCAATTGGCCGTCGTCTTTGCGTCGGCCAGCGCCGACCGCAATGATTTCGCCTTCAATAGGCTTTTCTTTAGCCGTATCAGGAATAATGATCCCACTGGCGGTCTTGTTTTCGGCTTCTTTGCGTTTGACGATCACTTGGTCGTGCAACGGTCTGATCTTCATGCTAAGCGTCTCGATTAATGGTTAAGAAAAAAGGGTAACACCCTGGTATAAGAGTCTTTTTAAGTTAGCACTCATAACAATTGAGTGCTAACACTGCCTCAATATAGGGCAGAAATTAGACAAGGGCAAGGGGCAAATAAAGGATTTTGATTTAAAAAAAGCCCAGCCCCTAAGGGGTGGGCTTATCCTGGTACCTGTTGGAGGTTACTCGTCCGCGTCAACAGGGGCCTCAAGGGCGTCTGCATTAGCCGGGGGTTCGGGCAATTCAGAGACCGCAAAATGAGCGCGAACCTTGGTATCTAGGTCCTTGGCCATATCAGCTCTTTCCTCTAAAAAGGCCTTGGCGTTTTCTCGACCTTGGCCGATCCGTTCGTCACCATAACTGTACCAAGACCCACTTTTTTTAATGATCCCCGCCTCGGCGGCTAAGTCTAGTAAATCCCCGACCTTTGAGGCCCCGGTGCCAAACATCACGTCGAACTCGACTACCTTAAAGGGTGGTGCCAATTTATTTTTGACCACCTTGACCCGCACCCGACTGCCCACCACTTGTTCCCCTTGCTTAATGTCTGAAACCCGGCGGATATCCAGCCGGATCGAGGCATAAAACTTGAGGGCGTTTCCGCCGGTTGTTACCTCAGGGTTGCCATACATAACCCCAATCTTCATCCGCAATTGGTTGATAAAAATAATGGTGCAATGGGACTTATTGAGGTTACCGGTTAATTTGCGCAACGCTTGGCTCATCAACCGAGCCTGCAAACCTACGTGAGAGTCCCCCATTTCCCCATTGATTTCGGCTCTAGGCACTAAGGCCGCTACCGAATCCACCACAATCAGATCGACCCCGCCTGAACGGACTAAGATATCGGTAATCTCTAAGGCTTGTTCGCCATAGTCAGGCTGACTAATCAATAGATCATCTACTTTCACCCCCAAACGCCGGGCATAAGAAACGTCGAGTGCATGTTCGGCATCAATAAAAGCGGCGACTCCACCCGATTTTTGTACTTCAGCAATAGCGTGAAGTGCTAAAGTGGTTTTACCACTCGATTCTTTCCCATATACCTCAACCACTCTACCAACGGGCATCCCGCCAATCCCCATGGCCACGTCTAAGCTTAAAATCCCTGTTGATACCGAAGGCGCGTTGACCACGGCCCCATCATCCATTCGCATAATGGCACCCTTCCCGTACTGCCGGTCGATTTGCGAGAGGGCACCCTCGATAGCTCGGGTTCGTTCCTTATCCCACATAGTTTTTCCCAAGGGCTGGGGCCGCAAGGCCCGTTAAATAAAGAGAACATTTGTACTGCTTATATCCTTTTTAAGACAGAGGTTTTAAAAATGCAACCACCAATCGAAATTTTTTTTACCCAGATGCCGACTAAAAACGAGATTACCTTTTTTGGGAGTCCATCCTTGATAGCTAGATTATGCTTGAAGGGGGAACTGATTTGGGATATTGGTACTGGGATATCTAGGTTTTTTAAACCTTGGCGTGTAAACAAAAGAATTTTTTGGGAGTATGCATGCAAACCTTCTCAAGGGCTATAACCCTTTTTGCGCTCTGCCTGACCTTTGGGTTAGCTACCGGTTCTAATGGTTTATATGCCTTAGAGGAAAATACCCAGGCTGCCCCGGTTCAAGAGTCGGCTGAAGCCCTGGTTTCGACTGATCACGACCGTATTACCCAAGCGGGCGAAGCTGAACCTTTAAATACTCATGAATCGATTCGGCCCTCTGCTTATCAGCCTCCACCCAGAGAAGAGGGGCAAAATGCCCATGGGGGACATGGCGATAGCGAGTTTGAGTTCCCTCCACCCCTATCTAGTTACGCAGATGAAGGCAAATCGGTTGGCGAACGGCTTTTTATCCGTATTCAAGCGGAGCCGCTTAACCTAATCGCCAGTTTGATCTTTTTGCTCGCCATTATGCATACCTTTGTGGCCAGTAAGTTTACCCACGCCGCTCATAAAGCCGCGCACGCGCATGCTGAAAAATTAAAACTCAAAGAAAAGACCGTTCTTTATCACGGTGAAGTGAAGGAAGAGGTGAGTTTTAAAGCGGAAGTGTTCCACTTCTTAGGCGAGGTGGAAGCGGTGTTTGGGATTTGGACCTTGGCGTTGATTTTTGCTATCGCCTATTTCAAAGGGCCTCACGCTCCTATTGATTACATCAACGATGTGAACTATACGGAGCCGATGTTTGTGGTGGTCATTATGGCCCTAGCTGCGACTAGACCAATTACCCAATTGGCGGAGATGTTTTTAAGGGTTTTCGCCAAACTGATCGGTGGGGGCACTGCCGCTTGGTGGTTGGCCATATTAACCATCGGGCCGCTTTTAGGTAGTTTTATTACCGAGCCTGGGGCCATGACCATTTCGGCGTTGTTACTTTCCAAACAGTTTTACAACAAAAAACCGAGTTCCAAGTTTAAATACGCAACGATCGGGCTTTTGTTTGTAAACGTTTCGGTCGGTGGTACGATTACCCACTTTGCGGCCCCGCCAGTACTAATGGTAGCCGGACCTTGGGGTTGGGATTTGGCCTTTATGGCAACCCATTTCGGGTGGAAGGCGGCATTGGGGATCTTGATTAGTAATATCCTCTACTTTATGGCTTTCCGCTGGGAGTTTAAGAAGTTAGACAGCCCAGAAGGCCATGCCCTCGATGAAACCGCTAAAACTATAGATTGGAACCTTCGCGAAGAAAAGGTGCCGACCTGGATTATGTGTACGAACGTCTTTTTTATGGTCTGGACGGTAATGAACGCTCACTACCCAGCCTTATTTATTGGCGGGTTCCTGTTTTATGTGGGCTTCCACCAAGCAACCGTACACCACCAAAACCGCTTAGACCTGAAGCCTCCTATGTTAGTTGGTTTCTTCTTGGGAGGCTTGGTGACTCACGGGGGTCTTCAAGGCTGGTGGATTCAGCCGGTTTTAGGTTCTATGACCGAATGGCCGTTGATGCTTACCGGTACCTTCTTGACCGCGTTTAACGACAACGCAGCCATTACCTACCTATCGACCTTGGTGCCCGACTTTTCCGATGGCCTCAAATACGCCATTGTCGCCGGTGCAGTTACGGGCGGGGGGTTAACGGTAATCGCCAACGCGCCGAACCCGGCGGGTCAGTCTATTTTGGGTAAATACTTCCCCGATGGGGTGGTGCCATTGTGGTTGGCTGTTTCTGCAATCATCCCGACGATTATCGTTGGCGGCTGCTTTATGTTGCTCCGCTAGTTTCGGGGCGGCTAGGGGTTAAGGGCGAGACTTTGGGCTTGCCCTTTACTTCCAACTCGGTTTGGCCTAGGCTGAATTCCCCATGAAAAAAACATTACTTCTAATTTGCTTGGGGCTATTAACTGCCTGCACCGCCCATGCGCCTGACCCACGGCGGTTGGAGATAACCCAACTCGACCAGGAGCAGACCACCTTTCCGCCTTCTGAAGTGGAGCTGGTTTATCAGCCCGCCTTAATGGTGCTACTGCTCGAAGAAAAAGACCCAATAAAGCCGCTTGAACAAAGCGATTTGGTTACGCTGGCTTTGGTAAGTGACCAATTGGCTGCCCAAGCGGGCTTAGTGCAAGTCCCTCGCACCCAAATTCAAGCGGTTCTAAAGGATCAAAAATGGCGCAATCTACGCCCTGAATCGATCATGGAAGCCTTGGAATTTGGCAAGTCTATGGGCGCTCAATTTGTTGGGCAACTCAGGGTACAAACCCAAGCGGAGCGGCAGGTTCAATTTTGGTTAAAGGTGATTAAGGTGGACACGGGACAATTGGTTTTTTCAGAAACCTTTAAGTTTCTCCCTGACAAACAAGATCGGATTATTGAAAACCTAAAACCTGTGCTACAGGCCCATTTCCCTATAATTGGTTGGGTTTTACAGACCCGCGGGGATCGGGAGATGGTCCATATTTCCTTAGGGACCGCTGAGGGTGTAAAGCCAGGAAGACCGGTCGTTTTCAGAAGCCGAAGGATTGAGCGCGGATTGGAAGAAGGGGTGAATACGGGTCGAATCGAGTATTCAGAGATTCTTGCCAAGGGGAAAGTGACTGAATCAGGTACCGAAGGCAGTTGGGTCTGGGTTGAAGAAGCTGGGCGGGGAAAATTACGTTGGGGCGATCTGGTTTTTACCGCTCCTGAATCCAAAGGCAATTTTTTTTAATCCGCTATGAATAAGATATACCGCATACCAGACCGATTAATTCAAAAATACAGCGTTATAGGACCTAGATACACCAGTTATCCAACCGTGCCCGTTTGGGGGCCGGTGGATTTGGATACCCAAAAATTGTGGTATCACGAGCTAGCGAACAGTGACCGTCCTCTGTCCCTCTATTTTCACATCCCTTTCTGCCGCGAACGCTGTAGCTATTGTGGGTGTAATACCATGATCACCCAAAATCAGGGCAAAGCGACCGATTACGTTTCCTATCTACTCGCCGAGTTGGATAAACTAGCGAGCTATGGCCTTAGTCATAAAAAACTTCGCCAACTCCACTTTGGCGGCGGGACTCCAACTTTTTTGCTAGACGCTGAATTCAAACAGATTATTGGTAAAGTGCGCGAGCATTTCACTTTTGAAGAAGGGGCCGAGTTGGCTATCGAGGTGGACCCCTGCTCGACCCACGATGGGCAGTTGGAGATGCTGGCAGAGCTTGGGTTTAACCGGTTGTCATTAGGCCTTCAAGACTTCAATCCCCAGGTGCAGCAAGCCGTAAATCGCATCCAAAGTTTAGAGATCACCAAGGCGCATATCGACCTAGCCAGAAAACTGGGCTTTAAAGGGGTTAATCTGGATTTGATGTACGGCCTTCCACACCAAAGCTTGGAATCGATGAAGGAGACCTTTGAGCAGGTTATCAGCCTCAAGCCAGATCGACTGGCGTTATATAACTTCGCCTATCTACCTGAACAACTGCCCCACCAAAAGTTGATACATTTGGAAGACCTACCCAACGAAAAGGTCAAATTAGAGATCTTTTTTGCGGCCATCGAGGCCTTTGGTCGGGCAGGGTACGAATATATCGGTATGGACCATTTCGCCAAATCGGACGACGAATTGTCAAAAGCTCAGCATTCGAGGCGGCTTTATCGAAATTTTATGGGCTATAGCCCAAAATCCGGGGTGGACCTGGTGGGGATTGGGATCACCTCGATCGGGGAGACGGAACATTATTTTTTACAAAACGAAAAAACGCTGTCCCAATACCAAAAGCAGATTGAGGCTGAAGGCTTGGCCGGGGCCAAAGGGATTCGGCTAAGCCTGGACGACCGGATTCGCAAATGGACCATTCTGCGATTGATGTGTCACTTTTACCTAAGCTTCGTCGAGTTTGAAGCCGCCTTCCACCAGGATTTTAAGACCTATTTTGCCGGTGAACTGGCCGGTATTGAGGATATGGTTGAGGAGGGGCTCCTTAAGGTGGAGGCCGACCATATTCAGGTCCTAGATTGGGGCAAGCTTTTAGTTCGTAATATTTGTATGCGTTTTGATGCTTACTTAAAGGGCGATCAGGCCCCGAAGGTTAAGTTTTCTAAAACCCTATAAACCAGAGCAGGAGCCAAGTGGCCCTCTTTGATTATCAGGCGGTTGACAGCTCTGGCAAAACCAAAAAAGGCCAACTCGACGCGCCAAACCTCAAACAAGCCCAACTTAAGTTGCAAGGGATGGGTTTGTTCCCAGTCGAATTGGGTGAGGCTAAAAACAAGGGCTCGGCGCTTCGCCGACGGACCCAAGGCACTGGCCGGATCTCTAAGGCCTCCATTACCTCCTTTACCCGTCAATTTTCAGTCCTCACTGGCGCAGGAATCCCTTACGATAAAGCCCTTGAGGTTTTGATTCAAGAGAATCAGGACCCGGCCTTTGGCCCCATATTGGCCGACATTCGCCAGGAGATAACCGAGGGCTCTAGTTTGGCAGCAGCCTTGGAATCTCGCTCGCAACATTTCCCCCAGATGTACCGGGCCATGGTTCGCGCGGGCGAAGCTGGAGGCACCTTAGCCAAGGTTTTAGAGGAGTTGACCCGCTTTCGCGAAGACAATGAAAAACTGACCCAAAAGATTCAAAACGCCCTGATTTATCCGATGATTATGTCCGTGTTGGGGATGGGGATTGTGATCTTTATGATGACCTTTATTTTGCCCAAAATCACCCCGATTTTCGGCCAGTTTAGGGTGGAGTTGCCCCTGCCTACCAGGGTTGTGATTTTTATGTCTAGTCTGCTAACCGATCATTTTTTGATCACCGCCGGTTTTTTGGGGGTGCTGTTTTTTTCCATAAGACGTTGGCAGAAGACGGAAAAGGGGCTGTTGTACCGCGATCAGGTACTCTTAAAAATTCCAGTGGTAGGCCATCTAGCCAGACAGATGGTTTTTTACCGTTTTGTGCAGACCTTAGGCACCCTGCTCGAAAGTGGGGTGGAAATGAAACAGGCGTTAACCATTTTGCGGGGGGTGTTGGTTAATCGGGTCTATGAGGGCCCGATGGACCAAATGATTGACGACATAGCAAACAAGGGCTTAGACCTCTCGGCAGCGATGCGAAAAACCGGGCTTTTTCCGGCGGGACTGTTACAGATGATCCGGGTGGGTGAGGAGTCGAGCCGATTGGAATCGATGTTAGAAAAGGTGGCAGACAACCTCAATCGGGAGATGGGGGCTAACGTCGAGCGCATGGTGGCACTGCTCGAACCAGCGATGATCTTGGCCATGGCCCTGATGGTGGGCTTTATTGTGCTGGCTGTGATGTTGCCCTTGTTTGAACTCAACCAATTGTTATAGCAATGGTAAAAACATAAACGGGTTTGGGATGGAAAGTTATAATTGGGTAAGTTTGGCGGGTTTGTTTGTTTTGGTGGCACTCGGTTGGGCGCTGTCTAACAACCGCAAAGCCGTTGATTTCAGACTGGTATTATGGGCGTTGGGGTTACAACTCTTGATAGGCGCCTTTGTCTTTTTGTTCCCTCCTGGGCGGGAACTTTTTTGGCACCTCAACAACGGGGTGGTGACGCTGCTTTCTGTTTCTGGAGAGGGAACTAGGTTTCTCTTTGGTAATCTGGCGATTCCTCCAGGTCAAGAAGGTTCGTTGGGTTTTATTTTAGCCTTCCAGACCCTTCCGGCGATTATTTTTTTCTCTGCATTAATGGCTATTTTGTATCAATGGGGGGTGCTTCCTGCTTTGATTCGGGTTTTGGCTAAGGTGATGACCAAGACCTTAAGAATATCAGGGGTCGAAGGCATGATTGCGGCAACCAATATTTTTGTGGGTGTTGAAGCAGGGCTAACCATTAAGCCCCATTTAGCCAAGGCAACTCAAAGCGAGCTAACCTTAATTTTAGCCGCGGGTATGGCAACAGTCGCCTCCAATATATTGGCCTTATACGTTTTTACTCTACAAGGCGTGTTTCCCGCGATTGCTGGCCACCTGATTTCAGCTTCGATTATTTCTGCTCCGGCGGCTATTTTAATGGCCAAACTCTTGGTGCCAGAAACAGGGGTCCCCCAAACCAAAGGTCAAGATATCAAACCACATTATGAAAAAGCAGATAACCTCTTTGGAGCCATAATCGAAGGCAGCCAAAATGGGGTGAAATTGATTGTGGGGATTGCTTCGCTTTTAATTGCTGTCTTGGGCCTAGTGGCTCTAGTGAACCTATTTTTAGGTTTTGGGGGCTTGAGTCTGCAACAACTCTTAGGCTACCTCTTCTACCCATTGACTCTGCTAATGGGAGTGCCTTTTGAGGATGCATCCATCATGGCCTCAATTATAGGCGAACGGCTGGTGGTCACCGAAGTGGTGAGTTATATGGACCTAGCCAAAGCCATGGAAACCGGGGTTATACATCATCAACGAAGCTTGGTAATTGGCAGTTACGCCCTTTGCGGGTTTGCTCATTTCGCTAGTCTTGCGATTTTTGTCGGGGGCACTGCTGCCTTAGCTCCTGAACGCACCAAAGACCTTAGTGCTATTGGCCTCCGCGCCCTATTGGCCGCAACCTTAGCTTGTTTGATGACCGGGGCCATTGCCGGTATTTTTTATAATCAAACCAGCCTGCTATTAGCCGGTTGATTTTTATTCTGGCAAGGGGACGGGACTGGAGAAGAAGGCCGGGCATTCGATAACTTGAGCGTTATTCCAGTCCATCTCTATACCAAAGGGGCGGCGGACCAAGATATGGTCTTTGCGGCGACAAGCTATAACCGTCTCTCGACTCTCGGGTTTTCCCCTGCGAATGGCAGTTCCGTTTTGATCCAGCCAATCCATCTTTTTTTGGGTCCAGGGACTAATTCCGTTGGGAACCGGCTGGGCCAAAAGGGGTAGAGCCAAAAAGGCCAAAAAAAGCCAAAGAGTACTAACCTTCATGTGATCAATCGGGTCAATCGGTGAAAGAGTTGCTCGTCCAAACTGTTGTAAAACATACAGCCTACCTTATATCCCTGGTTACAACAACTAACCGCGCGGATCTCTAGGTCAAATTCAATTAAAATATTGGCCGGTTTGGTTGGGTCTGCAAAGCCAACCTGTAAAACCGTATTCTCCACAAACAGGTGGCTAGAAGTAAAACTAATTCCGCCATAACTAGCGTCGATTAGTTCGGCTTGAATGATTTGTTCTCGGGAGGGATTTTTTTCGACCAGCGTAATGTTGCCCTTGGTGGCATGCCGGATACTTTGCCGGCGACCACGTCTGGCACTGATCTCATCGAACTTGGTATTAAACAAGACAAGGTTGCCCACTTGATTAGGGAAACTAATCAAAACTTGAGCTTTATTTGGCAGATCACGCACTTCACCGTCTAAGACAATTTGCCCTTGGCGGAAATATCCCTTTACACTAAGCATCCCAGTCCAGATTAGTTTTTAAACTTCTCTGTATAGATAACCTAGCTTGAAGATGAAGACAAGTCTAAGGAGGCTGATAAAAGGCACAGCCTTCCTTAACATCCTTTACTCTTGCTCGGGCTGATTTAAGGTAGCCGGTTTAATCTTTTGGGACAGCATCTTAATGCGCTCCAAAGTGATCGGGATGCCCGCATTTTTAAGGCGAAGCAACTCGGCATTTACCGCATCTTCATGTGCCCCGGCTTGGCAATACTGCCTTGCCCAGTTGTTACACTTGTCAAAAGTTTCTAAGCTTGCTTCCTCTTGAGCGTAAAGGGCACCGCCAAGAAGGGTGAAGGTGAAGGCACAAAGGATCAGCTTTTTCATGCGTGTCTCCATGGATTGCACAATTGGTTAAGCTCTTCCCTAAGGGATTTTAAAGAGGTAAATGCAAATCCGTTGCCAGATCGGAACCTCCAAAAATTTAACTTTTAAAACAAGCGGACAAGTGGCCTGCGGACTTTTCTATAAAAGGGGGCACCTGGGCTTTGCAATGTTCATCAGCCAAAGGGCACCTGGGATGAAACGGGCAGCCGTTGGGCGGATTAACCAGACTGGGTATCTCCCCTTCAATAGCTTTAAATTCTTTAGAGCCCAGTTCAATACTAGGGACCGAAGCCATCAAGGCCTGCGTATAGGGATGAAGCGGACTAGAACCCACCTTTTGGGCCGGTCCCAGCTCTACCAGCCGGCCCATGTACATCACCGCAATACGGTGGCTTATAAAGCGAATTACGTGGATATCATGGGCGATAAATAAAAAACTAAGCCCAAATTGTTCTTGTAAGTCTTTTAATAAATTCAAAATCTGTGCTTGAATTGATACATCCAGAGCCGAAACCGGTTCATCTGCTACAATCAATTGTGGGGATAAAGCCAGGGCTCGTGCGATACCAATGCGTTGGCGCTGTCCACCGGAAAATTCGTGGGGGAACCTGCTCAAAACTGCCAGATCGAGCCCGACGATTTTAAGTAACTCCTGGACGCGAGCTTGCTGGCGACTTTTCTCCCAGCCTTGAATCTCCAACGGTTCAGCGATAATTTGATGGATACTCCAGCGGGCATTGAGACTCTCAAGAGGGTCTTGAAAAATCATCTGCATCCCTGCCCGGTGTTTGGCCATGGCTTGGTGATCCAGTCTGGTAAGTTTTTCACCTTTAAATTCAACCTCGCCACTGGTTGGCTCAATTAACCGCAAGATTAATCTTGCTAAGGTCGATTTGCCCGAGCCTGATTCCCCTACCAGCCCCAGGGTTTCGCCAGGGTTTAGGGACAGACTCACCTCCTGGACCGCCTTTACCCAGTGTTGGGTACGCCCCAAGACCCCGGACTTGATCCCAAAGGATTTGGACAGATTGGTGACCTTTAGCAAGGGATTCATCAGGCCCCTTGGGGATAAAAACAGGACCAACTATGCTCGCCATCTTTTTCTAACGGCGGAGACTGGGTAAGACAACGATCCTGGCAAGAACGACAGCGCCCACTAAAAACACAACCTGCTCCAAACTGCCCAGGTTGGGGCACCATGCCGGGGATGGTGGCTAGTCGTTTGTTTCCTGGTTGGGCCAAACTTTTGATACTGGCTAAAAGCCCGACTGTATAGGGGTGTTTAGGAGACTTAAAAAGTTTTTCCGTTGGCGCCTGCTCCACCGCTTTGCCGCCATACATCACCAAGGTGTGATCACAAACCTGCGCCACTACCCCCAAATCGTGGGTAATTAAGATCAAGGCCATCTGGTGGCGGGCTTGGAGGGATTTTAATAGGGCCAAAACTTGCGCTTGGATGGTCACATCAAGGGCGGTGGTGGGCTCGTCGGCTATTAAGACCTGGGGGCGGGCGGCTAAGGCCATAGCGATCATAACTCGTTGTTTCATACCGCCAGAGAGCTGGTGGGGATAACTTTTAAGGCGGGTTAATCCATCGGCGATCCCAACCTCGTCTAAAAGAGCGGCGGCCTGGGAGATGAGGTCGAATGGGCTTGGTTGTCGGCGCAGTACCTCAAAGAGTTGTTCGCCAATTGTTAAGACCGGATTAAGGCTGGTCATGGGGTCTTGGAAAATCATGGCCAGTTTTTGACCGCGTAATTTGCGGAAAGCCTCTGGGGGTAGCCCCATTACCTCTGTGCCCTCCAACCAAACCTCCCCTTGGTCGATTCGCCCCCAAGGTTTAGGGATCAATCTCATCAAACTAAGGGAGGTGACCGACTTGCCACAACCTGACTCACCAATAATTCCTAAGCATTCTCCAGCCCTGACCCCGAAACTGACGCCTTTAACTACTTGGTGCCATTGGCCATCAATCTCAAAACTAGTTGTTAGGTTTTTTACTTGAAGCAATGACTTCAATCCAGGAAAATGAAGCCCTAACCTTAGTCAGGCTTCCAATTGCACGACCGCATTGACAAACTCGCCGCCCAAGCGATTCGGGACGGGGCCTTCACTGGGGCCGAAATTCTTTTTGCTTGTGGAGAACAATTATTGCTCCACCGGGCTTATGGTAGAACATCGCCCGAAGCTCATGCAAGGCCTCTGAAGACCGGACGGACTTGGGATTTGGCCAGCCTTACCAAACCCTTGGCTACGGGAGCGGCTATTTTAGCCCTATATGAAGACGGCGCGTTGGGCTTAGACGACAAAGCCTCTAAATATCTGCCCGAATGGGTTTTAGGCAAAAAAATTAGTTTAACCGATCTACTCACCCACCGTAGTGGCCTGCCCGATTGGTTGCCCCTTTACCAAGAAAAAGATCCTTGGGCCGCACTAATGTCGGTCGAACCCTTGGGGCCGGTTGGAGTTAAAGTAGTCTATTCCTGTCTTAACTTTTTAATTCTAGGCGAAGTGGTTCGCCGGGTCAGCAAACAAAGCCTTGAGCAATATTGCCAAACTCGACTTTACCGCCCCCTTGGCCTTGAGAGCCTGGCCTTTAACCCTGGCCCCCGCCCAGAGGTTTTGGAGACTGCATTTTGCCTATGGCGTCGCCGATTACTTTTAGGTGAGGTCCATGACGAAAACGCCGGGGCTTTTGGTGGTGAGGGGGGCAACGCTGGGCTCTTTGGCAACGCCATGGACCTTTGGGGGTTTGCGAAGATGTTGTTAGCCGGGGGAAGCCTTAACGGGGTGCAGGTTTTTAAACCGGATACGGTGGCTTTGATGTTAAAAAATCATAATCCTGCCAGCTTGGCCCCGCGGGCCTTAGCTTGGGATTATTATAAGCCCGATGGGAACTATTGGTCTTGTGGAAACCGCATGAATGAAGGCAGTTTTGGGCATTTAGGTTATACTGGAACCAGTCTTTGGGTAGATCCTAAGGCCGGTTGGATTGTAATTAGTTTAAGCCACAGAGTACAGATTGGTCGCGAGGAAACCCAAGCCCAGATTAGAGCCTTCCGCCCGGAGCTTTGCAATCTGTTAATTGAGTCCAAGTTATGAGTACTGAAGCTGAACAAGCAGACCAGATAGAAAGGCACCTTGAGCGGGCTTCCAGCCTATTTGGAGCGGGCGATCCACTAGGGGCGGCAGAGGTTTTATCGCGCATCTTGCAGCAGGACCCCAAACACAAGGTAGCCGCCTATAATCTGGCACTTTGCTATCAGATACAGGGGCTTAACCAACAAGCGATCATGGCTTACGAAGACGCTTTGGCTATTAGCCCCAAAGATGTAGCCAGTCTTTGTAACTTGGGGCTACTAATGGAGGCCGAAGACCGACCCCATCGGGCACTGGAGCTTTTTAAAAGGGTCTTAGAGTTAGATTCTAAAAATCTTCAGGCCTTAGAGCGTATCGCCTATTACCGCTATCAACGAGGCGAGTGGCAACTAGCCAAAGACGCTTTAAAAGAGGCCAAAAAGGTAGATGACCAAGACCCTAGGCTTCTTGAATTAGAAGGCTTGGTTGCCTATGGTGAGGGTAAATACGCCAACGCTATTGAAGCCTACTCACTATCATTGGGCCAAGATAACCACTCCGCCTCGGTCTGGAACAATCTAGGCAACGCGCATGTAAAAAACGCAGAGATTAGAGAAGCGGAAAATGCTTACCGGCAGGCGATCAACCTAGACGATCACAACCCAGACTATTGGTTTAACCTAGGCGAAATGCTTTTTCATTACGCCACCAAGGCAGAAGCCATTGATCCCTTAAAGAAGGTGGTCGAGTTGATGCCTAGGGACCTAGAGGCTTGGACCCTGCTCGCCCGGGCCCAGGCCGACGCAAGGCCTGCCGACGCAGAAGAAAGTTTTTGCCAAGTATTAGGCTTGGGTGGTGAAACCCAAGATTTATTAAAAACCTTGGCCAGCTTATACCGCAAAAATGGGGAGAAAGAGAAGGAGGTGGACGCCCGGGTCAGGCTGTCCAAGCTCAACCCCTACGATATGGAAAACAACTTCGCTATCGCCCAGATTCGCCTAAACCAAGGCCAGCCCGAGATTGCCTATAAACTGCTGCAAGACTGCCTAACTATTTCAGAAAAAGAATACGAGACCTGGTACCGGTTGGCCCAAAATTTTCAATTAGAGCGTAAGTTAGAAGAGGAATTTCAATGTCTGGAAAAGGTGATCAAAGCCAATCCAGCCCACCACGCCGCCTGGACCCGGTTGGGTCATGTCGCCCTCCAAAAAGACCTGCCCCAAAAGGCGTTTAAATATTTCTTTAAAGCCGCCCCGGCGCTCAAAAATGATTACAGCCTTTGGAAGCTGGTGATGGAGCGGCTAACCGAGGAAAAGGAATGGGATATGGCCTTAGAATGTTGTGGTCAGGTCTTTGAATTAGCGGTTTATTCGCCTCGGATTTGGGAGGATTTCTTTAAACATTTTAGGCGGATCGGCGAAGAACCTAGGTTTTTGTTTTGGCTCCAAGGAAAACTCTTCGATCCTCAAACCACCTCGGCCCACGCCTTGCCCTTCGGGGCGATCTTGGTCAGTTGTGGCAAGCCCGATCTGGCGCTTCAGCTTTACCAAACTCTGCTTAATAAAAATCCTTCCGACCGCGCCGCCCATTACCAACTAGCCGAATACTACTTGGGGCTCAATCAACCTAAAGAGGCCGCCGAAACCGCCCGCCAAGGCCTTAAAACCCACCCGAATGACTATGAATTAGTTATCGCCTTGGGTGAGGCTAGTTATCTGGAGGAAAACTACCCCGAAGCCGGCCGCACCTTCAACCGCGCCTTGGGCCTGCGCCGCGACGATTGGCGGGTGTGGTTTAACCTAGGCAACGTGGAGGCCCGCTTGGACCGCCCGGTGGAGGCACTCAAGTTTTACGACGTCGCCCTGGATATCTACGATCAAGAGCCCAAGACCCACTTTAACCGGGGCTTGGCGAACCGCAGCGTCGAGGCCTGGGACCGGGCGGAGCAAGACTTTAAAAACGCGGTTCGTCTCAACCGCCGCTACGCCGCCGCCTGGAGCGCCTTGGGGGCCCTGGCCCTACGGCAAAACCGCTTGCAAGCCGCCAAAGGCCATCTGCTGCGCGCTTTAGCCAGCTCCAACCGCCAACACCAAGTCGCCTGGAACAACCTCGCCGCCACCTTCGAAGCCCTCGGCGACGAAGCCAAGCGGGATCAATGCCTGAAAGAAGCAGAGAAAAACTGAGGGGGCCCAGCACCCCAAGTCAAATTTAAGGCGTAATTATCACAGTTGACGCGCTATGCTTCCCTGGCTCGTTGGGCGCAAATCCGCTAGGCTTGGATGAAGCTTAAAAAAAAGGGTCCGTAGCTCACTTGAGGGCGTATTCGGGCTGGGGCTCCACCCAGTCTTTAATAACCCACAAGGGTTTGTCCCGCTTCATTTGATTAAGAAGTTTCAATCTGCCCGGTGACGTATTTGTGGATTAAGCTGCTGATCAAGGTTTGGTAGCCGATGCCTTCTTTGGCCGCCATCATTTTGATTCCTTCCAAGTCCGCCTTGGCCAAACGGATGGTGGCCCGTTCTGACTTTTTCAGAGTGTTTCGGGCCATTTCTTGAAGCTTCTTCTTTGTCCGCTTCAATTCCTCGGGGGCCATAGAAACCCACTCCCCCCGCTCACGGGAAGCCATAATCTCGGCCTCCTCTGCGTCCAAGGGCTCGAACATCTTTGGGTCGGTGTAATCTCGTTTTTTGCTCATTTTCGTTTCCTGCTGGGGTAGGCGGTTTTCAAGAAATGGGCTCCGTCTGTTTCTACCACGTAGGGCACCTCCCAAGGGTAGTCTTCGATCTCGACCACGTAGATTCTCTGATTTGGCCGGGAGGGATGGCTCACTTCATCAAGCAGCTTGCCAGCCTCAATCGCAGCGACGATCTCCTCAAAGGAGATTCCCCTGGTTACCTGCAAGAGCAGGTTCTTTTCTTGATTCCACCTAAACTCGTTCATGAATTAATTGTGCATCTAATCGATGACTTTTTCAAGAAAAACCTAAAATCGCCTTCATAGCCTTTTAATATCTTTAATACTTTAGCCTGCCTGAAATTCGCGAACCTAAGTCTTTCCCGACCTTCAAAGATCACAAATTCAGGGTGAAAGACCATTTTTTTTATATTGCTAGGGCAATAAATTTTGGGTATTCTGCACGCTGGAATTAAGCCAACAAACAAACGAGAAGGAAAAAATGGAATTCGATTTACTTGTTGATAATATACTAAAGTGTTTGTCTAAAAACAAATCGACCCTGCAATTTCTGGCACAGGCCAACAAAAATGGGCCTCCACTGGAAGTTGAAGGGACGGCGTTTTCCGGTTGGGAAAAATGGCTTCAAGTCCGTTTAGCGGAATACCTTTGCGATAGCTACTTGGTCAGTCTGGAGACTCGCTTGACTAGGCATCAGCAAAAGAGCATCAAAGGCTCGGCTCGGAATCATTTTGATTTAATGCTTCGGCCACATAACAAGCAAAACTACCATATCGGCGTTGAACTTAAAGTAGATAAAACACCAGGAGCGGCAATCAAAGGCGGGTTGACAGATTTGCGAGGATTTTACGAATTAAAACTGTCCGAATGGAATGCATGGAAGTTTCGAGGACTCTTTAGCGTTGCTTTGTACAAGGGGAGCAGAAAATCGCCTTATGAGACGATTGTCGAAGAAATTCAAAAAACAGATCAAGGGCGTGGAATTGTGAAACCGTTAGGTCAAAGCCTGGGAGACTGGAAGTTAGCAGTTTTTGGATGGGAAGCTAAAATTTCGAATGCAAAAAAAGAAAACTTCGATCCATGGTATAAAAAAGAATTTGAAAAAATAATCAAAAGGTCAGGGCGAGAAACGGGCATTTTATAAGTAACTCAATTTGACTTGCGTGGCTTTTGGGGTACAATGATGCTGTTTTATTTGTAATCATAAACCCCTGAAGACCCAAAAGCCCTAAATCTAGGTAGTCCGCCATAACGACCTGATCCATTCCCGCTTCGCCTGGACCTTGGAGGAACTGCGCTTGGTGCAGTTCCGGCTTTCCAAACTCCAACCTTGAAACAGGGAGTTCCTGACCTATCACTTTGCAGCTAAAGCGTTAATAGTGGCCTATTTTATTTTAGCGATTGCCCTTGACCCCATTATTTGTCTTTTGAATTTTACCGCTGGATTTTTAAGAGGCCTGAGATAAGGTAGATTCCGCCAAAAGGGCGGGTTTTTCAGCCCGCGCCTTTAGCTCTCTGGTCGCCGTTTTTTAAAATACCGGTTAGCGAGGGTTAACACCAGTCTCCCGGACCTTTAAACTTGACCTAAGCCTTTCAAATGGCCCTTTTTGCGGGCAACCAAGTCACCAAAACCTTTAAACATCGCCTCGGCCGCCCCAAAAAAAGCAGTCCGCTAGGGGAAAGGTACCCTTTACCGTTTGTTAACCGGCACCCAGGGGCGTTCGGTGGCGCCGGTGTAGATTTGGCGTGGGCGGCCAATCTTGGTTTCTTTGCTTTCGATCATTTCCTTCCACTGGGCAATCCAGCCGGGCAGGCGGCCTAGGGCGAAAAGCACGGTAAACATCTTGGTGGGGAAACCCATGGCTTTGTAAATAATCCCCGAATAAAAATCGACGTTAGGGTAAAGTTTGCGCTCGATGAAGTAAGGATCGGACAAAGCGATTTCTTCCAGTTTCCTAGCGATTTCAAGTCTGGGGTCAACCACTCCTAAGGTAGCTAAAACCTCGTCGGCAGTTTCTTTTAAAATGAGGGCACGCGGATCGAAGTTTTTATAAACCCGGTGGCCAAAGCCCATTAATTTGAAATTGTCGTCCTTGTCTTTGGCTTTGGCGACCCATTTATCTACGTTACCTCCATCTGCATGTATTTTATCAAGCATCTCTAGCACCGCCTGATTGGCCCCTCCGTGAAGGGGGCCCCAAAGGGCGGTGACCCCGGCGGCGATGGAGGCAAACAGGTTTGCGTGACTACTGCCCACCAAGCGGACCGTAGAGGTCGAACAGTTTTGTTCGTGGTCGGCATGGAGGATCAGGATCTGGTTCAGCGCCTTCACCAAAACCGGGTTCATCTTGTATTCTTCGACCGGCAAGGCAAACATCATATATAAAAACCGCTCAATATAATTATATCTATTGATGGGGTACATATAGGGCTGGCCCTGGGACTTTTTATAGGCATAGGCGGCGACCGTGGGCATCTTGGCAATTAGCCGGTGGATCGAAATCTCCACTTGTCTGGGGTCATAAACGTTGTGGCTGTCTTCGTAAAAGGTTGAAAGGGCCGAGGTCACCGAGGAGAGCAGGGCCATAGGGTGGGCCGTCTGCGGCCAAGCGTCCCAATATCGCTTGATATCCTCTTTAATCATAGAGTGATGGGTGATATGATGCTCCCACTCGGCCTCTTGAGCCGCATTGGGTAATTCCCCGTGGATCAAGAGGTAAGCGACCTCCAAAAAGCTACTTTTTTGGCAAAGTTCTTCGATCCGGTATCCGCGGTAGCGCAAAATCCCTTTTTCGCCATCTAAAAAGGTAATGGCGCTTTGGCAACTGCCAGTGGAGGTAAAGCCGTTGTCTAGGGTAATGACCCCGGTCAGGGCGCGTAATTGGGCGATATCTATCGCTTGTTCGCCTTCGCTGCCGGTAATGACCGGGAGTTCGTACTCTTTACCGTTAATGATGATCTTTGCGGTTTCAGACATTTAGCCTCCCAAGTTGCTGGCGTTGGGCAATTTGCCCAGATAATTTAGCGCATTATCTCAACATTAGGGGTATCGTTGCAAGCTTTAGATGCATTCAACCTAGAAAACTTTATACTTTTGGGGACTAGTATTAATAAAAACCATCCAACCAAAATGGGGGAGGACGATAAATCCCCTAACTGGGGGCGGCTTTGAAACGGTTTGATTTTTTTAGCCGAAACTTTGAAATCAGAGAACCCAAGATCAATGCCCAGTACAAACAGCTAATTGGTTGTTTGGACCGGCTTCAGGGGTACATGGGGCGGAGGGAAGGGATTGATCACATCCTGGAATTTTAGACGAATTGGCCCCCTACACTCCTTATCATTTCGAGTAGGAGGAAAGCTTGATTTCTAAGCGCAACCCAAGAAACTGGAAACCCATTAAAAATTTCATACTCAATTTTTTAAAAGTTTGGTGAACTGCGCAAGCAGGCATCAGATCATTCCTCAGAAGCAACCGCCACCCCCCTTTCTTTTATAAACGGTTGGCGGCGAAGGCACGTTCTGGATTCAAACCGACCAGGGCTGCGCTTGAATTAAAGTTGGGGAGGTAGAATGCGGCTAATACGGAAATGACCAATCTCCTTAACCAATTCAAGCCGGTCTTTGAGTGCTTCTTTGTGCGCCACATTTTCGTCGTCTGTTACTAACCAATCAATTCCTTGGGATTGGTAACGGTCCAAGGTCTCTGCATCCACCACCTGTATGGGCTGCACCAAACCCTTACGGTTTAGGTAATAAAGCCAAACCACCGGTCCAGGATCCCCAATAATCAGGAGCCGCGCTTCTTTAGGCAAGACCTCTTCAAACTCAGGCAATCGTTCAAGCAGTTCGTCAGGTACTTGGCGGGCGGATTGCCAGCGGTGGCTAACCCTTCCCACCATGATTACTTGGGAAAAGACTAAAAGCAAAATGGCTACGTGTTTAATCCTCTGCCCCTTAGAAAGTAGAAACGCTTCGATACCGTAGGCCGAGGCCATGGCCGCGATCACTAGGAGTGGGGTTAAGTAGTATTCATGCTGGGTCAATTGCACCAAAAACAAAGGCACAAAAGCCAGATAACTTATAAGCCAGATAAGAAAAAATAGACCGCGCTCACTTTTATGCGCCTTGTGTTTAAACGCGACCCAAATCCCGTAAACAAAAAACGGCAAAAGTGCCCAGTTGATGTAGATCTGGGGGTACCACTCGAAAAAACCTTTCCAAAGAGGGGTTAAAATACCGATCAGATCCTCTGGGAAGGGCTTGGGGCCTAACTCTATGTAATACTGCCGTTCTTGTGGTGCGAGATCGTAAATCTGCCTAGCGTGTTTAAAAATAAAGAGGCTGGGCACCAACACCAGGGCCCCTAAGAGCCCACCATTAATCAAGACTTTCAGATTTTTGTTTCTGCGTAATTGGGAGACAAATAGCCAAGCCAGGGGTAACCCAAAGAAGAGCCAAGTCGCCTTAGACAGGGTCGCCATCACCAAAAACAAACCACCAAGCCAATATTTAAACCCAAACCGCTCGGCCTTTAATTCGGGTAAAATCAGCGCCACTCCCCCTAAAAACCAGGCGAGCGCGGGCAGGTTTGGGGAGATAGAGACCGAGTAGTAAAAGAAATAGGGGGAAGAGGCCAAGGCCAGGGTAAACCATTTGGCTCTACCTTGGTGATATCCTAAAGCGCGGGCAAAATAATAGGCCGAAACGAGAAGGAAGGCCCCCATTAAAAACTGGATTAGCCGGCCATTAGCGTGGGAAAATCCAGTAACATTATAGCTTTGGCCGATCAACCAATAAATTAAAGGCAGCTCAAAATAGGCCTCACCTACATCGTCAGCAGCAATCCTTACATCTTGGCGAGGCCGCCAGAACTCGTTTTTTTCCACCCAATAGTTGCGAGCGGTCGCAAGTCCCATCGCCTGCCGCCAGGTGTGCTGGCCCATAGGTGGGAGATTATAGACCGGCAAATGCAAAAGGAACTGCAATAAAATCAGTCCTAATAGAAAACGGCGGGCTGGAATACGCTCGAACCAATGAATAATTCTATGAGGCATGGTCTTCCTCGAAGCCAACTTTTTGATCGATAATGTAATAGGGACGGCCTTTGACCTCGTCGTAGATACGGCCTAAGTATTCGCCCAAGATCCCTAAAAACACCAATTGCACCCCGCCAATAAAAAAGGTGCCCGCTAGGTTGGAGGACCATCCGGGGCTAGCTTGGTCCGTAAAAAATTTAGTATAAAGTGCCCAAAGGGCAATCACAAAGCTGCCTGAAGCGATGCAGAGCCCTAGGTAGTTGGCTAACCTTAAAGGGACATAGGACATCGAAAAAATCCCGTCCATGGCTAGTTTAAAGAGCTTAGCTAGACTGACCTTGGGTTCGCCCGCGTGTCGGGCGCCACGCTCGATTTTGATTCCAGTCTGCTTAAAACCGGTAAATCCACGTAACCCTGGTAGGTAGCGGTTTCGCTCGCCCATGGACTTGAGTTGATCAACTACCTTTTTATCCATAATCGAAAAAATCCCCGCATCCAAAGGGAGTTTGATTTCGATCATCTTGGCTTGCAGACGGTAAAAGGCAGAAAAGGCCCAACGCTTAATAAAAAACTCTTTACGGTCTGTTCTTATTGCATAGACCACTTCGAAGCCTTCTTCCCACTTGGCAATCAGATTTGGCAGAGCCTCGGGGGTGTCTTGTAGATCGGCGTCCATGAGAATAACCGCTTGACCTAGGGCGGATTCAATCCCACAAGTCAAGGCTTGCTGGTGGCCAAAGTTGCGTGAAAGGCGCACAAATTTAACAACTCCCGCGTTTTTATTTTGAATATCGTATAATATTTCAGTAGTTTGGTCATGAGAGCCATCATCTACAAAGATTACCTCAAAGGGATATGCACTTTGTTTAATAACCGCGTCCAACCTTTGCCAAAGCAACGGCAAACTGTTAGCTTCGTTAAATACAGGCAGGACTATACTGATTTTTTTAGTCTTCATGTCCAAAGTTGGGTAAATTTACTGATCGGTCTCAGCATAGGGGTTGAGCGGGATGATGTAAAGGCCCCCCATTCAATCGGTCGAGCCTTTTGAGGCCAAAAGATGGTAATTAAAAAAAACTTTTTGGTTTTACTTGAACCTTCAGGGGTCCAGTTTGAGGTGGGCCCAGGTGAAACCCTGGTCGAGGCGGCGCAGCGCTTAGGGGTGGATCAATTGCGCTTCGGATGTCAACTAGGGGGCTGTGGGCGCTGTAAACTCCAGGTTCTAACCGGAGAGTATCAGCACGAAGATTTAAGCTGGATTCATGTCTCAAAAGAGGAAGAATCAAAAGGGATCACGCTGGCTTGCTGTACCCGCGCCTTAGGGGACTTAGTAATCACTCAAGAGCTTTGATGGTCGTAATTGCGGCGTTGGGACCGGTCTTTTTTTTAATTGGTATCGGTATGGCCGTCCGCCGGTTCGAACTCTTGCCTATCTCTTCGATTGCTCCGTTAAACTCCCTACTTTATTGGATATTTTTGCCGGTTTTGTTGTTTTACAAGACTTTTAATCTCGATTTTGCCCAAGTTTCGGTAGCGATCCCTTTTTTGGCCCTCTTATTGGGCAGCTTAAGTTGCATCGCTTTTAGCTGGCTGATTGGCTTGGGGATAGGCTTGCCCAAGATCCAAAGGGGAGCCTTTATGCAGGCAGGATTTCGAGGGAATCTGGCGTTTGTTGGCCTGCCGATTGCGCTGTTTTGGATTGGAGGTTCAGCAAAAGAGGCTATGATTTATCCACTTTTGGCTCCGGCTATAATTTTTTACAATCTAATGGGGGTTCTGCTCTTAGTCCCTGGTAGTCAGGGCGTGGCCTGGAAATTGGTTCTTAAAAACACCGGCACTAACCCCTTGATCTTAAGCATTTCCGCTGGCTTAGCCTACGGATATCTAGTTGACTGGCCCTTGCCCTTGGTTTTCGACCGGACTTTTGAGGTACTTTCGGGGGCGGTGCTACCCCTAGCGTTGGTCTTAGTAGGCGCTCAAGCCAGCTTTAAATCGATCAAATTAACCTCTGACCCGGCGCTTTGGGCTGGAGTGATCAAAACCTTGGTTAACCCGCTATTTGGACTGGGTTGGGCCGTACTCTTGGGTCTCGGGGGAATAGAGCGACAAATCTTGGTTATTTTAATGATCTCGCCCACGGCTGCGGCCGCTTACATTTTGGCCGAACAATTAGAGCGTGGCCCTGAATTAACAGCAAGGGCGATCGTTTTTTCGGTAGTTTTTGCCCTGCTAGCCTATCCGCTGGCCCTTATTAGCTTTGGCGGTTAAACACCACCTGAAAGGGTGGAAATAAAATCGGTGATTTTATGGGTGTGAGCTTGGGCAGATTCGGTATATTTATGATCTTTAGACATGTCCAACTTGACCAAGGTTTCCATCCCTTTTAACGCATCTTTAAGGTAGTTGATTTGCTCTTCTGGGTGCAACAAGCCCATACACATCTGCGCCCCTAAGGCGAGGTTAAAATAGGGCTCTGATTCGTAAGACTGCTTTACGGGCTGACCTTCAATTTTGGCAATAGTTGTCTGGGCCTCTTTGAACAAAGAAACCGCATGTTTAGCCATCGTATTACGGTCGCCCACGTTTTGAGCAATCTTGATAAAGCCCACCCGCCTCGTCATCAACACCGAACGCTTGCGCAAATAAAGGGGCGTGCTCGATTCGGGGATCATGTCCAACATCTGGTCCACTAATGGGGCCAAGATCGGTACCCGAGCAAAAGACACCATCAAGGCGTGAGTAAAACTAACCATTTCAATCGCAGTTGCTAGACCACAATCCTCTTTGTTAGCCCCGCTTTCCACATGTTTAAAGGCCTGTCTAATGGACATATGGTCCCAAGTGGTAGAAAACTTAGAGGACTTGATCTTCTTTTTAAGGTGCCCCGTAACCGCGTGGATCTTGGTTTTTTCTGAAAGCAAGTAGTCGGTCACCTGGATAAATTTCGCCAGTTTTCGTTTGTCTGACTCTAGCCTAGGTTCGCTTAAAAGGGCCTTGTACACCGAAGCTTGTTCACGTTTTAGGCGACTAAGGTAGTTAAAATAGATGGCAAAAAAGTTGTCCGCGTTAAAGAGGCTAATGCCGTTACTCATCAGAGCTGTACCCGCTTCTTTTGAAGCGTTTTTCATCCCTTCAATCACCCCTTTTTTAGAGCTTGAGTTCATAATCATGCCGTTGGTGCAGGTAGCCGACAGCATCATTAGGGTGGAATCATTGGGGAATTTTTTCCGTAGGTTTTTAACCTCAATCAGGGTGTTGCCAGGAGACATCATCGCCCCCTTTCTCAGGTCGGCAATCTGATCGAAGCTTAGTTCTTTTTTTTTAAGGAGACCGAAAAATCGACCTTTTTCCTGACTGCGGGCGCTAGCGGTTATTTTCCAACTAGAATCGATATCGGGAAGGGGGAGTTGCAGCGCTTCCTTTGTCCGCTCAATTAAGACCGGATCAATTTGCAGGCTACCACTAACTGGTGGGGCCTGCCCTTCACTGGGTTGCGCTTGGTCTTCTTCGCTCATATTCCTAACTTGGTGATTGGCCTGTCTTTTAGGCTAGCATCGCCTGGGTTTGTGGGCAAGCTTTACCGTTGGTTCATGGTGGATAGCCACTAAATGTCGTTGATCGAATCATGCTCCAATGCAAAATACCCTCCTAAACTGCGCCCTTAGCGAACTCACAGAACACCACCTGCTGCTGGTTGCCTATTTAGAGCTGCCCCCCGAGCAGCGTCATCGCCGAATTCCTTATATTTTGGGGGTTAACATGGGCGATTAGGGCATAATTCAGGGCCTAACATTTTGTTTCAAACGTTTTTTAAGGCAAGGCTTTGGTATTTTGTGAAAACCGAGTTGGGATTCACTATTTCTTAGGGCAGGCGGCGTCAGCGCACCAAAAAAAAATCGGGAACGCGCGCACTCGCCTAGCTAGCAAGATACAGAACCCAAATTCGAGTTTTTAGCCAAGTTCTACTGATTATGCGCAATGAAAAGTTCTTACTAGGAACAGGGAAAGCCGAGAGCAGAAATACTTTGGTTTGTTAGGGCACTAATTAATCACTGGGTTTCTAATAACGGTTTTATCGACCAACTGATCTAGGTGGATCCCTAAGGATTCAAAGGCTTGTTGGTAGCGTTCCTGGATGGGCACCTTTAAAACTAAATCGACCCCAAAATCCGCCTTCCACCAAACTCCCTCCTCAATTTCGCGTTCTAGCTGGTTAGCGGCCCAACCAGCGTAACCAATCCCGGCGTGATAGATCAAAGGCCTTTGTTGAGGATCGGTGATCAAAAGGATTTCAGAGGCCGGGCTAAGGTAAAGCTCGGGGTGTATAACAATGGTTGATTCGGTTTCTAAAATTGGTTCATGGAGCAACCAAAAAAAACCAGTCTCTACCGGTCCCCCTAAAAGCAGCGGCAACGCTTCTCCGCTAGCCGACTCAAGGTGCAGTTGCCGCAAGTTCTCGGTCAGTTCGGTCCCGGTGTTATAGTTAATCACAAAACCCAAAGCCCCTTCGGTATTGTGTTCGGCTAGTAACACCACACTGCCCTCAAAAACCGACTCTTTTAGAGCGGGCATGGCTATTAGAAAGCTGGCCTTTTTAGATAACATAGGGTAACTTCTGATTTAGGTCTGGACCCCTCATGGAGCCCCGGTGTTACGACGATTGCTGATACTTGGCCTAATTATTTTAGGCGGATGTTTTTCGAATCTTGACGAAGACGGGGGCCACTATGACCAAAGGACCAACCGCTACGTCTATGTCCGCCCTAAAAAAGTACCTCCTTCGGGTTATTCGCAAAAGGTCACCCAGCCCAGGCCTGGAAAACCCCAAATGATTTACGGAAGAGCGGCTAAAATCGACGAGGACCTAAAGTCAATTTGGGTCCAAATCGAGGACCGACCTACTTACCAAATGATAGCCGAGTCCTTATCCAAGGGCAACCGCGAGGACAAAGAGCGGCTACTTAGGCTACATTTACGTTACGTTTCCCCGTTAGGCTCGATTGTGGAACCGGGGCTAAAACGCCAGTGGCAGGATTATACCACGCAAACCTTTGAAAGACAATTCATGAATCGCCGGGTATATCTTGAAATCCATTATCAGCCCGAATCGCGCCAATTGGAGGGCTACCTCTTTCAACAGGTTAAACAAAACGGCGAGACCGAGTTTTTCAACCTAAATCGCTGGATGATTGAGCAAGGGTTGTCTGTTTTCTTTGAAGCTGGGGCGTCATCAGACGAAATAAAGGAATACCGAACCGCCCAAACCCTTGCCAAAACACAGAAGGCAGGGTTATGGAATTACCAGTGAAAAACAATAAAATTCACCTGGAAATCAACCTGAATTAGAGATAACATGTCCATCGAACGCACCCTTTCCATTATCAAACCCGACGGGGTCAAGCGCAATCTGGTTGGTCAGATCTTGAGCCGCTTTGAAAAAGCTGGCTTGAAAATCGTTGCCACCAAGATGATTTATATGTCTCGGCGCGAGGCCGAAGGTTTTTACGCAGTGCATAGTGCTAGGCCCTTTTTCGGGGAACTTTGCGATTTTATGTGTTCAGGGCCGGTAGTAGTCACTTGTTTAGAAGGCCAGGATGCGATCAATAAAAACCGCGAGTTAATGGGCGCTACCAACCCTGCCCAGGCCGCTGAAGGCACGATTCGCAAGGATTTTTCCCTTTCGATTGGCGAAAACACGGTTCACGGCTCGGACGCGGTTGAAACAGCAAAGGTAGAAATAGCCTATTTCTTCGCCGAGACTGAGTTGGTCAACTAAAACCTAGGAGGATGGTTTGTTTCTGCACCAGCTAAGAGCGAATTTTCAAAAAAGCGTGCCCGTGTCGGAGAGTTTTTTCCGGCTAATGAAGGCCAACTTTGGCTTTTACGTAGGGGTTTGCCAGGAATTTCATTCTAAGCTGGGAACGCAGCTTGAGCAAAACCAACTCCACCGGTTTTTGCAAGAAGATCTACTCCCACGTTTGTTTGCAGGCGAGGTTTGTGAGCGAATCGAGCCCATTAAAAAGGCTTTTTTAGGCGAGATTATCAAGCTAGAACAGTTTTTAGCACAGGTGGGGCCGGTCAAGGTTAATGACCTGGACGAACTCAAAAGTATTGCGGATTCGATCTACGAACTTTTGCAGACTCACTGGGAATTTTACCGCTACCAAAAATCCGTAGTTAATGACCGGGTGCTGGTTGGGTTTGTTCAAGAAATTGAGCGGATTGCCATATGCTGGGATACCTATGTCGCCAAATATTTAGCGGCCACTGGTATTTTAGGGGTGACCGAGCGGGTGCCTGATAAGGTGGGTATGTCGGCGGTAAAGGTGTATTATCATTTGCCTGTTGAAGCCGGTTTGCCCTTGGAAATGGCCACCCGCTTGGGCGAATTGTTCCAGGTCTGTTACGAATTTGTCTTAGAGGTCCACGGCCAATCCAAAGAAAGCCAGCATCCCTTGGAGGTGCTGAATTTCGAGATGGATCATCCCGTCCTGTTCACGCTGGCGCTGCCCGATGCCTTGGCCGACAGTTTTGCCAGACTGATCGACTATTTATCAATCGACGTGATCAAGCGCGAAACCCTGGTAAAATATGTAATGGAAGTGGTTCGCCAGCAACAAGGACAAGACTTGGCCAAGCCGGTGATGAACAACTATATTAAAAAGATCAGCAAAGCCTTTGAAGGGCTTCATCCAGAAGGATTCCTGGGAGTTGATGCAGAAGAAGAGCGCGATAGTGTGGCCATCTTAAGCCGCCTTTTGCGAGACCTAGAGCGCATGAAACACGAATACGGCGACTTGATGAATGGTGCCGAAGAACGCCTCGCCCGCAACCGCTTAGAAAACCCCAACCCAGTTGCGCAGGTTCCCCCACTGGCTTCCTCCCCGGTTAACCCAGATCCGGCCAGCACGGTCAAGATCTCGGTCGCCAAAAAAGAACACCACGGTTTTTTGACGAGTTGAGGTTCAATTCCCTTCATAGGCCTGTTTGAGGGCACGGAGGTCGAATTTGTGCATACTCAAAAAGCATTAGTGACACGCATCGCTTTTTGGGGGTCTGGGTCGCCTAGATAATCGATCAGCGATTGAGGGATCACTTGCCAAGATAAACCAAATTTGTCTTTGAGCCAGCCGCAGTGGCCGGGCTCCCCGCCCTCGGATAACCGCTCCCAGAGGTAGTCCACCTCAGCTTGTCCCTCGCAAAAAATTTGGATCGAGATTGATTCGTTGAAAGTAAAGAGCGGGCCGCCATTAAGCGCGGTAAACTTCATCCCCGCAATTTCAAAGGCCACCGCCATCACTTGGCCTTCAGGGTGACCATGCACCTCTTGTCCCACTCCGTTGTAGCGATTGATACAACGAATTTAGAATCGTTAAAAATTAAGGTGTAATGCTGAGCAGCTTCTTCGGCCTCTTTGTCGAACCATAAACAGGCGGCGGTGCGGTTGATTTTGACCAACTTGGACTCTATCCGAGAGAAAAAAGCCCCCCTAGCTGGGCTAGTCGGGGCTTACGGGATTTATTGTTAACCAGCTAAAATTAAAAATCTTTAAGCATGGTCTTCAGGTTGCGAATGGCAAGCAGCGCATCTGCCCCCGAAACCTTGCCCATACGGTCAAATTTGCCGGAAGTTTCCGGCTGCATCAATCCGCGGCTAACCACGGTACGCACCGCGTTGTAGCTCCAATGTTCGGCGGGAACATCGGCAAAGGGGCTTTCTTGGCCAACAAACTTCGTTTCGATACTGCCGTCTTTAGTGATCTTTACCAGTAGATCCTGGATCACCAAGGCAAACTCTCCTCGGGTTAAAGCAGCGGAGGGATAAAACTTGTGTCCTGCATCGGGCTCCAGACCTTTTACGCCCATAGAAACCACCAATTCGACGGAATCCTTCATCGGATGATTGGTTAGATCAGTCGCTTCGGGCATTCGTTGGGTCGAAGAAAGCTTCATGCCTCGCTGACTATCTGGCGGCATAAAGCTGGGGCTTTCGGCGCGGGCTTGGGCTAGGTATAACTTGTCTAGCCGAAGTTCGGCTAAAAGCAGGGCGGCCATATCGGCGCGACTGATCTCTAGGTTATTAGCAATCTCTTTGCCAAAGCGGCTCCCAGGTAGGGCTCGTTGGACCTTCTGGATTCGCTTAAGTTCTTGATCGGCCTCGACATCGTACTCACGACCAATCGAAAGCACCTTTTTGTAATATTCGGTCGCCTGCTCGTAGTTAAGCTTCGCCGATTCGGCGCTGGCCATAAAGAAGTAGGGTTCTGGATTCTCTGGGTTAGCTTTGACCGCGTCCTCGAAGTGGTCCTTGGCTTGGTCATACCAATCCTTAGGCCGCTCCATCACCACAAAAAACCTAACCGCATAAGAATGCGCCCTGGCTTTGATTTCCGGGCTTTTCGCGTTATCTAAGGCCTGTTCTAAAAGCTCGGAACCTTCCTTATACACCATCTCTTGGGTCTCTGGGGAAACCGAATCCCCTTGCGCCAAGTAGGCCAAGGCGACGGCCTTCCCACTTTGGGAGGGAGAATGGTTTGCATCCAGTTCCAAGGCCAAGCCGTAAGCCTTTTTGGCCGACTGGAAATCTCGGTCTAAGAGAAACTTGTCGCCCTGCCCTTGATGATAATCAGAGGTATCCATCGCACCCTTTTGCGCTCTAGGAGCGGCGGTGTTACCACCACAGCCGGTCAGCCAAAAAAGGGCAATCGCCGTGACCCCAAACAGTTTTGATTTAGTCGATATGGTTAGCATCGGTATTTCCTTTTTAGAGTACGATGATCACCCGCGCCTCGCGCAGGAAGGCTTGGCTTTTTTCGAGTTCTTTTAAAAGTTCGCCGTCTTCTTTGGAAATTTTAACATCGGCTCCCTTCGCTCCGCCAGCTGCTTCCCCTTTGATAAACAAAGGGTTACCTTTTACTCGGTCATTCTCTTTGGCTTTTTTAAGGTCTTTTAAGTAGGAAGCCACCCCGTATTCCAAGGCGAATTCGCGCTCAATAGCGAAACTACCGTAAACCTCGATCCCTTCGGCGTTTAGCACCTTTGGACTCATAGCCGGTTTAATCCCTGAGCCTCTGGCGTCAATCACTAGTCCTGAATAGATGGTTTTAGCGTCACCGCCATATTCGATTTCGGGCTTAGGGGCGGCAGGTGTGGCCGCTGACTTTTCGAGCGCTGGGAGTTTGTCTGAGGCCTCAAACATTTCGTTTTTAAGCATCACCGAAACAATATCTCGCAAATACATCCGCATGGTCACCCAAGTGCTGCCATCTTGGGCTTCTTTGGGTTTGCCAAACTCTTCGACATGCTTGATCTTTCCTTGGATGGCGATATTGATTTCATCGTTTTCCAACATCCCCATTTTAACGGTTTGGGTGCTAGTGATGTTGATATCTTCGATCAAGCCCAAAAGGTTGCGTTGGGCGACAACACGGGCGGCTTGGTAGGCAGAATATCGCTTTTGGGCGGCAGATTTAAAACTTTCGTTGGGAACTCCCATCCCAGTCGCGTAAACGATGCCTTTTTCCCAATCAATACAGCCTGATGGGGAGGAAACGGTGCAACTGTCCTTGACCTCTTTGGGCAAACAGTCCGTACCGGCGCAGGTCTCTGCCAGCGCCACCGGGGCACAAGCGAGAAGCCCCAAGAGTAAAAGGGAAATTCCTTTCATATGATTACCTTTAACGGGTTGTTGCCAAGTCAAGGGGTGACCGGCAATCTTGGTTTATCAGTTTTTTACTGCAATTAAAAAGCAAAAATCAGATTTACCCTATAAAAAAAGGGGTAAAAATATGTAACTATATGATATTAAAGAAAACAAAATGTAACTAAATTTTTAGCTCTTTTGGCTAAAATTTTAGTCTCGGCAAATCATGCCGCTAGACCGACCAGATCGACGATTTAGTAAAGCCATAAGACCAAACCCCCAACCAAAATGCGGTAGATACCGAAGGGGATCAGCCCAAGACGGGCGAGGACTGTCAAGAACCAGCGGATCGAGAGCCAAGCGACTCCAAAGGCGGTAAAGAAGCCCAAGGCGAAATAGCCTGCATCAGCCGTCTCTAGGAGGTGCCAAGATTTATAGAGGTCATAACCGACAGCCGCGACCATAACCGGAACGGCAACAATAAAGGAAAAATCGGCGGCGGCCCGATGTTTAACGCCCACTAAAAGGCTAGTGACCATGGTACTGCCCGAACGAGACATCCCCGGCCAGATAGCCATACACTGCCCCAGACCGATCAAAAAGGCTTGTTTAAGACTAATTTGCTCAAGGGCTTCCGCGCTAAAACGTTTGTTGGGCAAAAGCTCGATCAAGATCATCAAAACCCCGCCCACAATCAAACCAATCGCCACCACCTCGACCGAAAATAGCTGCTCCTTAATAATTTTATACAACACCAACCCGACCAAGCTAATTGGCAAGCAGGCAGCAATAAAGTGGCTTGCTGTCGGTCGGCTTTGGCCCCAAAACAGGTTTTTAAAGAACCCCCCTTGGGTGTGAGTCGGGATCAACCCGAAAAAGCGCTCTTTATAGATCAAAAAGGCGGCTAAAATGGCCCCTAATTGGATAAAAACCGTAAAACTTTCAGCCTTTTCGCCTACAAACCCAATCAAGTCGCCAAACAGAATCATATGGCCAGTCGAGCTGACCGGGACAAACTCTGTAAGCCCTTCGACCAACGCGGTCAAAAAGGCGGGGAGGTAGGTTGCTGCCAAGATAGGTTATTCTTTGTGGTCTAATTCGGGGACGTACCGCACCACTTTGTTACGCCCGCCTGTTTTGGCGGCGTAAAGAGCAGTGTCGGCGTATTTAATACAAAACCAGAAATTCGCGGTCTGGTCAGGATACTCTGTAAAACCAATACTGGCTGTCTTTTTAAGAACATCTTTGCCATAAGGGAAGCTGGCTTCTTCGATCCGCGAGCGAATTTTTTCTGCCAATTTTTTGGTTTCTCCAGAGCGGGTGTGGAAGGACAGCACTAAAATTTCTTCGCCACCGTAGCGAATCACTAGATCCTTAGGCCCTACAGATTTTTTAATTACAGACGAGATCCCTCTTAATACCAGGTCGCCCGCGTCGTGACCCAGCTCATCGTTGACCTTTTTGAAGTAGTCGATATCAATCATCAAAAAGCCAATTCTTCGGTCTTTGTATTTCTCAATAAATTCGCCTGAAACCTCTTCCAAGTACCGCCGGTTATAGAGTTGGGTCAATTCATCTTTGAGTGACTGCTCGCGGATAAATTCCATCGCTTGTTTAATTTCTAAAACCGAATTGGCCTGATCCAAGTAGCTACGCAAAAAAGGTAAGCTCTGATCGACCTTCTCGCTTTCTTCTCTTGAACAAACCAACTGCACAATGGTGGCAATATCAGTGCCGAAACGGGGAATACATTTATGCACCGCACCTTCGACATCTTTTTCAGGGAAATGCTTACAAAACCGCTCGGTAGTCATCGAGTCAAAAGGAGCCCGAAAGCGGATTACGGGACAGTTTTCTAGGTCGTGCCCTAAGTCACAGGTGCAATCGTTGATAGGGAATTCGTTTAGCGCTTCTAGGGCACCGTGGTTTTCGTAATGATCAAGATTGGCCGTTTGAAACTCGGGTTCTACGCAATGGTCGAGAATAAATTTCATCTCTCGTTTACGAAAATCGACCTCATAAATACCGAAGCGGACTGCCCCTAATTTTTTAGCAGCCTCTTGAATGCGGAGGTAAACATCGTATTTGGACTCCTCGCGCTCGACGTTTTTCTTGAAATTATAGATCTTAAGTAACTGATCTACGTTGTAAACCGTATCTGTAATGACGTTGCCAGATTTCTCAAATTCATAACCTACTAAGGAATAAACGTTATTACAGATTCCGCTGAAGGTTTTTTGCAACTTATCCATAGTGCGGTTAAAACTACCTGCTACGTCGCCTGCTTCATCGTCTAATAGATTTTCAATGCGGGCATCCATGTGGCCGCGTTCTAGCGACTGGAAGCCCATCTGCAATTCCTTGAAAAAGGCCGAATAGGGCGTGAAAAACCGGTAGATCATAAAAAATATAAAAATAATTCCAAACAGGGTCAACAAACTGATCAAGCTCACCGTCAAAAGTCCTGAACTGCGCTGTTCCGAAAGGTCAAAAGATATGGAAATGGCCCCTAAAACATCACCCTCTTTAGCCTGGGTGTGGCAATCTAGGCAGCGAATACGGCCCTTTGCCGAGGCTTTATAGGGGATAACCAGTTCGTATATGGGTGTGCCGAAGCCTTCGGTTAGATGTTCTTGAGTCTCACCGGTAACAAAAACCTGGCGCTCCATTTCGGTCTCGGCGACCTCGTTGGCTCGCGGGGGACCAAATTGGTTGATAACCACTTGGCCGCGGATTATTTTTAGTTTTTTAATCGAGGTCAGGCCTTCGACGTCGGTCAAGCCCTGTAAGAAAATATCTCTTTGGCTTATAACCCCGAGGACCATTAGGCTGGTAATGCCATCGCGAATGGTTTCGGCGATTGAGTAGGCGTTGGCTTTGGCGGCATTGAGGGTGAGGTGCCTAAAACTTAGCATAAATGCAGAAAATACTAATATAAACAATATGATAAATATTAATGAAAAGCGGAAAACCAGCTTAAACTGGATCTTTCTGCTTTTTGCCATCGACCCCTCCTGGTTAAACCTAAAAAATTTTCGGATAAGACTTAAGTTTGCTTTAATGTTTCTAAATCCTACCTGCTTGTCAAGAAGTTGGCGTTGTTTTTGCTTTTTAGATTTGAGGGTTATAATTTAAACGTGAGCTGAACCTGTTGCCCTTTTGGGCTGGGTTGGGGTAAAGTTGGGCCAAAAAAAGGAGTGCAAATGGCTGAAGAACTGGACGAGGACTTATTTTCGGGTGGTGGTGGGAAAAGCCCTAGAAACCTGAAACAAGCCTTGCTGCAACAGGAGATCTCTGAAGAGGACATCCCCAAAGGCGAAGTCGAGTATATTCACGATGTTCCTCTTAAGCTCATCGCCCAGATTGGTACGGTCGAGAAGACTATGCGCGAAGTTTTAAACCTAAAAACCGGGCATGTGATCGAGTTCGACAAGGTGGTTGGCGAGCCCATGGACGTTTTTATTGGCGGGCGGCTCATGTGCCGAGGTGAGATTGTGGTGGTCAACGAACGTTATGGAATTCGTATCTCTGAGGTTGTTCGCGCCGACGACTCGGCTCGTTTTTCTCAACAATAATATTTCCCCTCCTCATCCCTTTGGCCCCTCATGATTCACGCCCAAGGGCTTAGCAAACGCTTTAAAAGCCACCAAAAGGCCCCTGGCTTCAAAGGCGCGATCCAAAGCTTCTTTGATCGCCAGTTTGAGACAAAAACAGCGATAGAGAATTTTGATTTAGAGGTCGCTCCTGGCGAGATTATCGGTCTCTTAGGACCCAACGGGGCGGGTAAAACGACCTTGATGAAGATGTTTACAGGTATCATCGTCCCCTCAGAAGGCAGTTTAAATGTTTTAGGTACGGTTCCGCACAAAAGAAGCCGAGATTTTCGCAAGCAAATTGCTTTAGTCATGGGCCAAAAGTCCCAACTTTGGTGGGACCTGCCCGCTCTCGACTCTTTTTTACTCCTCCAAAAATATTACGAAATAGACAAAAAGACCTTTGAGCATCGTTTAAACGAACTCTCCGAACTCTTAAATGTGACCAAGCTTTTACGGGTGCATGTCCGTAAATTAAGTCTAGGCGAGCGCATGAAGCTAGAGCTGATGAGTTCACTTCTTCATGACCCTAAGATTATTTTTTTAGACGAGCCCACCATAGGCTTAGACTTGGTCGCGCAAAAAAACATTCGTGACTTTTTGCTTAATTACCATGGCGAAACCGGGGTGACTTTGATCCTGACCAGCCATTACATGGCCGATATACAGGCTTTGGCCAAGCGGGTGGTGTTGGTTT
This sequence comes from Candidatus Lambdaproteobacteria bacterium RIFOXYD2_FULL_50_16, assembly GCA_001783695.1. Taxonomy (GTDB): domain Bacteria; phylum SAR324; class SAR324; order XYD2-FULL-50-16; family XYD2-FULL-50-16; genus XYD2-FULL-50-16. The sequence continues at coordinate 36,446 of MFNE01000052.1, forward strand.
TAGAGGGACAAAAACGCTTTGATGACAGCTTAGAGGCCTTTGCGGGTATCTTAGGCGGGGCCAAAATGGTGGCCTTTCGGTTTGGCTCTGTGGTTAAGCGGCAGGACCCCTTTTTTGAACCATTCTCTCCCCTTTGGAATGCTGAGGGTACCAGGGTTGAGCTCAATATCCCAGAAGACCGGCTTCGCGAACTTGGCCAACAAATCTTGCGCGATTATCCGGTCGTCGATTTTCATACGGAAAACCTCCCTATTGAGCGGGTGATGGCCCAACTCCTAGAGCGGCCTGAGTTGTTATGAAGGTCTATCTAGCCAAGTGGGGTGCTACCATGGCAGTTACCTGGTCAAACCTATTGGTTTACCGGGTTAATTTTATTTTGCAGTCCATTGCCCCGCTGTTTGTTTTTCTGCTCGTTAAGCTTTCCTTGTGGTACCGAATCTATGAAGGGCAACCGGGCCTAATTGGCGGTTACAGCTTCGGCCAGATGGCGGCGTATCATCTATGGGTGATGATAACCGGGCTCTTGGTTTTTAATGGCAATAGCCAGCGAATCTCTGAAGACATAAGGTTAGGACGGATTACCAGTTATCTGATCTATCCCTTTTCCCTCTGGGAATTCCACGGGGCCGGGTTTTTGGCGCGGACCCTTTTGCAAACAGGAATCGCAATTTTTACGATCTTTGCCGCCTTAGCTTTACTAGGCGGGCGGCTGGAATCGCCCTCATTTGGCCCTTTTGTATTAGGACTGTTGCTTGCGATCCTGGGTGGGGTCTTTTGGTTTTGGATCAATTACTGGGTAGGGCTGGTGGCTTTTTGGTTGGAAGAGACCTGGACCTTGATGGTGATGTTGCAGATTGTAACCTATTTTTTATCTGGGGCCATTATTCCCTTAGAACTTTACCCTGAATGGCTCCGAACCATTCTTCTTTATAGCCCTTTCCCTTACATCGCTTACGGTCCGGCCCAACTGATGATGGGGAACTTAGAAGGGGTAGGCCGAGCCTTTTTAGTGCTTGGTTTTTGGGCTTTGGTAGCCAGTTGGTTTGCTCAATGGGTTTGGCGGCGGGGGCTTCGGCTTTATACGGCGGCAGGGATTTGATGATCAAAAGGATCAAACAATACGGCTCAATCTACGGGGCCTTTGTTAGCACGAGCTTTTCGGAAGCCATGAGCTTTCGCGCCCATTTTGTACTTTTGATTGTGATGGACTTGGTTTTTTACGGAACCCACCTCTGGTCGATTGATATCTTGTATGATCATATCCATCTAATCGGTACCTGGCGGCGGGAACACCTATTGTTTTTTGCGTCGGTAATGTTGGCGATTAACCAACTTACGATGACCTTAGTCTCTGAAAACTATTGGCAATTCCCCTTAATGATCCGCACGGGAAACTTTGATTTTCATCTAGTCAAACCGGTTAGTTCCATCTTTTTGACCTTCTTTCGGACCATCCGCCCTGGCAGCATGTTTAATATGGCCTTCACCGCCCCGGCTGTGGTCTATTTTGGGTTGCAGGTGGATCTTGGTTTTTGGGCTTGGATAGCCTTGCCCTTTGGGATTGTACTAGGTTTTTTGCTGCAAAACAGCTTGGAGATGCTTTTTAGCTGTGCAATGTTTTGGATGATCGACGGCACTGGGGTTAATTTTATACGGATCGAATTCCAGCAACTCGCCCGCTGGCCCGACTTCGTTTATCCTAGTATGCTGCGCGGCGCTTTAACCTATCTGGTGCCGGTGCTGTTGATTGGCAGTGCTCCAGTTAGGTTTTTACTAGCCCCCTCCGACTTCTGGCCCATCTTGGGGTTAGTGGTTTTTTTGCTCTTTTTCTGGGCGCTCCTAGGCTTTTTTTGGCGAATGGGGCTCTTAGCCTACGAATCCGCCTCTTCTTAAGGATTGAGGTTTTCTAAGCGCCCTTGGTCGCCAATCTTGCGATAGTAGCAACCCATCCTTGGTTCATTTTTTTGATTTTTAGTATGGCAAGCACCTACGTTGCGAACCTTCACTAAGTATAACAAGCTGTTTTGCTCACAGTTAACCCGCACCTCGACCAGATCCAGAAACTCGCCAGAGGTGGCCCCTTTGATCCAAAGTTCGTTTCGGCTGGTGGACCAAAAGCAAGCAACCCGGTTTTTGAGGGTGTAATCTAAGGCCTGCCGGTTGGCGTAACCTAGGATCAAAACTTCGCCCGTGCCAACCTCTTGGGCGACCACCGGCAGTACCTCTTCGCCGCAGCGGGCGACCTTTTTAAGTTTGCCAAAGTCCAACTCTAGCTTGCGTCCTTCTTCTAACTCTTTAGCCATGATTGCCTTTATATTTTAGATAGGTACTAAAATAACCCCTTTTGATGGAAATAACCTAACAAGTCCTCGATTTTGACCCGCTCTTGGCTCATGCTGTCGCGTTCGCGGACGGTCACCGAATGGTCGGTCTCTGACTCGAAATCGTAGGTCAAGCAGTA
>MFNE01000052.1:38917-56330 GCA_001783695.1 Candidatus Lambdaproteobacteria bacterium RIFOXYD2_FULL_50_16
CTTCATCTTGGCGACGGTAACGCTTGCCAATCGAGGCGCTTTCGTCAAAGTCAGTCGCTAGGTGTCCGGCGAATTTTTCATAAACCCTCATCGCCCCTTCGGCCAATTTTTTACTTAGGGGCAATATAGCCACTTTGATTGGGGCTAGTTGCGGGCTGAGCCGCAAAACCACGCGAACATCGCCATCGGCCAGGGTTTCTTCATGGTAGGCGCTAAGCAAAAAGGCCAACGAAACCCGGTCCACCCCTAGGCTGGGCTCGATAACATGGGGCAGGAATTTCTCGTTGCTAATCGGGTCAACGTAACTCAAGTCTTTGTTGGAATGGCTCGCATGTTGGGTTAAATCAAAATCCCCGCGGTGAGCGATTCCCCAAAGTTCGCCCCAGCCGAAAGGGAATTGAAACTCAATGTCAGCGGTCGCTTTGCTGTAATGGGAAAGCTCGTCGGCTTTGTGGTCGCGCATCCTTAATAAATTTTCTTGCATCCCCAGTTTAAGCAAAAAGGCCCAACAATAGTCCTTCCAAGCTTGGTGCTGGGTAAGAGAGTCAGAGGGATGGCAGAAATATTCGAGTTCCATCTGCTCAAACTCGCGGGTGCGGAAGATAAAGTTACCTGGCGTAATCTCGTTGCGGAAGGCCTTGCCCACTTGGGCGATACCAAAGGGGACACGCTTTCTGCTGGTAGTGACCACGTTTTTAAAGTTGCAAAAAATACCTTGAGCCGTCTCTGGCCTCAAGTACACCACGGCGGCGGTGTCTTCGTTAACCCCTTGAAAGGTTTTAAACATCAGGTTAAATTCCCGGATGTCCGTAAAGTCCTGGGCCCCGCAGTCGGGACAACCAATTTCTAGTTCCGCAATTTTCGCTTTAAGTCCAGGGTGATCCAAACCGGCTGCCTCACTGACTTCACGCCCTAAAGATTCGAGTTTTTCCTCGATCAGCTTATCCGCTCGGTGGCGGGTTTTGCACTTTTTGCAGTCCATCAGAGGGTCCGAAAATCCGCCCAAATGGCCAGACGCCTCCCAGACCTGGGGGTTCATCAAAATCGCCGAATCCATACCAACTACGTCTAAACGACTGGTGACAAAGGATTTCCACCAAGCCTTTTTGACGTTATTTTTAAGCTCTACCCCCAAAGGACCATAGTCCCAACTATTGGCCAAGCCCCCGTAAATCTCGCTGCCAGGATAAACAAATCCCCGCCGTTTGGCCAAGGAGATGACCTTTTCCATCGTGGTTTCACTCATGTTACATCCTTTTGAGGGGTTCGATGCCTAATATCTTTAGACCTTTGGCCAGAACCGCTTGCACCGCTAGGCCCAGGTCAAGTCGAGCCCGGCGCTCGTTGGGTTCGGCCTTGAGTACCGGTTGGTCGTAGTAGTATTTGTTGTAATTGCGAGCCAATTCGTAGAGGTAGGTGCAGAGCGGGGCTGGGTTTCGCTCGCTGAAACAAAATTGCAATAATTCATAAAAGCGCCCTAGCTGCACTAAAAGCTCGGTTTCTTGCCCACTCCAAGCGTAACCCTCTTTGGAACCCAATTCCACTTCCTGCGCCCGTTTGGCAAGACTGCTGATCCGGGCATGGGTGTATTGCAGGTACGGGCCGGTCTGGCCGTCGAAGCTTAAGGATTCTTTGGGGTTAAACTGCATCTCGCGGGCCGCCCCTGACTTGAGGATAAAATACTTCACCGCACCCTGCCCGACCCATTCGGCGGTGGCCCCAATTAGATCCTGTTCCTTAGGCCCAAAGATTTCGCGAGACTCAATCTCGGTTTGCGCTAGGGCTTTCATTTCGTCTAGCAGATCGTCCAAATCGACTACCGTGCCTTCTCTGGACTTCATCTTGCCTTCAGGCAGGGTGATCATGCCATAACTTAGATGCTCTAAGCGGGCGGCCCAATCATAGCCAAAACGTTTGAGCACCTCGAAAAGCACCTTAAAATGATAATCCTGCTCGTTCCCTACCACAAAAAAGTGGTGATCAAAATAAAAGTCGGCATATTTTTTGACGGTAGTGCCTAAGTCTTGGGTGATGTACATACTGGTACCATCGCCGCGCAGTAGTATTTTTTTATCTAGGCCAATATCCGTTAAATCAATACTCAAAGCCCCGTTGTCTTCGACTTCAACCCGCCCCTCGGCCTGGGCTTTAAGGACAATCTCGCGCCCAGACTGATAGGTCTCGGATTCAAAATAAAGCTGATCAAATTGACAACCTAAGCGGTCGTAGGTCTCTTGGAATCCTGCCAAGACCCAATCGTTCATCGTTCGCCACAGGCTCCGCACCTCGGGGACTTCCGCTTCCCAATCGCGCAACATCTGGGCGGCTTGGTCTTCTAAGCGGGGGTCTAACTTGGAGCGTTTGTCATATTCGACATAATATTTACCAACCAATTTGTCGCCCTTGAGCCCCGAAGACTCGGGGGTCTCGCTTTGGCCAAAGGTCTGATAGGCCAACATCGACTTGCAGATATGTATCCCTCGGTCATTGACCAGATTGACTTTGATCACCTCAAAACCCTGGGTTTCAGACAGATTGGCTAGCGCCATACCCAAGAGGTTATTGCGCCCGTGACCTAGGTGAAGCGGTTTATTGGTATTGGGGCTGGAATATTCTAGGAGTAGCCGCTGGCCCTTGCCCTGGCTGCTATTCCCAAAATCGGGCATTAGGGCCGAAGTTAGCAGTCGGTCTGCAAGATAACGGGGAGACAGAAAAAAATTCAAATAGGGCCCTACCGCTCGGGCCTCGGCTAATCCATTGATCGATCCTAAGGCCTGGGCTAGCGCCTGGGCAATTATCGGCGGTCCGGTTTTAGCGGCCTTGGCAAAAGGGAAACAAGCCAAGGCCAAGTGGCCCATGGCTGGATCAGGTGGAGTTTCGAATTTGTAGTGAAAAGGGCCTTCTAATCCATAAAGCGAACCAAGCGCCTGGGCCGCGCCCGCCTCAATCGCCTCCCGAAGTGGGCCAAAAAGATCGTCCCGGTCCATCTAGTCTTTTCGTTTGGAGTCCATCATCCAAACGATGGGGCTGGCCACAAAAATAGAGGAATAGGTACCTACAATCAAGCCCACCATCATAGTATAACAAAAATCGTGGATCATCTCCCCTCCGAAAATAAACAGGGCAACCACCACTAAAAAGGTAGTTAAACTGGTTAAAATGGTTCGAGACAAGGATTCGTTGATCGAGCGGTTAATTATGGTAAGTAACTTGGTTTTGGGAAGCTTGGCGACGTTTTCGCGAATTCGGTCAAAAACAACGATAGTGTCGTTAAGTGAGTAACCGATAATAGTTAAAACCGCAGCTACGATTGTCAGACTGAACTCTTTGTCGGCTAGAATAAAAAAGCCAATGGTAATAATTACATCGTGAAACAAGGCGGCTACTGCGGCTAAGCCATACTGAAATTTAAAGCGAACCCCAACATAGGCTAGGATTCCAATCAGCGCAAAGATGCCCGCGTACATGGCTTTTTCCTTTAGTTCGTCGCCCACCTTGCCGCCAACGGTTTCGATCCGCCTGATCTCGTGGCCTTTTAGGCTGTCTCCAAAAACCTTGGTCACCTCTTCGCTCATATTGGCTTTTTGGCCAAATACGTCTTGAGGGAGGGTGATCAATATTTCATTATTGATCTGGTCGCCAAAACTAGTGATCGCCACCTCTTTATTGGTTGCGCTCGAAAAAAGATTGCGAATCAGTCCAAGTTCAGGGGGACTAAGAAAGCGCACCTGAACCAGCGTACCCCCTTTAAAGTCGATCCCGTAGTTAATGCCTTTGGTAAAAAATAACCCAATGCTGGCCAGCATAAAAACAGCCGAGAGCACGTAGCAGAGGGTTCGTTTCCCCATAATGTCGAACTGGGGTAGGTCTTTAAAAAACTTCATCGTGTTAAATCGAAATTTTTGCCAGTTTTTTGCGGGATAGGTAAACCACCTCAAAGAGGTATTTGCCAAGGAAGATGGAGGTAAACATACTTGCGACAATGCCGATCGAGAGGGTCACCGCAAAGCCTTTGATTGGGCCAGTTCCAAATTGGAAGAGAATAATCCCTGCCAAAATGGTGGTGATGTTCGAGTCAAAAATAGTGGTGGTTGCTTTTTGAAAGCCAGTTTGAATCGCTAAACGAAGGGCGGTCCCCTTGAGGATTTCTTCCCTAATACGTTCAAATATTAAGACGTTAGCGTCAACTGCCATGCCGATTGTTAACACGATCCCGGCCATACCCGGCAGGGTTAAAGTCGCTCCGAAATAAGCTAATGCGGCGACAATAATAAATAGGTTAAACAGTAAAGCTAGCGCCGAAAAGACCCCGGCGACCCGGTAGTAGATGATCATAAAGACCGCCACCACTAAAAATCCAATTACTAAACTGATCAAAGCTTGACGAATACTGTCTGCGCCTAAGCTGGCCCCGACCGTGCGCTCTTCATGGATCACAATCGGTGCTGGCAAAGCTCCAGAGCGAAGTACCAAAGCCAGTTCGCTGGCCTCTTCAGGGCTGAAGTTCCCGGTAATCTGGGCTTCACCGCCTTCAATTTTTTCGTTAATCCGAGGGGCCGACTGGACCTTGTTGTCTAATACAATGGCCATCCGGCGCCCAACGGCATTGGCAGTCACTTCGGCGAAGATATCTTTGCCTTCAGAGTCAAAGGACATACTTACATGGGCTTCGCCACTGTTGCCGAAACTGACCCTTGCATCACGGATGCGGTCCCCTTGGAGCAGGACCTTCTTTTCCAAAACATAAGGCACACGGTTGATAATCTCTTTGGTCGTTTCGTCCTTAACCTCCTGATACAACACTTCTTGGGTGTCGGTCACGGTTTCAGGAGTGCCGTTTTCAGCCAGCAATTGGAAGTTTAACACCGCCACCTGCCCAATCACCCTGCGGGCCTTGTCTGGGTCTTGCAAACCGGGCAGTTGGACAATAATCGAATCCTCACCTCGGCGCTGAACGCTAGGTTCTTTAACCCCAAGCTGGTCAATCCGGTTACGAATGGTCTCTAAAGCCTGATCAATCGCCCGTTTTTTGACCCGTATCACCTCTTCTGGCTTTAAAGTAAGCACAAATCCAGAAGCGGTTTTTAGTGAATCATAATCAAAAGTAATGCGTTTGATTTTTTCGTTTTCGAGATCCAGGGTTTCGCCGGGCTCTAAAAGAATTTCGATCTGGTTTTCTTCGTTGCGGTAGATTTGCTCATAGTTAACTTCCATCTCTAAAAGCGCGCCTTCGATGGCTTCGACCGCTTTTTCGACCACACTAACCACCACTACATCCACCTCTACACCCACATCCAGATACATCCCCCCTTGCAGGTCGAGGCCAAGGTTAACGATGTTATCTAGGGCTTTGGGGCGAAGTTGATAGCTGTCTTGATCTTCACGGTAAAAGGCTTCCCAGCCTTTGCCTAGCATCGACTTTAGAGGCTCGGTTTGTTCGGCGAGTCGCCTTGTGGCTTTTAGCTTTACTAAAATGGAGGCTTGATCCTCGCCTAACTCGATGGTGCGAATCTTGCGGAGGTTGGTAAACAGCCCGTCTAGTTCTTTAGCGGTCTTGGTAACAAACGCGTCTTTAAGAAAATCGGGTTTTAGGATCAAATAGGGCTTAGAATCAATTAGTTGAAATTGATATTTACCCCCTAAAACCGACTCTAAAACCGGGTTGTTCTCGGGCCACCGAAAGTCCTCATCTGTAAGCAATTGGATGCGGTTTTTATCCACCTCGGCTAAAGCTAAATGGAGCCCTTTTAGGGGGCTAACCAATAGGTTAACCTGATCTAGCTTGGCTTGAGCGGCCTTAAGCTGGTGCCCTGGTTCTTTAGGGATAAAAGTAAGCAAACTGGGGATGTCATAATAAATCGAAGCCGCGAGTACGGCGAAGATCAACAACCCTTTGGAAAAAAGATTCATCGAGGGGGCCCCTTATTTGACCAAGGCGGTTAGCTGGTCCTTTTTAATCTTAATCACCGTATTGTGAGCGATTTCGAGTTCGACAAAGTCTTTGTCGTCATACTTCTTTTTGATTTTGCCATAGATCCCAGCAGCGGTCACCACTTCATCCCCCACTTCTAAAGAATCAATCATTTGGGCTTGGGCCTTTGCCTTTTTTTGCTGGGGCCTTACGACCAAAAAAAAGAAAATCAAAAAAATCGAACCGAAGAGTACCAACTGACCCATCATGCCGGGGTCCTTGCCGCCCTCTTTGGGGGCCATCGCGTAAAGATCGGGAACTAGAGAAAACATCGCGTCCTGCCTAGGGGTATGATTTAAGAGATAAGCTAACGTAACCTAATCTATTAACCCGCGCTTGAAGGACCAGTCAACCGCTATTTGCCCAAGGCCAAACTTGCCAAGCGAATCTCAGGGGAGTACAAAGGCTTTCAGAAGTAGGTAGGAGAATTCATTTGAAGATCGTTATCGCCGGAGCCGGAGAAGTCGGCTACAACTTGATCGACAAGCTAGCCGCCCAAGGGGCGCGGCTTTGGGTCGTGGATCGAGATGCTCAAGTTTTAGAAAAGCTATCCAGAAAATTTTCTGAAGTAACGGTTGACTGCGCAAACCTGGTGGATTCGAGGTTTCTAACTAAGACCCACCTAAAGGACGCGGACCTCTTCTTGGCCATTACCAATTCCGACGAAATCAACATGATCGCCTGTAAAATGGCTAGCTCTGCCGGAGCGAAAAGGACGGTTTGCCGGATTCGTTCGATACAACTTAAAGGGGCCAAACGCGAAGAATCACTTAAATCTTTAGGTATCGACCATATAATCAACCCAGTCGAACTAGCGGCAAACGAGCTCTTTCACTTAGTCAGCGCCCCTTATTTGGTGGACACCCATGAGTTTGATCAAGGCAACCTAAGCCTGATTGGGTATCGAATCCAAGAGTTTTGTAACATCGTCGGCCAAAGTATCTCGAAGATTGAAGAAAAGCTTGCCAGCCTGTCCATTAAACCAGGACTAGTGGTTCGCCAAGACCGGGCCTTTTTGCCAGATGGGCGTACCCTGATTGAGGACCAAGACCTGCTTTATTTTTTTTGCCCAACCGGCATGAGATCCTGGCTTAGAGGGTTTCTAGGATACGCAAAAGAGGCCAAAGGACGCAAAAATATTATGATCAACGGAGGTGGTCATATTGGGTTTAAGCTGGCCACCATGCTGGAGAACACCCATCACCGGGTCAAAGTTATCGAGCGCGACCGAATGCGTTCACACAACATTGCAGGTCGTCTCACCAATGCGATGGTTCTGAACATGGACGGCACCGACCGGCGTAAATTGTTAGCCGAAGGGTTGGACGAGCAAGATTTTTTTGTTTCCTTGACCCCTAGAGAAGATGTGAACATGGCCGCCTGTTTAATCGCCAAGGCCCATAGTAACGCGAAAACTATTTGTTTAGTAAAACAGGCAGAATTAACCCAAATCATTGCCCAGGGTACCCTAATTGATCTGGCCATCAGTCCCCGTCTCTTAACCGCACGCAGCCTGATCCGTTTTGTTCATGCGGGCAGTATTGAGTCCTATTTTAGTCATGGCCATACGGCGGTTATGCAGCTACGTCTTAATCCAAAATGTCCCTGTGTCGGTAAACGCTTAGGAGAATTGGCCCTGCCTAAATCGAGTACCGTCGCCGTGATTGGGCGTAAGGGACACTATATTTTGCCTGGGATCAAAACCGAATTTGAGGCTGGGGACCTAGTGTTTTTAATCCAACACGATCAGGATAAAAACGAAGTAATGTCATTTTTTAGCCCAGCGGAGCCTTAGATGCAATATCGTTCGATTGGCAAAGCTTTGGGTGTGGTGATCTTGATTTTGGCCTTGGGGCTGATGGTACCAACTATCTATGCTTGGTTGATTAAATCTTCTGACCGCTTTGCTTTTTTGGGGTCCAGCCTGATTAGTTTGGGCGCTGGTGGATTACTTCTGGCCCTGCCCAAAAGTCGAAAGCCCTTTAAAAACGTAGATGGTTTCGCCCTGGTAACCCTGGCTTGGTTAATTGCCGGATTGGTTGGAGCGCTTCCCTTTTTTCTAAGCAAGGCCGTACCTAGTTTCACGGACGCTTATTTTGAGTCGATATCTGGGTTTACTACGACCGGCGCCTCGGTCTTTCAGATTATCGAAGATAAACCTGCTCCTCTGCTGTTCTGGCGTAGCTTGACCCAGTGGTTTGGGGGGATGGGAATTATTGTTCTAACCATTGCCATAATCCCTTATTTAGACATAGGGGGTATGTCTATTTTCCAAGCCGAAGTACCTGGACCCACTGCTGAAAAATTAACCCCCCGGATTCAAGACACTGCTAAGGTACTGTGGGAGGTGTATTTTATTTTGACTGTTATCTTAATTGGCCTGCTGATGTGGGTAGGGCTCACCTTTTTTGATGCCATAAATCACGCCTTTGCGGCCATGTCCACAGGCGGATTTTCCACCAAGAACGCCTCGGTTTTAGGGCTCAATAACCCGGCTGCCGAATGGATATTGACCCTGTTTATGGCCATTGCCGGGGTGAACTTTGCGCTTCATTATCGATATATGTTCCAGGGGTTTAAGAAAAAAACCTATCTAACCGATTCGGAGTTAAAGTTCTACCTTTGGGCAATTTTTATCTCCATCGCCAGTATCCTTACCTTGGTGATGATAAAAAACGGTGGCAACTTTGCTGACGAACTTAGAAACGTTTCCTTTACGGTGGTCTCGATTTTGACCACCACCGGTTTTGGCACCGCTGACTACGAGAAATGGCCGCTTTTTGGCCAGATCATGTTGCTGCTATTAATGATTATGGGTGGTTGTGCAGGCAGTACTTCAGGCGGGGTAAAATCAGTGCGGGTTATGTTAGTGCTAAAATTTACCTACGTTGAGATGCTTAAAATGCTGCACCCCAATATTGTCCGTGATGTTAAAATGCAAAATCAGGCGGTTGAACGCTCGGTGGCTAGTGGTATCCTGGGTTTTATCTTTTTATATTTGAGTGTGATGATTTTTTCGGTGTTACTGATTAGCCTCGAAACCAACGATTTTGTCACCGCCCTTTCAGCCGTAATCGCCTGCCTTTCCAACATTGGCCCGGGCCTAGGTCAAGTAGGGCCCACTGATAATTACTCCGGTTTAGGAGACTTTACCAAATGGATTCTCTCAGCCAACATGGTCTTGGGCCGTTTAGAGTTATTAACCATTTTGGTGCTGTTTTTGCCCCAAACCTGGAGGCGTTAATTCATGGGTGACAAAATTTTGATTGTAGGTGGGGCTGGGTATATTGGCAGCCACGTTGCCCTGGCCTTTGGAGACCTTGGGGCCCAGGTGACGGTGTTTGACAACCTCTCGACCGGTCAAGAGATCAACCTGTTAAAGGGCCACCGCTTTATTAAAGGGGACCTGCTCAACCCCGCTGATTTAGACAAGGTCTTTAAGGAATCTTATAACGGGGTGGTTCATTTAGCCGCTTTAAAAGCGGCTGGCGAATCGATGACCCAACCTGAGGCCTACGCTAAACAAAATTTGGTTGGCAGCCTCAATCTCTTAGAGCGTATCGCCCAAAGCGGGGCAAAGCTGATTTTTAGTAGCACCGCTGCCGTTTACGGCACGCCTGTGCGCCTGCCTATGGACGAAACCCATCCAGTAGAGCCTATTAATTTTTATGGCTATACCAAGCTGCAAATCGAAGGTTACATGGGTTGGTATCACCAACTCCGGGGGCTCGAATACGCCGCCTTGCGCTACTTTAACGCCGCCGGGTACGATGCCCAAGACCGCATCCCTGGTTTAGAGCGGAACCCTCAAAATTTAATTCCCCTGGTGATGGAAGTCGCCAAAGGGATAAGAGCAAAATTATTAATCTACGGGGACGACTATGAAACCGTCGATGGCACTGGGGTGCGAGACTACATCCATGTTTCCGACCTAGCAAGGGCCCATGTGGCCGCCTACCAGAAGCTTAAAGAGCGGCTTGGACCTATCACGGTTAATTTGGGCACCGGGCGAGGGTACTCGGTATTAGAGGTGGTCAGGTTAACTGAAGAGATTAGCGGAAAACCTGTTGCCTACGAGATTGTAGGACGACGCGAAGGAGACCCACCCAAGGTTTTTGCTAGCAGCGCCAAAGCCAAAGATCTAATGGGCTGGGAGGCGAAAGAATCTAGCCTTCGCTCCATGTTAGAGACCACTTGGAATCTTTATAAAAAACTATAATGGACTTTGACCTTCTCATTATTGGAGCCGGGCCGGGCGGATATGTGGCCGCGATTAGGGCAGCTCAATTAGGACTAAAAACCGGTCTAATCGAAAAAGGCCAACCTGGTGGCACCTGCCTAAACGTCGGTTGTATCCCCTCTAAAGCACTCTTAGAGAAGAGTTGGGCCTACGCCGAAGCTTGCAAGCTAGCGCCTGATCTGGCCCCTGACTGGGCCGGGATCCAAGCTCACCGGGCCCAAGTGATTATTCAACAACACCAAGGTTTGCACTATCTTTTTAAAAAAAACGGTATCGAATATTTGAGCGGCAAGGCCGAAATTTTGGGGCCAGAGCGGGTTGCGGTAGGGGGTGAGGAACACAGAGCCCGCAATATTTTGATTGCCACCGGTTCTAGGCCTTTAAGTCTTTCCCATTTAAAGCCCGATGGAACAAGGATATTAACTAGTGACGAACTTTTAAGCTTGGAAACATTACCTAAAAGCCTGTTGGTGGTCGGCGGAGGGGTGATTGGCCTGGAGTTAGGGTCGGTTTTTACGCGAATGGGGACCCAAGTGACGGTGGTCGAATTGACCGATCGAGTCTTACCTGAGATGGACCTGGATATCTCCAAAGAGATGACACGATGTCTAAAAAAACAAGGGCTTAACTTTAAATTGAACCACCGGCTTGAAGCTTTGGAAAATCGGGGTGATCACGTTTGGGCCCGAATGTCAGACAAAAAAGGGACAGATCAAGAATTAACCGCCGATTTGGCCCTGTTAGCCTTGGGTAGAAGGCCCTATACAGAAGGGCTGGGCCTTGAAACCGTAGGGATAACCCTTGATTCAAGAGGTTTTATCCCGGTGGACACCCATTATCAGGCGGGGCCAGGGATTTTCGCGATTGGCGATGTCATTGGCGGGGCCATGTTAGCCCACAAAGCAAGCGAGGAAGGGGTTCATTGCGTGGAAAAAATGGCAGGGGCGTTGGTGCAAGAATCCCCTTTGCCCTCGGCGGTTTATACCCATCCTGAAGCCGCTTCCGTTGGTCTAACCGAACAGGCCTTAGCGGCTAAAGAGACGCCCTATTTAGTAGGCCGGTTTAACTTTAGACCTCTAGGGCGAGCACAAGCGGCTGGGCAATTAGACGGTTTTGCCAAGGTGCTTTGCGCGCCCGATTCAGGCAAAATATTGGGGGTCCATTTATGCGGGGAGCGGGCGAGCGACTTGATTGCTATTGGGGCGTTGGCGCTAGAGCAGGGTTTAACCGCTGAAACCTGGGGCCGACAATTAGTAGGCCATCCTAGCTTTGCTGAAGCTCTTAAAGAGGCCGCCTTGGACGCTTGGGGCCACCGGGCTATTCACCTTTAATCGTAAATCGATGGACTTTAAACAGCTATTTCCTAACGCCAGTCTAATCGAACACCAAGGACATATTATCCCCTTGGAATTGACCCCGCCGTCTTCTATCAAAGACTTTTCCAAGCTTTTTTTCCCCTGCCCGAGGGGGGTTATTTCCGTTGCCGGTGCAGACCGAACAAGTTTTTTAAACGGTCTTGGGCCAACGGATTTGCGCCAATTTAAACCGGGTGAAGGTCGCCGGATGTTGATCACTAATCAACATGGCCACCTCTTATTTGATTCATATATTTGGGGGCTTGAGGACCGAATTTTGATTTTTGCCGAACCTGGAGAGGAGCACAAATTAATCCAGTTTATGCAATTTTATGCCATAACCGAAGCAGTAGAGTTTAGGCAATTAGAACCTACGGACTTTGAATTTTGTGTCACCTTTGGGTATGCAAAATCCAGTGTAACTGGTTGTTTTGAAATTGAAAAAAACGAAGGATTTGCAGTTTTAGGTGCGCCCAATACCATAAGTTTAAGCCAAAGTTTATTAAATCTAGGTTTTCTGGCGATTGGTTTTGAACTTTATGAAGAACTGCGCCCAATGGTGGGGCTGGCTCGTTCAGGGGTGGATTTTTCTTCAGAAAACCTGCCCCAAGAGGCGGGGTTAGAACCCTACATGTCTTTTCAAAAAGGCTGCTATTTAGGGCAAGAGCCCATCAGCCGAATTGCGTTTCGAGGTCGAGTACGTAAACACTTAGAGCAAATTACCAGTGATGAACCTTTAAGCGCCGGGCAAGTTTTGACGGGACTCAATGGAGAAGTAGGCCAAGTGACTAGCCCTTCTAACCTGCAATCCACCAGTGGTTATCACGCGCTAGCTTACCTATCCGCTCAAGCTCATACTGGTCCGATCTGGGCGGGTTCGATTAAGGTTTTTGTGCCAGCTAAAAATAATAACCCTTAATATTTTGGTTAGTCCGGTTTGAAAAAAAGGGGTTTCATAATTGGATAATTATATAGGATAATGCAGAATAAACTCCGAGGGGGGGAAATGCATATTCCTGATTTAATTGATTGGGGGCCTAGATTTGAATTGGGTATCGACTCAATCGACCAGCAACATCGGGCATTGGTAAATATGATCAATGCGTTGCAGACTGCTATGGCATTCGGTGATTCGCGCCCACTATTAGATCAACTCTTCACAGACCTAGCCGCTTACGCCAATAGCCACTTTGCTTTTGAACATGAGCTACTCGAATCGGTGCAGTTTCCTGGCCTCCGAGAGCACTTGACCAAACATGAGCGGTACAAAAATCGCTTGCAATCGTTAAAAGAGGAATTTTTAGGTAAAAAATCCTTTTTGATCAGTACCAAGGTTAAAGAGTTCCTACGAGAGTGGTTTTACCAACATGTATTGGTTGAAGATGCTCAGTTTGCTTCTTATTTGACTAACAAAATCAATAGTTAGCCCAGCAATCTAGCCATCATCTCCCTTTCGGTGAAAAATCCCTTTTTCCCCTTGATCCACTGGGCAGCTACCAAAGCGCCAGAGGCGAAGCCGCCTCTGGTACGGGCTCGATGAGTCAGTTCGATTTGATCAAACTCTGAATCAAACCAAACCGAATGAGTCCCCGGGACGTGGCCGCCACGGATGGAGGCAAAGTGTAACTCCCCGTGTTCTGGCTGGCGATCAAGCCGCTGGGTTGCTAGAATCGATTTACGGTCTAAATGCTCCAAAAGTAATTCGCCCAAGGTCACCGCTGTTCCAGAGGGGGAATCATGTTTTTGGCGATGATGGGCCTCAAGACCCATTACGTCATACATATCAAAGTGATTCATCACTTTGGCTGCTTCGGCGACTATATGGAAAAAGAGATTGACCCCAATAGAAAAATTGGAGGAATACACCATTCCCAAATTTGCATCTTTCACCATTTCGGCGACCCGATCTTTATGCTCGGTCCAACCGGTGGTCCCCATTACCAGGTCTTTACCAGCCGCTAAAACCGCTTCAATGTTTTTTAGGGCTGAATCTGGATTTGTAAAACAGATGGCTACCTCCGCTTCGCGCAAGGAATGGGCATTAACCTCTTGGTATTCGGCATCGGGCGTATTAGGGTCTATCCGCGCTACAACTTGGACTCCGGCCCGTTCACTCATCTCGTCGATCATACGACCCATCTTACCGTATCCAATCAGGGCGATTTTCATGCTTTCCTTTTGTTCTGGTTCTTCCTACCCTTTGCCTATGTCAGGTTATCAATTTTAAAGGGATTCGGCTAGCCAATGATGAAATCGGACGAAGAGTTTTTTGAACTGATGCGAAGAGCCGGGGTTAAACCTTTGGCTGGTCGTGATAAAAAGTCGGGTTCAGAACTAATTAAACTCAAAACGGCGCCCAAAGTGCCCCTTCCAAAAAAAATCGTGCAACCGCCCAAACGGCTGAAGTTTAAGCGGCCTAAAATTTCCCGAGGATTTGAACCTGACCTGACCCTAGATCTGCACGGACTAACCCTTAATCAGGCTTTGGTCGAGGCGGAAGCTGCTTTAGCCAGGGCGTTCCGCTTGGGATTTAGCCATATTCTTTTTATTACGGGCAAGGGGCTTAACTCTGGGGTCGAGGGAGGGGTGTTGGGGCCTGGGCTTTGGGACTATTTAACCCGGCTAATCCCAGGAAAAATAGCACAAATAGAGCGGGCACCGGTTTATTTAGGCGGCAGTGGAGCCATATTGGTTTTTTTGTATTCTGCACCCATTTCAAGCCCCTAGAGAATCTGTGCAAAACCTGTGTAAAACTGGACAAAATACCCGCTTATTTGGGTTTGACTAATGTCCATGGGGCTCTGGAGGGTATGCCCTGGATTGGGGCAGAATATATATTTATTCTATTAATATTAGATAGATAGAATAAATAGCCCGCCAATACAGGGCTTAGCTTTATTAGTCGGTTGCTTGACAAATCTTAAAACCGTAAACTTTTCAACAAGCGCGGGAAAAATGGCTGATTTGGTCAGGGATTTGAGTAAGTCAGTTTACCAAAGAAGAGGACTTTTTAAGAGATCTTGGTGCCCTAAAAAGAGCACCAAAACCCAAAACTACCACTCAGGATCGTGTATCTCAACAATCTGACTGTTTTTGATTTTAAAGCTAGGGGTGGTCACCTTTCTTTGAGCTAAAATCTGCTTGAGGCCCTCTTCCCAAACCCCGACGGTACCGTCAAGACTCAAGTAGATATTAACCGCGGGTTGCAAAGGATCGACATAAAACTCCCGGTCCCCATAATGCCAAAGAACGGTTTTTTTAACCGCCAAATCGGCCGGAATAGAAGAATCTTGGGTTTTGGCAACCACAATATGCCGGTCATGATTCTCGCCTTGGCTTTCGGTCATTAAGTTAAACTTCATAGCCAACTTGTGGCACAGCCGCCTAAAATAGCTGTTCATCGGGGGGAGGTGGAGGACCACCTGTTCCGAATCCATAAAGTCTTTTAAAAGCTTAGAAGCCTCGACCTCAAAGTCCTCATCGGAGAGATTGGAAAAATTGATCTCTTGTGTCATCATCCTGTCGTTTAGTGAGTCACGCATTTGCCCACCGAGCCGTCCCCGCACTCAGCGCCATCGATCCAGATGGCCCCTTCAAGTTTGCTGTCCGTAAAATCGACGTTGTCGATTGTAGCATTTTTAAACACAGCAGTGCGTAGGTTTACGTTTTTAAAAACCGTACCCCTAAGGTTAGCTTCGGTTAGATTCGCGCGATGGAAGTTAGTGTTTTCAAAGGTCCGCCCCGAAAGATCGGATCGGAAGAGGTTGCAGTCTTCACAGTCGTTGGTTGCGGTAAGCTTGTCTAAAGCCGTCTTAAAACAAACCCCAATAGAGCCCTTGTGGCACCGAAAACCCTGAATCCAAATGGCTCCAGAGAAGTCGGCCCCGGTTAAATCGGCCCCTTCGAGATTGGCGTTACGAAAATTAGCGGTGACGGCTAAAACGTTTTTAAGGTTAGCCCCACTCAAATCGCTATTCATTAAATTAGTGTTAAACAGCACTGCATCTTCAAAATTGGCCCCTTTAAGAACCGACTCGGTAATGGTCGCGCCCAAAAGGTTGGCCTTGGCCAGATTGGCCCCAGAGAAATCTTTGTCTTTAAAGTACGCGTTAGTCAGGTTGCAGCCTGGACAGATTTTAGTATCCGCAAAACGTTCGGGATCACGGTTACAGGCGGCAAAGGAGAGGGCCAAGAGGGCCAAAATCAAAAGTTTTTTCATGACCAAAGGAACGAAGGATTAATCTAGGGATCAACACTGGAATCTAAAGCCCGGTGGCTTGATTGGCAAGGTTTTTCTTACGTTGGTCTAGTCCGGCCTTGGGGATTGGGTATCTAAAGGCTGTAAGCGCGCTTGTTTAAGAGACTAAAACGAGTTTCATTTCGCTGGGCGGCATTGGACCAAAGTACCGGGTCTCCATAGAGGGTAAACCTGGTTTTTGCCCGAGTTAGAGCTGTATAAATCAACTCACCGGTTAAGAGAGGGTGGTCGGATTCGGGCATTAGCGTCACCACTTGGCCATATTCACTTCCTTGTGATTTATGGACACTAATACAAAAGGCTTGGCTATGTTTGGGTAGTAACGCAGGGGAAAAACAGACCGGCATTCCTTCGGGGCCTAACACCCAGGCTTCAAGATCAGTGCCATTAGCCCACAAAACGCCGAGGTCCCCATTGGACAATCCTTGAGACGGGGAGTTTTGCTCAATAATTATTGGGCAGAGATGGCCAAGCCCTGGCTGGCCTAGCACCCAATTGGCGATTTGCCGATTCCAGGCCAATGCCCCGCTGGGGCCCTCAACTAAGGGGCAGAGACAAGCAAATTCAGGTAAAGCAGCCAAGGCTTCGGCTGGGGTTTGGGCCGCAATCAGGGGGGAAAAGCCAGAGATTACTAACGATTTAAGATCGTTTAGATTTGATATTACTTGTAGGCCCGATTCAGACCAAGTTTGAGACTCAACTATACCAGAGCGAATTTGGGTGGCCATTTTGCCAATCCCTTTTTGGTCATCAAACCGGTAACTTTTATTTAATCTTAAATGATGCAATGCCAACCGGGGAGCTTCCCCGACTGATAATTGGGCAGGAAAGCTAGTTAAATCTTTTAGGACCGCACCCGATTCGATGGCGGTTAGTTGGTCTGGGTCACCCATCAAGATTACCCGGCAATCAGGGCTTAAGGCTTCTAAAAAATGCACAAACATCGGCAGGTCAACCATACTGGCTTCGTCGAGTAAAACCAATTGGGTGGCCGCCGGGTTCTTTGGATGGTGTTTATAGATCCCTGGTTGGTTCGGATTAACCCCTAAAAAGCGGTGCAAGGTCTGGGCGGTTTCAGGAATGCCAAGTACCTCACTTAAACCTAACCTAGATTTACCCAGGGCCACTGCCTCGCCTAATCGCCGGGCTGCTTTACCGGTTGGGGCGAGAAGTTGGGTTTCTAAGGTTGGTTTTTGATTTCTAATCTGTCGGTCTTGGATCAAAGCAATCAAGGATACTGCCGTGCTGGTTTTGCCGGTTCCAGGCCCGCCGGTCAAAATAAAAAACCGCCTGCCTAAAGCTTTAAGGGCGGCCTTTCCTTGCTCATCCTCGGGGCCATAAAGCTTGGCCCAGGCCTCTTTGGTTAAATCGTCCAAAGGCTCTTCCTGAAAATTACAGCGGATCTTAAGCTGTTTTAAAAGTCGCTCTTGGTAGGCGTGATATTTTTGCAAAAATAGCCAGTCTCCGTCCAAAATCAACGGGGCTCGGCCCTCCGGCGAAGCCACTAGGGAGCTTTGTAAAAGGATTTCTCGGATTTGATCTGGGGTGGGGCAATTGAATATTGCGGGTACTCCAGGGTATTCAGACTG
>MFNE01000052.1:56357-93028 GCA_001783695.1 Candidatus Lambdaproteobacteria bacterium RIFOXYD2_FULL_50_16
AATCCCCTGCGCACCAGAGCCAGAGCCACCTGGACTAGTTCAGGTGTGTTTGGAGCAAGGCTTGATAGTCTTAGGGAAAAATGCCGGTCAAAGGGATCAATTACCCCGGTCTGCCGCAAGGTTTTTAGGTTCCAATCCATCAATGCCCCCCCAAAAGTGACCCAAAGGTTAACAAATCCGATTCTTCAGGCCTCCGCCAATGCACACCCGCTTGACTTCCGGGCTCCATCGCTCGCAGGAACAGGTAATAAACCCCGCCAAAATGGGTTTTATAGGAATAATCAGGCAAACGTCTGGAGAGGTGTTGGTGCAGCGCCCAAGCATAGACCCATGATTGTAAATGGTAATGACTGCTCCCCATCACCTCATTCAAGGCCTCTTCTCGGTAAAGGACCGCTTGATTGCCCAAGTGGTTCGACTTGTAATCCGCCAAATAGTAACGCCCTTGAAAGCGAAACACCAAATCAACAAATCCCTTTAAATACCCGGTCAGGGTAGCAAATCCCAAGGTTTTGAGTTGCGCTCCGTAGGCCTCATATCCAGGGACTTTGGCAAAAAAATTGGCCAGTCGGTCTGCGGTTAGGCTTTTAACTGGATAAATAAACTCCAATTCAGCCCATTGGTCCTTCGGCCCCCAATCACCCATCCCAAAGCCCCCTAAATCGACCTTGGGTAACTCCGCCAACCATTGGGTCAGGGGCTCTTGCCAGCGTTCCCGGTCGAATTGGTGTTGGGTTAATTGAGTCTGGACCCAAGGCTTTGGGTCGCCGCTCCAACTCCAATGCTCCAACAAATCGTGAAAAAATAGTCCTGCCTTGGCCCCTTTGGGGAACTGGGCTAAGGCTAAACTCACCTCTAGGTTGGTGGGTACAGCCGCAAGCAAGGGGGCTGGGTCGCGGTCTTTGCCCAATTCTTCGGGCTGGTGCGCGGTTTGGGCGAGTCCTGAATAACTGCTAATCCGCCAAGCTCGGTTAGGGCCAGGTTTATACTTCCAGGGACTTATGGCCGCTGGCATATTGGGAGGAGGAGAACTATAATTCTTAGGTGCCCCTTCTTTTATCTCTAGTGCCCCGCCGGACTCCAAACCCAATTCCTCAACTCGGGCCTTTATTGTTTTGCTGTCCCAATCCTTTAGCCAGGACTTCTGTTTTTCATAAGGCCCCCCTTCACGGTCATCACTACATGGGGATAACGCCCAAGCCAGAGGGCTAGTTTCCCAGTCGCCGATTGGCCCAAAATAGAGATGGACTTGGTGTTTGGCGCGGGTCAGCGCGACATACATCAACCGAAGCGACTCGGCGAATTCCTCTTCTTCGTATAAGGAATTATCCGCGTCTGGGTGTAAATCAAACACCAATTGCCCCTTTTTGTGGTATATTGGATTTGTTGGTTTTTTTGGGGACTTGCCCTCCCATAAATAGGGACAAAATACCACCGGGTATTCCAACCCTTTGGCTTTATGGACCGTAACGATGGTCACAGATCGTTGGTCTTGGTCGGCCCACAACTCCTCTTTTTCGCCCCCGTTCCCGGCTAGTCGGTCTTTTAATAATTGTAATTGTGCAGCAGGTTCCCCATTGCCTAAGGATTGAATCAACTGTTGCCAATTCGACCAAATCCGCTGCCCACCTTGTTTGGCCAGGAGCCCCTTGGCCATTTCGATCTGGTCGGCCAGTTGAGTAGCCATCATTAGGAGCCCTTTAGAATGCCACTCATTTTGCCAATGGTCAAAATAGGCTTGCCAACGGGCTAAATGGCCTGGGTCCTTTAACAGGGTTTCGAGTCCCTGGGCATCAAAACCAAAAAACACAGACGCCAAGGCCGAGCGCAGCGCCCGCGCGTCTTCAGGGTTTAATAAGGCGTATAACAACCGGGCTAAGTCGTAAGCCTCCTCGGTCTGAAAAAGCAGTTGCCGGCCAAGAAATAGATTGGGAATCCCCTGTTGATCAAGGGCTGCCTTGACCTCTTCCCCTTGCGAATTTTTGCGTACCAATACCGCTATATCCTGCGGCGCCAAGGACTGCCCACCTAGCTTGGAGCTTTGTAAGAGTTGTTTAATCTGGGAGGCTAAAAGTCTGGGGATTTCGGTCCTGGCCCAAGCGGTGTTTATCTTAGTTTTAGTCTTGTTATTGCCGTGAGCAGGAAGACTGCCGTCTTGTTCAAGTAAATATACTTGAACCGCCGCCCCCTCCATTTGGTCTTGGGCTTCTGGCCGAGGGCGGACTGGGCTATATTCAACAAAACCGTACCAAAAGGGACTCCGGTGTTTCTGCCAGAGGTGGTTGAGGGCCGTAAGCAGCCCTGGGTCGCTGCGCCAATTGACCCCCATGGTGTATCGGCCTTTTGTCTCCTTTTGCGCTAATTGGTACGCAAAAATATCGGCCCCGCGAAAGGCGTAGATCGACTGCTTGGGGTCGCCAATCAAAAACAGCGCCCCCGCCCCAAACAGCCCCTTAAAGATGCGGTATTGCAACGGATCGGTATCTTGAAATTCGTCGATCAATGCGGCCTTATATTCCTGCCCGATCTGGAACTTTAACCGCTCTCCATTGGGTCCTGAAAGGGCTTTGTCTAGTTCGATTAATTGGTCGTCAAAAAACTGGGATTTTTGTAGCTGTTTTTTGGCCGCCATTCTGGTTTTGGCCTCGATTAAAAAATCAGCCAAAAACGCGGCCAACCACTGGTCGGTCCGCAATGCTTGGATTTCCAGTTCCTCTAAAAGGGATTGAGCAAGGTCGAAGAAGGGGTGGGTTGGGGGGGTGAAGTTATTTTTGGTTTGTTGGGCTAACCAGTTTGTCGTAAAGAGTTTGAAACGATCAAAAGGCTTGCTCCCCGAGAGCGGACTACCTAAAAAGTCGTCCATTTCCTCGGGGCAGGCGGCCAAGGCCTTTTCGCTATAACTCCCTTTTTTGAGCCCCGGCCCTGATATTAACTCTACCAACTTGGCCCGATCCTTCTCCCACCAGTCAACCATCTGCTCAAACAGGGCCTGCGCTTGGGCTAAGGACAATTCCCCCGCTGGATAAGGCGGGGCCAATACCTCAATCTCTAGCCGACCAGTATATTTCCCAAAGACCTTCGCGAGTCCGCTGGGTCCCAGATTTTTAGCAATCAAAACCTCTAACTGGACCCAGCTTAACTCACGGCTTCGAATCGCCCAAAAATCGGCGGAAACTTCTTCAATCAGGGGGGCAGGATCTTCGATCAACCGGTTTTCAAAGGCTTGCCCCGACTCGAAGGCGTATTGGTTTAACACCCGCTGGCAAAATCCGTGGATCGTAAAGATTCGGGCTTCGTCTAAAGATTGCAAAGCCAATTGCAGCCGCAGCTTATGCTCGACCCGTTTTGGCCACCAGTTTTGGTACAAAGGGTCCTTGGGCTCCTCTAAGGCGGTTAACGCTGCCAAAGCGGTCCGTAGCGTCTTGGAGACCCGTTCGACCAATTCGGCGGTGCTGGCTTTGGTGAAGCTAACCACCAGAATTTGCCCGACGCTAAGCTGTTCTTCTAATAAAAACCGTAGGTAAAGCCCGGTAATTGCGTGCGTTTTGCCGGTTCCCGCGCTGGCCTCGATCAAAGTAGAGCGGTTCAGCGGGCAGGTAACTAGATTAAATTCTTCCATCGATCTCATCGCCGCCCCTCCGCCTTAAGTAATGGTCCAAAGGTTCGAAGGGCTAGTGCTTTAAACTCCTCTTGAACCTCTTGGCAAAGAGGGTCATTCAGCAGGTCTTGGTTATGATAGAGTTTTTTATAGGCCGGCGTGGTATTGGGCGGGTGAGTTCCTTGCCATTTAAAATCCACCTTTTCTGGATTTTTTAGATAACTTTGCGCAAAAACCCACGCTTCCTTGGTAAACAGGGGCAACGGACGACGACATCCGGCTAAAAACAATTTGGTTAAATCGGTGAGGATCGCCTTCGCATCGGGGCTCGCGATTAGGTGGATTCCTCGTCGCCCTTTCTCTGGTGCTGCAAACAAAGCTGTTTGTGTGGGGCCAACTAGGGCGTTAACAAAGAGGTGCTCAATCCAGGTTTTAAAAAGCAGACCTCCATGAGGCTTGGAGGCGCTGGCCCGCACCAAACCCTTATCCCAGAGCCCACCCAATTCCCCCTGTAAGTCCACCTCGCCCAAAGTTATGCGGCCTTTGACCGGAGGTTTGACGGTTTGACCCGCTAGGTAGCCAGCTTGCGCAGTTAAAACCGGTTGATATCGCCGCCAAGCCTGATCAAACCACAACCTACCAGCAGGCCCGCTGGGAAGCTTGCCTTCGGCTTCTAATCTCGCCCAGATCTCCTCTGGGCCTAATTCGGTGGACAAAATAAAATCACCCAGACCATGTTTTTCTAAAGGGTCTAGTTCCAATGGCTCCCGATCGGGCAGTGGCGCCTCCGGCTCCTCTAGTGTTAAGCCCAGCCCCCAGCGGAAAAATCCGGCCAAGGGGTCCCTAAAAAAGCGGATAAGATCGGCTAGATTAAGCTGGAGTGGCGCGGGGGGGCTAAGCGGGAGTTCAAAAAAGGATCTAACCTTGAGCTGGCCCCAGGCCGCCTGGGCCGCGTTAAAATCAATAGGAGAATAATTGGCCAATAATGGAAAATTGGGGTCAAAACTTTTGAGTGATTGGGCCAATCGGGGGTGGGACTGGATCGGAAATTCAACGGGTTTTCGGTTCGCGTTTTTGTAGCGTAAACTGATATAATCCAACAATTCCAACAAAACCACCGAAGGGGGACTGGTTTGATTGGAGGTTTGTCCTAGGCCAGGATAGGTCAGTATCAAGCGCTGACGGGTCGCCAACAGGGCTTCTAAAAACAAATATTTGTCGTCTTCCTTTTTGCTTCGGTCGCCAAGTCGAGGCCAGTTGGTGGCTAGGTCAAAACTAACCGGCCGTCGTTGGGCAGGGAACTGGTCCTCCCCCAGCCCTAGCATACAGATCACCTTAAACGGGATCGAGCGCATGGGTAACATCCCACAGACCGTCACCCCGTGGGATAAAAACCCTCGTGCTGCGCTACTATTGCCGCCTATTCTCCCTAATAAATCGGCTAAGGAACGCCGGTCAAGATGGGTGTCGGCCAATTCAAGCTGATTAAGTTGACTCATCAACCCCTGCCAAAGACCAAGCTCGTATGCCCTATCCTCGGCAACTAGATCATTGGCCCAGCGGCCTAACACTTGGGCCCAATCGGCTAAACTCTTAGGCACCGCCGCTTGATCTAAAAGGCGACTAACAAAGCCCAAAACCTCCATCAAAGGCCCCAAAAAATTGTAGTCTAACCCCTCGACCCCTCTTAAAGGTAAAATCCCCTCCCAAGTTTCCTCGTCGTCCATGGCATACCCTAAAACGACCCGGTCCAACCCCCAAGCCCAAGTATGGGAGCGTTCGCTAGGCTGGCCTAGTTCGGCCCGGTGGGTCTCATTTTTTGACCAACGAATTCCCGCTCGCAGACACAAATCCCGCGCCCGTTCTAAGTCGTGATCGTCAAGCCCAAAACGCCGCCCTACGCCGCCTTTTGCTAGCCAGCCCAAAACCTCACTTAAACTCCAGCGGTGTTCTGGCAAGGCTAGGATCTCTAAAATCAAGGCGACTAAAGGCACCTCCTCCTCTAGGTTTTGATCGGCCAAGGAATAGGGAATTTTGGGTTCACGTCCAAAAACAGCCGGGACTAAAGGGGCGTATATTTTCAGATCACTTACCAAAACTAGAACGTCAGCCGGGCTTAGGCTAGGATCCTCATTAAGGGTGGCTAAGATGCGATTTTTGATCACCTGTACTTCCCGAAGCGCCCCGGCGCAGCGGTGGACTTCGAGGCTATTTTCAGTCTCAAGCCAAGCCAAGGGCGGGGTCACCTCTGGATTAGTGAGTTGATATATATCCTGTTGCAACTGCCCAAGGAGACTGTTGGCTTTGGGGAAAACAAATAATTCGGGTCCTTCTTGGTAATTGGCCTTTTGCTCTAAAAGAAACTGAAATTCTTGGCCCATTCGGCCCAGAAAACTTAGCAACCGGTTGCCCGACTCATAATATAAAAGATCAAAATTTTCTTTGAGTTCTGCTGCCCGATTTTCCTGTTTTAAAAGGGCTTTTTTATTTAATTGGTCGGCCCAATATTCGTTGGTTGGGCAAAGTTGGTAAAGATCAAGTTTGGCAAAATCCCCTAGGGCACTGAAAATATCGATAAATAGGGGAGGTAAGGTGGCCAAACCAAAAACGGAGATCTGTTCAGGAAGGTGGGTGGGGTGTATCCCCTTGGATAGTTGGCTAAAAAAACGGTCCGCCATACAAACTAAATGATCAGGCCCCAATTGGGCTACCAGTTTTACCCATAAAAGCCTTTGCCAACGCGCCTCGGGGGTTTCATCAGCAGGAGGAGTAGCCCGCTCGAAACCCCTGATCCAATCGGGGCGGTAAACTAGGTATTGGTCGTAAACATCGGCTAATTTTCGAGCTAGATGCCAGCGGTCTAGGGGGGTGGACGCAGTTTTGAGATAGTTGGATAAAACCACAAACTCAGGGTCACCCTCGAGGTGACTAAGCTGGCTAAACAACGCCAGCGCCATGGACTCGACCTGGTAATGCTCTCCAACCCCTACAATTTGCTCAACCAAGCGTTTTGGGAACAAAACCTTACCGCCAGCCCAAATCCCTAAATGATCGGCTAGTTTAAGTTCTAGCCATTTGTTCATCCCTGGGTTTTGGGTAACAAGCCACTGGGGAGCCAATGGGTCACTAGGGCCCTGGGCCAACTCTTGGGCTAGCGCCAAAAAAAGCTGCTCAATCTGGTTGCTTCGAAAAACCCGTAAAGCCATAGCCTAAGTATAGAAATAAATAGTTGCCCCGAACTTGGAATAACAAAGGTTCAGCAAAAGGGCAAAATAAAAAAAACCTTACTTTTGTTGACTAATGACGGGCCTTGGGTTTAGGCCTAAAGGCAGACCCCAAAATTGGGGAGAAAGGACAGGTGCATGCTAGGTTTTAAAGTAAATAATGTTTTACTAATTTTGACCCGATTGGGGGTGATGGCGATTTTTGCCTATACCCTGGTGGCGGCACCTTGGGCCTGTAGGTATTTACAGACTCAAACATCTCAAGCCTTGATGTTTGCCGATCCCCATGCGCTTTGTGTGGTTCCAAGTCCGATTGAGTCCAAAGAATCTAAAAAACAAGCCCGCAGCCAGTGCCACTTTTGTTTTCTTGCACAAGGTCTGACACTGGGCACTCCGGTTGATTTTGTTTGGGCGAAATTCCAAAAGGAAACAGAATTTGTTTTCCAGTCCTCTAACGCTTCCCAAGCTCTTACCCTTCGGACCCAAAGCCGAGCTCCCCCCGTACCGATTTAAGCCAATCCAATTTTCTCTGACCAATCTACTTTGGTCTGAACCTATTTGACCTTAGGTTTTATAACCTTAGGTTAATCTTTGGGCTTGAATCGATGAATTTACGCAGATTACTTGGCCTTTTTGCCTGCTTTATCCTTAGCACACCCAACCTCTGGGCGGCGAGTTGTTGCGGCGGGGGTGGGGGTGGGGCACTGGTATTGCCTAAAATGAATGAGGCAATGACCAGTGGCACCTTTTCAATTGAGTCTTATCATGGGTTTTGGGATCAGTCAGGGCAGTTCCACAACGATCCGGCCGGGTCAGATTTAAATCAAACCCGCGCTAGTTTCGGAGCCGCCTACCGCTTAGCCCCCAGGTGGCAGGCATACGGAACCGGTTCTTGGGTAAAAAACAAAAATCGCTATGAAGGGGTTAACTCGAATACAGAAGGGCCAGGGGACGCCCTGTTGGGGCTCTGGTACGAAGGTTTTGATCAGGTCACTTGTGTTTGGAAGGTATATAGTGTTGCCGATCTTAAACCTGCGATCTATTGGGGTTTGGCGGTGAGTTTGCCCACAGGTATCTCTCCTTATGATGAGGTTGCGAATAGCTTTGATATTACTGGTCGAGGATTTTATGGGGTTTCGGGTAAACTTAGGATAGAAAAGACCATTTACCCTTTTTCAGCCGGATTAGCGCTAGACTTCACTCGGCATTTAGAGCGCCCGGTAAATAGGGAGTACGGCAACTGGGTCGAACCCTACCGCAAACAACTGGGCGACCGACTTTCTGCCGGTTTTAATTTAGGTTATGTCTGGTTTTTTGAAAACCAAGACGAGTTCTCGCTCACTTGGGCAATCACCGATCTAAATGAAAACCAGGCCCAAATCAATCAAGTAGAGGACCCTACAACGGGTATGCACCTAAAGTCCCAAGGATTAAGTGCCAGCCTGGGAAAAGCGGAACGAGATTGGATATTTAAAGCCGGGATAGACCAAGGAACCAGCGGGACAAACTTTCCCAAAACTCAAACGATTTCAATTGGAGTGACCTATGTATTTCCTTAATATTATATTAATACTGGCGCTGGTATTAGGGGGCTGCAAGGGTACCTTGGACGACCTACAACCCAGCGGTAATGACCAGCGAGCTGAAGAAGTACAAACCACGAATAATCAAACCCCGGTCTATGATTTTTCCATTCTTGATCAAAACGGACAAAGCCGTAACCTTGCCCAAGAACTGGGTGCTGGGCGGCCTTTGGTGCTCTACTTCACCATGTGGTGCCCAATCTGTAACGCCCACACAGACCACCTGTTAACCCAAACCATCCCGAAATACAGCGGGCCCAAATATTTTCTAGTCGATTATATTTCCGGTTCTGCTTCTGCCGCGCTTCGCTCAAGACAGGAAAACGGGTATGAATCAGCCGCTTTTGAACTGTTGGTGGACCAAAACAACCAAGCAATAAACGCTTTTTCGGCAACGATGGGCACCACGGTAGTGTTATCAGCAAATGGGGAATTGTTGTTTAACGAGGATCTAAAGGACGGGGTTAAGCTGGAAGCGGTTTTAGCCAAGCTGTAATCTTTGGGCCAGTAAAGGCTTTAGAAGGAAATTACAGTTGCCAATGGATGCCTAAAGTGCCATTGGTTGTGATCTATTAACCAATTTAACCCTGCGTATAAAGCCATGGATCAACCCCTAAAACCACCCCCATTAACCCCACTGTACCGAATTTTGCCCTCTGAGCCTTTGCTCTTGATGGGCGCGGGCCCGGTTCCGATTCCGGCGGCGGTGGCGTTGGCGAACGGCGTGGTGATTAATCACTTAGGGGAGACCATGAACGCGGTGATCCATGAGGTCAAAGAGATGGCAAAGTATGCCTTCCAGACCGAATCCCCTTATGTTATGGGGGTTGCTGGGCCCAGTTCGGCGGCCATGGAGATGGCGATTACCAACTTATTATGGCCAGGCCGCAAGGCTTTGATCTTAGAAAACGGCACCTTTTCTGCGCGAATGGGGTGTATGGCGGAAGCCGTGGGGGCTTCGACTGATAAAATCGGTGGCTCCCATCCGGCGGCCTTGGACTTAGATGAGGTAAAGGCCGCATTTGCAAAAACCAAATATGATGTGGTCACCTTGGTGCAAGGCGAAACCAGTTGCGGGGTCTGTAATTACAACCTCCCCGAAATTGCCGCCTTTTGTAAGTCCCAAGGCGCATTGGTTATATTGGATGCGGTTTGCACCTTAACAACGATGCCTATGTGGATGGACCAGTGGGAGGTGGATGTGGTGATTACAGGTGGACAGAAGGGGATTAGTTCGATTCCTGGGGTGAGTCTAATTGCCTTTTCAAAAACCGCCTGGGACGTGATCATCAAGCGCCAAGCCCCTATGCCCCATTGGTGTTTTGATGCCCGCAAAGCCCATAGGTTTTGGGGCGAGCAACAATACCATTATACCGCGCCTGTGCCTGGAATTTTGGCCATGTACGAGGCTTTGCGGTTGATTTGTGAAGAAACCTTACAGAAACGTTTCCAGCGCCATAAAAGAAGCTCTGAAGCCTTGCAGGCCGGTATCGAAGCGATGGGGCTGAACCTGTTTGTGCCAACTGAGATTCGGTTAAATTCAGTGGTGGCCATTGATATTCCCAAAGGGATTGATGGCTTTAAGGTTAGAAAAACGATGGCCGATAAATTTAATGTCGAAATTTCCGGGGCCTTTGGTTTGGATATTATTCGGATTGGTCAGATGGGTGAACAGTGTCGCAGTCACAACCTATTTAAAACGTTATATGCTATGGGAATGGCCTTTCGGACCCAAGGGTTTGAGGTGCATCTTTCCAAGGGCATGGCGGCTTTAGAGCAGGTTTTAGGTGGCGACTTAAACGACTATGTACCTTGAAAAATATTTTGTTTTTGTTGGTTTTTTCATTTTATTTAGGTGGAGAGGCTTGCGCCTCGGCACCTAAATATTTAGGTACTAGAGCTTGCGAAAAGTGCCATATGGGCGAGCCCAGACCTGTGATGGACCAGTGGCTAAAGGGGCCACACTCGGTTGCATTTAAGCGACTTTTAGAGCCAGCCAGCAGAAAATTAGCCGCTAGTTTAGAGATTAATTCCCCAGAAAAATCGCCAAAATGCCTCGTGTGCCACGCCACCGGTTTTTTGCGCGAGGACCGACCCGAAGTGACGGAAGGCGTAGGCTGTGAGGCTTGCCACGATCCTGGCCAACGCTACGCCAACTTTAAAACGATGGCTCGGCTTGGGGGGTTGCGTTTAAGAAAACCCAAGGAATCAGCCGTTTTCGCAAAAAAGGTGGGGCTCAAATATCCCACTGGTGAGGATTGTATGAGGTGCCATGGGCCCCAAATTGAGGTGGATCAAGTGACCTATCTAAATCCGCATAACCAGCCATTTGATCTTAAAGCGGCGATGGTGACCATTCGGCATTGGCGATAAAGACCAAGGCGAAGGTGCTTGACAATAAGTATTTCCTCCGGCACTCTCATAGATCAACTTACTTCAACCAATCATCCAAAGGAATATGATGTTGAACGGACTTATCGGCAAAAAAGCGGGCATGTCTCAAGTCTTTAGCGAGGACGGGACCAGGATTCCGGTTACGGTTATCGAATTGGGCCCAGTCACGGTTACTCAGATTAAAACGGTTAAAGTGGACGGATACGATGCGGTTCAAGTTGGCTATGACGAGCTTTCGCCAGCTAAAGCAAAAAATCTGTCTAAAGCTGTGTTAAATCACTTGGGCGAAAACAAGCCGGTCCGTCACTTGATGGAATTCCTGGCCAAAGGGGAAGTGCAAGTTGGTCAGTCTTTTGATGTAACCCTATTTGAAAAGGGCCAAAAGGTTGACGTTACCGGAACGACCAAAGGTAAAGGTTTTGCAGGGGTTATCAAGCGCCACGGCTTCGGCGGTGGTCCCGGTGCACACGGACACCGATTCCACCGATCTACAGGTTCGATTGGTCAGTCGGCTACCCCTTCGCGGGTTTGGAAAAACAAAAGAATGCCTGGTCACATGGGCAACGAAAAAATGACCGTTCAAAATTTGGAAGTGGTAGCCGTTCGGCCTGAACTAAATGCCATCTTAGTTAAGGGCGCCGTTCCTGGCCCCCAAGGTCGGCTGGTTGAGGTTAGGCACGCGATCAAAGCACCCAAGTAGCGGGTACTTTATTGAAAAAAATGAAGGCGACTCTAGGGTCGCCTTTTTTTTTGCTTAAAATTTGGTTATTAATTAATATGGATATCTATCTGTATTCTATATATATTAAAAATATAACTAATTTTAACGATGGTTTGCCAAAAACGGCGTCGCTGTAAAGCCGAATTTAGGCCTACATAATATACCATATAGTATATTAATAAGTTTAAATGGGCCTTAGTTAAAAACAGGTGGTTTGCAGGGGTTAGTATTAAATTAGGTTCATTTTCCAGAATGCACCCCCTTTAAAAAGATCGAAAAATTTCACACTTTATTCTGGTACTAACCACTTGACCCTCCCAAAAAATAGGTCGATTTATAGAGGTCTGTTGTCTGTGTAGATAATTGAACTTATCCACACCTTTTACGGCTTAAATTTGGTTTTTGGGGCGGGGTGCTAAAAACATGGATTTAACAAGATTTGATTCTGGGGCGCTGTCGCTTCTAGGTCCTCAGGTGGCCCAAGAAACGAAACGGGAAAAAACCTGGGTTTCCATGGGCCAAGTGCCCCTAGCCGAAGCTCTGGAAGCCTGGCTTTATAATTTGGCCCCCCTTACCGCGAAAAGTTACCGGGCCGGCTTTAAGGCCTTAGAACAACGAGGTATTGTCAGTTTTGACGAAAATCTACAGAGGTTTTCGTTATTAAATCACGAACTTAAGGTAGATCAAATCAAGGCTGAACCCGGCTGGAGTGAGGCCACAAGGCAGGCTCGAGCGGCGGCGTACATCTCTTTTACTGGATTTTTGCAGCGTCGCACGGCCGGTCTCATTACCAAGGCTCAGTCGAATCGGGAAGGGGCAAACAAAACCTTTTTTAAGATTCGTGAAAAAGTTAAAACCCCCGCTTTAGATCCAGAGCAAACCAAGGCTTTTTTTTCTGCCTTGGACCAGCTCAACCCTAGAGATGGATTAATTGGCAAATTAATTCTTCAAGGAGGGAAACGGAAAGGGGAGGTTTTAGGGGTTTTAATTGAGCAAATCGATTATAAAAACAACAGAATTTCCTTTGTTCAATCGAAAACAAAAGGGATGATCAAAGAAACGATTATCACCTATCCCGCCTTCTTAATGGCTGAATTACAGACTTATATTGCCGGGCGGAAGCAGGGTTTATGTTTTATCAGCCAAAATGGCCGTCGGTTAGCTCCCAATCAAATTGACCGAAATTTCAAAAAAGCTGGGGCGTTAGCAGGAATCCCTTTTGTGGTTTCACCCCATGTTCTTAGGGTCACCTTAGTCACAAGGTTAAAAGAGTATAAGGTGCAAGACTCTGATATTATTAAAATAACCGGACACGCCAGCCCGGTCCAATTACTGGCATACGACAAAACAAACCCTGCGGACAATGCCAGCGCACGTTTTAACTTAGTTTAAAAATTACAATTTTGAAAATCTCATTTTAATTATCCAGTCGCTTACCTAATAAAATCGAGTAATAGCGAACCGTTGAGGGTGCATGTGCGATCAAGGATGACCCAATTAAAATTCCGGTTAGTGCATAAAATCGATAGTTTTCGAAAAACGGAATGCATAATAATATTAGAATCTTTGCCAAGATTACTAACCCCCGATTTTGCAATAGCCAGTTTATTTTTTGTAAGAAAAAAAGGCCCATCATCGCCGTTCCGGTTATCCCGACGAACGCTAAATAAAGCGATAATTGTTCAGAATTAATTCCCCAAAACACCCCTCCCAAATACAGGGAAAAAGCCAAAATATGAGCGCTTCTCACCCCAATACGTAACCACCTGACGATTCCTCGATCCAGTTTTTTTTCTGCCATATTAAATCCTATTCAAGCAGCGATTCGATCTCGCCCAAGATAACCGCAACTGAGGCTAGTGACTTATTTTTATCGGCGTTAAACTCTTGAAACGCTCGTTTAACCGTCTGTATTTTTGCCGTATTTTGTGAGATAAAGGTTTTGAATCCTTGGATAGGTTGTTCTGGATCTTTGGAAACAATTGCCGAAAGTAAGGCTTCAGAAAGGGTCTGGCATCGCCGGATTAAAAGGCCCCGGTGACGCCGTTCCCAGTTCAGGTCCAGTCTAAGTTGCATCAAAACCTTACTTAATGGTTCCATCGTAAAATGGGTTTCCAAGGCTTGGGTTAGTTCGAGGCAATCTTTCATAGAAATCCCTAATTTCGCTTTTAGGGCAATGCTAGATAGACTAGAGTGGAGAAGGGACAATTGGCTAAATTCTTTAGCCAGGTCCTCGTCTAACCCTCGTTGGGCCGCTCGGTCCAATTGCTGGTAATATCCTTTTAATTCTGCTGGGCTAAGGCTTAAAAACACCAATCTTTTATAGTCGTTTAGGGGCTCCTGGTACTGGTCGGCCATGGACCAGTCGGGGGTTTGGTGATGTAGTAAAAGATTAAATACCTGGGTGAACAAGAAGTCTTCAATTTCGATTAATAACTCATAGGCCAGGGTTATATTAGACTGGCCAAATTGCACTAAAATATCTTTTCTTAGGGTGCCAAGTCCAAAGAGTTGGTCCGCTGTGTAGTACGCAACCAAGAGATCAGATGGTTTTATTTCTATCAGTTCTTGCATTCGCGCTAACAAGGTTACCCCTGCTTGATTAATCACTTGATTAATTAGCATAGTACCCACAATCTCACGGTAGAGCGGATGGTCCGTTGTGTCATATTTTGTCACTAAAGTGTCTGGAAAATAGGACTGATAGAGCGGTATCAAATGGGGGTCGTCAAGCCGGTCCCTTTCTGACATCGCCTTTTTATATAAAAACATTTTGGTGTAACTAAGGACCACCGCCAAGTCGGGTCGGGGAACCCCATGGCCAGAAAGGTTGTACTCTAAAAGTTTTTCGTTGCTGCTCAAACGCTCGGTGCGTCGGTTTAGCAAACCAGTGGAAACTAACTGCTCAATCCAAGTGGTAAACGGATAAATGTCGGTTTTAGAGCGAAGCTGGTCCATGGCTAAAACTCGGCCCTGTTCCTGATTGTGGCAGATTACCGCCTGCCCAATCACCTCCGTCAGGCTGGCTAAGAGTGAGTCGCGTTCTTTGACGCGATCAATTAGCCCTTTGTCAATAAGTCGGTCCACCAAGATCTTCAGGTTAACCTCATGGTCTGAGGTGTCCACGCCAGCGGAGTTATCAATGGCATCTGTATTAATCGAGCCTCCCTCTAAGTCAAATTCGACGCGCCCCTCTTGGGTGAATCCTAGATTGCCCCCCTCGCCGACCACTTTAGCCCGAAGTTCTTTGGCCGTAATCCGCACCGAGTCGTTACTTGGGTCCGCAACCAGGCTATCTGGTTCGCCTGAAGATTTTACATAAGTGCCAATTCCGCCGTTCCATAATAGGTCCACCGGGGCTTTTAATAAAAGTTTGACTAGTTCCTCACCAGTTGCGCTGGATTGATTAGTATTTAAGACCTCCTGGATTTTATGATTTAGATCGATGGTTTTGGCAGAGCGTTCAAATACGCCCCCGCCTTCCGAGATTAAATCAAGCTGGTAATCGGTCCAGGAACTGCCAGGGGTATGAAACAAGCGGTGTCGCTCGCCCCAACTGACCTCTGGGTTTGGGTTTGGGTCTAAGAAAATATGGACATGATTAAAGGCGCCAACTAACTTGATGTGTTTTGAAAGCAACATTCCATTGCCAAAAACATCTCCGGCCATATCGCCAATTCCAATCACCCTAAAGTCTTCAGACTGGATGTTTTTGCCTAACTCTAAAAAATGCAACTTTATACATTCCCAGGCCCCTCTGGCGGTTATGCCCATCTTTTTGTGGTCATAACCTAACGAGCCGCCAGAAGCAAAGGCATCCCCTAACCAATGGCCCCGCGCTTGGGAAACCAAGTTTGCTTGATCAGAAAGGTGGGCGGTGCCTTTGTCGGCGGCCACCACTAGGTAAGGGTCAAACCCATCAAAGGCTTTGATCCCTTCGGGGTGGACCGGTCTTCCCCCCACTAGATTGTCGGTCAAACTTAACAGGCTGTGCATAAAGTGGGTATATTGCCTTCGGCCTTCCTCTAAAAAGGCCTGCCGGTTGGGCTGCGGGCGTTTGGTGATAAATCCGCCTTTGGAACCCTCGGGTACAATCACCACGTTTTTCATCATCTGGGTTTTCATTAAACCCAACACCTCGGTTCGAAAATCGTCAAAGCGGTCAGAATGGCGAATTCCGCCACGGGCAATCAAAGCGCCTCTAAGGTGAATCCCCTCCATATGCGGGCCATGTACGTAAATCTCGTACATAGGCTTGGGTAAAGGCATATATTCCACTTGCCCTGAATTAACCTTGATCGCAAGGCAGGCCTCACCGCGCAAGGTAAAGTAGTTTGTGCGTATTGTGGCCCAAAAAAGGTTAAGCAGGTTTCGCAAAATTATATCTTCTTGGACCGTTTTGACTTTAAATATCTCCTGGACGACCTGTTGGCGCAGTTCCTCAGGTTCTAAAAGGTCTGTGTTTGGGCTTAATTTTTGAACAAAATAGGCGAGCAACGCCTTAACCGCTTCTGGGTTTCCGAGCAAACAGCGATTTATGGTCTCCCGCTGGTAAGGCGTGCCAATTTGCTGATAATAGTTGCGATACAAAATAAAAAGATCAATCTCTTCAAGCCCTAAGCCAGTTGTAAACAAAAGGCCATTTAGTGGGTCTGATTCCGCTTGGTTATTAAGCACCGCCAGCAAAATTTGTTGGGCTTTGGCGCAAATTTGACTAGATTGTTCGGGTTTAATGAAGCGGTGTTTAACCTGAAACTGATAAAGGTAATAGGGACCTTCTGGGAGTTGGCAAACAAAGGTATTTTCGTCTAAAATAACCATCTCCAACTTGTGTAAATGGGGGATCAGTTGGCTTAGACTAAGGGGGTCCTTGAGGTAAAAAAACAGATTGGACTGTTCTCCACTTTCCCCTTGAGGTCGCAGTTCGACCTGTAACCCATCTTTTCGAAGGGCTTCGAATTGGTCGATATCTTTTAGCGCCTCTTGTGGCGAAAACAGGGCCTGAAAATGTTTATCAAAAGCGTTTTTGTAACTTTTAACGAGGGAAAGGCCGGTTTCTCCTTTATCGGCCAAAGCTAATTCTAGCTGGTCTTCCCAGCTTTGGGTTTGGTCGTCTAGCCAAGTTTCAAGAACAGAAGGCTCAAACGTTTCACCCAGCCCAGGGTGGCCCTCTGGAAGCCAATACACGTGGTGGCTATAGACGTTTCGGTTAAAGGTGAAGAAGTATTCTAGTTCAGGTGCTAGGCCTAATAGCGCACTAAGCTTAGCGGTGATTTGCGCAAAAATAGCCGGGCTAAACCGGCGGTTGGCTAGGCAGAAAGTAAACCGCAGGTAGTCGCGGCGCGGGTCTTGGTAGAGATATAACCTAGCGTTGTGAAAGGCCCGAATAAATTGGACTTGGTCTAAAAGGTTACGCATTTCATCGAGGTCCAAGCGAAATAATTCAGCCTTGGGCATTTCACCAAAAAACTGTACCGCTTCGTCAAAGGCATGTGCATCGGGACTCCCGCCGAAATCTAAAGCGACTGTTTTCACCTTTTGGCGTGCGACAGGAATAGTCAGCGCACCGGCCTTGGATGCTTGACGGGTAAACATCACTAAAAAATAGACCAAAATAGAACGTCCCTCTGCGTCAAAACGTCGCGACAAAATTAACTGGATTCGTTCTCGCCGATGGACTTGGCTAACCTGCTCTAGTTCAAAGAAATTTAAGCCCAGGCGGGAGGTGATAAAATAACCCCCAAGTTTAGATAAAGCCTTGGGTAGTTCAGGGTCTTTGGCCTCGGACCAAATTCGGCAGAGTCCCAAGGACTGGCCCATTTGCAAGGCGGTCAACTCTTTAAGTTGAATCTCATAAATTTCAGTATAACCCATTAAAATACAGTTCCCTTGAACCAGCCATTCAAATAATTGGCATCGCTCCTGGTGGAGTTCAAGGGGTTCCTGGTTTTTAAAGGGTATTTGAGCCAGGTGATCCATCTGCGCCTTGACTTTCAAAAAATCACCGGTGACCGCAAAAACCTCGTCAAAGGTTCGCCGAAGATTGCTTTCTAACCCGGCCAGGTCTTCTAACGCGAAGTCGCGCAGGACGAAGGTGATCAAATTTAAAGGCGGGGTTTGGGTCCTAATTGAGGCATCCGTATAAACCCCTTTTATCCCGTTTGGGTCTTGCTCTAGGTGGATTACGGGATGGTTAAAAAAGGACAGTCGATAGTTGCGTTCCTCAATAAATTCAATCAATGAATCTATTAAAAAATGGCGGCTAGTGGTTACCAAATCGACTTGCACAAAACCTCGTCCCCAATTAGGGGTCAAGGATAAATCGCCAAACCGCATTAAATAGGGCTCACCCTGATAAACCTTTAAAAGTTCCAGGCTACCTTGGGCGACCTCGGCGGCCTTGCCGACCTCGAGTTCGCGTAAATGTTGGGTATTAAGATTGCTATAAAAGAGAGAGCCTAGCTGATAAACTAGGTCTTTGTGAGCCGGTGGATTGAGATCTAACCACTCTTTAAGCTCGGCTCGCCGTTGGCTTAAGAGCTTAATCTTGATCATAGAAATTGAATCTTGTCCTGGGCCCATCGTTTACTCCTAATTGAAGTTAACCGAACCCGAAAGCGAAATTCAGTTAACTATTTCAAACGGTTGATAATCCAGTGGATCAATTTTTGAGTCATTTGCGGCTCTTCTCGACTTTGCAAAATTTCGTGCCCAGACTCGGTAAAGGCAACCAATTCCTTGTCCCGGCTTTTGGTGGCCGCGAAGAAGCGTTCGATCCCGCTGGGAGAAACTACTCGGTCTGCTTTTGAATAAAAAGTCAGCAAGGGAAGGGTTAAGAGATGGGCGTTTTTGTGGAGTAATTGCGCCCAATCTAACATAGATACAAACATACTCGGGGTAATGGTCTGCCCACGCAGTGGATCAGATTGATATTGGGGCCAGCGTTCTTCCAGGTTGGATAATTCTTTGGGATTAAACAATTTAGGCATCGATTTGGTGGGGTATTTTTGATTTAGCCAGCGGCCCAAAGCCCCCATGAGCTGCATCGAAACCCCGTCAAATCCGGTCAAAGGGGAACTCAGGATCAGCCCCTTTAATTGAGCTGAATTTTGTATCGCATAGTGCCCCGAAATAAGCCCTCCCATGCTGTGTCCAAAAAGGAAAAGGGGAAGGTCTGATTCGATCTGTTGAATAAACCCCTGTAGGTTGCCTAGGTAGTCTTGGAAACTGTCAATATGGCACCTTAGCCCTTCGGCCAACCCGTGTCCTGGCAGGTCAAATGCCTGGACTGTGATGTTTGCTTGGTTAAGTTTTTTAGCAAACTCGGAGTAGGGCCGGTAGTGTTCGGCAAACCCGTGGACCAAAACCATCTGGGCAATCGGTGCATTTGCGTTCCAAATAACCCTTGGGATTTTGCGACCTTGGGCATCAATCAATACTTGTTCATTCAATTTTTACCTGCTTTTAATTGTCCTTCATCCCCTGCTAAAAGCCGGTAGATATTGGATCGGTGGAGTAATATTAGGTAAACTGACAAAAGTGCTGCTAAAAAAACTTGGTCTTCAAATCCTCTGATAAGCGCCACCAGACCTGGCAACAAGGTCAGTGCAGATAGAGCCGATAAACTCGAAATCCGTTTAATAATAAACATTCCCAACCAAATAGCCGCCATCGCCAAAAAGACCCGCCAATCTAGGACCAACCAGACCCCGAAATTGGTTGAAACCCCCTTCCCCCCCTTAAAACCCATAAAAATGCTTTTTGTATGGCCAAATACAGCGAGAAAGGCGGTGAGTAATTCTAAAAATTCGGGTCCATCGAAGGCCCCTTTGACCAACCAAACTGCCAGCGACCCTTTGGCTAGGTCTAAAACAAAGGTAGCAATCCCTGGTCCTTTGCCAGCAGTGCGCATGACGTTGGTCATGCCGATGTTGCCGCTACCTACTTGGCGGATATCAATACCCAAAAAAAGCTTGGCAATAATCAGTCCGAAGGGAATTGCGCCTAATAGGTACGCAATTACCAAGGCCACGTACCAATAGGGTGTGTGGGCTAATTCTTGAAGATGGAAATCTAAATGGGCCATCATCGACCGACCTCTTTAATAATTCCGCCGCCAATAACCAAATCTTGGTCATAAAACACAGCCCCTTGGCCCGGGGTGGCGTCTAAGACAGGCTTTAAAAAATCAAGGCGGAACTCGCCTTGTTGCCCCTTTGTAAGTAGGGCAGGATGTTCAGGTGCGTTATAACGGATACGGGCGGCGATGGGGTGGCCCAGATAGGCGGTTGGGTCTTGTTGGAAGTGCATCTCTTTTAAACTAATCCAGGTTGAATACCGAGCCTCTCCCCCCCCTAAGACGACTTGATTTTGTTTAACATCAAGTCTTGTGACATAAAGGGGTTGGTCTGAGGATATCCCCAGACCCCGCCTTTGTCCTACTGTATAAAAGGGTAGCCCCCTATGCCGCCCCAGAATTTTTCCTTGGCTGTCCACAAAGTCACCTACCTGCCAAGCGCCTCCGTGAATCCGTTCTAAAAATCCTCGATAACCACCAGACCCGACAAAACAGAGGTCTTGACTATCTGGCTTTGAGGCTACCTCAAGTTTATACTCTTTGGCTAGGGCTCTGGTTTGGCTTTTTTCTAGGGCTCCTAAGGGAAACATACAGCCAGCCAGTTGTGCTTGGCTAAGTTGGTATAAGACGTAGCTTTGGTCTTTTAGTGGATCAAGTCCTTTTTTAAGCAGGTATTGGCCCGCGTTTTCCTCAAGTCGGACATAATGCCCGGTGACTAATTTTTGGCCCCCCAGGGCTCGCGCTTCGTCAAGCAAGGCCCCGAAACGGATCTTTTTGTTGCAAGTTAGACAAGGGTTGGGGGTTTCACCAGCTAGATAGGTTTGAGCGAAGGGTTCGACAACAGCGTCCCAAAATTTTTTTTTGTAATCGAGCAAATAAAAGGGAATCCCCAATTGATTCGCCACCGCGCGGGCTTGCTCGACCGATTCAGGGGCGCAGCAACGATTGTCCCGGCAATCTGGTTCGGCCCAGAGTCTTAACATCAGGCCAATAACTTCGTGTCCTTCGGCAACCAGCTTAGCCGCCGCCACCGAAGAATCAACCCCGCCGGACATAGCTACAACTAGTTTCAAGTGCTCCCCAAAATTTCCCAAAGATCTTCAATTACTTGCATGATCTCAGACTCTTGGTTCGATACCCCAAAACTAAAACGTAACACCGACAGCGCCTCTTCAGGGTTTAGCCCTAAAGCCATCATTCCAGGGCTCGGCTCTTCCATTCCTACGGAACAAGCAGAACCACTGCTGGCTTCGATTCCTAAAAGGTCTAAGCGCATCAATAGATTATGGGCCCGGCGATCGGGGAACAAAAAACTGTGAATATGGGGCACCCGAGGCAGTTCAGGCGGAACGATAGCGCGTCCGGCGTCCTCTAACCCTTGATACAACAAGCTTGAAAGCTTTTCAAAATGAGCCCGTCGTTTGTTGCGCTCATCGTTGGCAATGGTCATGGCTTTGGCTAAACCCAGAAGTCCAGATAGGTTTTCAGTCCCCGGTCGCAATCCATATTCTTGCCCACCGCCCCACATCAAGGGCGCCATGTTTAGTCCCTCTCGCTTATACAACAGCCCAACCCCCTTCGGGCCATAGATCTTATGTCCAGAAAGGGTCATCAGATCCACTCCCAAGTCTTTGGGTTTTAAAACCTCGGTCAAAGCGGCTTGAGAGGCGTCCGAAAAAAAGGTTACTCCCTTTTTTTGGGTCAAGGAGGCTAGCCTTTCTATGGGTTGCAAAAGTCCGGTTTCGTTGCTCGCCCACTGAACTACCAAAAGCTTAGTATCCGCCTTAATCTGGCGCTCGGCTTGTTCGAGGTCCACTTGCCCAAACGGGTCCACCTTAAGCCATTCAAGGCTCCAATTGGCTTGTTTGGCCAATTCCTCTAAGGGCCGCCTGACCGAAACGTGTTCGCCAGGGTTGACTAGAATATGCCCCCCGGGCAGTGTTTTTAAATAACCCAAAAGCCCTAAATGGTTGGATTCGGTGCCTCCGCTGGTGATAATCAGATCCGCTCGGCGCACCCCAAGTAGGTTAGCAATCCGCTCCTTCCCTTTGACCCAAACCTGCTCGGCAGAGCGGGCTGAACCATGAATGGCCGAAGGGTTAGCCGCAAAAAATTCAAACCCCGGTGCCATCGCTTCTAATACCCGCCGGTCAAGCGGGGTAGAGGCGGCGTAATCGAGGTGAATTTTATTCCTCATATCAACTGCTCGGCGGTGATCTGGTGGAAACTACGCTCAACCTGGGCAGGGAGGTCCACCTTCTCTAGGGCGGTGATCACGTTTAATTGGTGTCCTAAGAGGATATGCCGACAATGGGCCTCCCCTTCGATCAGTCCTGGCAAAATCCCTAGTACCGGGGTTCCAGAGCGAATAAAATGGGTCAATAGGCGCTCGCAGTGGCGCTCTAAGATTTGCTGCTCCGGGTGTTTTAGGGTCAAACGGTAGATTTCGCCAGGGATTTGTTGGCCCAATTCTTCAGGCAGGTCCAAAAAGCTCCACTCGGTCACCCGGAAGCGTCCAGGCCCCACCCGTTTGATCCCTGGCAGGCCAATTAATTGGCCTTTTTTAAGCTTAGGGTCTTCGTGAAATTTAATCTCGAAGATGCCATTATCAGTGGTAATAATTTGATAATACAATTTGCCCTGATGGGGCAGTCGGAGGACCACCCCTTGACTTGGCTCTTGGTGCCGATGGTGACCGGACTCTACGTATTTAAAGGGGTAACCATCGTCTGCCTTGCTGGCCAAAATCAACTTTACATAAT
This sequence comes from Candidatus Lambdaproteobacteria bacterium RIFOXYD2_FULL_50_16, assembly GCA_001783695.1. Taxonomy (GTDB): domain Bacteria; phylum SAR324; class SAR324; order XYD2-FULL-50-16; family XYD2-FULL-50-16; genus XYD2-FULL-50-16. Next base: position 78,717 of record MFNE01000052.1, read on the forward strand.
CTAGCTCTAAAATCGGAATCTCATTGTGCAGCCGGCAGGGATGGTGGGACCAATGGCCTCGATGGAAATCGACAATCAGTCGGCGCTCGCGCTGTACAAAGGCTAGCCCGTCGCAATTGGGGCAATAAAAAGGAGCGATTTGAATCATCGATTGGGCCTAATATGGTTTATTTGGGGTCTTTTTCACTCTATAGAGCGCCGTTTGCTTTGACAATGGTTCAGGGCCGACTAGACATTTTTTTCGTATGTGCTAATCTTTTCTCGCACCTTAATCTAACTCCCTAATGGCCGTCGAGCGCAGTAGTATTGTTATTGAAGAATACCTACAGGCAATCTACGCGTTTTCGCGCGGAGACCTACCGGTTAAATCGGTCCAGCTTGCCGAGCGTTTGGCTTCAAGTCCTTCGACCGTTCACGCAACCCTGGGCCGAATGCAGCGGGACGGGTTTATTGAAATGGGTTATAAAAAGCAGATCGCGCTTACCCCCAAAGGACTTTTAGAAGCCGAAACCCTAACCCGCCGGCACCAACTGGTCGAGACCTTTTTGTGTGACCACTTAGGAATCCCTTGGCACGAGGTGCACCAACACGCCCATGTTTTAGAACACGGCCTGACCCCACTGGTCGAGGAGCGCTTGGCCGAGTTTTTGGGTTTCCCTGACAATTGCCCTCACGGCAGCCCAATTCCTGGCGGATTGGGCCGCTTGCCTGAACAGATGGTTTTTCTTGATCAATTGCCTGTTGGACAGGAATTTTCGGTGGTCTTGATCCAAGAAGCCTTAGAAGACCAGCCTGAATTGATGGAATTTTTAGAGCGTCATCACCTCACTCCTGGCGAAAAACTCCAACTTCGCGAACGAGTCGAAGCGACTAATTCACTTATTCTAAATCGGGACAACCAGCCCTTCAGCCTGCCCCTTAGTATCGCGGCCCTAATTGGCGTGGTGGTAGGGGCTTAGGCTTTGCGTTTTTTTCGACGACGGCTTTTATTGGGTTGGTCTTGGAGGAAGTATTTTTCTAAGTCTTCGTCGTTGATCCCCTCTTCAGAGATCATTTGGCCCGATAAGCTAATTCCAGCCTGATGGACTGTATCTGGGTCCCCTGAAAGTAGGGGGTGCCAATCTGCTAAACCGGCACCTTCATATATCCTTTGGTAAGCGCAACTTTTTGGCATTAAACCTGGGGTTTTAATGTGCTCTAAGGTCAACGGGAGGCATTCTTCACGACTGTTGAACCGGCCCCCATAATCTCGACATTTGCAGGTTGTTGGGTCCAAATATCGGCAGGCGACCTGGGTAAACTTTACCTCAAAAGGTTCTTCGTAAATCACCTTTTTAAGACAACAAAGACCACAGCCATCGCAGAGGGACTCCCACTCTTCTTTGCTTAATCTGGCTAGGGCTTTGTATTTCCAAAAGGGTAGATCATGACTCATCGGGATTTCCGCTATTACTGGCGCAACCAAGTAAAATAGTGGGTTAACCACAAAAGAACTCTTTTAGGGCTATGGGCCTTTTTCCAAACACCTGCAACTGCCTTGTTGGCCTCCCCCCAAGTGGGGTAGGGGTGAATCTGGGCGAGGATTTTGTTTAACCCAATCCCCTCTTTGAGGGCCAAGGTCCATTGATGGATCATCTCTCCCGCTTGGGCGCCGACGAGGGTAACCCCTAAGATTTTGTCTGTCCCTGGTTGCGTTAAGACTTGGACAAAACCTTCGGTTTCTCGCTCAATCAGGGCTCGGTCCAGTTCGACCAGGTTATATCGAGTCACCTCCGCCCCTGGCGCTTGGTCGAAAGTCGCCCCTACTTGGGCCACTTGAGGGTCAGTAAAGGTAACCCTGGGTAAGTAAGAATAATCAACTTTAAAAGCCTTCCAAGGGCTAAAAAGGGCGTTAACCGCCGCGTGCCATGCTTGATGCGCCGCCGCATGGGTGAACTGGGGCCCTCCCACTTGGTCGCCGACCACCAAAATATTTGGAAACCGGGTCCTAAGGTAGGGATCAGAGTCAATATTTCCATTTTTTCCCAGCAAGCCCAATTTCTCAAGTCCCATTCCCGCACCAATCGGATTCCGCCCCAAGGCAAGGAGTAATCGGTCAAAGGGAATCTCATACTCCCCCGAAGGCCCCTCCACCTGCAAATTAGGGGTAAAGGCCAAAGTCTTAACCCCCAAATGAAGCTCGATCCCTTGGGATAAAAAAATCGTTTTAATTAATTCTGAAACCGCGGGTTCTTCCTTGGCCAAAAGTCTAGGGCTCCGGTTTACTAAAATCACCTTTGAACCTAAGCTATTAAAGGCTTGGGCCAGTTCGCAAGCAATGGGACCGCCCCCAAGGATTAGGAGCCGCTTAGGCAATTCTCTTATTTCCCATAAACTATCCGAAGTAAGATAGTCGATCTCCTCTATCCCCGGCAGTTCAGGGATCCGGGGTTTGGCCCCGGTCGCTAAAATCAGGTGCCGACCGGTTAACACCTGGCCATTTACCTGAACCCGAAAGGGGTCTAATACCTGGGCCCAGCCTTGGATGCAGTCCACACCCATGCTTTTGTAGCGCTGTGCCGAATCATGGGGCTCGATTGAGGCTATCGCGTTTTTGACCGAGTCCATCACCTGGGCGAAGTCGAATTGGGCATCCATCTTGTTGATTCCAAACTCTTTTGAACGGCCCGCCAGCCTTAGTAACTTTGCTGTATTAATCAGACTTTTAGAGGGGACACAGCCATGATTAAGACAGTCCCCACCCATCTGGGCACCTTCAATCAGGGCCACCTTTGCCCCCACTGCTTGGCCAATATAGGCTGAAACCAACCCGCCTGCACCTGCGCCCACCACAATTAGGTTGTAATCAAAGTGTTTAGGCCGATCAAAAGAGCGGTATAGACGCCAGGTTTTGATTTGCCGAATAAGCCACCGGGCGAACCAAGGAAACAGTCCTAGCAAACTAAAGGCGATCCAGAGCCGAGGCTCCACAATCCCCGAGAGCCCCTCCAATCGACTCAATTCCAACCCAGCATAAACATACACCGCAGTTCCTGGTATCATCCCTAGTTGGCTCGCCCAATAAAAGGTCCAAGCCCGAATTCCAGTCAACCCCATCAGGCTATTAACCATAAAAAAGGGAATCACCGGGATCAAGCGCAGGCTTAAAAGGTAAAAGACGCCGTCCTCGCTCAGGCCTTGATTGATTTTCTCTAGTTTGGCACCAAATCGAGCCTCGACCGAATCTTTAAGCAGAAAACGGCTAATGCCAAAAGCGGTCAGCGCCCCTAAACTGCTGGCAAACGACACCAGTATCAGACCAGGAATAAAACCAAAAAGGGCCCCCGCGAGGAGGGTTAAGAGGGTCGAACTAGGAAAGTTTAATCCTGTAAAAGCCAAATAGATAAGGAAATAGCTAGCCAAAACAATCACCGGGAATTGTTCGTAGAGGTCAACAAAACGAGTCTGTTGATCTTTTAACCAGCCCAGATTTAAATAATCCCCCAACCCGAAAAACCAAACTAAGACCCCAAGCCCCACTAACCCAAAAAAAAGAGCTAGTTTTAGGCCCTGCCCAGTTTTTTTGCTCAAAATAGGCATTCTAGGGCTTTGAAAAAGAAGGTTGTCCGGTCGATTCGATGACGTCGCGCCACATGCGCCCCGAATCGAGCAGGGTTTTTCGTTTCGAAGTAGCTAACTCAATGGGGATATTACAATAAACCCCATGCCAGATCGAAACCACCATGGCCGTTTTGCCTGACATGGCTGCATGAACCGCGTTTTGACCCAACGTGGCGCAGTAAAGGCCGTCGTTCGTATTAGCCGGGATACTGCGCACCATGTAGCTCGGATCAATGTATTTTAGGTTTACCTCGCGCTTTTTCTTTTTAAAATAGGTCTTAATTTCTTCACGAAGGTAAACTCCAATGTCTTGCAATTGCAGGTTCCCAGAAGCATCTCGTTTGGCTTCAACACCTTGAAAGAACTTTTGTCCTGCACCCTCCGCGACCACAATAACCGCATGGTTGCTGCGATCCAGCCGATTTTCTAACTCGACCATCAAGCCGTGTTCGCCCTGTAAATCGAAGTCGTCTTCAGGGACTAAAACATAGTTAACATCCCTTTGACTCAAAGCGGCAGCAGCAGCAATAAAGCCCGAATAGCGGCCCATTAACTTAACCAGTCCAATCCCATTGGGGAAGGATTTAGCTTCGGAATGGGCACATTTAATGGCCTCGGTGGCGGCTTCAACGGCGGTTTCAAAACCAAAACTGCGAGAACAAAAGGAGATATCGTTATCAATCGTTTTAGGCACCCCAATCACTGCAATCTTGCGGCCCCGTTTCTCCACTTCTTCGTGGATCTTATTAGCCGCCCGCAAGCTGCCGTCTCCGCCGATCACAAAAAGGATATTAATCCCTTGGCGCTCCATCGTATCCACAATGTCTTCAATGGGCTGCTCGCCCCGGCTACTGCCTAAGATCGTACCGCCCATCTCATGAATATCGGTGACCTCTTGTGGGTTCAAGTCCCAAAAGGGCAGGCCATAATCGGCGATAAAGCCTTGTAGTCCAAACCGAATCCCTTTAATCCTCTGCACCCCATATCCGTGCCAAAGACTAAGCACAATCGAGCGGATCACGTTGTTAAGCCCTGGACAAATCCCACCACAGGTGACGATGGCAGCGGTTATTTTTTTGGGGTCAAAATAGATCAACGGAGAAGGGTTACTCGACTGAAAAAAGACGGGGTCACAGCTAAGTCCATCAGAGGTAAAGGGCTGATAAAGCACATGCCTTTCGCGCATATCGTCTTGATGAAACTTGAGTGGGCTTTTTATTTTAGCGTCACCTAAAGTCTTTATTTCAGTTTGTTCTTTGGTCAACGGGGTCAACATACATCCTCCTCGGGGATGAAAACGTGTTGTTTGTAATATCGCAATTCTCCAATTGATTCGATAATGTCGTCTAACGCCAAGTGGGCTTCTTGTTTTTTATATTTCGGCAAACCCGGATACCATCGGCGGACCAATTCCTTTAAGGTGGTTACATCAATGTTTCGATAATGGAAAAAGGCCTCTAGGTCAGGCATCAATTTGGCTAAAAACCGCCGGTCTTGATGAATCGAGTTCCCACAAAGCGGGGTCACTCCGGTAGGTGCCAGACTTTTAGCCCATTCTAAGGTTAACTGCTCAGCCTCCTTCATACTGATCTTTGAATTAATACAACGGTCAGTAAGCCCCGAGGCGCCATGATGCTTGATACACCACTGGTCCATTTGATCAAGCCTAGTTTTTGGGCAATAGATGACCAAGGCGGGACCGTTAGAAATGATGTTTAACCCTTCATCGGTGGCGAGACTGGCGATTTCAATTATCTGATCTTGTTCTGGGTCTAAACCGGTCATTTCCAGGTCCATCCAAATCAGAATAGCTTGGTTTGTTTTTTTTTGGTTAGTCATCCTATACCACTAGTTCTTGTGAGTTGAAAGGTTTCGCTATAGCCGGTGTGGTGATTAATTATTTTAAAACTAATTTCCCCTTCGGCAGAAAGGCTGTAAATCTCTTCGACCTCAAAGTCGAAGGGATGCTCGTAACGGGTCACCTCCAGACCTAATAAATTAGTCCCTTCTAGCCCAGGCGCGAAGGAAAAGAGGATTTGGTTCCAGACGGTTACCAGACCGGCAGGCCGGTCATCTTCAATAAAACCACATTCTTGGAAACGAAAAATCCCAATGTTGTGGCTAGGGCGATACCTTCGGCGCAGGACTAACGCAGGCTCACCGCGAGGGGGCAAGGGTTGGTCCTTTTCAAAAAGTCGATCGAATACCAAGGATTCCCCGTCGTCCGCTTCTCGCCACAGACCAAAATGGCGGGTTAGGGACTCTTGCAGCCGAATTTCCGATTCTCGGTCCGACAAAATAGCTAGGCCAATGGCCACTGCCGAGTTGCAATGATGAGATTTTTTTACTTTGTGCTGACCATAAATATGCTTTAAGTTCCGCGCAATCAGCGGGAAGGAGGACATGCCCCCGACTAAGTAAATGGCGGAAAATTCTTCTAAATCATTACTTGAGTCAATCCGCTTAGCCAGATTTTGCACCACCTCCACCGTTTTTTGAACCAAGGGTTCACAGCGGTCAAAATAATCTTTGACCGGCACTCGGACCAACAAGGGTACACCCTCGTTGGGATGCCATTCTAAAAGAATAGTCCGGCTTTGTGGGGTCAAGGCTTCTTTCTTTTCGCGGGCCAGTTCTAAAAGCCGAACCCTTTCGCCAAAGGTTAACTCTGGGCGAGGGTTGAACTGCTCTAAAACCATCTCGGCTAAAATTTCGTCAAATTGGTCGCCTCCTAGGTTTTCTAAGCCTTCGGTAGCGATGATCCGGTGGGTTTTGTCTTGTATCTCTGCGATACTGGCGTCAAAGGTGCCTCCCCCTAGGTCGTAAACTAACAGATATTTTTTATTTGACCGCTCGACATGCTTAAAGACGCTGGAGGTATATTCCATAGTCGCAGCCGAGGGTTCGTTAAGCATGTTTAATAGGTCAAACCCAGCACTGGTAAAAGCCTCTGCGGTGACAAAGCGTTGTTGGTTGTTGGTATTAGCCGGAACCGCCACAGAGGTTTTAAAACTCAAGGGATTTGAATCAATACTACTGGCGTGCCGTAGGGCCCGTTTAAAGGCGGAGAGGTAATCAACCAATAGCTTTAATACACCGTAAGAATGCCCCTCAATTTCGAGTTGCTTAGTGCGGTCAATATGTTTGAGTAGAGACTTAACCGAACGGATCACCGTCCATTGGGGGTCTCCGATCACTTCGTAAGCTTCAAATCCAAAACGAGTTTCTCCCGCTCGAATCGCGATCAAGCTTGGGAAAAAATCATACCAGTCCCCAGCAGGGCTCGAAAAAAACACCACTGGGAAGTTGCCTTGATCGGCGATTGCGGCGACAGTATGGGTTGTACCAAAATCAATTCCCAGTTTCATTTTGATCCTCCAATAGCGAGCCATGTTGGTACGAGACCCCAATCATATTAAAATCAATCTGATTTGGCCAGGATTTTGAGACTTACTGACCTATAATCCAACCGTCTTGAGCCAGCTTAGTTAGAAATAGCTTCAGTTGACCTGGTTCGATTGACCAAATGGCTAGCGCTTCGTAGTCTGGCGGTGTGTCCATCAAGAGCTGTTAATCACCCTGGCCGTAACCAAAGCTTATGACCCCCACTCCCACCGGAAATCGCATATTTGACCGTTGGATGGGCTCGCCCTATGCAATTGGTCTGTTGCTTATGATACATGGTCTGATTTGGGGACTGGTAGCCTTTTCTCAAGACGTCCATCCAGACATGGCCGACCATTGGGTCTGGTCCCGGTGGCCCGAATGGGGTTACTTTGAGCATCCCCCGATGGTTGCTCTGACGATGAAACTTGCCACCCTGATTGGGGGCGACAATCCGGCGACTTTAAAGCTGGGCTCGATCCTTTTTTCAATATTAATTTTATACATTGCCTACCGACTAGGGTTGCTTCTTTTCGATAAAGCAACGGCCCTAGCCTACGCAGTAATATTAGAAGGCACCCTCTATTTTTCGGCGGGGTCCGTTTTTTGGCACATTGACCAGCCCTACATGGTATTTTGGCTTTTAGCACTGATTACTTTAGTTAAATTAATCCAAACACAAAATCTGAATTGGATGATAGCCCTCGGAGTGATTTTAGGTCTAGGAGCCGAGTCGAAATACATCATGGCCTTTTTGCCAGTGGGTTTGGTGGTGTTTATTATTTGGGATAAAAATTGGCGCCATTTGCTTTGGGCCCCCCAGACCTATCTGGGCGGATTGTTATGCCTTATTATATTAGCCCCTAACCTCTACTGGAATCAAACCCACGATTGGGTGACATTTACTTATAATTTTAACAAAGGGATGACTGGAGCTAAGTTTGGTATTCATTTTATTATCTTTACTTTAAGCCACTTAGCCCTATTTTCCTTGGTGTTTTCCCTACTTTTTTGGCGGCGACTTTTAAGTGGCCGGATGGGGCCAGTGCCCCTTAAAATGACTGAAGGCACACCCGCCTCGCTCTACCGGCTTTTAATGGCCACAGGGATGGTGCCCATGGTGATCTTTACCCTTACCAGTTTTCGTGGTAGGGGGACGGACCCTCATTGGGTAAACGTCGCCTATTTTAGTTTCTTTTTGCTGCTGGCCCGGTTTTTGGTGCTGCGCCGCCGGGAGGGCCAACGAAAAAACTTTGGCCGACTCTTGGTTTTTGGAATGCTTTGGAATCTTCTTTTCGCTGGCGCACTGAACTGGCAACTCCAATTTAACCCCCTCAATCATGATTATCCTGAAACTCGCTTAGCCAAGGTTTTAGGTTGGGAGGATACGGCCCAACAGATCGAGGAAGTATTAAAAAACAATAAGCTATACCTTCCAACTTATGTTATTAGCCGCGAATATCATCTATCCGGGGCCTTAAGTCTCTATTTGCCCAACCATCCTTGGCCTTATAGCATCGAAAAGCCGATACGCAACCAGTGGAGCCCCGTCGAGGCAGTATCCAAGGCGGGAGCGTTGGTCGTTTGCCCGCCAGATGAATGTGCGGAGTTTTTAGTCGAAACTCGGAACCGTTTTGTGGCCGCTTGCCCAGTTGGAGAGTGCCGGGAACCAACCTTACAGGAGCCTGAGCCAACCCGAGAAATGACCTTTTTGGGCCAGATCGAAACCTTCCACCGAAATTTTGTGGTGAGGCGCTTAAGACTATACCTATTACCCCCAAAAACATGATTCTTTTTTGGTATTGCTTTTTGGAGTTAATCTTCCCTCTGGCTATGGGGACAGGGGTCTTAACTGCAATTATGTTAATGGATCAGATTTACAAATTTGTTCCTTTTTTAAAGGCGACTGGCCTAGAAATGGCCCCTTTGATTTGGATGGTGGTGTACAGTGTTCCTACCATATTGATGCTTTCAATGCCTATTAGTTTGATGATTGGCACTTATGTAGGCATACACCGGCTTGGGCAGGATTCAGAGATTACCGCCATGCGGGCTGCTGGAGTTTCGTTGTCTTACCTCTTTCGCCCGGTTATGGCGTTGGCCTTTTTAGTTGGTTTAATCACCACTTGGTTGGTCATGTGGGCAAGCCCCTGGGGGGTTAGGAGCCTAGAGGAACTAAAGTTTGAGATCTTAAAACGCCAAACCAAAATCAACCTTACGGTAGGCAAGATTAATAATTTTTTTGGCCAGAAAAGTATCTATATCTTTGAACAAGAGGGTGACCTGCTTAAAGGCGTGTTTATAGCCGATTGGGAAGACCCAGAAGGCAAATCGATGATCGAGGCTCAAACTGGCCGTATCCACTTTGAAGAGTCTGAAAAACGGATTTATTTGCTGCTATACAATGGTCGTATCCATCAGCTTGGAGAAGAGGAGAACCACCGTTTAATCCAATTTGCCCAGCTAGACTATAATCTATCCCCGCCTAATCGAGACCGGTCCAATCTTCCCGCCCGCTACCGAGACCCCTCAAAGGGTCCGCAGTTAAACGATATGCAAATGTCGGTTGGGCGGCTTCGCAGCGAGATTGAACGCGCCAAGGCGGGAAGCAAGGACCAGTTTGAATATATTGACGAATTCCACGGGCGCATTGCTACTATTTTGAGTTGTTTGGTCTTTGGTATTTTTGCCCTGCCCATGGGAATCCACGACCCGCGAAACCCCAAATCCATGCGGTTTGTCTATATGATTTTAATGATGATACTCTACTACGCCCTTTATTCTCAAGGGCGGGCGCAGGTTTCGCAAGGTAAGGGTTCCATCTTTATGATCTATTTTCCACTGCTCTTAGCCCTGGCCATTGGGCTGGTCAATTATTTTAAAATCAATTACGATTTTGGCTCGCTCAAGGAATGGGTCGGGCATCGATTTAAGCAAAAAAAGGAAACGCCATGAAGTATATTTCAACCCGAGGCGGTGGAGAAAGCCTAAGTTTTTCAGAAGTGGTATTAGAGGGCCTAGCTCGTGACGGAGGGCTTTATTTGCCAGAATCGGCGCCAGACCTTTCAGGACGGCTCGAAGAATTGTCCCAACTTCGTTATCAAGACTTGGCCTTAGAGATCTTCATGCCCTACATGGCACCCGAATTTGGTGCGGCTGAGATTGCCCAGTTGATTGAGGCGTCCTACGCCCGCTTTGACCATCCAAGCATAACCCCGCTTAAAAAAGCAGGCGACCATTGGGTTCTGGAGCTTTTCCACGGGCCTACCTTGGCCTTTAAAGACTTGGCCTTGCAGTTTCTAGGAAACCTGTTTGAAGCCCTGCTCAAAAAATCAGGCGGGAAGCTTAACATCGTCGGCGCAACCAGCGGGGATACGGGTTCGGCGGCCATTCACGGGGTTAGAGGCAAATCTGGAATCAATATTTTTATCCTACATCCCAAGGGTAAGGTCAGCCCGATCCAAGCGCTGCAAATGACCAGTGTGACCGATCCCAACGTCTTTAATATTGCCCTCGAAGGTACCTTCGACGACTGCCAAAATAGGGTCAAAGACCTTTTTGGCGATTTGGCGTTCAAAGACCAGTACCAATTGGCAGCGGTTAATTCGATCAATTGGGCTAGAGTAATGGCCCAGATTGTATATTACTTTTTTGCCTATTTTAGGTGGCGGGAAAAAACGGGCCTGCCAAAAGTGGTTTTTTCAGTACCCACCGGCAACTTTGGGGACATTTACGCAGGGTTTATGGCCAAAGCGATGGGGTTACCGATCCAAAAATTGATCTTGGCGACCAACGAAAACGATATTTTGACCCGAGCTTTTCAGGCAGGTGACTATTCAACCAAAGCGGTTAAACCGACCATTAGCCCAAGCATGGATATCCAGCGGGCCAGTAATTTTGAGCGTTTTTTATACGACCTTTCAGGGAAAAACCCGAGCCAAGTGTCGGCTTGGATGGATCAGTTGAAGAAACTAGGTGCCATTCATTTAAGCCCCGAACTTTTAACCTTGGCCAACCAGGAGATTGAGGCCCACCGGGCAGACCAAGTCGAATGTTTAGAAGTGATGGGGCGCTACTTTAAATCGGGTATTGCCCTTGATCCTCACACCGCGGTGGGTATGGTAGCGGCCGAAAAATCAGGTTATAATGAAGTAATTTGCTTGGCCACGGCTCACCCGGCTAAATTTGCGGAGGCCTATAAATTGGCGACAGGGGAAGAACCCAAACGTCCGAAAAGCCTTGAAGGTATCGAAGAGCGAGAAACCCGCTGTCTGGAAGTAGCCAACGATGAAAAGGCTATACGCAATTTAATTGAGGAGCGGGTTTAGTTCAGTAGTTTATAAAGGGTGGAAAGCAGGATTTGTTTATTAATAGGTTTAGAAACAAACCCATTCATCCCCGCTTGTAAACATTTTTGGCGATCTGAATCATAGGCATTGGCCGTCATAGCCACGATAGGAACATTTGCCTTAGAGCGCCCATTACCTCCTTGGCGTATGGCCTTAGTGCACTCTATGCCGTCCATTTCGGGCATGCGTAGATCCATTAAAATCAAATCAAACGGCTTTTCTGTTAGTTTAAAAAGCGCATCTTTCCCGTCCGTTGCTACTACCACTACGGCCTTTTGTTTTTCCAACATCAAAAGAGCTAGTTTTTGATTAAAGGGGTTGTCTTCAACCAATAACAATCTAGCCCCCTCTAACCGGTCCTTAAAGGCGGTGTCACTAGATTCTATGGAAACCGGGGCTTCGGTCATTCGGTAGGGTAGGTCTAAGCCAAAGAGGCTGCCCCCGCTGGGGTTAGGGCTATAGTAAACCACCCCCCCCATCCCTTGCGCTAGGCGCCTGCTAATGGTCAGTCCTAAACCTGTACCCCCTAGGTTTTTAACAGACTCCACCTTTGCTTGAGTAAAGCTTTCAAATATTAATTCGCTTTGACTTGGAGGAACACCGATTCCTGTGTCGTACACTTCAAAAATCAGCCTGGGGGTGACGTCTAAAAACTTTCTAATTTTGAGTTCGACCCCTCCATGCTCCGTAAACTTGAGGGCATTTCCGATCAGGTTAAGCAATATCTGTCGAAGCCTCAGCGGGTCCCCTAAAATAAATTGGGGTTTTTCAAAAGAAGGGAGTTTTAAATAAAGCCCCTTTTTCTCAAATTCTGGAATAAAAAACTCCTGTATATCTTTAATTTCCAGATTTAAATCAAAGGGCTCTGATGCAAACTCCATGCGCCCAGCTTCGATTTTGGATAGGTCTAAAACATCATTGATTATGCGTAAAAGCGATTCAGACGAGCGATAGACAATTTCAACAAAATCCTTTTGTTCGTTGGTCAAGCTTGTTTCTAAAACCAACTGGCTCATCCCCATTATCGCATTCATAGGGGTGCGGATTTCGTGGCTTACGTTGGCCAAAAAGTCGGATTTGGCTTTGTTGGCCAATTCGGCAGCTTCTTTAGCCAATTGCAGATCTAAGGTTCTTTCTAGGACCTTGGTTTCGAGTTGATGTTTGGCTTCGTTTAGGTGTTTAGTTCGTTCAGCAACCTTTTTTTCCAAGTTTTTTCGGTGAAAATTTAGGCTATAAATGCGGTCGGTTTCCAAGGTGACATCTTGGATAAAAACAGTCAGAAAGCGCCTGCCCTGGCTGTCTGAAAGAGGCTTGAGTAACACCCGTTGTTGCATTTGGCAGAAGTTTTCACTGTAATCAATGGGGATTTCGATTATATATTGATTAAAAGACTGGGACAGGAAATCAGGCTGACCGGCACTTAAAGCCTGTTCAAAACGCTGCTTAAGGTATTGCCGGGCTCGGGGGACCACCAGATGGAAAAAGGATTGGCCTTGGGTAGTATTTAATGGAAATCCAGTTTTTTCGCTTAACCAGTGATTCCAAAAAACAATATTCCAATCCTGATCTAAAATACAAACCCCTTGTTCGAGGGCTTGTAATACATTCAGATACAAAGTATCCATGGACCCGGCCTTAGTTTAGTTAAACGCTTCGCCGCTGGTCATTTGATCGAGTTTGGATAAAAACTTATCCATAAAACTCCCTAATTCAAATAACATGATTAAATAGCCTTGTATTGTTTCTTCATCGTCCTTGAATATAGTTTCAATAAAAAAGGCATTATATTTTTCACTCCGCGCCAGTTCGTTCTGAAAGTTGTAGTTCATTTTAAGTTCAGGCACTGAGTATTCAAACCGAACGTCAATTAGATTTCCCACCGATCCTAATAGGGCGTTTATTAACATGTTGCCCACTTCAATTATAGCCTCTTTATCAGAGTCACTAAATTGTTCTGGAACCTCCGGTTCTGCCTGCGAGTCATTCTTGTGGCTATCCCAATCGTCACGCCAATCGTCGCTTGCATGCAAGGACAAGAGCCGGTCCACCAAGGTCCGGCCATCTCGCTCTTCAAAAAACAGGGTGGCCGCCCCACTCATTAGCCCAGTATAACGGATGGTAACACCTAAAGCGCGGTCCCCGAAAAGAGCAATAAACCGATCAGCCAAGTCCTCCGATTTTACCAGATCAATCTTGGGTATCTGAATAAGTATTTTCCGTTCAATCATCAACGAAAGAGTAGCCGCTGCCTTGCCAATGGCGATATTGACCAATTCACTGAAGGCATCGTTTTGTACTTCGTTTAGTATCGAAGACGAATTGGCCATTATTGATGCTCATTTTGGAAATGGGAAACCACCTGGGCCAGCCGGACACGGTCTATTGGCTTATTTAAGAAATGTTTGACCCCGATACCCAAGGCTTCTTTTTCGGTGCTCGCTTGGATGTTAGCCGTTACCATTACTAAGTAGGCCTTAGGATTGATTTTTAGAATTTCTTTGGCCGCTTCAATCCCGTCCATTTCCGGCATAAGTTGGTCTAAAAAGACCAATTCAGGGGCCTGATTGGCATTAAAAAGCTCCAGATACTTGTCCAACCCTAATTGGCCGTTGTTCGCAGCAATAAAGTGGGCCTCTGGAAAGTGAATTTTAACCTCGCCGCGAAGCATATTACGAGCGAGACTTGAATCCTCAACGATTAAAATCCTCATCGTTCCTCATTATTGGTTAGAAAAAACCGACATTGAAACATAACCGACTTTGGTCGTATAAGCAACATTAAGATGTTATTCGATATTTACATTAAGGTGACCAAGGGTTTGGTTAAAAGGCCGTTTGTGACTAAAACCTCTTTAGGATTAAGTACCTCTTCTCCTGCAAAGTTGGTTACGCGGCAGCCTGCTTCTTTTGCGATAACCACACCGCCAGCGATATCGTAAAGGTTAAGCTCTTGTTCCCAAAAAGCATCGACCTGACCGTC
>MFNE01000052.1:93045-100994 GCA_001783695.1 Candidatus Lambdaproteobacteria bacterium RIFOXYD2_FULL_50_16
CCCATAGTGGCCTGGGCGATACGGGAAAACCTGGGGAGGTTGTGGTTTTCAAGTCCCGCTCGAAGGCAGGCAAAACCCGTAGAAACCATTGCCTGGTCAAGCCTGGCGACCTTAGAAGCCTGGATAGGAAGCCCATTTTTAGTAGCCCCTTTTCCTAATTCTCCCAAGTAAAGATCCTTTAGTTTGGGAGCGTAAACAGCTCCAAGTCTTAAAGTTCCCTCGATTTCAAGGCCTAAAGATATTGCCCAAAAATATTGCCCCCTTACAAAGCTGTGGGTGCCATCAATCGGATCAATGATCCAGCGGCGCTCTTGAGACGAGCTTTGCCCCGTTTCCTCTCCAAAAAAACCGATGGATTTATCAAGCTTACTTAAGGCTTTGATTAGAAACTCCTCTACTTGTAAATCGATCTCTGTAACCAAATCCCTAGGGGCTTTTTCCGTTACCTGGAGTTGGTTTAAAGACCTACAGCCTTTTAAAGCCAGTGCCCCTGCTTTTTTGATTATAGGGGTGATTTCGGCTAAAGTAGGCTGGCTCACGCTTCGATCAGGTCCAATCGATTTTGGTGCCTGCCTCCTTGGAAACCCGTATCTAGCCAAGCTTGCAGCATTTCTTGCGCCAGTTCCTTGGGAAGGACGCGGGCCCCTAAAACTAGAATATTTGAGTTATTGTGTTCTCTGGAAAGCTTGGCCGTGTTTATATCATAACACAAAGCAGCGCGAACCCCTTTAAAACGGTTTGCCGTGATCGACATACCGATCCCGGTGCCGCAGATTAAAAGACCTCGCTCAAAGCGATTCTCTGCAATCGCCTTAGCTACGGCCTTTCCAATATTTGGGTAATCGACCGAGGACTCGTCTGGGCAGCCCGCATCTTCAACGGCAAAACCTTTGCTAATTAACCAAGTTTTTAAAGTCTCCTTTAAATGGAAACCCGCATGGTCGCTGCCAATAATGATCTGTGTGAGCATGGTCAATAATCTTTAATGTTAAAGTGTTAGGTTCCTGTTGTTTGCAGGAATGATTTCTCCTTGTATGCTACGAGGAACCTGTTAAAAGCTCAACCCCAAAAGGCCCCTGATGGCAACTCTAAAAGGCTGCAAAACCTGTGGTGACCGGCAAATCTATTTTACCCCCGGAACCCATGCCGCTCAAGCGGCCCGCTGCCCCAATTGTTTTGTGACCTGTAAAAAGTGCGACGGAACCGGATTTACCTTTACTCGGGATCAGGACCAACGGGAGGTGGCGCTTGCTTGTGAATGCCGGGCAACAGATCAAAAGATTCTACTTTATAATCAAGCCGGCATTCCTGCCCAGTTTTATGACGCTCAAATGTCCAACTTCGAAACCGGAGCCCATAAAAGTTTGGCAGACGCTCGCAAAACCGCCGGTTTTTTGCGGACCTCTATGTCCAAAGGTGACTGGAAGGGGCTTCTATTTATGGGCGGCGTTGGGGTGGGCAAGACTCGGCTGGTTTCCAGCTTGATCCACCAGTTCACTATTGAATACAAGGTTCCCTGCCTATTTAAAGAGTTCACTCACCTATTATCTTCGATTAAAACCCAATATGATCAGGGTCAATCCGAAGCTGTGGTGTTAGCTCCGATTGCGGCGGTGGACCTTTTAGTGATCGACGAACTGGGTAAGGGGCGGGGGTCTGAGTGGGAGATTTCAATCTTGGACTCAATTATCTCCAACCGCTACGCCCACAAAAAAACCACCCTTTTTACCACCAATTACACCGAAGACCGGGGTTCTAGTTACGCCGATGTCAAAGGCAAGGAAGGGATTCGAGCGGAGGCCCAAACCTTAGAGGAACGGGTCGGACCTCGAATTTATTCAAGGCTTAAAGGGATGTGTACCTTTGTTATGCTCGAAGGCCCAGACCGCCGGTTGCCCGAGAATGAACGGATTGGCCGCTAAGCCTGCCTGCATCCGTATCAAATCGGGGCTTAAGCAATTAATTGGTAAACTTGGCAACCTCAAATTCACAAAAGGGCTTTTCATTTTTGCCCTTGCGAGGTACGATGAAAATTCGAAATTACTTTACGTTAACCCCAACAAAAGACGGAAATGGCCAGCGAAAACATTCTGATTCTCAGCGATGCAGACTTTGAGGCAAAGGTCCTTAAAAGCGAGACCCCGGTATTGGTGGACTTCTGGGCCGAATGGTGCGGCCCCTGTAAGTCGATTGCGCCCTTTTTGGACCAGTTGGCTGACGAGCATGTGGGCAAGGTTACTATCGCTAAGCTCAACGTCGATGAAAACAACCAATACGCTAGCCAGTACGGTGTTCGCAGCATCCCTACCTTGATCCTGTTTAAAGACGGCGAACAGGCGGACATGGTGATTGGCGCGGACCCAGGCAAGATCAAGAAATTGGTTGAGTCAGCTGCCTAATAACTGGTGAGGGCGACCAGACGGATATTGGCCAAGCTCCGTTACCGGGGCGGGGCCTACCGTGGTTGGCAAGCCCAACCAGGAGCACCCAATATTCAAGGCGCGGTGATGGCTGCCTTAAAAAACCTCACCGGGGACCAAGGCCCATTGGCCGCCCCTAGCCGCACGGACGCAGGCGTTCACGCCAAGGGGCAGTTAGCCTGTTTTGATCTCACCTCCTCGATCTCTTTAAATCAGCTTTTCAAGGGTCTTAACAACGAGCTACCCAGCGATATTGCGGTGG
Organism: Candidatus Lambdaproteobacteria bacterium RIFOXYD2_FULL_50_16; assembly: GCA_001783695.1. Taxonomy (GTDB): domain Bacteria; phylum SAR324; class SAR324; order XYD2-FULL-50-16; family XYD2-FULL-50-16; genus XYD2-FULL-50-16. The sequence goes on from MFNE01000052.1 coordinate 95,728, forward strand.
TGGATCTAGTTGAGGTCCCCCCAGATTTTCAAGTCCGCCAGAATGAAGGTAAACGTTATATTTACCGAATCTGGACTGCGATCTATTCAGACCCTTTTTTTGAAAATACCCATTGGTGGGTGCCTGGGCAATTTGATTTGGATAAGATGCTCCACGCCGCCCCGCAATACCTGGGCAGCCACGATTTCTGCGCCTTCCGCGACCGCTGTTGCCAGGGGATCGATACTAATAAGTCGGTCACTCGCTTTGACATCACTTCTCGCCAAATCGAGGCCGGACGGGAGATTGAGGTCACCATCGAGGGTAAAGCCTTTTTACACAAACAGATCCGAATCATGGTCGGCACGCTGGTTGATATTGCCCGCAACCGCAGACCGGCAAACTTCTTGGACCAAGCCCTAAACGCCAAAGCCTACGCCGCCCAAATTGGCTCTGAAAGTGTCCGCACCGGCAACTACCGTGGCCACGCCGGCCAAACCGCCCCCGCCCATGGCCTTACCTTGGACCAAGTCTTCCTCACCCCCGACCCCTTCGAAACCCGCGAACTAGAGGATTGGCGGGGGTAGGAGGTTTACGGCTCCGAGTTTTTCTCAGTCCCCGCTTGATTCCGGTTGCTCCTTTTTATGCCTAGCCTCCATGCGTTCGTGGTAAGCAATATAAAAGGCCAGTTCTTGAAAAGCTTTGGGGAACCGCTGTTTGCGCTCCTCCAAGTCGTAGGGGAGCCAGTTTCCTTCTCCGATTAAATCGTTCCAAAGGTCCAGCAGGGGACCTTGGGCCTCGATTTTTTGCTCTTCAATCTCTTTTGGGGTGGGGTATTCAAGCACGTAAGTCATATGATCAGGGAGTTCGCCGCTGCGGACCATGGCCAACAATTGGTCCCAATCTGGGTCGGGGGGAAGGCTTTCGGCTGCTTGCAAATTTGCTAGCCTATTGGCCCAAGCGTAATTTTGACTTAAGACCTCTTGTGGAATATAACTTCGTACCTTGGAAATGCGCTTCATATTTCGATCTATGTCATGCAAATTCTGGAAGCGTAGGTAAGATTTATCCCATTTTTCGGTGAGTAAACGCCCAAATCGCAGTTGCTCATCCCCATAGAAGGTTAACATTTTTGGCCCTGGATCGCCATTATCCAGACGAAATCCCGAATGGCTATAGGTCGCATCTGACTCTATAAGCTTAGCTATGCTAAACAGGTAATTAGGAGGGGCTCGTTTAACCGCTTCTAGGCCAAACAGCAGCATTCCGGCAAGATACCATTTGGAAACCTCCGCTTCCAGGAGCCCCCAAAAAGCGGGCTTTTGGCTAAAGTTATCTCTTAGAACCGTGATCGGGAGGCTGCCTTGGAGGTCTTCGATTAATAGCTGGGGCCCTTGGAATCGGATACTTCCGCGGATTCGCAACTCCAGTCCATAATTAAATCGAATCCCGTTTAGGAAGGATTTGCGGCCCCTTTCGTAAGTCCTATTACGGCTCCATTCGTAAGTCCAATTAACGGCTTCGCAGGCAGATTGCTCTAAGTTGATCCAAGTCTCGTCCAAGGCCTCTGGCTGGAGGGCGAATTCAAGGGGGAGCACCGTCTCCAAGCCTTCTGCAAATCTGTAGGCAGAAAAATATGTCCTAGCGGCCCATTTATTCCTCTGTGTCTCGTTAAAAAATCGAACCCTACGGGTAACCTGGGGTTTTTGATAGCCGTACCAATCCCAATTCCTAGATTCATACACTGATAATAGTCCTTCCGGCGAATCTCTCGAAAGGCTTATTTTAATCTGGGTCCCCAAGGGCAAATCATTATTTTTTTCGAGGGTTAAGGCTGTTTCCGAAAAGTGGACCTGGAAGTGGTATCCTTGGCTGTCTCCCATGAGGGAACGGGTTTGGACCTCGATCTGGTCGCCGAGTAAAAAGGCGGCAAAAACCCCGATACCAAACTTGCCGGTCCGCATCACTTGGCTTTGGCCCTTTTCATCCTTGTTTTCCGCTGCCCAGGTCTCGCTTTTACGGAAACTGGCCCCGGCAACTAGGAAATAGTCGCGGATCACCTCCAAGGACATACCAATCCCTTTATCGGTTACCACCAACGCCCATTGATCGGGCGCCTCTTCCTCTAAAGAAATCAAGATATCCGCTTCGATATCGTAAAATCGGGCCTTCGGCTGTACGCCATGGCGCTGCTCAAACCGCTCCCGTTCCCGCACCGCATCGAGGCTGTTTTGCAACAACTCTCGAACCCCAATTGCAGGATTTTTCCCATACAAGGGCTCGACCATGAGTTTCATCAGGTCGACGCCCGAGGTGCGGAGCTGAATCCGCTCTGGAATGAAGGGAAACCGGTCTGGGGTTTTCTCCAGCCGGTCTTTATCCAAGTCCGAACGCACCCGCCGGACCCTTAGCCGTAATTGGTCGAGATCCTTTTGGCTCCCATAGGTTTCCCCCAACACCGCCCAGGTTTGGTCTAGTTCTGCTTGGAGGTAGGCAAAAAGGTCTTGCAGGTCAAGCAACACTTGCAAATCAACCTTCTTTGGACAGGTCTGAATGACAAAACTTTCAGTATTATCTAGTTTGCAATGGTCTATCGCTTGGTGTTTTTTCCATTCTCTTTCGGACTGGGCATTTTTGATCCCTATCGCCTTTGCTGCCAGCTCTCCAGCACGGTTTGGATCAATATCAAAGGCATCGGCAATTCGCAGTAAGGCCATCAAAAAAACCGGGTGACTTTCGCGCCAAGCACTTAAGTCTTCCTGTGAATCCCCTTTGAGCCCATCCGCTGCTTTTCGGAGCGAAATTCCATGGCTGCGAGCGATTAATCCAGCCAATTTCAACAATTTTGGAGTCTTGACCTCTAGTTTGATCGGTTCCACTATTTCAACGGGCATTCCCTCTTCGGCGATCAACAGCGCCAAATCTGCATGTTGCTTTCGTAAAAACTCACCAGCCAAAATAACTGGGAAACCCTCGTTTTTCTCTAGGTCAATATTGGTTAGTTTGGTCTCTGCTCCAAAGGTCAACTTTTTTTCGTCTTCTAAGCGTTGGACGTAGTACAAAAAATGTTTCCACTTCGCATCCCATTCAGGGCGGCGCATCAAAGATCGGAAGCTGCCGGGCGTAAAATGCATGGCCAAATCGTGGAGTAACACCGATAGCGCCAAGAGGGCTGCGTCCTCGGGGGTGAGTCGCTTTTTGGCGGGCGTTGTGGATAAGTCCCAAGCAGCTTCTAACACCCGGTGGATATGCCTAGGGCCATGATCGGTGTATTCGGGGAACAGGCGCTGCTGGATATGGTCAAAAAAGCCCTCAAACTGCGAAAAGACGTTTAGTACGTCTGAATGTAGCGCGCTGTCTTTTTTTAATAAGGCTTCTAAGGACTTAGGCAACATTTCCGGCATAGACATGGCACTCCTAGACCGCAGTTGATTATACACAGCAATTTTGCCCCAAGGTTAAAGCATCCCCCGCCCTTTTACTAGCCATAAAAGCGCTTGCCACTAAAGCCTAAGGGCGATAACTTGGGAGGAGGGTTTAGGTATGGCCTAATCCAATTTTTCGTAATAAAACAGGAGCGAGCATGAAATTTGGTGTGATCGGAGGCAGTGGCCTTTATGCGATGGAAGGCCTCGAAGAGGTCCAGGAGTTGGAGATGGACACCCCCTTTGGCAAGCCTTCGGACAAGCTGATTTCGGGCAAGATGGCGGGCAAGGAAATTGTGTTTTTGCCACGCCATGGACGTGGGCACCGGCTTCTGCCTAGCGAAATTCCCTTTCGCGCTAACATTTGGGCCATGAAAAAATTGGGGGTTACTCATCTGGTTTCGGTGTCTGCTGTTGGCAGTCTCAAAGAAGAAATCGCCCCTGGCCATATTGTCATCCCCGACCAGTTTTTTGACCGAACCAAAGACCGCCCGTCCACCTTTTTAGGGGAAGGCGTGGTGGGCCATTTGCAGTTTGGCGACCCGGTTTGTAAGGAATTGTGTGATGGGCTAGAGGCCGCCGTCAAATCGGTTGGCGTCACTTACCACCGCGGCGGCACCTATGTTTGTATGGAAGGTCCGTTATTTTCCACCCGCGCCGAATCGGAGTTTTACCGCTTGATCGGGGCGGCAGTGATTGGTATGACCAACCTGCAAGAGGCGAAACTTGCCCGCGAGGCGGAGCTTTGCTTTGGTACTATCGCTTTATCGACCGACTACGACTGCTGGCACGACGAAGAGGTGACCCTAGAGGCAGTGCTTAAAATCATGCACCAAAACGTGGGTAACTCGAAAGCAATCTTAAAATCGCTTTTTGAAAACTTCAAACCTGATGAAAAGTGTGGGCACCGCAACGCCATGGAGTTTGCGATTGTCACCGACAAGTCCACCATCCCCCAAGCGACCAAAGACAAACTATCTTTGATCATTGGCAAATACCTTTAGTAAACATGGCCAGCAGGTTAAACACCCAACCATTGGTTTTTGCCCTGCTGGCGCTTTTTCTAATAACCCCAGGGTTACAAGCTAAGACACTGACCTTTTGGCAGTTCTGGCCCCAAGAATGGCTGAATCCCGAGTTGGCCAAGTTTGAGGCTGAAACGGGGATTAAGGTGGAAGTAGAGCGACTAACCTGGAGCGAAGGTTATACTAAGATTTTGACCGCCCTGGCGGCTGGACAAGGGCCAGATTTAGTCGAGATTGGTAGCACCTGGGTCGCTGGATTTTCTTCTGGGCTTTTACCTATCGAACCAGGAGCCTTGGGTCAAAGTCTCAACGGCTGGGCCCCTGCCAGATATAAGGAAAAACATTTCGCCGTCCCCTGGACCCTTTCCACCGGGGCGCTTTACGTCAATCTGGACCTTCTACAAAAAGTTGGCCTGCCCCTTCCTCAAGACTGGGAAAGCTTATACCAGACGTCTGCCAAAATTAAAGCGTTAGGCCCCGAATATTCGGGCTATGGGATCAAAAGCGGAACCTATTCGACTTGGCAAACTTTTATGCCTTTTGCCTGGTCAAAAGGGGCGAAACTAATCAGTCCCGACGGTCAATCCACCGGCCTCTTAGATCCCAATTTTTTAGAAGCGGTTCAGTTCTACCAGCGATTGCGGGCGGTCTCCTTATTTGATGATAACCTAGTGGTTAGAAAGGCCTTTGTGGAAGGTCGATTAGGTTTGATGATGGATGAGCCAGGGCAGATTGAGAAATTTGGCCAAGAGAACCCGAATTTGCACTTTAAGGTTATCCCCCTGCCCCCGCCCGTGGTTGGGGGTCGCAGTGTCGGTTTTTCGGGCGGGCAGTTACT
>MFNE01000052.1:101008-121522 GCA_001783695.1 Candidatus Lambdaproteobacteria bacterium RIFOXYD2_FULL_50_16
ACACCCAAGATAAAGAGGCCACTCGCCAGCTTATCGAGTTTTTGGTGCGCCCTGAGGTGACCGAAGCCATAACTAAACGGATCACGACCCTTTTCCCCGCCCATCACGGCGCCTTAGATAGTCCCTTTTATCAAGAGCAGCACAAAGAACTATTGGTTTTTTTAAAAGTCCTCCAAGACAGCACCGCTCCCCCATCGCATCCCCAATGGGTGGGAATTCAAGAGGTGTTTTCTTTGAGCTTGGAGCGTATTTTATACGGGCTTGATACCCCCCAAGCCGGATTGGCTCAAGCAGACTTAGAGATTAAATCTCTCTTGGAGCCGCCCCCTCGCTTGGCCCGCCCAAAAACCAATCTTTGGCACTGGGTTTTAGGGGCTTTAGGAGGGCTATTAATAACTTGGGGTTTGATTGCTAGTTTACTCTGGCTACGCGCTCAAAAGGGTCAAGGCTCAACCCAAGCCCAACTAAGCCGCCGAAAACTTCGCTACCACCGGGATACCTTGATTTTTCTGGGGCCCTGGCTACTGGTGTTTTTGGTGTTTAGCCTATACCCGATCCTTCATTCTTTATACCTAAGTTTTACCGATTTCCGGGCTACCGACCAAGGTCCAGCCGCTTGGGTAGGGGTGGGTAACTATCAACGGCTCCTTACGGACCAGCGGTTTTTAGACGGCATGGGCCATAGTTTTTGGTTTTTACTGGGTACGGTGCCGATAATCTTGATTTTAGCGTTGGTTTTAGCCGCCGTATTAAACCATAAAATCAAAGGCCGAAACTTTTACCGTGCCGCCTATTTTATGCCGGTGGTCACTAGTGTGATGGTGATTGCCGCGCTGTTTGTCGAGGTCTATGCGCCGCGAGGTCTCTTGAACGATCTGCTCGGATTTTTGGGGCTTTCGGGCAAACATTGGCTTAAAGATCCCAACTGGGCCTTACCCTCGGTAATGGGGATGAATATATGGGCCAGTTTTGGTTTTTATTGTTTGATGTTGCTCGCTGGGCTGCAAAACATCCCTGAAGAATATTATGAAGCCTCCTCGTTAGAAGGGGCCTCAAAGATTCGCCAGTTTTTCACTATAACCCTGCCCCTGCTCAAGCCCACCCTGTTGATAGCGGCGATTATGGACTCTATCTTAGCATTCCAGGTTTTCGGGGAAATCCTATTGATGACCGGGGGCGGGCCCTTGCGTAGCACCGAAACCAGTGTTTATTATCTTTACGACCTCGCCTTTCACCGCCAAGAAATGGGTTACGGTTCGGCGGCGGCTTACGCAATTTTTCTGGTTTTATTGGTGTTTACTGCCGGTCAATGGAGCCTTTCTGGTTCTAAAGAAAAGGCGGGGCCCGACTAACGCGGGGAGATCAACAAGGGGCGGTGGTTGATAAAGTCCGAACTAGTCAAACTACACCAAACCCCGTCCACCTCACCTTTAGGGATTTTCTCCCATTCGTGCCGCATATGGAAATGGCCGTAGGTGCAAGTGGCTACGGGATACCGTTTTATAACCTCCCAAAAAGGGGTATTGGCACCTGTCGTGGTAAAAGGAGGAAAATGGAGCAACAAATGAATCCCTAAAAGGGACGGCCCCAGGGTTACCGCCTGGATCAACGCTTGCTCTAAAAGCCCCATTTCTTTTTCGAAGGTTTTTTTATCCAACGTATCCGAACAAGGATCATTTGGGGACAACCAGCCCCTAGTTCCACAAATCACCTCGCCTTTTATCTTAACCGCCGACCCAGAAAGGGCGGTCAAATTTTGGGGGAGTAGCGGCTGTAATTTGTCGGTTTTTTTCCACCAATGGTCGTGGTTCCCCTTGACCATAACCTTGGCTATGCCGGGCAGGCTACAGAGTTGCCGCAGATGTACCATGGCCTCTTCGGTGCGGCTCGCCCAAGAGATATCGCCGCCCATCATCACTAGATCGTCCGTGCCCACAGCCTCGCGCCAGTTCCGCTTGATCTTGGATTCGTGATCGATCCAGATCTCACCAAACTGGTTCATGTTGCGTTCGGGTTTGTGCCAGAAGTGGGTGTCGGAAATGGCAAATAACTTCACGGGGTTAACCGCTCCATCATCCTAGGGAAAGGAATACATTCGCGAATATGATGCATGCCGGCCATCCAGCCAACCAAGCGCTCTAATCCTATCCCAAAACCCGAATGAACCACCGAGCCATAGCGGCGCAGGTCCAAATACCAATCATAGGTTTCGGGGGCCAACCCGGCTTCGGCCAATCGGGCAAGGATTTTGTCGATGTCTTCTTCGCGCTGGCTGCCACCGATGATTTCTCCATGCCCTTCAGGGGCGATGAGATCGGCACATTTTACCCGGGTTGGCTCTTCTGGGTGTTCTTTCATGTAAAAGGCTTTGACCGCCTTGGGGTAATCCATCACAAACACGGGCTTGCCAAAATGTTCGCCGAGGGCGGTTTCGTGGGTCGCGCCTAAGTCGTCACCATCTACCAGCAAGGGGCCAATCTGGGCCAGAAGTTTGACCGCTTCCTTATAGTCGAGCCGAACAAAAGGCTCTAAAGAACGTTTTAAAGGGGCTAAATCGCGTTCTAAGACCTCTAAAGGCGCCAGACAGCGTTCTAAGACGCGATTTAATATAAAATGGATTAAATCCTCTTGCAGATCGATGTTGTCTTGGGCATCAAAAAAAGCCATCTCTGCCTCTAACATCCAAAATTCGGCCAAATGTCGGCGGGTTTTGGATTTTTCAGCGCGGAAGGTGGGACCGAAGCAAAATACCCGGCCATGGGCAAAGATGCTGGCCTCCAAATAAAGCTGCCCAGTTTGCGCTAAATAGGCCGGTCCCAGGTCAAAATAATCTAGCTTAAACAGCCCCTTCGGGTCCTCGCCCACAGTCCCAGTCAGGATCGGGCTGTCCATCTTAACAAAAGACTGGCTCCATAAAAACTCATGGATTGCCTGGATCACTTGGTCGCGAATCTGAAACAGAGCGACCTGCTTTTTACTTCTAAGCCAAAGGTGACGCAGGTTATGTAGAAAATCAGGACCATGTTCTTTGCGGCCTAAGGGAAAGTCGCCCCCCGTGCCTAAAATATCAATGTGGCTGACCTTGATCTCCACCCCCAAAGGCCCTTGCTCGCAAGCGGCTACCTCGCCAGTAATGGAGACCGAGGCCTCCTGGCGCAATTCGGACCAAAGTCCAAATACCTCTTCGGGGGTTTCGCCTTTGATCAATAAAGCTTGAATGAGCCCAGACCCGTCGCGAAACCCTAAGAAGCGAACTTGGCTCGATTTGCGTGAGAACTGGATCCAGCCAGGTAGGGTGACCGTTTGGCCAATGTACAAGGGTAGATCTTTAATAGTGATTCGTTGATTCCAGCGCATTGCTTAAAAGGAAAAGGAAACACCCAGGGTGGTCATAGTCCCCCCGGCTTGCAGGTAGGTTTTGTCTAAAAGGTATTTCAACTGGGCAGAATTGGGCAGAAAAGCCCCAATTTGCTGATATCCAAAGCGCAGGTTCACCATTTCCCAAACCGGTATTTCGATTTTAAACAAAATCTGATCGGTTAATCCTCGCTCATACTCGCTTCCGTAACCGCCCTTAAGTAGGGTCGTCCCCATCCCGTAACCCCCGCCTATGGCCATGAAATCGAAGTCCCAAAGATAAAAGTAATCAAGCAGTAAGTAGGAAAACTTATGGGAAGCTGAATTTTTGAGGAGCACGTCGTAAGATTCAAAGCCGACTCCACCCCAACTAAACCCATCGACGGTCATAATCAAACCTTGGGGCGCTCCATCAGCCTCAAATTTGCTCCCATCGTCTGCGGACTTAAATTGATATTTATAGGGGAAATCGAAACCGACTTTTACAGCATCGGCCGCCCACAGAGGAGGGCTTGCCAAAAAAACCAATAAAAGCAAAAGCAGCATTTTTTTCATGGTTGTTTCTCCAATGCTTCCATTCGTTCGAGCCTTAGTTGTGCTGGTCGTCCAGGCCCTTGGGCTGGGGTGAGTATCGCTCCCCAAACCTTGACCAATTTGTATTGCCATCGAGTTCCCTGATCTACCATTGGCCCAATTAGCCAGATTTGTTCGCCTTTATCGGTCGTTAAAACCAACTGACTCTTAGGCGCTGGACCCACGAGTTCTAATCGCCCTTGAAACTCGGCGGCCATTACTTGACCAGATAAAATCCCAGCTAGCCCAAGTATAATCCAGCGTTTCAATTAGGTTTTACCACCACCGTAGCTTTAACCCCTTGAGCCATGTTTAAGGTTTTCTTTACCGTTCCGGTCTTACTTGTCTCCGCTAAAATAATTACCGAACTAGTTGGGTTCAGATTGCTTTTGTTAGCGGCTAAGGTCGCGGAGGTATAGGTCTTTGGCCCGGTACTGAAGTTATAAAAGTTAATCGAGCCTAGATTATAGGTAACTGTATTTATGGTGCTGCTCACCGCTGCACCCGTGTTAAACTGGTAGTACAAGGGGGCCGTCGTTTTGCTAGAAAGCACCACTGCCGTCTGAAAACGTTGCAACAATTCGGGGAAGGTTTCGGTATATCCTAGTGCGCTTAAACCAGTAATCACCGCAGTTTCATCACCGCTGGAAGCGGCCATTATCTGTTTAAATAACACTGCACCCCCGTAATTACGCGCTAGGTAGGCCCCAAATGCGTAGTTAATGGCGTAGCGATAGAGGACAGAAGAGTCATTGGCCCAGTAGGTTACGCTGATAGATGGGTAATCATTAAAATAAGGTATCCGTCCGTCCGTAATCCCTGCCGATCCAGCGGTATAATCTGAATAGGTCACGCCTCTAGGTCCATTAACCAAAATCTTGTCAGCGACCAGATCTTCAGTGGTCATAGACATCAACTCGTTGAGCCAAGTTTGGGTACTAATCCCCAGACCAACCTGTTTCTTGTAGTAGTGGATCATATGCTGGAACTCATGGGCCAGCGTGGCTACCATTTCGGCTGGCCAATAATCGGTCGCGTCCCAGTTGTCACCCTCTTTGGTGGCGGTTAATACCGAGTCCATGTAAAACATCAAACGTGCATTCGAATAGGCAACCGCATTGGTACTATAGTTGTCTTTAGAATAGAAAAATCCCAACACCCCGCCCGTTGTACTATTGTCAGCGTTAATGTCGTAAAATAGGATATCAATGGTGGATTTGGCGGATTCAGGGATCAGGTTGGAATAGTTATGGGATCCCCAAGGGTAGCCGTAAAGGTTGGTCACCCAATCGTAGATGTCGTTACTGTCGCCGGTTAACAGAAACTTGGGCCCAATTGCGGCTAGCATGGCGTCGGTCATACAGTAGGTTTTAGAACAACCGCTCCAAGAGTCGTTGGCGACCCACATATTAACCGTGATGGTGCCGTCGTTAAGTTGAAGACGCAGCGTGGAAGCAATGGGGTTGGCGATACTGTCTTCATAAAAATTTTGGGTGTCACCAACCGCCGCCATTTGTGGAGGTGCGGGTTCGCCCAGGGTTTGTCCCAAAGGAGCAGCGCTGCTTTTAGGTGGGTGACTATTAAATTCAGAGATTTCGGGAGTACCCCTAAGGCCAAGCCCCGCGGTATAGGCCTGTTGCAACATCGAAGAGGTCGAAAGAACAACCTGGTTAACCGGTGTGGTACCCGCTGGGTTACCAGCCTCTCCCGCCATGTTGGCCACACTGGGCACCCCGCCCACGGTGGTTTCGGTGGTGTTAGTAAAAATAAAAAAGAGGTCTGCCGCCGTATCCCCCATATTCTGGGTATGGACCCAATCGCCGCCGCCGCCATCGCGGGTTAGATGTTCGACCGTGGCAGAGCTTGTGGTGGGTGGAACCACCGAGGAAATGGTGGTGCCATCGTTGCCGCAACCGGCCAACCAGCCCAGGGCCATTAACCCACATACCGTAGATATTCGCTTCATACTAATCCGTCCCTCTTTGGTTGGCGGGGATCATAAAATAGATTCGTTTATAGGTCAAAGGGTTCGCTGCCCAAAAATGGCACTACCCACCCTGACTAACGTAGCTCCTGCGGCCAGAGCAGCGGGGTAATCCCCACTCATGCCCATCGAAAGTTCAACCATTTGTTCATGCAAGCCCAAGGCCTCGGCAGCGTTTTGACCCATTTGCGCCAGTTTTTCAAAGAGTGCCTGGTTTTCTTGAATACTCAATTCTGGATGCCCCATGGTCATAAGCCCGACCAGTTTGAGCCCAGGAAGCGCTTTGATGGAGTTGGCTAAAAACAAAAGATCATCATAACGGTAAAGGCCCGATTTCGAGCCTTCCTCGCTTAGGTTCATCTGGATCAAAACCTTGATCTGGACGGACTTTTCCAAACATTTTTGGTTTAAGAGTTGTGCCGTCTCTAGGTCGCTAAGACTGTGAACCCAACCAAACAATCCAGGGCAATATTTAACCTTGTTTTTTTGCAGGGGGCCAATCAGGTGGAGCTCAACATCGTCAGGCAGAAAGGGCTTTTTGTCTCGGGCTTCTTGTACCCGATTTTCGCCAAAATGCCTTTGACCAGCTTGGTAGGCGGTCAACATGGCCTCTACCGGTTGGGTCTTGGAGACAAGCACTAACCTAGCTTTAGTGCTGGCTAAAGCTATTTCAGCCAACACTAAGCGGAGCCGGTCTGCCAACCCTAGCATTAGATTTTTCTGAAAACCAACGTGGCGTTGGTGCCGCCAAACCCAAAGCTGTTGGACATGGCTACCTTAATTTCCCGTTTTTTGGCATGATTAGGGGTGACATCCAAATCACATTCTGGATCGGGGGATTCCAAGTTGATCGTCGGGGGGACAATCCCCTCTTGCATGGCCTTTAATGTAATAACTGCCTCTAGCCCTCCAGCCGCCCCCAAAAGGTGACCGGTCATGGATTTGCTTGAGGAAATCGAAACCTTTTTAGCGTTTTCTTCACCCAAAGTCAGCTTAATGGCCTTTAACTCATTGATATCGCCAGCAGGGGTGCTGGTACCGTGCGCGTTGATATAATCAACTTCAGAGGGATCAAGCTTGGCATCTTTAAGGGCCATCTTCATGGCGCGGGCTGGGCCGTCGGTAGTCGGGCTGGTAATATGGTAGGCATCCGAGCTGAACCCATAACCCACCAATTCTCCATACATCTTAGCCCCACGTGCTTTGGCGAACTCGTATTCTTCCAAAATCAAAATACCGCATCCTTCTGCCAAAACAAATCCATCCCGACCTTGGTCATAGGGGCGGCTTGCAGTTTCGGGGGAATCGTTTCGGCGGCTAAGGGCCTTCATGGCCCCAAACCCACCAATTGCCATGCCACAGATCGTTGACTCCGTACCACCAACAATCATTACTTTTGCGTCACCCCGCTCAATAATCCTGGCCGCATCGCCAATCGAATGGTTCGCCGAGCTACAAGCGGAGGTAGTGGTCGCGTTGTAACCCTTAGCCCCGAACTCAATAGAAACATAACCAGAGGCCATGTTGCTGATGGTCATGGGGATAAAAAATGGGGTTATCTTACTGGGACCGCGTTCTTTTAATACGCCCGCGTAATATTCGATATTGGGCAATCCGCCAATACCGACCCCAATCGAGACCCCAACCTCTTCGGCAAAGTCTTCGCTAATGGTCAACTTTGCGTCTTCCATCGCTTCTTTGGTCGCGGCTAAAGCATAATGGATAAACACATCCATTTTTTTGATCTCTTTTTTGTCGATAAAGTCGGCCGGATCAAAGCCTTTTACCTCACCTGCGATTTGGGTCGTATAGGTGCTTGCGTCAAACTTGGTAATTGTCGCGATGCCGCTGCGACCGTTCCTAATGTTGTCCCAGGTTTGGTCAACCCGGTTCCCGCATGGGCTAACGGTGCCCAAGCCGGTAACGACGATGCGATGTGACATGGTGCGGTCCAGCTAAGGGTTGTTGCCCGTTGGAAAATCCATCCGGGCGCGACGACTAGCCGTTCAGGGCTTTTTGGATATGCTCGATGGCGATTTTTACGGTGGTGATTTTTTCAGCTTCTTCGTCAGGAATTTCCAAACCAAATTCTTCTTCAAAAGCCATAACTAACTCAACCGTATCCAATGAGTCTGCTCCCAGGTCGTCAATGAAGTTGGAATCATCTTTGACATCGGCTTCTTCTACGCCCAATTGATCAACAATAATCTTTTTAACTCGTTCGGCTACGTCGCTCATCTCTTCTCCGGTCTAGGTCAAAGGGTGAATGTTAGCCAACCCGGTATTTTTCGCGGTTTGGCAAAGGCAGTTTCTTATGAAAGCGGTCTATTGTCAAAGGGTTTTGTGTGTCAAAAGGCAGGGGTGCCTCTTAATACATACCCCCGTTGACGTGCAGCACCGTTCCAGTCACATAGTCAGCCAGGGGACTGGCCAGATAAAGCACCGCTCCGGCAATATCTTTACCCTCGCCCAGACGGCCCAATGCGATCTGGCTGATTAGGGTATCCTTTTGGGCCTCTGGCAATTGTTCAGTCATATCAGTGGCAATAAAACCTGGGGCGATTACATTGCAGGTGATGTTGCGTCCGCCCAACTCTTTAGCCAACGACTTAGAAAGACCGATTAAACCAGCCTTCGAGGCGCTATAATTGACTTGGCCAGGATTGCCTGTGGAGCCAACTACACTGCCTAGGTTTATAATCCGGCCATAACGAGCCTTTAACATAGGTTTAATCACCGCTTTAGTGACATTAAAAACCCCGCCAAGGTTGGTGTCCATCACTTGGTCCCAATCTTCGCGTTTCATTTTCATAAAAAGTTGGTCTTTAGTGATCCCGGCATTGTTCACTAAAATATCAATTTTTTCTAGGTATTCTAAGGACAAATCCACCACCTTTTGGGCTTGCTCTGGATCGGAAACGTCGCCGCCAAGTCCAAAGGTATGGATTCCTGATTCGGCGAAAGCAACCATCGCCTTTTCGGCTGATTCGGCGCTGCTGCCTGTAAATACCACCTTTGCTCCGGCTTGGACCAAGGCTTCTACAATCGCCTTGCCAATCCCCCTCGTGCCGCCGGTAACTAGTGCGGTTTTCCCTGTTAAATCAATCATATTTGCTCCTTATCTAGCTGCTCTAACCAAGACCCAATTTGGTCTAGGTCCTCTGGGCAGGCCACTTGAAATACGCTTTTGGTTTTATCGATACGTTTCTGCATGCCAGCTAAAATTTTGCCTTCTCCAAACTCGATAAACCCTTGAACCCCGTTTTGGATCATCACTTCAACCCCACTGTCCCAGCGAACTGGGGCGGTTACTTGTTTGGTGAGACTTTCTAAAAAGTCACCTGCCTGTATAAGGCGTTTATTTTCCGCATTACTGACAATTTCGAAAGCAGCGTCTTTAAACTTGCAATTTGATAATTTTTCTTTGAGCTTGATCGCGGCCGGCTGCATCAAGGTTGAATGGAAGGGGGCGCTAACCTCTAGTAGTTTACCTTTAGCTTTAGATAACACGCGGTTAACTGCTGCTAGTTCCCCTGAAATAACGATCTGTCCCGGGCAATTGTAGTTTGCAGGTGCCACTTGAGCGCCTTGGGCCTGTTCTTTACACAGGGTCTCTAAACTAGGGGCATCCATGCCGATAATAGCGGCCATACCCCCAACTCCAACAGGCACCGCCTCTTGCATAAATTTCCCTCGGTAGTACACCACCTCTACCGCCTCACCAAAACTTAACACTCCAGCCGCGACTAGTGCCGAATATTCGCCAAGGCTATGTCCGGCGGCAAATCGGGGGACTATGTGTCGCTGGGCTTCAAAAATTCGGTGGGCAATGGTTGAACAGGTAAGAATCGCGGGCTGAGCGTTTTGAGTAAGGGTCAGTAGCTCTGCTGGGCCTTCAAGACAGAGTTTTTTAAGATCAAACCCAAGTCGTTCATTGGCCTCTTCGAAGAGGTCCTTGGCAATCGGGTGGCCTAAAAAGGCCTGACCCATGCCCGGTTTTTGGCTACCTTGGCCAGGAAATAGAAAGGCCAGTCCGTTCATGCTGATCCCCTAATTAGGTTATCGAGGTGCTCGTTTTTTAAGCTCGCCTTGTGCCGAAGCCAAAGCTTCGGTCATTCGCTCGGTTAGTCTTGCCTCGTCGGCCCACTGGGCAAAACGCACTCCAAAGGCGATAGCCTCTGGGTTCGAACTGCCATGACAAACAACCCCAACCCCTTTTAAACCAAGCAGGGGCGCACCTCCGAAGTTTTGGTAGTCGCTTCTAGCCTTTACTTGATTAAATGCGGGCTTCATTAACACCGCCCCTAACATGGCCATCGGAGACTTTTTGACCTCTTCTTTAATCGTGGACATCATGTATTTAGCCGCCCCTTGGACCGACTTTAACAATACGTTGCCGGCAAATCCATCGCAGACCACCACATCAACATCCCCATTAAAAAATTCCTTCCCCTCAATATTGCCTACAAAGTTGATAGGAAGATCTTGGATAAGATAGTAAGCGGTTTTTGAGAGTTCGTCACCCTTGCCTTCTTCGCCGCCAATATTAAGCAGCCCAACCCTGGGTTTATCAATGCTATGAATAACCCTCATGTAAATCTCACCCATCAAGGCGAATTGCATCAGGTGTTCAGGGTCGCAGTCCATGTTAGCCCCTGCGTCCACCAGGAGTAACTTTTCTTTTAAACTGGGCAGCAGGGCAGATATTGCGGGGCGATCTACCCCTTCGATCATCTTGAGGACAAATTTGCCAATGGCCAGCATCGCTCCTGAGGAGCCCGCCGAAACGACTCCACCAGCAAGCTTGTCGCGGTGCAGCGTATAACAAACCCGCATAGAGGAATCGCGCTTTTGGCGCATTGCGGTAACAATAGGCTCGTCCATCTCCACCACCTCACTTGCGTGATGGATGTGGAGTTTGGCCGCGTTGTAGCGTTTGCCTTGCAGTTCGGTTTTGATTTGCTCTTGGTCTCCGACCAAAATCACCTCAAGCCCTTCTTTGACCGCAAGCAGAGCCGCAGCGACCGGTACTTGGGGGTAATAGTCGCCCCCCATTGCGTCCAGCGCGATCGCCATATTTTATAGCCTACTCTTTAACTTCAACAACCTGCTTGCCTGCGTACTGTCCACACTTGGGGCAGACCTGATGAGAGGGTCTTAACTCGCTGCATTCAGGGCAAGCTGACAGATTAGGTAGGCTGATTTTTTTGTGGGTCCGCCGTTGTCGGGAGACGCTGCGCGAGGTTCTTCTCTTGGGTACGGCCATGGTTCAGTTCTCCTGTTTTTTGTGCTTCTCTTGCAAATCCTTAAGCAAAAGAAAAGGGTTGGACGGGTCGATTCCGTCGCAGCGGCAGGGCTCGTGGTTCAAGTCCGCACCGCATCGGGCACAAAGCCCGCGACATTCTGGGCTACAAAGTAGTTTTGGCGGCAGGTCCAAAATCAATTGATCCTGAAAATACCGCTGAACCTCAATTTTGTCGCCCTGATAATAATCTTGGTCTTGCGCATCCAGATTTAGTTCCAAATCCCACTGTTCGGGTTTGTCCTCATCTTCTGAGCAAAGCACCAAATCAAGCTTGCCCGCCATTATTAAGGGGATCTGACCTAAACACAGGTCGCAATGTCCCATCACTTCGGCCCGGTAGTCACCGGTAAGCCTAATGCGGTCCTGATCACGCGCCAAATGGGCTTTGATCTGGATTGGCCCGCCAGTGACCCGGTCTTCTAGTCTGGAGACGGGGGCGTCGAACTCCAGATGAACCGGTCCGGCCTCAAGCCGGTTTAGGTGAATCTCCATAAACCAACCTAAATAACTACCCAATGGGGGGATGTCAAGCCATCTTTTGTCGAGAGACCTGATACTCGGCTTTAAAGTTGGCGAAGGCGTCACTGACATATAGATGCAAATCGCCAAATTGTTCGGCTTGGGTCAGCTTGAGCCCCGCATTTTTAGAAAGCTCTAAGGTCGCCATAAAGGACAATACCACCTTAGGCCGACTGGCTTCCTCGCCAACCAAGCTCCAAAATCGGTGGTGTTCTCCAGGAGTAAACAGTTTAACCCATTGTTCTATTTGTTGATCCAGACTTAATTCTTCTGCTTCAACTTGGTGTGGTTTTTTGAATTCAGAGCGCGCTAGCACCTGGACATAAGAGTCGATTAAGCGAAATAGGGTTAACTCTTCAAGTATTTCGTCCCCTGGCTCGGCTTCGTCCAGGTCGTAAGGTCTGGAAAAACTATCTCGACCCAGTAATTCAAATCGGTTTAAAGTTTCGGCTAGGTGGCGATAGGTCTGGTAGGCCGCCAAGCGTTCTTTTAATTCGGTTTCTGGGTCGGGGCCCTCGGTTTCTTCGGGATCTTCTGCTCGTGGAATTAAGGAACGTGATTTAATCAAAATCAAGGTCGAAGCAATATCTAAAAACTCGACCGCTACTTCCAGGTCAAAACGCTCCATTAATCCCAGGTAATCCAGATAAGGTTGGCATATCTCAGCCAGACAGATCTGGTGAATCTCCATCTTATGTTTCTTGATTAAATCCAATAACAAGGCTAGTGGACCTTCAAAAGCCGCTTGGCGGACCTTTAGAAGCTCAAGAAAACTTAGTTGCACTGGTAGAGCGGTACCTTGCGGGCTCATAAACACCTCGTTAAAGCTAGATTTACCTGCAACCTACTTTACTGTAAAGAGATTCAGACAGACCCAACCTTGCCATTTACATTGGGAAAAAAAAACGATAGGGTCCAATGTTCTAAACATTTTTACGTTAGTCCCTTTTTTGGGGGCCCGTAGCATTCAAATCTACCAAACATGACCGACCAATCCCATTCGGCCTTTGGCCTACCCCCGGCAGAGGGGCTCTATAACCCGGCAAATGAAAAAGACGCTTGTGGCGTCGGGGTTATCGTTCAGGTCAACGGCGAGCGCAGCCACCAGATAGTGGAGCAAGGCCTAAGTATCCTGATCAACCTAGAACACCGCGGGGCCGCGGGTTCAGACCCTAAAGCCGGGGACGGGGCCGGGATAACCACTCAATTGCCCTACCGTTTCTTGCAAAAGGAGATGGACAAGGTTGGGGTGCATTTGGAAGCCCAGGGAGACTTTGGGGTAGGCATGGTTTTCTTGCCACCTGATTTAGTATCTCAAAACCAAGCCAAACAAATCTTTGAAGAAGTGATCAAAGAAGAGCGACAGATTCTAATTGGTTGGCGGCGGGTACCTACGGATAACAGTTGTTTATCTAAAGACATGTTACACATGGAGCCTTCCATTTGGCAGGTCTTTATAGCCAACAGCTTGGGCGACTATGATGCCTTTGAGCGTAAATTATACACAATTCGGCGCTTAGTCGAATTACGCATTGAAGCCTCTGACATCAAAGATAAAGGTTTCTTTTACGTCTGCTCTTTGTCCTGGCGGACGATCTGTTATAAAGGGATGTTTTTAGCTTGGCAGCTTGGCAAATATTACGCCGACCTTTCGGACCCCGATTTTGTCAGCGCCATTGCCTTAGTACACCAACGATACTCAACCAATACCTTCCCCACTTGGTCTTTGGCCCAACCCTTCCGGTATATTGCGCACAACGGCGAGATCAACACCCTACGGGGAAACATCAATTGGATCAAGGCCAGAGAGTCCATCTTTAGTTCGTCCTATTTTGGCGACGACATCGAAAAGCTGAAGCCCGTCCTGCAAGAAGGCGGCTCTGATTCGAGTACCTTTGACAACTTCTTTGAGTTCTTAGTAGCCACCGGGCGGAGCATGGAACACGCTTTTGCTATGATGGTTCCTGAAGCTTGGGAAAACCAAAAACAGATCGATAAAGACCTCCACGGTTTTTATGAGTATCACGCCGCCCTACAAGAACCTTGGGACGGCCCAGCTGCAATGATCTTTACCGATGGTCGTTATGTCGGCGGAGGATTAGATCGAAACGGGCTTAGGCCTATGCGTTATGTGCAAACCAAAGACGACCTGTTTGTTATGGCCAGCGAGATTGGCGTAATTCAAGTGCCCACCGAAAGAGTGGTTAAAAAAGGTCGATTAGGGCCTGGGCGGATGATTCTCATCGATACCGAAGAAGGCATTATCACCAGAAACGACGAGATCAAGGCTCGCCTGTCTCGGCAAAAGCCCTATGCTAGGTGGGTTGACGAAAACAAGATCTACCGCGAACTTTTGCCTGAACCGGGCACCGTGCGCCAACCGCGCTACGACGAACTGCGCCAGAATCAGCGTATTTTCGTATATACCTATGAAGAATTAAACCGGTTGCTAAAACCTATGGCTATTGATGGCCAGGAGACCACCTATTCCATGGGCAACGACGTGCCCTTGGCGGTGCTTTCTGATCACCCTAAGTTGTTGTTTAACTATTTTAAACAACTCTTCGCCCAGGTGACCAACCCGGCCATTGATTCGATTCGGGAAAGCTTGGTAATGAGCCTCAAGTCCAATATTGGTGGCTCTTATAACATCATGGAAGAAAGCCCATCCAACTGTAAAATGTTGGAGGTTCCTGCTCCGGTTTTAACCAACGCCGAGTTGGAGCAGTTTAAAAAGATGGATTATTCGGGCTTTCGTAGCAAAGTGGTCGAGATGGGCTACAGGCTAAACGAAATCAGCCTTGAACAAGCGATCGAAGACCTTTGCGCCCGTGCTGAAGCTGCGGTCGATGAAGGGCACCGCCTAGTTGTGCTTTCGGACCGCTGTGTTAACGAGGAAGTGGCGCCGATTCCAAGTTTACTGGCGGTTTCAGCAGTCCATCACGACCTGATTGCCAAAAAGAAACGAGGTAAGATTGGTCTGATTGTCGAATCAGGTGAGGTTCGTGAGGTCCATCACTTTGCTATGCTAATTGGTTATGGGGCGGGGGCCATTAACCCCTATCTAGCCCTAGAATCGATTGTGCAGATGGAAATCAGCCAAGAACTTCCCCAAGGCCTTGATAGCCAGCAAGCCCAGGTTAACTATATCAACGCGGTTAACATGGGGCTTAAGAAGATCTTCTCTAAAATGGGGATCAGCACCTTGGCTAGTTATCAAGGGGCGCAAATCTTCGAAGCGGTGGGGTTAAACTCTACCTTGATCGAAAAACACTTCGCAGGCACCCAATCGGTTGTCGAAGGGATTGGGCTAGAGGAGTTACACCGAGAGATTCGTATGAGGCATCGGCGGGCCTACGCCCCAGAAGCCCGGAGCTTCCACAAGCTGATGACCTCTGGTGAATACCACTGGCGTGGCCAAGGCGAATACCACGGCTACAACCCTACTGTGATCTCGATGTTGCAGCAAGCGACCACCAGGAATGACTACGCTGCATTTAAAAAGTTTACCCATTTTGTTGACCACGAATCCCATCCGCAATCTTTACGGCACCTGTTTGACTTCGATTTTACCGCCCGAGCGCCAGTTCCTATTGAAGAAGTCGAGCCGGTTGACGTCTTGACCAAGCGTTTTATTACGGGGGCCATGTCTATCGGTTCAATCAGCCGCGAAGCCCATGAATCCTTGGCGATTGCGATGAACCGGATCGGAGGTAGGAGCAACTCTGGAGAAGGCGGAGAGGATCCTGACCGATTTACTCCAGACGCCAATGGCGATTCCAGGCGGAGTAAAATCAAGCAGGTGGCTTCAGGTCGCTTTGGGGTAACTAGCCATTATTTGGTTAACGGTGACGAGCTTCAAATCAAGGTAGCGCAAGGAGCAAAGCCCGGTGAAGGTGGGCAATTGCCCGGCTTTAAGGTGGACGATTATATTGGCAAACTTCGGCATACGATCCCCGGGGTTACCTTAATCAGCCCACCGCCACACCATGATATTTACTCGATCGAAGACCTAGCGCAGTTGATCTTCGACCTCAAAAACGCCAATAACCAAGCGGATGTCTCGGTTAAATTGGTTTCTGAATCTGGGGTAGGTACAGTAGCGGCCGGGGTTTCTAAGGCCTTGGCCGAGAGTGTGACCATTGCCGGACATGACGGGGGTACTGGAGCTAGTCCCGCAACCAGTATCAAACACGCCGGTTTACCCTGGGAGATTGGCCTTGCTGAAACCCAGCAAACCTTAGTGACCAACAACCTACGAGGCCAAATCCGGGTTCAAGTCGATGGCCAACTTAAATCGGGCCGAGACGTGGTTATTGCCGCCCTGATTGGGGCCGAAGAGTTCGGTTTTGCGACCAGCGCCTTGGTGATCTTAGGCTGTATTATGATGCGTAAATGCCACTTAAACACCTGCCCCGTGGGTGTTGCCACCCAAGACGTGGAACTACGTAGCAAGTTTAAGGGTGACCCAGACCATGTAGTCAACTTCTTCCGTTTTGTTGCCCAGGAGGTTCGCGAGTTGATGGCCGCCTTAGGGTACCGAAAATTTGAAGAGATGGTTGGGCAAGTGGACCGTTTAAAAACCAAAGAGGCCATTGATCATTGGAAATCTAAAGGGCTTGATTTTAGGAAACTCTTTACTAAACCAAAAAGCCGCGATGGGGTTTACCGCAATATCGGCAAACCACCTAGAAACCTAGATGGGATCTTGGACTTGGAACTGATCAAGTTGGCGGCTCCAGCGATTGAGCGGGGCGAAAAGGTCCGTTTTTCGATGGATATCAGAAACCGAAACCGTACTACTGGAACCATGTTGGGCAGTGAGATTACGCGTAAATACCATGCCCAGGGTCTTCCTGAAGACACCATTATTGTTGACCTAAATGGAACTGCGGGGCAAAGCTTGGGAGCCTTTATTCCTAGTGGATTAACCCTTAATTTAAAGGGTGACGCTAACGATTATGTGGGCAAAGGGCTTTCGGGTGGCAAGATTGTGCTAAGCATTCCCGATGGTGCCACTTGGCGGGCAACCCAAAACATGATCGCTGGCAACACCCTACTTTACGGGGCTACCAGCGGTAAGGCCTTCTTTAACGGCAAAGTCGGCGAACGGTTCGCCGTGCGCAACTCAGGTGCGATGGCCGTTGTCGAAGGTGTTGGGGACCATGGCTGCGAATACATGACCGGCGGGGTGGTGGTGGTTCTAGGTGAGACGGGCAAAAACTTTGCAGCCGGGATGAGTGGCGGGCTGGCGTTTGTTTACGATCAAGACCGGCTCTTTAAAAAACGCTGCAACTTAAGCCTAGTTGACATCGAACAGGTCACCGACCCCGATTATGCAGCACTCCTCAAATCCATGGTGGAGGAACACTATCAGTTGACCGGTAGCAAGCGGGCTAAACTCCTCTTGGACAACTGGAAAAAACATCTAACCGAGTTCGTTTTGGTGATTCCTTTGGAATACCGCAAAATCTTGGCTACAACCAACAGCACCAAGGCATCTTAAATGGGAAAACCAACTGGCTTCCTGGAATATGTTCGGGAAAACCCTAAAAAGCAGCCTGCGGGTCAACGCAAGCAACATTTTAATGAATTCGAGACCGGACTAACCCCAAGACGACTGGCTACCCAAGCGGCTCGTTGTATGGATTGCGGGGTGCCTTTTTGTAATTGGGGTTGCCCAGTGCAAAACTTGATTCCTGAATTCAACGAATATATTTACCAAGGGCAATGGAAAAATGCCTACGGAAGCCTACAGTCAACCAACAATTTTCCAGAGTTCACCGGTCGTGTTTGCCCAGCGCCCTGTGAGTCGGCCTGCTGCGCCGGACTGGTGGATGACCCGGTTTCGATCAAACAGGTCGAATTGGCGATTATCGAACGGGCCTATACTGAAGGCTGGGTTGAGCCCACTCCGCAAATCCCTTCGTCTTCCAAAAAGATTGCAGTGATTGGCTCCGGCCCTGCTGGGCTAGCTGCTGCGGCCCAACTTAACCTAGCCGGGCACGAGGTTACGGTTTTTGAAAAAAACGAGGTTTTAGGGGGCATTTTAGCCTTAGGTATCCCTGATTTTAAGCTGGAAAAGTGGGTTGTTGATCGGCGGGTTGATATTATGCGGCGTTCAGGGATCACCTTTAAAACGGGGATCGAGGTTGGCAAAGACCTTAAGGTAGAGCAGTTGCAAAAGGATTTTGACTTTATCTGCCTGACCGGTGGCGCTGAAAAGCCACGGGGCCTCAAGCAATTGGACGGGGTCGAAGGGGTGCATATGGCTATGACCTACCTAACCCAACAAAACCGGCGCAACGCTGGTCGAAAGATAAACGTCCCAGAGATTATGGCCAAGGGCAAACAAGTGGTGGTGATCGGAGGTGGGGACACTGGTTCTGACTGTGTGGGCACCGCCATCCGCCAAGGTGCGGCGAATGTGACCCAATTAGAAATCCTACCCATGCCACCCAAAGAACGAGGCCAGGACAACCCCTGGCCCGAATATCCCCGCATTCACCGAACCAGTTCTTCTCAAGAAGAGGGCTGTGTTAGGCTTTTTGGGGTTAATACCAAGCGTGCCTTAGGCGAAGGAAAACTAACCGGTCTCGAATGTGTCGAGGTCCACTGGACTAAAAACGAGGCAGGCCAATGGCAAATGGGCGAGCGACCTGACAGCCAATTTAATATCAAGGCCGATTTGGTTTTTTTAGCCATGGGTTTTGAATCGCCTGTTAAGGAAGGTTTGCTTGAACAGTTGGGAGTCGAACTGGACCAGCGAGGGAATGTTAAAACCACCAACTACCAAACCAATCTGAAAAACGTCTTTGCTGCGGGCGACATGGCAACGGGTCAATCGCTGGTTGTTCGGGCCATTGCTTCGGGCCGAAACATGGCTAAGTCCCTGGATGCGGCGATCAAGGGCTATTCTCATTTGAGCTGACGATCCCTCTTTTAATCGTTTTTGGAGCCTAGCGCTGAAGGGTACAAAGGAAGAGTGGAATCAAGCTAAAAGAGAAGGCAAACGGTTTCTGTCCGGGGTCGCCCAACGAAGGGAATTGGTTACCTACGAAGGGTTTGCCAAGGAAATTAAAGTGTTGCACTTCATGGCCCACGACTGGGATTTGCAAAACTTGTTAGAAGAGATTTCGTTAGAAGAGGAAGCAGAGGGCCGGGGTCTTATGTCCGTCTTAGTGGTTAGCAAAGACGGGGAAATGAGACCTAGCGAGGGTTTCTTTTTCTTGGCCGCCAGTTTAGGTCGGGATACATCTGACAAATTCATCTGCTGGACCGAAGAAGCAAACAAGGTGTACCACGCTTGGAAAAGTAACCCCTAAATTATACCTCCCATAGGCATTCCATGGAAATTCCGATTCGTCCCCGGCGGAACCGGGCCTCGCAAGCTATTCGAAACCTGGTTCAAGAAAACCGGGTCACCGTGGACGATTTAGTTATGCCTCTGTTTATTTTAGAAGGCACTGGGATCAAAAGCGAAATCAAGAGTATGCCCGGCATCTTTCGTTACAGCCCAGACCTGCTTTTAGAAGAGTGCAAGGAATTGGTCGCCTTGGGGATCAAAGCAGTGGTTCTGTTCCCCGCGCTGCCAGATTCGTTAAAAGACCGGGTAGCCACCGAATCTGCCAACCCTCAAGGGCTTTATCACCAGTGCTTACGGCTCCTTAAAAAGGAACTGCCTGAACTTTGTTTGATCACTGACGTGGCCATGGACCCATATAGCTCAGACGGACACGACGGGTTGGTCAGCGCCGAGGGGGAAATTCTCAATGACGAAACCCTCGAAATTTTAGCCAGACAGGCGGTGAGTCAGGCCCAAGCGGGGGCGGACATTATCGCCCCTTCGGACATGATGGATGGCCGGGTGGAGGTGATCCGCCGGGCGCTGGACGAGGCTGGATTTACTAAGGTTGGGATTTTGAGCTACACCGCCAAATACGCCAGCGCCTTTTACGGCCCCTTCCGGGACGCCCTGGATTCTGCGCCTAAAAAGGGAGATAAAAAGACCTACCAAATGGACCCGGCCAACGTAAAAGAGGCGATTCGTGAGCTTAATCTCGATTTGAGCGAAGGGGCGGATATGGTGATGGTCAAACCCGGCTTGCCTTACCTAGACGTAGTCCGCGCCTTGGCTGAACTCTCTGATGTACCGGTCGCGGTGTACAACGTCTCGGGCGAATATGCCATGCTCAAGGCCGCCGGCCAAAACGGCTGGCTCGACTATAAAAAAGCTGTGTTAGAGACCATGACCGCCTTTAAACGCGCCGGCGCTAGCCTAATCCTCACCTACCACGCCAAAGAGGTCGCCCAATGGCTCGCCGGGGTGGAGATTTTGGTTTAGAAAATCCCGTAGAAGTGATCGTTTTCACTGCGTTAAGGATTCGGCGACTTTGTCTTTGATTTCTCCCAAAAACTCTATCGCTTCAGAGCTTTTTTGGCGCTCAATCCCGTATATTTCTATTAAATCGCCTTTCGTTTTCCTACCCTCATTCCATTCTATAGCTTGGCGATTCAATTCGTTGCCATAAGGCGTATTAAACCAAGTAAGCGTTTCGTCTAGTTTCCTTATATTTACAGGCGATAATACCATTCTTATTAAACCAGACTGGTAATATTGATTGATATGAAAATTTATCATTCTTGAGTAATTAATCCAAGTAAACACAGGTCTGATATCACTATTTATTCTGGTAGAAACATCACTGATATGCTGGTCAACCGTTCCCAAAAACGAAACAAGTAGATTAAGCTCTAAAATAACGTTGTTTGTTAT
>MFNE01000052.1:121561-121703 GCA_001783695.1 Candidatus Lambdaproteobacteria bacterium RIFOXYD2_FULL_50_16
CCAGTAGAGAATAAGCGACAGCAAAAACCCTAACAAAGCGCCAATAAGCGTAGAAAATGCTTGATTCCAATCGATTTGCATTGGTTCCTTTAGTTGCGCATTCTTATGATTTGCATATATTATTGTTTTTTAATGTTTTCCA
>MFNE01000053.1:0-54827 GCA_001783695.1 Candidatus Lambdaproteobacteria bacterium RIFOXYD2_FULL_50_16
CCGTTTGCTTCGGATTCTATCTTAACCGATTGTCCAGTTTTTGGGGTCCACTATAGGGAGTAAAGTTCAAGTACTTCCAGGAGGTTGAGGATATTGGGCTCAGCGAGGATGGAGCATCGGTCAGCCTGATAAAAATGCTCCAGACGGTCAACCTCAAAGACGAAAAGGCGGGCTACCAGCCCTACGTGGTCCTGCCTTACCAAAAATCTAGCACCGGAACCTGGCCTTGCTGGCCCGAAGAGCCCTTCTGGGATCAAATTGATCCCACCCAAGCGGCTTATTATCAGGAGCAAGATAAACTGTACGGCACTACTTTAGAGAGCCCCTGGCTTAAACTGCCCGATTCGGTAAAACGTTATGAACTCAAGCAGGGCGTAGATTTCGACCGAGTGATCTGTGGGATTACGCTGCGGGCTTTGGTGCCTGTGACCCAGTCGTTGGCTTTAAAAAACCAAAAGTGGCGGGACATGCTTAAAAACGTGCAGACCGTGACTACCATGGCCTACCAACTTTGGTTTAAAAAGACAGCCCAAGAAACCGGCTACAACCCTGGAAACCCAGCCTATAAAGAGTTGCAGGCGCTCAACGGTGGTTTTGCTCGCCCTTGGGGTACCCAAGCAGACCTAACCCACCTCTTGGCGGCGGAAGACTGGAAGGTTCCTGACCCTAAATATTTGATTTACAGCTGTTGCCCGATGCCTATGCCTGAAGTGCCGGTGCCCCAAGCGGACCATGGCTATCCAGGGCGGCAAACGCAAAAGGTAAAAACCGAGGGCTGGCAATGGCTCAACCAATGGGCAGGACAACTTTGGCCAAACTGCGCCCCCAAAGATAATCCAGCAGGTTTAGATCCCAACCAGTTAGACAGCGAGTATTGGCGCGCAGGAACCAACTATACCGAGCACTACGTCTTGAGCGTGCCAAACAGCACGCAGTACCGTCTTTTAAGCGATGACTTGGGGATAAAAAACTTTTTTATTGCTGGGGATTGGACCCGAAATGTGATCAATGCCGGTTGCGTAGAGGCGGGGACCATCAGTGGTCTGTTCTGCGCCCGACAGTTTACAGGTTGGGACATCCCCATTTATAACGTCAACCCCGCTAAAGGGGGTTGGACTGGCACCTAATTGCCAAGGACCTGGCCTTCGCTCCCTAAAGACCAGGTCCCCTTTTTCACCTGCAAATCAGGGTTTTCGCAGGCGGGCAATTATTTTTTAGTCGTCATCTTCATCCTCTTCATGTTCGCTGTGGCGCTCTCGTTTTTTGTAGGAGTGTTTCACGGGCTCGCTAGATGGCTGGGCTGGTTGACTATAGTCGGCCTCGCTTCTGGAGCGGCGGGAGCGAATGTCATTCTCGTCGCCCGAGGCGTGGCAATTGGCGCAGTCCTCGAAATTCCTAATGCCCTCTTCTCGATGTTCACCCGCTATCGAACCAGGACTATGCTCATGACAACCGTAACAGGTATAGGTGGAATAATCGGAATTTTGGTGGCAGTTGTCGCAGGTTTCGGGGTGGTGCCGGTCAAAACGGAAGTATTGATCATGCTCAAACTGGGCGGGTTTAAAGGCCGTAAAACCGTGACAACTTTGGCAACTCCCCGTTAGTTTTTGGTGCAAGCGGTCCGCCGGTTTTTCGTGGCAGGTTGTGCATTGGCTTAGTTCCGCCGGGGGGAGGCTTTTATGAACAAATTGGGCCGGTTTAAAGGCGGTTTGGTGATGGCAATTGGCGCAATTTTCCCCCAAAGGCCTATGTAATTGGTCGTTAGGGCGAGCATGACAACCAACGCAATTTGCCTCTATACTTTTAGGTAGAAGTTCGTGTTTAAAGGGTTTAGGCTGGCCCCCTCCGTGTATTTTATGACAGGCATTACAACTCTCTTGGGCTAATTGATGGTGAAAAACCAATTTGGGGTTGGATTCAAATTCCTTCGGTTTGTGACAACTTTCGCAGCGCCCGGCACCCTCAAAGGGAACGTGACAGGAGGCGCAGTTGTCCGATTGTTTTTGGTGCCCCTTCGAAAGTGGCCCCGGCTCAAAGGCCAGCCGTGGCGAATACCAGACCACCCCGACTAATAATGCGAACACCGCAAAAAATCCGCTCCAGGCTTTCATGGCTTAGCCGAAATACCAAAGTGAACCCAAGTGGGCGAGCGCGAGCAGGGCAAAACTTAAGGTGATCGGTAGATGGAGGACCCGCCACTTCCGCATGGCTTCGACCATCCGCGCTTCTGACAGCAATTCTGCTTCAACCGCTTCTGGCGTCATCCCTGAAGTTTCTAGGCCCGCTTTTTGTTCTTTGAGTCGGAATTGGGCGGATTTGAGCAAGAATTTACCGGTTAACCCGCTGGCCGTGGTCACCAACATCGCCAAGGTGGCCAGCCAGGGAATAAGCGCGTTAAAATGGATACCCGAATGTACCAATACCAAAAGACTACCTAACCAAGCGGCAAACTCGTGGAAACGCAGGTATGAAGGTATTTTTCCGCCGGTGATAAATTTACGGCGACGCACGGAATAAACAAAAGAAAAAAGGATCAAAGCCAACCCCAAAGGCCCCAGCCAGCGACCAATCCAGACCAACCCAAACCCGTGCAAGACGGCGTCTGTCGCTAAGGCCGCTAGGATCAATCCCAGAAAATAAAATACAGAAACCCGGATTTCACGCTGGACGGTGGCGGCCATATTTTTTCCCTTTTGGTTGGTTCTAACCTACTCCTTCGCGCGTAATTTTTTCAAATTAAATTAGGTTCATTTTATTAGGGAAGGCCCTTAACGCCCATTGTTGCTATATTGATAAAGTTTAATGCCCGTTAAGGTGCCGTCCGTAAAGGCGCCGCTGATCTCGGTTAGGGTCCCGTGGCCTTGGTAGGCGCCAATATTGGGGGTGAACACACAGGCTTCGTTGGATTCGCAAAGCCCGTTTTCGTTGCCGATCCCGTCCTCCATAATCTCGTAGGCGTGTTTTAAGAAGGTGGAAACACATTTTTCGGTGGTATTCCAGTCGCCGGGGGTCCAGGTGCGGTTGGTCCAGGTGCGAGCCGCCCAGGTCTGGGCGGTCCAGGTGCCAAGCGCCGTGGCGCAGGTGCTGGAGGTGGTCGAAACCCCATCGGAACAGGTGCCACACTTGGCGCTGGTGTTTTTCGCCGGGTCCGAGCAAACCCCGCCAGCCCAGGTCCAAGCGGTCCAGGTGGCTCCCCCCAGCCCACAAGCAGTGGCGTCTGGAAACACCCCATTGCTACAAACCCCGCAAGTTGCTTGGGAAGTAAGGGTGGGTTCGGTACAGGTGTTGACGCAGTCGGCCTGGAGGGCTTGGTTGGTATCAGAGCAGGAGGCCACGCAGGTGGAGCTGGCGTCCAAGCTTTTGTCGCTGCACCAACCCCAGGAAGTGCAACTGGCTTGAACCCCGATGGCCGGATGGCTACAGGCCCCGGCGATGCTCCAGGTGCCTAGCGCCGTTCCACAGGCCGTTGAGGTAGTGGAGACCCCGTCCGAACAGGACCCGGTCCAAAGGGCTCCAGGAATCTCGTTGCAGAGGGCCTTGGTGGTGGCTTTCCAGATATGTTGGTAGTAGTCATTGCCCGTGGGCGGCGTGGAATGGACCCCAAAAAGTACGCTGTCCGTGGACTTTAGGCTCCAGTCCCAAACCGCGCAGTTTCCGATCGTGCAGCGCCCCCGGTGGGTGGTGGCGATACTGGTGCCGCCGCTTTTACCCCAGGTGCGTTGGGGATTAGAAAATTGGGTCCAGTCAGTGATGGAGCCAACGGGCGCCTCGCCAGCGGTTTGGGGGCTGCCGTTGGTTGTATCGTTGGCCCCGACCAGCCCCACGAAGGCCGCCGAGATCGCTTGGCCTTGGCGCAGGACGAAGTTGGAAGGGGGATCGGGAGCGAGACAGTTGGCGTCGATTCCGGCAACCTTCTGGGTCAAGGCGGCGTAGCAATCGGCGGCGTTGCCGCCGAAGATCAAATACCCCAAGAAGGCGTCCGCGCCCGAAGAGGCAGTCCAACTGTTGTTGTAGCCCTTGGCCCCCGAACTTCCCGAAGCAAGGTTGGCCCACTGGGTGTATACGCCGTAGGATCCCGTGCTTAAACCATGACCGCTACTATTGAGCGCCACCGAGTTCAGGTAACTATGGTTGTAGGTGTAGTCGTTGTATATTCCGTTGCCGCCGCTGTTGGCGCTGGTAACGTTCAGATAAGCCAAATAAACCCCCTGAAAGGAGGAGATGCCCTGGGAGGCGTTATTGGCCGAGATCAGGTTAACCAAGACCCGATTCTGGTCCCCCCACCAAGAAACCCCTTTACCCCCATTGTTGGCGGTGACCAGATCCAGGAATTGGGAATAATCGCCGACAAATCCTTCCAACCCATTAGCGCTGTTGTTGGTCAGCCAGAGTCCGCGCGCCCGCGCGCCCCCCGATTCGAGTTTGAGACCGGTGTTGTTGTTGCCCGTGGCGATCACTTGGGATAAGGAAGCGTGGGCTACTCCCAAGAGATAGATCCCCCTGGTGGAGTTTCCGCTGCTGGTCAGGTATTCTAGCCGGGTATTTTGGGAGTTTTTTAGATAGACCCCGTCCGCAGAGGCCCCCGAAACGGTCACCTGGCGCAGCACCGAGAAATTTTTGCCCGTTTGGCTGATGCCATAGGACGAGCCCGCCGAGGCGGCGTTGAAGGTGCCCTCGACCCAAACGAAATGGTGGTTCGCCAGCAGCACTTTCCCAGCAGCGACCGAACCGGTCAGGGTCACCCCTGGCTTGGCGACCACCGCCACTTTGTCGGCGGCGGTGACCAGATCGGTGGCGGGATCGGCGGTAAAGGCGTAAAGGGTGCCCGAAGTGTTCAGCGCGGTGGAATTTTGCGCAATTGGATTGGTCCACCAAGTGCTAGGCTCGGTTTGCAAAACGGTGCTGCTGTTATTTTGAATGATTACATAGTTGGTTTTAAAGGCCAGCGGAATAGCGTTCCAGTCGATCAGGTCCGAGATGTGCTTGCCCGCTGCCAGCCCCTTGGAGACGATCCGCACCGGGCTGGTGATACATTCCCAGGTAAAGGCCCCCAAGGCGTCGGTGGCGGTGACGCCGGTACAGCTAGCGATGTTGCTGGGCAGCGTCACTACTTTGCGTTCTCCGCCATGCAAACAGGCCTGCCAAGTGGATTCAGTGCCCACGCAAGCGGCGTTGCTCCCTTTATAGGGGTTTGGTGGGGTGGTGGTCGCATCGTCGTTTTTATAAAAATCCATCCAATTCGAGGCGTTCGAATAAAAAGAGGCTAAACCCGCATAGACCGTAAACCCAGTGCTATAGGTCTGGGTGGAAGCCAGGGTCTTGCCCAAGGCGCTGGTGGCCTCGGTGGTCACCCGCAACTTGTAGGTCTGTCCATCGTTCATCTCCGCCGAGAAGCTGAAGGTCCGGTTGCTGTTGGAGACGGTGAAACTGCTTAGGATAGCGCAGCTCCTAAAGTCGTTGGCCGAAAGCAGGATCGAACCCGTACAGGCCGAGGAACTGGTCCCCGTGAGGCTGGCTGGGTCCATCGCTTCGGAGAAGGTAACCGAAACCACCCCATTTGGTGAGACCCCGATGGTCCCATCTGTCGGACTAGCCGACGCAATCGTGGGAGCGCCGGGGATCACGGTGGTAAATCCGGTGGTAATATACTGTTGGTCGAGTTTATTCCCAGCCAAGTCGGTGGCGGACTGGGTCAGTTTGATTCGGTAGGTGGTTTCGTAGGCCAACGGGGCGGCCAAAATAAAGGTAAACTGGGTTTGGTCCGGTGAATGGGTGGGCTGGGCGGAAAACCGGAGACAATTTTTAAAATTATCCAAAGAAACCTGCACCGCCCCGGTGCAAGTGGTGTTTAAGGTGTTGACCTTTAAACTTGTCGGGTCCATCGCTTCGGAAAAGGTTCCGACAAGGGGGCTGGTGATGGAGATGCCGGTAGCGCCCGAAGTGGGCGTGAGGCCGGTGGCTTTAGGCGCGGTGGTATCTTTTAAGACCGTGGCTGTGGCTGGGTCCGCGGTGGTGAAGCCCGCGCTGGTATAGGCTTTTGGGGGCCCATTGCCGAGCAAGTCTCTAAGGCCGTCGGTCAAGCGGACCTGATACTTGGTTTTCGCGCTTAAGGCTTGAGCCGGGGTCATGGTGACGGTATTGCCCCCGTTGGATAAAGACAGGGTCGAGGACAGCACCACACAACTGGTAAATCCATCACTAGAGAGCTGCAAATTGCCCGAACATTGCGAGTCTTTGGCGTTGACCGTCAGGGTGGTGGCGTCCAGCGGGCCTGTAAAGGTGATGGCAATCGAGGTATCAAAAAGGACACCAGTGGCGCCGTCTTTGGGCAGGAGAGAAGCTAGTTGCGGCGGTTGATAGAGCGTGATCGGCAAGGTCAGTTGGTCGGTGGCGGCGTCCACGCTAAAAATCCCGGAGAGCCCGATTCGTTTGGGTCGGAGCCCCTTAAGGTCGGTGGCGGTGATCGGCTGCTCGTAAATCGCTTTGATCAGCCGCAAGGGCTCGCCTAGGGGCAGGTTCAAAACTACTTCATTAGCCAGTTCATCGGCCCAAGCGCGGTCCACAAAATCGGTGATCTCCTCT
Organism: Candidatus Lambdaproteobacteria bacterium RIFOXYD2_FULL_50_16; assembly: GCA_001783695.1. Taxonomy (GTDB): domain Bacteria; phylum SAR324; class SAR324; order XYD2-FULL-50-16; family XYD2-FULL-50-16; genus XYD2-FULL-50-16. The sequence continues at coordinate 6,583 of MFNE01000053.1, forward strand.
AGGTTGTTTACGGAATTTTTGGCGGCGGGAACCGCCAAAACCAATTGGCTGCCTTGGCCCTCTAGCGCCGTTTGCGCCCCTAGGGGGACGTTCCAAGGGGTCGCTAAATGAACGGTGGCGACGGGCGCTTCCTGATTTCCGTTGTCCTTAGGCTCGCAACCGGCCAGCCAAAGACCCAACCCTAAAATAATCCAAAACTTCGCTTTCATTGGTCAACCATCTTAATTTTGACCTTTTTCTGGGTCAGTTTTTCGGTTTCTTGCACCTGTTTGACCGTTTCCTTGACGGTGGTCTGCGCCGTGCCTAGGTCTTTAAGTACCTGCGAAAGCCCTTGGGTCCCCTCGACCTTCACCGGCTTGAGCTGCTCGCTTTTAGGGGGCAAAGGTTCGGCTTGGCTGGCATCTTTGCCCTCCCCCTCGGTTTCTTCCTGATCTTTAGTGTCCTTTTTATCCTCTTGGGTTTCTTCTGGAAGCGGGGCGGCTTCGAAAATCAGCTTATCAAAGGTCTCCTGGCCAGCGGACTCCCCTAGAATCGCCTCCACCGCCTCTTTGGAAACTTCCACCGGCGGGGTTGGCGGAGCCGACTGCACCGCGCGGGTAGCGGTGCCCGCGGGGACATCGACACTGATTTTAAGATTGGCCGCGCTAGCCATGCCCACCAGACCCTCGAGGGTCACCAAGCTGGTGGTTTCCCGGTCGCACTGCAACACAAAGTTGGTCCCCTTGACCCCAATCAAGGCGTTGCTAGTGCGGACCCGAAAGGGGCGAGGCTTCCCGTTAAAAAGGGCCCCAGTCACCTGGAAACGACCCTTGCCGATAGGCAAACCCAGCCGAGTGCCTTCGGGGAGGACCGCCTCCACCTTTAAAAAACCGTTGGCATAAAGCTGGATTTCCTCTTGGCCCTCTCGCAAAAAAACCTGGATCAACCCCGCTTGATTCGACTGAATCTGGTCCCCTGGTTCCAACGGAACCTGGGTTTCACTGGCCTCAAAAATCTGGGTCTGGTTTTGTTTAGAAACCAGTTTCGCCTCTCCCTTGGTAACCACCATATACCCCGCCGCCGCCGCCATCAGGGTTTGGGGCGAAATTAAGAACAACCATAAAAACAGGCGTAGGGGCATCGGTTCCTTAAAAAACGTAAAGCAAAGAAACACTGGCGGCTAGGGTTTGGTAATCAGAGCCGTCAATATTGGAGTCATAGTGGCCTTGGCTCAATTCACTCATCCACTGCCACCCCGCAACCCACGGCATCGCCCCGGAAGCCCCCAAGGCGGCTTCGGTGCTAAGGGCAATTTCTCGTTGCCCTTTGGCGGGGTCCACCTGCGCAAACCGCTTGCGGCCTTGGGTCAGGTTGAGGTTGTAGGTGAGCCCTTCTAATATCGGGGCCTCAAAACCTAAACCCGCTTGATCCTCGCTGAAGTCTTGGTAGGTGCCAAGGGCGTCGTTTTTTTTGTGCCTCATAGAGGCGTTTATCCTTAAAAGGTCGGTGGCGATTTGGTAGCCCAAGTCCCCTTGGGTTTCTAGCCCAGACAGGCTGTAACTCGCCGGGTCCGCTTCGGCCAAGGATTTGGACTTGGCCTTTAAGGTTCCCGTTAGCTGCTGACCCTCGGTTAGTTCCCAAACCATTTGCTCGCTTAAATATTGGTCCGATTCTAAGTGACTTTTGCCCGACCAACCCTTTAGCTCCGTGGCAATTTCCGCCAGACCCAAGCTGGAATCGAAGTTGAAGGCTCCGAGTTTCCATTTATGATGCAATTCCCATTGATCATAAACCACCTCGTTGGCCGCTTGCGCAGCATCGGCGAGTTTTTCGCGAAGGCTCAAGCCTTTTAGTTCAACTTGCATATCCTCCCAGGTCAGGCTAAAGGCGGGCATCAGGATCACCGAGGTTTTGCGAAAACCCACGGCTTCCCCCTTGGCGGCGTTGGTCAGGTTGTCACCCCATTGGTGGGTGAGTAAACTAATCAAGCTCCAATCAAACCGCTTCAGGGACTCGGCTGGCGGTTTCAAATGGAGCCGGTAGGTTCTTTGGGCCACGCCCGAAGCGGTGTGGGCTTCAATCTCGATCTCGACCGGCCCCTGTTCTACTTGATATGGCACCTCCAGTTGCACAAAATCCCCGCTCGCGTCTTGCGTTTGCCCATTGACTTTTATTAGTTGTAACGGCTCAAAAGCACTGATCGTCACGGACAGGGTCCCTTGCGGAGCCTCCACCGCTTGGGCCGCTTCCGACTCATGGGTTTCACTAAAAATCAAGGTTTCGTCGGCAAAAGCACCTGGAGCCCACCACAACCCTAAAAGCAGTCCGAGCCAACACCACCAACCCTTTTGCCCGCAAAACTCTAGCGTATTTAACCTCGTCATTCAACATCCGTTCGCCTTGGAGGCCTAGCTGGTTTCTGCTATTAGAGCACAAAGGGGCTTTTGCTTCTAGGTCAATTTGGGTCATTTTAGGCCTTTTTAAGCCTCCTTGCCAAGCTTTTAAAAAGGGCGGCCAAACCGCGACCAATCCAGTCGCGAAGCCTGACCAGCCCACCCAGGGGAGCGCTGGTTTGAGGCCCCTAAAAACGGGGATCAAAACCAAGATTTTCTAAAAAACTTTCTAAGGCCTGGGCTCAGGCCTGGGCAAAATGGGTTAAAATCGGTAGAACCGAGGGCAGGGCTTTGAAATAAATTGGTTAAGAAGGCAAATACTAACTTTGTCAATTAGCCTTGAGTGTGGTTTTATAGCAGGTCCACTTGGGCAGGCAACGTTTAGGAAACCTATGAAGAACTGGCAAGCATTTGGTTGGATGATGGGCTTATGGCTGCTCCTGGCCAGCCCGGCCGGGGCGCTTCCGTTGGCCCAAGAGGGCCGCTTGGACCTGCGGGGGCTGGAATCCTTGTTTGAGGCGCCCATTCCTTTAAAAGGGGATTGGAAGTTTTATTGGGGCCAAGCAGTTACCCCTGAAACCTTAGACCAATCTAGCCCCACAGGCCCGATTCGGGTACCTTCGCTTTGGTGGGACGCTGCCAAGGTTTATAGCCAAGTCAAGATTTGGGGCGTGGCCAGCTATCACTTGTTTATCCTCCTACCCCCAGAAACCCCTGAGCTAGTCCTTTCGATTCCTATTTTACAATCTGCCTCCAAGGTTTTTGTAAATGGTCAGTTGGCCTGGGCACGAGGGCAGGTGGGGGACTCTTATGAAACCTCCAAGCCAAGCTGGATGCCTAGCCAAATAGATTTGCCCAAAGGCCTTAGCCATATCGACCTATTAGTGCAGGTTTCCAATTTCAACCATGTCCGTGGTGGGATGACCATGCCCTTTGTTTTGGGTGCCCGCGCAGAAATGGCTAAACGAAAATCGTACCGGTTACTCTCGGAAACCTTAATCTTCACCTGCCTATTACTCACCGGCCTTTACAACCTAGCCCTGTGTTTGTACCGCCGAAACGACCATCTGGCGCTCTATTTCTCGTTAACCTGTATAAGCCTCTCTGCTAGGCTATTGGTCACCGGAGAAATGTTGACCCTAGATTGGTTCCCAGATCATTATGAACTATTAATCAAAGCCCGCAATTTCCCGGATTACTTAGCACTGATATTTTTCTGTCTCTATACCCACGCAAGCTTTCCCAATGAATTTAGCTCCCGCGCCACCCGGATCTTTGTGTGGGGATTGGGCTTTGGCTGTGTTTCAATATTATTAAACGCCCGTTGGCTAACCTTTGTGATGGTAGGGGCTGAGGTGTTGATTGGAATCGCTGCTGTTTGGGGAATTGGGGTCGCCATTTTAGCCTTGTACCGGGGGCGGGAAGGGGCCAAAGCATATGCCTTGGGCTTTGCCCTCTTTGGACCTACCGCGATTAACGACGTGCTTCATGCCAATGGGGTGATTCATACCCAATACCTCGCCCCCTATGGCATGGCCATCTTTTTTGTGACCCAGGCGTTAGGTATAAGTTATCGGTTTTCTACCGCCTTTGTGGCCGTGCAAGCGTTATCCGAAGAATTAAACAAAAAAAATCAAGACCTCGAAGAACTCAACCTTCTTAAAGACCAGTTTTTGGCCAACACCTCTCATGAGCTAAAAAGCCCATTGCAAGGGATTATTGGCATTATCGAATCCTTTCCTCCAGAAGAGTTTGCTAATCTCACCCAAAAGGGGCGCGACGGACTTCGGTTGGTGGGTTATTCGGCTCGGCGGTTAGCTAATTTAGTAAACGATCTCTTAGACATTGCCCAAATCCGCGACAAACGCCTGGTTTTGCACCTGGAACCGACCGATCTAAAGGTCGCCTCCGAGTGGGTTTGCCAACTTTGCGAACCCTCTCTTAAAAAAGGGAAGGCCCAATTACAAAATCAAATCCCCGAAGATTTCCCTTGGGTGAATGCGGACCCACAAAGATTGCAACAAATCTTCTATAACCTTATCGACAATGCCATTAAATTTACCCCTAGTGGGCTAATAAGTATTTCCGCCTTCCAAGAAGGGACGAGGGCCCGCATTGAGGTCAGTGACCAAGGTATGGGGATGGATCAACGCCTCCTCGCCAAGGTTTTGGAGCCCTTTGTGCAGGGCGAGGGTTCGATGGAGCGGGCACACCAGGGTTCGGGATTGGGGCTGTCGATCTCTGAAAATTTAATTAGATTACAAGGGGGCTCGATTGAAATTAAAAGCAGCCCCGGTTTGGGAACCAAAGTAATTTTTTATTTAGACTTGGCCGTAAAAAACCAGTCTTCTCAACTGGCAGATAAACCGACCTCTGCCTATGAACCCCAGTTATCCTTAGAACCAGTTGAAACATCGGCTCAAGACCTCAAATCAGGGCCTTATATTTTAATCGTGGACGACGAACCTGCGAGCGCCCTTGCCCAGCAGAACCTTCTTGAGCAAAAAGGATATCAGGTTCAAGTCGCCTATAGCGGAAAGGAAGGGCTAGAACTCATTAAACACCGGTTGCCTGAATTAATCTTAGCCGATTTAATGATGCCCCGGATGAGTGGCCTTCAGTTCTGCCAACTGGTTAGAGAGCGTTGGGACGCCTCGGATTTGCCCGTGTTGATTTTAACCGCGCAAGTCAACCCTAGTGTCCAACTAGACTCCTTCGACCAAGGCGCAAACGATTATGTAGCCAAACCTTATGACCCAAAAGAGTTAATCGCCCGGATTGAAAATCAACTCAAACTCAAAGAGTTATCTAAACTTCGCCGCGAACTGGATAGTCTTAAGGAGCAAGATTCAGAAAATTTACGCAATTTATTGGTCAGGTTGATGACCCTTTGCTTGACCCTTTGGGAGCAAAAAACCGGAAAAAGTAAACTGCAACTGGCTGAAACCAGCGGAATTTGGACGGTTTACCTGGACGGGACCACCTACAAAACGAGAACCCTTGACCGTTATTTACAGGTCGCCCGATTGCCCGCCAAGCCTCGCTGGCGTGATGTGGTGGGCACGGCTAATTTTATCTTAGCCCAAATTGAATTAGACCCCGACCAGCGCCAACAAGTCGAAAAACTCCGCCAAGAAATCGAAGGGTTGATGGCGCTCGCTTAACAACGGGTCTATAAAGCATTCGCGCCTGCCTGATGCCCGAAACCACGGTTTTAGACCTGGAACAATAGTTTCTAAAGGTAATAGAAAAACCAAGGGCGTTAACCCAGTATGGATTAGGGGGTTAATGGCGCTCGCCTACGTAATTCTGGTCATCTTACAGGAGTTTAATTTTTATAAAATTAAGACCCCTGTTTAGTAAAAACCCAATAGGTACGAGTTTGAACAAGGCGTAATAAAAAGAAAATATCTTTCTGGAATGAAAAAATTCTATTTTTGACGGCAGGCCTTGGCGATTGCGGCACCCCATTTTTCCTCGACCCCTTGGGCGATTTTAGGATTAGGGACCAAAGTGCTAGGGTACCAGGATTTCATCCGGCAGTCGAGCACCAAGGGGCCTTCAATGCCCACGTGGAAGCGCTCCACCCGTTGGGCACCATAAAGGTCGGCAGCTGGTTCAAAGCGGGTGAAACAATACCAAATAAAATCTTCGTTTGACTGCGCTGCCGCTTCGGGTTCGTCGGTGAGGATTACCCAGGAGAATTTTTGGATACTAGGCTCTAAAGCCAACCATTTGGCTAGTTCCTTCTCCTTTTCCCAAGGGGCCCCACCCACACAAAGTACACCTGGGCAAAAAAGGTGGGCCTCTCCTAGCCTTGAATCGGACCAAGGGCCTTTCCAGCGGGTGGCGAGGTCCCGTTTTTTTTCGCCTAACCCAAGCAAAATGGCCTTGGACCCCAGGTTCACTTGGGGGCCGGTGTAGTCTAGGGTGTCTTGGGAGATGTTGGCGAGTACATGCAGGTCCGTGGTCATGTCGCTGCGTTCTAAAACAGTGGTGATCAACTGGCGGAAGTTTTTAAGTTCAATCTCTTGATCGGTGACCATCAAAAACTTAGTCAGCGAGAGTTGCCCCTCGGACAAGATACGAAGCGCAGCAGTGAAAGCTTCTTTGGGGTATCGGTCCTTAACAATCGCCCCAGCTAACGAATGGACCCCCGATTCCTCAAAGGCCCAAAGCTTTTTGACTTGGTGCAACACCAAGGGGAACAGCGGCTCAAGTAGTTCTTGCAGATATTCGGCAATAAAATGGTCCTCTTGAGGAGGGCGGCCTACGACCGTGGCGGGCCAGATGGCGTCTTTACGGTGGTGGACCGATTGGACCTCTAGGTAGGGGTAGTTATGTTGCAGACTATAATAACCATAATGATCCCCAAAGGGTCCTTCAGGCCGCCGTTTATAAGGCGGAATCAAGCCGGAAATCATAAAATCCGCTTGCAGCGCCATGCGGGTTCCCAGATTATCGAGCCGCCCGACCTCTAGTTTTTCTCCCATCAACAAGCTGGCAAAGAGGAGTTCTGGGATGTCTTCGGGCAAGGGGGCCACCGCGGCAATAGTCAGGGCCGGGGGGCCGCCAACAAAAACACGGGCTGGTAAAGAGCGATTAAGGGCTTCGGCCTCATGGTAATGATAACCCCCACCTCGATGGATTTGAATATGCATCCCGGCGGTTTTTTCATCAAAAAGCTGCACCCGGTACATCCCCAGGTTGCCTTTTCCCGATTTGGGCGATTCTGTGTAAACCAAAGGCAAGGTGATAAAGGCACCGCCGTCTTCAGGCCAGGACTTGATCTGGGGGAGTTGGTCTAGCCCGGAAACCTGCTCAGCCAAGACCGGGCCCTGATGTTTGGTCTTAAGCCCCACCTTGAGCCCCGTCAGGGCCAAGTGCTTGGCGTCCCACAATTTTTTAGGGCTAGGAGGCAGCAGGCCATCGACGGCCTGGGCTAGGTCTTTGATAAACTGGCCCGGCTTGGAGCCAAAGGCTAAATCAATCCTTTTTTGAGACCCGTAGAGGTTGGTCGCTACTGGAAATTTTGTGCCTTTGACTTGGGTAAACAAGAGGGCGGGACCCTTTTGCGCTACGACCCGCCTTTGCACCTCGGCTAGTTCTTGGTCAGGGTCTATCGGCGCCTCAAAGCGCCAAAGCTCCCCTTCTTGGGCTAATTTATCAACAAATTGGCGAGTCGAGGTGAGGTTATTTTTCATGGACCCTTTCTTTGAAGCTGTAAATCAACACCAAAACAAACCCGATACTAATCAAGTCGTCGGCCAGATTGTTTACAAAAAAGCTTTGGTCGAAATAGTAAAAATGCATATAATCGGTAACACTGCCCCGCCAGCCTCGGTCGATTAGATTGCCCAAGGCCCCACCCAAAATCAGGGCAAAGCCCAAACGCTCACCCCGTTGGTAACTTGGCCAATGCTTTTTTAAATATACCAACAACCCCAACACCACCAAGGCCGACACCCCTGTCAAAAACAGGGCACGCATCGACTCGGGCAGATCGGCGAAGAGGGAAAAGCTAATCCCCCGGTTTTCTTGATAGGTTAGGTTGATCAAGTTTGGGATCAGGTCGATCACCTGACCATCCCCCATTTGTTGGCGCACGGCTAACTTAACCAACTGGTCTAAAACCGCCAAAAAAATTGCCAAAATTAGATAAAAAGCCATCATTGGGGTAGGGGAAACTGATTAAAACGCTCTTTTTGGCCCGCTTTGAAATAATATTCCCAAAGGCGGAATCCAAATAGTTGGTTGTAGCGGTGTCGGAAGCGTTGCATCTCTTCTAACAGGGGAATCGCTTGGGCATATTGCCCCAAGAGGCCCAAAGCCAAGGTATAAGCTTGAACTAAATCGGGCTGGCGAGGCCAGGTGCGTAACGCTTGGCGTAGGGTCTCGGCAGCTTGGGCAACTTGGCCTCGACGTATCTTAGACTGGGCTAAAAGCAGATGGGCCCGCCCCTCACCCCGGCGTTGATCAAGTAGTGGGTTTAAAATAGTTTCTAGTTCTTGGTGTTTGCCGGTTAAAAGATAACCCTTGGCCAAAACCAATTTGACTTCAAAGTCGGTGGGGCGCTCTTTAAGCAAGCGTTGAGCCCGGCCAAGCCCAGTATCAAACAGACCGCGCGAAAGCTCTAGGCGGGCCATAGCCAGTTCGGCTTGGGGGTCACTGCCTTTTTTAAGCACCCGGGTAAGTAAGGCTTCGGCCGTGCCATAATCCCCCTTCATCTCAGCCAAATAAGCCTTGATAAGAAGTATGCCTCGATGGTCTTGATCGGTGCCACCCCGCTGGACCTCGGTCTGGGCCTCATCCCAAAGCCCCTGGCGAATCAAAGAGGCCAGATAGGCTAAGCGAATTTCTAAAGAACTAGGGGCGAGGCTGCGGGCTTTGGCTAAAGCCATTTCTTCGCCCGCATAGTCCGCCTCTTCTAGGTAGGCCCGAGCAATTAATAGATGGGCCTGGGCATCGCGGGGGTTGATTTTTAAGGCCCGTTGTAAGCAACGTTCCGCCTCTTCAGGGCGACCCAGTTCTAAATACAATTCTCCTTGGTAGAGGTAGAGTTCCTCTGAATCGGGCTCTAAGGTAAGTTCCTTTTCCACCTGCCCTAAAAGCACCGCTGGAGGGCTTTGGTGACGGCCAATTTTAAGGAGCAACACCCTAGAAGCGGCAGAGGATTCTTTTTGTCGAGCCAATGTTTTTTGGGCGACCTCTGGGCGGCCTTCGGATAGTTCTAGTCGGGCTAAAGCCAACAACACCCGGTCTTGGTTGCCAAAACGTTTGAGCCAGTCCTCTAAAATCAACCGCGCCTTGTAGCTCGCCCCTTGCCCGCCATAAAGCTGGGCTAAAAGCAGGGTGCCTTCTACCGAGTTGGGCTTAATCTTTAAAGCGGCCTCTAATTCTAAGGTGAGGCTGGCCAAGTCGGGAGCATTCTCGGGTAGGGTCATAGCAATCCGCACCTTGGCTAGGCGGGCGTCGAAGTATAGGGGTTCAATCTCTAGGGCTAGTTTAAGCTGGGACAAGGCTTCTTCGCTCCGACCTGTGGCTTCTAGCGAAAGTGCCAAAAAGTAATAAGCCTCTAATAGTCGATTGTCTAACTTAAGCGCCGCTGAAAGCAGATTAACCGCTTGAAAATAGTCGCCCATTTGGTACTGGATCTGCCCGGCCAAAAGCCGGTAGCTGGCGGACTGCGGTTCTAAAACCACCGCCCGCTCAATCGCTTGCGCCGCCCCTTCAAATTCCCTGGATTGCTCAAGGACCCAAGCCATCTGGTAATGGGCTTGGTGGTCTTTGGGGTCTTTAAATAACCTTTGCTCAAGGCTTAAACGCAGTGCCTCTGGGCTGCCTAGGCGGACTAGATCGGCCTCGGGCGTCTGCGGACCAGTGGCGCAGGCGGTTAGGGCAAACAGCAGGCTTAAAAAAAACAGGGTTTTCATGGTTCTCCAATCTCGGCTTTAAGCCTAACCTTGCTGGCCGATTAACTCAAGGGCTTAGGCCCTCTAAGACCAAAGGGGCCGATAGGTTTCCAAAACGGTCACTATAGTGTATCCAAATTGGTTCTGGGCCCACTTCGATATCGAGGGCACCTGTGTAGATTGAACCTTCGTTTAGCGGATGTTCAACCCCCTCAATCAAACTATAGAGGGTAAGCCCATAATACAACCGGTCACTATAAACGCCCCCTTGCGGGTCAATCCGGGTCACCTCCCGCTCTAAAAGAGGCTCCCATTTGATCGCCAACCGCCGCCGATCTGGACAGGGGAAATCACATTGGGCTGGGGTAAATCGGTGGTTAAGTAGTTTGGGTACAGGTAGGTTTCCTGGACGTTGCACCACCAAGGGGACAGAAGCAGGATTTTTGCTTCCGTCGATAGTTCGGTATTCTAAGGTAAATTCGGGCGCAGCCTCCACAAAGTCTGGGGGTAATTCGAGGGTGTAACTATCTTTAAACCGATAAGCGCGGGCTTCGGCGAGGGCCTGGGTTTTTTGCTGGTCTAGTTCGCCAGGGGTGAGGCTTAGCCCGTCTCCAGATATCTTGACCCAGCCCGCCCCTTGTGCGCCACAACTGGGGCAATTGGGTTCGCCTATATACAAGCGGAAATGGTCGATCTCGCTCGCCAAATGAGCCCGTTCCTTAGGATCCTCTTGGGCCAAGGCCCAGGTGAAAACGAGCCACTGGTCTTTGTAGTAGGGAGCGGCTACTTTTAAAGGCATAAGGTGTTGATTAAGGTCGAGTCTAGGCACAGGGGGCGTGCGCCGCCCACAGCCTAAGCTCAGTAATATAACAAAAATAATGGGTGCCCAATTTTTCATTAGAAGTTGGCGATTAGGTTTAATTCCAACCGACTCGAGTAAGACCAGGGGTCCGTCGAGCCTAGGGGGGCTAAAAGGCCATAAGAGGCAAAGAAAAAATGGCTCAAGTGGGCTCGAAAGCGCAGGTGGGCCAGGGGGCCGTTTGCTTTGATAGGGTCATCGAGCCGCTCTTCAGTAGCCACCTGGGGGTAATATCCTGGTTGATAACTAAGGTTGAACGCCCCTAATCCCAAGTCCAGGTAAAAATAATGGGGCACTAGGCGCAAGGCGTATCCGGCTGAAGCCAAGTCCAGGTGGTACTTGAGAAGGTTGTACCGCTGGTTGTTTGTGTTATAGCTGGTTTGCAGTTTCGAGGTTCGGTCAAAAAAGCCATAATCAAACCACCAGCCCCGCATTAAACACCCAAGCCCCATGGCCGAACTTCGGCCATAATTTAACCCACTCCAATAGGCAGGCCCCGCCCCTTGGTCGTAAAGATCTTTGCTACCTAACCTAAAGGCGTCGTTACCCATGCCATAGCCAACATGGCAAGCCCAGACCTTTTCGGCGAGCATCACCCCCGTTCCGCTGGGGCGGGCCACTGGGCGTAGGGGCTCGGCTAACCCCAAGGCCGGAAGTGCCAAACAAAAAAGGATCAGCCAAAACCTGTTCATTTTAAAACCGGTTAATGTCCATTTTGCGTTGATACGGATTTACCGATGAGGGCCACTTGGCCAGATTCATGGAGGCCGAAAAAACCTGTTCGACGGTCTCGAAGTTTCGGTTATTTTGGGTCCTGGTGACTACTTGCTCTGTAAAGCCCAAAATGTAGTCAAAACATTGGTGACCTAAATGGAGTTCGAGTTTGGCAAAGGTTAGTTGCCGGTCTAACCGCTCTACATCGCTTAAGGTGCCGTAAAGTAGCGCCGGTTCGGCTCGGCTTAAGTCCCACTGGCCGTTAAAGTTAAGGCTTGAGCGGTTGCCCAGTTGAAGCAACTGGTTAAGGGTGTAGGACTTAGAGGCGGCCCGGTTGATGCCGTCGAGTTCCATATAGGCCTTGGTGTTGTTAGTATAGCCCAGGTCTAGGCGGTGCCCCTCAAAGCTAGCCGCCCCAACGCTATAGCGGTTTTCTATTACCCGGCCTAGTTCGTGATCAAAACGGTAAAACAGCCCCGTCGAAAAGGATTCAGAAGGGTTTAATCCGAGCTCGATTTTAAGGGGCATCCGCCGATTGCCTAAGCTGGTTTCTTGCAACGCTTCGGGGATCTGGGGGCCCAGGTATTTAGCATTAATCTGGGCCAGAGTTTGTTCTCGGTTGAGATTGTAAGGATCTGAAATGGCCAAATTAAACAAACTACGCACCTGTTGGTTGAGCGGATTTTTGATCAGATAGTTGGCTTCCCAGCGAAAGGTGAAGACCCGGTAGCCGTAGATCGGCGCACTAAACATGGGGGCCCAACGGCTATAATCAGCAAAGCGAGAGGTTGCCATTGGGTCAAAATTGTCAGGGGTAAAGACGTGGTTGCTAGGGGTTAAAGCCAGACCTTTTCGTTGGTCAATATCGTCCACCTCTTCATAGATCAGTTTTGGTCTTAGCCCTAATCGACTTCGGCCAATTCCTTTTTGATCTGCAAAGACCTTGAACAACTCAAAATTGGCCTCTATGCGTTTTTTGCCAAGGACCCAACCAAAAGCTTGGGGTTTTGCCTCAAAGCCGCTGGTGCTGGTTTCGCCAGGACTAAAGGCGTAGTTGGGGCTGTACTGGTAAACATCGGCTCGGTAAAAGGGAATCAGGTTTAAAAAATCTAGGTTAAAGGGGAATTGCCCCTCTAAGCTACCCTGGCTTAAGCCCCCGCGCCAACCATAACGGCGTTCAAAGTCGGTCCAACCACCGCTGGTGGCCAAAGACAATGCGGTCCCGCCTACTCCAGAAAAGCGCTTGTTGGCGGTGACCACTAGATTCCGGTTGAGGTGCGTATCCAGGTCGGTGCCCCGGTCAAACACCGAAGGGTAGAGGAACTGGTCCCCTTTCTCGTGGGTAATATTTAAACCCCCACCTTCCCAAGGTAAAACCACACTAGCCGAACGCGCCAAGCGTGGTTGCTGGCCGATTAAGAGGTCTAAATATTCTTTTTCCAGCTCGTTATCACTGCGCCCGGTTTGGTGTAAAAATAACTGCCCCCCCCAAGGGATGTTTTGTCGGTGGTCGAAGCTGTAATTGTAGCGGGTTGGACGGAGGTCCACTTGATCAGCGGTTTTGCTGCCTAGGTTTTCAAAGGTTAGGTCGCGGTCTGTTTTGGATTCGTCCAGGTACCAGGTTTTGATCAGGCCCGACATACCCGGCACAAAGGCGTAGGCATATTCGAGGCCAAGGCCGGTGCCTCTTTTTTCGATTTGATCGGGGGTCACCGTTAGGTCGTGATCTTTGTCAAAGGCGATAAAGTAGGGCAGTTGGGCACGGGCGCCATAGTTTTTCCCTTTATCCACGTTGCCCCTTTTACTAGAGATGACCGGGGCTAAAAAACCAGTAGCCCGGCCCTTTTTGGTAGGCCAGGAGGCGATGGGCGTATAAAAAATAGGCAGGTCGTTAAATAACAACAGCGTATTTACTGAATAGGCGAAGTTGTCGATATCATAGCGGATGTAGTCCGACTCAAAGGCCCAGGCTGGGTCTTCAGGGCTGCAAAGGGTCAGCTTGGCGTCGAATATGTCAAATATCTCGGCATCTACCTTGACCACCTTTTTGGCTCGCAAGTAGGTCAAGTTGACATAGTCGTAGAGACTAACCTCTTCAAAAGTCATCTCTTTGGTTTGAAGGTTATAATTCCCCCTCTCGGCGGTAATCAGAAATTCGGGGGAGCGGACCAAGATGTTGCCGTCAAATTCTAATAACCCTTGGTCTTTTTTATAAACCAGATTGTTAGCCATGAGAATGGCTTTATCAAAGGTAGCGCGAGGGTTGGTGTAATAGAGGGTGTTGTTATCCTTGTCGAAACGGTACAACTCCCCCTCTAAAACCACGGAACCTTGAGCCCAGAGAACCCAAGGGGCTAAGATGAGGAAGACCACCAAAAGAAGTTTTTGCATGGTGCTTCCCTGGGCTGCTTGCTTAGGCGGGTTTGAGCGCCTTGAGCCTAGACTCGGCGGCGCTACCCATCAACCGAGCGATCCGAGGTACCATCTCGCTAGGGTCCTCCAAGCTGCCTTCGAGTAGGCTAGCCCCTTCGTAGAGTTGGACAATAATATCCGACAATATCGGCTCCTCTGGGGCGGCATTTAGGATTCCGGCCAAATTTTTGATTAAGGGATGAGCAAGATTGACCTCCATCACCCGCTTGCCGCCGGTGAAGTTTTGATCAAACATTTTCATCATCCGCTCCATGTTGGCCCCCATTGCGTCTTTAGCCGAAACCAGGGTGCAGGCACTGTCCACCAAACGTTTAGACGCGGTCACGTTAGAGACCCGCTCACCCAAAACCGTTTTAAAGAGACCCAATAAACCTTCCGATTCCTCAGGGCTTAATTGCTCAGGGTGTTCTTCGTGCCCTAGGCTTAGGTCGGCTTTGTCGATACCCACGATTTGCTTTTCTTGGTACTGCATCACCCCTGATAACACGAACTCGTCAATCTCTTCAAAGAAATAAAGTACCTCAATGCCGTTTTTCTTAAAATATTCGAGGTTGGGGTTCGATTCGATTACCCCTTGGTTTTTGCCCACCACATAATAAATCTCAGACTGTTGTGGCTTAAGGCGGCTGATGTAGTCGGCGAGGCTGGTCAAACCTTGCGGGTCATGGCTGCTAGCGCAGCGGTAAAGCTCAAGCAGCTTGTCTTTGTTAGCGTAATCCGTATGAATCCCTTCCTTAACAAAATTACCAAAACCCTTCCAAAAGGTTTGGTAGAGTTCTGGTTTTTGTTCGGTCCAGCTTTTAAGCTCACCTAAGACCTTTTTGGTTAGGTATTGGTTAATTTTAGCCATAACCGGACTGTGTTGGGTCGATTCCCTTGAGACGTTAAGGCTCAAGTCTTCAGAATCCACAACGCCCACCATAAACCGCATCCAGGCCGGGAGCAGGTCTTTGGCGTCGCTTTGGATAAAAACCCTTTTGACATAAAGGTTGATCTTCGAGTCCCGCTCGTCTGGGTTAAACATGTTTTTTGGGGCTTCTTTAGGGAAAAACAGCACCGATTTAAATTGGACCGGTACGTCCACCGCTAGATGCAGGTGGCCTAAAGCTTCGCTCCCGCCATGGCTTAAAAAACCAAAAAATTCTTTGTATTCCTCGTCGGTCACCTCTTTGGCTGGCTTGGCCCATAGGGCGCCAGTTTGGTTGAGGGCCTCTTCGCCTAACTCAATCGGGAAGTTAACAAAATTAGAGTATTTTTTCACAATCGACTCTAATTGCCACTTCGAGCCAAAATCCTCAGCAGCATCCTTTTTGAACTTAAAGCTGATTTTGGTGCCCCGAGGAATATCGCCAAGCTCTTCAATCGTAAACTTACCAGTGCCTTTAGAAACCCAGCGGTAGCCTTTTTTGCTCTTGTAGCCCCGGGTCTCAACGGTTACCTGATCGGTGACCATAAACACCGAGTAAAAGCCCACCCCAAAACGACCAATCAGGTCTAAATCCTTTTTGGCATCGCCGGTCATCTTTTTGGCAAAGGCCGCAGTTCCTGATTTGGCGATGGTGCCTAGGTTTTCGATGAGCTCTTTTTTACTCATTCCCAAGCCATTGTCGATAATGGCCAAGGTTTTGGCTTTGTCATCAAGCTCTAGGCGAATCTTGAGGTTAGGGTCGTCGCCCAAAACGCTCTGATCGGTCAGGCTGGCAAAGTGGAGTTTACCTAGGGCGTCCGAAGCATTGGAAATCAGCTCTCTAAGGAAGATCTCCCGGTGGCTATAGAGGCTATGGGTGATTAAGTGCAATAGCTGCGACATCTCGGCCTGAAACTCAAACTCTTCGGCCTGCGGGGTCTGTTTCTCGGACATCTTTTTTCTGGACTCTAAAAGGTTTGTGGTTAAATGGACTTAGTTTGGAGAGCATACAAAAACTACAAGGGTCCGTCAAAGCCGGGCTAGGCAGGTTAGTTTGGTTGGGATAGACTGGGGGTTTCCATATAAAATCAAGATGACTCAAGAACTGGACCTTAAAGCCCTGACCCAAGCGCTCCGCCCTTATATGGCGGGCAGTCGCTTTGTTCCTTTAGAGCCTGAAGAACAGGCTTTGTTGGACTATTTTGAGACAAATTGGGATTTTGGCGGGGTGTATTTAAACCCGGATATGCCTCCTTTGGAGGCTCCACCCCAAGTGGCCCGCCCTCGACCCCTCGTTTTAAAGACCCGCCCAGAACCGGAACCTGGGCCAGTCCTGCCTACAGTCCCGACTCCAACCCCTAGTCCATCAACGCCGCCGCCTGTTACCCCCCCCGCGCAAAGCTTTAATAAAATGGAGGCCAAAAGCCTAGACAGTCTCCATTTTCGGGTTCGCGAATGTCGGGA
This sequence comes from Candidatus Lambdaproteobacteria bacterium RIFOXYD2_FULL_50_16, assembly GCA_001783695.1. Taxonomy (GTDB): domain Bacteria; phylum SAR324; class SAR324; order XYD2-FULL-50-16; family XYD2-FULL-50-16; genus XYD2-FULL-50-16. Next base: position 22,744 of record MFNE01000053.1, read on the forward strand.
TTGTATCCTGTCTAATACTCGTCGCTCGGTGGTATTTGGCCAAGGGAATCAGCAGACTAAGTTATTAGTTGTCGGAGACCAGCCGAGCCAGCCTGAAGACCAACGGGGCCAAGCCTTTTTTGGAGCAGAGGGGGAATGGATCGACAAAATAATCTTGGCGTTGGGGATTAACCCTCGAGCCGTGTATTATACCCAGCGGGTCAAATGCCGGCCAGATGGGGATCGACCTGCAACTTTTGAAGAAATAGAGGCTTGTGGAGAGATTTTTGGCAAGCAAATTGAATTACTTGCCCCCAGATTGATCCTCGCTTTAGGCGAGAGGACCTTAAAATCCCTTTTGCCACAAAGCCCGCCCTGGTCCGAAATTAGGGGCCGCGCCTTAGATTATCAAGGCGCTAGGCTGATTGGCCTTTGGCATCCAAGGGACGTGAGCCAAAACCTGGGATTACTGCCTCAGGTTTGGGACGACCTAAGGCGAGTGCGCCAGGAATTGGGACCGATCTTTAAGATGGCTTAGCATGGCCATGCTCTTGGTGTCGGTAGCTGCCCCCATGAGCAAAATGTTCAAACTCTTCATCATAATCGACGTAGCGGGTAATCCGTCCGCCTGATTTGAGAAAGTTTTGAACCGCGTCGGAAATTTGGTCCGAGTCAGGATGAAAGGCAGTCGATTTGTCGGCCCGTTTGTTGCTTTTGGCGGCCATGTCGGTCTCCGTTGTATTAGGTTTGTAGCGAGATTCATGGAAGGGGTTGGTGGTTCCAATTCCGCTCCTTCCATGAATCCGTTGCAGGGCCTCGTTAAGAGACATCCTGGCCTACTAGCTGCTTTAAACGTGCCACCTCCCCGTTTAACCCTCAATCTATTTTAAAATAGTAATTAATTATAGTATGTTGCTGTAAAAAATATTTATTTATATTTAAATTATTATTGCGTTTTTTTGGCCTGATTTTGGCGGTGACTCGACCCTTTGGAGGGCTTTCCCCAAGGCCAAAAAATCTAGGTTTGCCGCCAAATTACTCCTTAACCTCCCACCGGGAAAGCACCGGGCAAACTCGACTTAACCGGTCGAGTCCGACCAATTGGTCGAACTAGGTGACGAACCCTAATAAATCCCCTAAACTGTCCGAAACCTACTACTAACGAGCGATGAATCCCTTACAATACAACCCCGGAGACCGTGCCCACGGTTTTTTAGTTAAAGAAGTCACCCGCCTTGAGCGTCTGCAACTGACCTACTACCGGTTGGTACACGAAAGAACCGGGGCCCAATTGGTCCATCTGGCCAACGAAGACGACAACAACCTCTTTGCTGTGGCTTTCCCCACCACCCCCACCGACTCTAGCGGAGTGGCTCATATCTTGGAGCACACCGCCCTATGTGGAAGCCAAAAATACCCGGTTCGAGACCCATTTTTTTCAATGATCAAGCGTTCTTTGAAAACCTTTATGAACGCCTTCACCGCCTCTGACTGGACCATGTACCCCTTTTCGACCCAAAACCCAAAGGACTTCGACAACCTCTTGGGAATCTACCTAGATGCCGCATTTTTCCCGCTGCTATCAGAACTCAATTTTAGCCAAGAAGGGCACCGGTTGGAGTTCCAAGACCCAAGTGATGAAAACAGCCCGCTTGAGTTTAAAGGGGTGGTTTATAACGAGATGCAAGGGGCGATGAGCCAGCAGTCCCAGATTATGCACCGCAACCTAGGGCAAGCTCTGTTCCCGACCTTGACCTACCGGCACAATTCAGGCGGTGACCCGGCAGTGATTACGGATCTGACCCATGAGCAGTTGGTTAAATTCCACCAAAGCCATTACCACCCATCAAACGCCTTTTTCTACACCTATGGCGATCTGCCCTTAGAGGGGCACTTAGCCCAGATTGAGGCCTTGGCTTTAAGCCAGTTCGAAGCCATCGAAACCCATACCCAAGTAGGGACCGAGACCCGCTACCGCGAGCCCAAATCCTTTGATTTTACGTATCCTTTGGACCCAAGCGAAGACAACGGAAAAAAGGGGCAACTGCTGCTAGCCTGGCTCACCGCAGATGTATTAGAGCCTTTGGAGGTTTTAAGTCTGGAGTTGATCGAAGAGATCCTCCTAGGCCATTCAGGGGCCCCTTTAAAAAAGGCGTTGCTAGAATCAAAGTTGGGCCAAGCCTTGGCCGACGGCACTGGTTTTGAAAATGAGATTCGCCAATGCTGGTTTGGGGCAGGTCTGCAAGGGGTGGCTAGGGCTGATTTCGACCAAGTCGAAACCTTAGTGTTAGACACACTCAAAGAGATTGCCCAAAAGGGGATTGACCCGGTCGCGTTGGAGACCGCGCTGCACCAGATGGAACTATCGGTTCGCGAAATCACGGGCGGCGGTTATCCATACGGGCTTAACCTGTTGTTCCGCTTCTTTGGCCCTTGGGTCCATGGGGGCGATCCCTTAAGCGCCCTCGACCTCGACCAAACCTTAAACCAACTAAAAGCCCGCTTAGAAAAACCGGGATACCTAGAAGGCAAGATCAAGCAATATTTGCTCGATAACCCCCACCGAGTGCGGGTGAGCCTGCAACCAGACCCTGGGATGCAAGCGCGTCAAGAAGCCGCCAGGCGGGCGAAACTGGACCAAATTCGGGCTGGATTATCCTTGGACGAGGTGGAGGCGATCAAGGCCCGAGGTCTGGCCCTAGAAGCGCATCAAGAAACCGAAGAAGATCTGGACTGCCTACCCACGTTGACGGTCTCGGATATTCCTAAAGAGATTCGTTTTTATGACCCCGTCTTAGAGCGGCCAGAGGCCCGGGATGTTTACCTTTATGAGCAACCCACCAATGGCATTAGTTATCTTAAGTGCTTCTTCCGGTTAGATGGGATCACCGATGAGGAGCGGGCTTGGCTTCCCCTTTTGGGCCTACTCTTGACCCAAACGGGAAAAGGGGATCTGAGTTATGAAGGCTTGGCGCAAGAGATCAGCCGCCACACGGGTGGGTTTTCCGCTTCTCCCCAAAGCCGCCAGTTTTTAGATCCAATCCCTTTGGAAGAATACTTGGTGATTGGCAGCAAAAGTTTACACGAGAAACTGCCGAAGCTGTTTGAGTTGTTGCGGCTGATTTTGGGGGGACTAGAGGTCAAAGAGGAAGAGCGAATTATCAGTTTGGTAGGTCAGCGGACCAACGGACTGGTAAACCACTTGGTCCAGTCAGGGCACCAATATGCCTTAGGATTAGCGTCGCGCCATTTTTCTCGTGCCGCCCAGATCGATGAGATTTATAGCGGCTTGAGCCAGACTCGGTTTATGAAAGAATTGGCCGCACTAGAGCCCAAGGTTTTGTTAAAACGTCTGACAGGACTGACCGGGATTTTTGATCGGGTGTTTACGGCCTCAAGGCTGTCGGTGTTTGGGTTGGGTGAGGCAGATAGTTTAGGTTCTTTAGAAACTCAAATCAGTGGGCTTTATCAAAGCCTGCCCGCCGGGGCTCCAGTAAAACCCGCAGGCGACCAGATTGAGCCCGTGGCCAAACGGGTGCAAGAGGCCTGGGTGACCACTACCCCTGTCAGTTACGTCGCTCAAGCCCAACAGGCCCCCCGATTTTTGGACCCAGACGCGCCACGGCTGTTTGTTTTAGCCAATCTATTACGCTTCCCCTATTTACACGGCGAAATCCGCGAAAAGGGTGGGGCCTATGGAGGTATGTCCGGTTATAATGCGACCTTGGGTATTTTTTCGATGAGTAGCTACCGTGATCCGCACTTAAATCGCACTTTAGAGGTCTTTAAGGGGGCCCTAGGTTGGCTGGAATCTACCGCCTTCGATCAGACCGCTTTAGACGAGGCAATCTTGCAATGCGCCAGCAGCATGGACAGCCCGCAATCTCCTTCAGGTCGGGCGTCTAGTGCCTATCATCATTTAAAAATCGGAAAAACTAAAGAGCGACGTTTAGCCTTCCGCCAAGGGGTTTTAGGGGCAAAGCGCGAAGAGTTGATTGAGTGCGCCCGCCGCTGGTTGACCGGGGAGGTTTCGGTGGCAGTGTTAACGGGCGAAGAGATTTTAACTCGCGAGAAAAACACCACCTTAGAACGGCATAAGGTTTAGGTAAAGACAGGGCCTAAGGGGGCCACTGGTCTCTGGCAGGGGGGCAAATCCTTAAATTTGCGGCGGCGAGGCGTGCCAACCCTTTCTATTTTGGCCCTTCGGCTTGACCTAAGTCCTCTGCCAAACCCTAAATCCTTCCTCACTGGCGCCGGTAATGGCTTTGGACAAAACCGCTAGGGAAGGATTGGGTGGATAGGTGTTTTAAGGGAAGGTCTTTTTCTAAAGGGCCAAAGAGCGGGCGGCCCTGGCCAATCAGAATAGGGATACAGGTCAGGATCAGTTGGTCCACCAAATGGGCGCGCAGAAAAGATTGGATACTTAGCCCACCGTCCAGATAAAGGTGGGCAAGCCCTCTAGCTTCCCAAATCTTTACCAATGCGGCGGGTTCCCCAGCCAGGGTTTCAACCTTGGGGGGTATTTTCCCGGTCAGCGGGTGGTTGGTGAGCACAAAAACTGGTTTGTCCCCGTAAGGCCATTGGCCAAAGCTTTGAACCATGTCAAAGGTTTTTCGCCCCATGGCCAAGGCATCAACCGAGTCCATAAAGGCTTGATAGCCATAGTCTTCAGTCGTTTCCGCACTCGTCCCATCTGCCCCCGGTAGCCAATCGAGACCCCCATCAAGACGAGCGATAAAACCGTCTAAGCTAGTGGCAATATAAACCGAGATGCTTAACGCCATAATCCTTACCTATGCTTAAACAACAAAATCCTAGGTCTAGTCTAAAGTGCGAGCCCACCCTCGTCAAAACAAAAAAGTGAGACCTCTGAAATGTCCACCTATCACTTGATCAGCGCCAAAAGGCAGGCAACTAAAAAGGCCTCCTGAGGTGAAAGTGGTAATGGGCCTGGAAGTATAAACAAGTCCGCCGACATTTGCCGGACAAGCATCACAGGTGGCTAATATAATAGGCCATTTTAACCATCTTTGCGGTGGGATGTAAATAAATCTGCCTATTTTAAATTTTCCCTTTGTATCGAGCCCATACTTGCTTTATAATTTAAGCCGAAAAGCAACGGAGGCGGGAGTGATTCGATTAATAGGATGGGTGCTAGACCGTTTTGGTCGCAAGAGAGCCGTTTCGCGGGGCTAAGCCTAGGCTAGGTGCCCTAGATGGGCCAAATGAGTGGGAAAGAAAAGGGGCAGGGGGTTTATCGGTCAGCCCCCCGCTGGCCTAGGCAGGCCAAGCCTGTCGCTTAAACTAACCAGCAAGTGCTTGGCTAAGTCCAAAAAAGCAGGGCTGTCACCCTGCCCGTTTTCCTGATCAAAACTCAATATGCATACCCACCACCAGCCCGGTTTCCTTGATATCAAGGGTCTCATCGTCGGCGTCTTTGGTGTTTACCGAATAAAGCATGGTTACCGCCTGCAAGTTATTAAACCGCTCGACTAGACCTAACTGACTCCGTTGGGTAAGGGTGGGGTTGGCGCTGCCGTCAGCAAGGCTAAGTTGGGTCACCGCCAAACCCAATCCACTGCGCTCGCTAAAGTTGAGGTCAAAGCTGAGGTTGCTATGGGTGGTTACTTCGTCGTCCGTTCTGGAATCCAGGTGGTTGGTCAAAATCTCCCCTTGCAACCCAAAGCCCACTGATCCAGAAGCCCAAGCGAACCCTAACCCGGTCATACGGTCGTAATAATCCCCGGCGGCCAAGGCGGCAGCACTGGGCCCTTTATTAACATCGTTTTTATTGGTGATCTGTCCAAAATCAGCGGCCAATGCAATATTTCCAAACTCCTTTTCAAAATACAGCGCCATTGAGGTCTGGACGGTAGCGGCATCGGCACTGGAATCGTCTGCGTCCGCTTGGTGGTTCACCGTATGGCTGCCCCACAAAACACTTAAACCCAGGTTAGTTAAATCCACGCCCACATAAGACTGGGGGCCAAGTATCATGCCGAAAAAGGTGTCGTCGTTTTTCAGGGGTAGATTTTTAAGACCAACCGTGGTGTCACTCGGATCAAACATCCCCAACTTATAGGTCACCCCTTCGCGGGACAATTTGCCATATAGTTCGTATAAAGCCGCACCGTTGGTGTCGTCTGCACTTAAGGCTAAAACCGCGGCGGTTTCGTATTGATTGTATGGCTGGGCTGCGGTCAACCACATGATTCCAAAGGAGGTGGTGGATAGGTCAGAGGCTTTTTGCCCGCCCGAATCAGTACTGGAGGAGCGAAGGGCCACATCGTACCATACCCCTGGGGTTAAGGTAATGTCGTCGGGGCCAGCGAATGCGGGGAAAACCCAGCAAACGCCCACAGACAGGGTAAGAAGGGTATTTTTAAACCAACTCATAAAACGCTCCGATTGGGGATTCCACTTTTTTTTTGGGCACCCTAACACCTTTGAAAACCAATTGCCAACCCTCAAGAGCGCGCAAGGGTAATTTCATGACTTCACTAGAGAAATTGACAATTATCCCCTCAATACCGTATATTCCGCCATCTATCCAGCCTTTGATTGCCTATGAAAACCAAAATCTTAGTCCTGTTTTTGTTGGTTTTACCCAGTTTGGCTTGGGCAGGCCTTGGTCGCCCCGCATCGATCGATCAATGGGTAAAGGAAAACAGCGAATTAATATCTTTAGGCAAAACCCTTTTTTTTGATCCGAGGCTGTCAAAAAATAACCAAATCTCTTGCGCCACTTGTCACAATCCGAACCTGGGCTTTTCAGATGGACTACCCAAAGGGAAAGGGGTTTCAGGTAAACTCTTGGAGCGCAACGCCCCCCATTTGTTTAACCTAAAACCCATGGCCCCTATGTTTTGGGATGGACGCGCCCAGGGGCTGGCCGAGCAAGCCTTAGGGCCCATCCAAAATCCAGATGAGATGGGTTTAAGTTTGGTCGAGTTGGAGCAGAAGATTGCTAAAGTCCCCGTTTACCAAAAGGCCTTTGCAAAGCTTTTTAAAAATGGGGTGACCGCCCAAAACTTAGCGCAAGCTATTGCCGCTTTTGAACAGAGCTTAGTTAGTCGCAATTCGGCTTATGACCGATATGCAGAGGGTGACCTTAGAGCGTTGAGTGAAAGCCAGATCAGGGGGCTCAAACTTTTTGAAGGCAAGGGCCGGTGTTCTATTTGCCACGATGGACCCAATTTTACGGATAACGGATTTCACAATATCGGAATAGTGGGGGATGACCCAGGACGATTTAAGGTAAATCCGATTAAGATTTCTATGGGCGCCTTTAAAACGCCCGGCTTGCGCAACATCGCCCTTAGTGCTCCCTACATGCACGATGGCAGCCTGGCCACCTTAGAGGCGGTAATCGAATTTTACGACCATGGGGGCGAATCGAAAAAAAATCTTGATCCAGAAATGTCGTCTCTAAGTCTAAGCCGCCAAGAACAACAGGATCTGTTAGCCTTTCTTAACGCGTTGACCGATCCAATCCACCTCAATCCACCCTCCCTTCCCTGATGGCAAAGGTATTTATCCTTTTGATAGGTTTACTGCTATGTGGGCAGACAGGTTGGGCCAAAAAGCCCGTCTGGGTTGATCCGATTGCAGCTAAGGCACCTTGGATGGACCAGATGTATGTCTATTTAGAACACGACGCCTTTAATTCAAAAAAATGTAAAGCCCCCGATCCCAGCGTAGTTTGCGGGGCTAGAGAAGAAAAACTAGAACTCTTTGCTGAATCAGACGGGCAAGACGGGTTTGTCTTAAATATCAAAGAGCGCGAGTCTGACGACAAGATGTTCCGCCTGCGAATGGTACGGGTGCGGTTTTCACAACGTGAAGGGATCGTGTTGACTGACGTAACCGACTTTTATGATAATTTTCCAAGGGTTATGCGAAACACGGATGTTCCAATCGTGGTTCGTCGCTGGTTGATGGATATCCAAAAGTCGTTGCGGTCTGACTATCCCTTTCCTCCACTTCGCGAGTAGGAACCGAATGGCCTCTTTCCGATTTCCGCTCCCTGGCCAACGCCGCTTTGATCTAAAAGTGGATATCGTGTTATTGGTCCTCTTGTTTTTATCCTTTATCTGGCTGGCTTGGATTAATCAAAACCAAAAAAAGGAAAAAGCTCTTTTAGCAGAAGCCCATTTTACGGACTCGGTGCAGTTGGTTCAAGATCGTTTAGACGGTGAACTACACCGGCTTAACATGCTCAACCAATTAACCACCGCCTTTTTAAATCAGGGAATTCCCAACGAACAAAGCTGGGGAAACTTTGTGGAGGGTCTAAAACTAAAACGGTTTTTCCCTCACCTTTTTGGTCTAATGTTTAGCCCTAAAGAACCAGGGAATTTGCGAATCAGCCTAGTAGCCCCTCAAGCTCGCCAGCAAAGTATGCTTGGGTTGGATTTGGGGCCCGACTTGTTGCGTGATGCGTTGAGCTCAATGGACCGAAATGAGCCTATTTTGAGCGAGATTGGTTATCTTCCCGGGATGCAGACCAAAATTTTGGGTTTTTGGGTGATCATGCCCCATTTTGTCCTGTCTCATAGTCTTGGATGGAGCCTTGCACCGGTTGATCTTGAAAGGTTTATTAAAGACGCATTAGACAACCATTATGAAGAGTTGCAGCTAGTTCTTTACCAAGAAGGCCAACCTATTTACCAAACGCCGGTACAACCCGCTATATCTGAGTTAAATGCCAGTTTCCCTTTGAGTTTTGGGGGGCAAATATGGCAGGTTCATTTAAAACCTGGAAGCCTGTTTTATCAGCAGCATAAAATTATTCTGGAACAAAGAAACAACGTTATCGCCTGGTTTTTGGGATTGATGTCTATTTGGGCTTTAATGCGCACCCTGATCTATTCTTTAAGCGGAGATGGGGATCCAGGGGAGCTTCGCCAAGCGTTGGCCGAAAAGGATCGCTTTTTTTCCCTGATTGCACACGATCTTAAAAGCCCTTTTAATTCGCTGCTCACGATCTGCAATCTTTTGGTCCATGAGTCTGAAAATCTTAAACCAGCCGAACTAAAAACCTTAGCTAAAAATGCTTACCACACCGCCAGTTTGGCTCTGACCCTCCTACACAATCTCCTGGATTGGGCCAAGCGGCAACAAGGCAGTCTAAAGCCAGAGCCCGGACCGATTAACCTTATCGATTTGGTCGAGCCAAACCTACAGCTTTTAGGTGCAGCCGCGGAAAACAAGGGCATTTCGTTGAACTCTGATTTAAAAGAGGACTGTTGGGTTTGGGTGGACGAAAACATGGTTTTGACGGTGGTCCGCAACCTACTTTCAAATGCGATTAAATTCACCGGCCCTGGCGGGAAAATACAGGTAACCGCTATCGATCAGCCAGGTAAAGCTATTCGTTTGTGTATTGATGACAGCGGGGTGGGAATGGATGAAGCCCAGATTAAAGGCCTGTTTAAAGGCGGTTGGGGGCATTCCAAGCCTGGAACCGATGGCGAGATGGGCACTGGATTGGGGCTTTACGTTTGCCGGGAATTTATCTCGGCTAACAACGGACATTTAACCGCCACTAGCAAACTGGGCCAAGGCAGCTGTTTTACAATTTCACTCCCAAGGGCAGACAGTTCAGGTGCATAAGCCTACGGAAAAGGTGAGCAAAAAATCCTCCTTTGTCCTTGTTGTTGTGGTTCAAAAAATATACAAGAGAAAGAAGGATTTTAGATTAGCCCGTTAACCTCTCGAAGAATTCCGATGATTGATAAGTTGGTTTTGGTAGTTGATGATCATCCGATCACCCGAAAGTTAACGGTCAAATTGCTTCAGTTAATGGAAGTTGACCGGATTATTGAAGCTGGTGATGGGGCGGACGGTTTAGCCAAACTGGCTGATAATAAAGCTGATCTAATTTTATTGGATCTTTCGATGCCGGTTATGGACGGAGCTACCATGCTCAAAGAGCTTAAAGCCAACCCCGATTTTGCCCAGATCCCGGTGATCATGATCACCGCAGCGGCTGAACAAGCCCGAGTTGAAGAGGCTTTGGCCCTTGGCGCCGAATCCTATCTCCTCAAACCCCTCGCCAAACAGCCCCTCTTAGAGGTGGTTAATAAGTATTTGTTGTAACATAAAAAGAGGCTGGCTCCTGGCTAGCCTACCCAAAGCCCCCCAAGTAAACTGCCCCGCTTGCTTTTTTTTCTTCTTGTTTGCGAGCCGCCTTAACCCCTAACTAAGCAATCCCTCCAAGACCCCTGCACCGCAAAAGTCATCTTATTTTTATTTAACATTCTGATATACATAGAGACCGCTGCTTAAGTAGGGGCAATGCAATTTCCTGTTTTGCATCCCGGTTTTTGCCTTAAACTTGGCGAGGGTCGGCGTTTTGCTTGAACTTTACCTTTTTGGGGTGGGTTCTCCCCTGATTCCCAAGGGAAATTAGGGAAAAAGTGCCTGCCAAAGTTCAAGTTCCGCTGAAAAATAGCGTCAAAAAGCTGGAAACTCAAATGTGGTCATTATGCTGAGGTTTTATATCGTCTTATACCCTCCCCTTCGCCGCAAATGGAGGCACAAAACCTACTTTAGAAAAAATCAGACCTCTACATAAAAAATGTTGGGTTGCATTTTGAGGCTTTGGGTTCTGCCCCTAACCCATAGTTCCTTATAGTAAAAGCCAGCGCCGGTTTTGATAAAAATAATAAAAATTCCAGTTGCGTTAACCTAATATGGGTGGATATATAGTGGTTGTTGACCAACTAGGAGTGATCAGCATTGTCCATCTGGATTTTGTTAAAATTAAGTATCGCTCTTTTTTTGCTTTTGGCGGTTCCCGCCTTAGGCGTAAGGCGTATTGCCCTTAAATTCGGCTGGGAAGAAGCGGCAAAAGACCCGTTTTTTCTGCTTGGGGGGGCTTTGTTTGCGGACATAGCGCTTTCGATTGGGTACCGCACTTTAGCCACTCAAGTGGGCCTGCCCTTTTGGCCCTTTTGGCTACTACATTTGGCAGCCTTTGCTTATTGGCTCTGGCGCGTAAAGGCCCCAAGAGAACAAATATGGCACCAGATGATCGGTTGGCTCAGGGTTCGCAAAGGGCGGGCGCTGGTCTTTTTATTGGGCATTTGTTTGGTCCTGCTATTTTTCAACAAGGTTACCAAACTAGAACCTCGGCACTATTACCACGATGAACAACTCCGCGCGGCAATCGCGGTTTTTATTCCGTTAGCCTACCCTCCGATCGATTTTGAAGTATATTCGCACTCTCGTTTCCACTATTTCCATTTTAACGAACTACTGGCCGCCAACCTAGCCCAAACGTCCAGGGTTGACGTGGCAACCTTTTATTTTCAATGGCAATTAGCGTTAAATTGGATTTTGATTTTTTCGGCCTTTTGGGCGATATTAAACTCGTATAAAACCCGCCCCGCCCTCGTGGTTTTGGGACTTTTTTGGTTTTTCTTCCTGATTCAGGGGATGGGAGGTGACCAAAAAATTAGCCATTGGGGGATGCGGCAAAACACCTTTGCTTTAACCTTGTTGTTGCTTTCTACCTATGGATTATTGGTGTTTTTAAGGCGGGGGCGGGTTGAATATTTTGGGTTGGCGGCGCTTTTAGGCAGCTTAATTGTGGGTGCCAAATTATTGGCCCTGACCCCACTGATGCCTATATTCCCAATAGTGGGGCTCTGGGGTTGGTGGCAGAAAAAAATCAGTTTTACTCGGCTAAGTTTGATCGGGGGGGTGTTGGTCGCCTTGAGCCTTGGCTGGTATGTGCTTTGTATCTACAACCCCGCCGAATCGGCGCAAGTGGCTTTAGTTTATGAACCGGGCGGGCATTGGGTCCATGAATACGGTAAATGGTTGGGCACTCGTTATCCCTCTCAACTGTTTTATAATTATTTCCGGGGAGACTTCGACCCCTTTTGGCTGTGGCTGGTGTTGCCTGCCTTTTACCAAGCTGAATATTTAGGGTTGTTTTTATTAGGACTTTTTGTGGGATGGCGAAAGTTAGGCACCCAGTGGATGGTCCCTTTGCTGATGGCTGGCGGTTGGTTTAGTATGGCCATTTTTACCCTTTATAAATTTACCGCTTCAGGCACCTCGATTGTTTATTTCCTGTTTTTTGGGGCGTGGCTCTTTGCGGTCCTTGCTTGTCACTTCTTTTTAGAAGGGTTTAGCGAGCGCGGCTGGAGCGGGCGGGCGGTAATCCTGGCTGGGGCCTTGTTTGCTTGGTCTTTTTTTGGATATGCCCAAGCGGACCTCCGCCACTATTCTGGCCCAGAAAATCACTATCGCCACTCAGACGCCGAAATGGCCTTATTCAAGCTTCTGCGAGCCCATACGGAGCCCACCGATTACGTTTTACACAATCTTTATCATTACCCAGCGCTGTACAGTTTCAGCAGTATGGCCCAAAGGCGCTCTGTATTAAGTAGCAGTGTTTCGGGTGGTATTTTTCAAGATGCAGAGGTTTTTGCCCGGTTAAAACTCCAGGCCGACCGATTTTTTGAAGGCACCCTGCCTACCGAGGAAACCAAAGAATTTTTGAAGACCTACGAAGTTAAGGTGGTGGTTTGGTTTGACCGTTTTGGCTCTCCTCAACCGATGGACTCCGAAATCTTCGAGACCCTATATCGGCACGGAGGCTTGGGGCTTTACAAGGTCAAAGATCGGTCGAAAGCAGAGTAATTTGACCCCTGGCTAATTCCACCAAACCTCTGTGTTCGAAGTCTTTTAAAATCCGGCTGACCACCTCTCGACTGCTGCCTAACTCAATAGCGATGTGCTGGTGGGTCATACTCACTTTGCCCTCTAATTGGTGCTTTTTTAAAAATTCGATAATTCGCTCGTCCAGGCGGCGAAAGGCCACCTCGTCCACGGTGCTGATCACCATGGCCAGCATAGAGGCCATCAAACCATAAGCAAACCCTCGCACCACCTCAAACCGGTTCATCCACTGATAAAAGCGGTCTGCGGTCACCACTAAGGCAGTGATGTCGGTCTCCGCTTGGGCAATCGCTGGAATGGCGGACTGGGCCATGAGGCTAGAGATCGAAAGGATACAAGATTCACCAGGGTTGATCCGGTACAGGGTCATCTCCCGCCCAGACTCACTTAACGCGAATACCCGAATCTCTCCTGATAAAATAAAAGGGATCACTCGGCAGGGGTCGCCCGCCTCAAAAATCACGTGACCTTTCGGAATCTTCGCAATTTGCGGCTTGCCAGGGCGCTCGGCCTCAATCTCCGATTTCAAGGCAGAAAGAAAGGGAAATTGCTTATAAAGGGAATCGTAAGACATTAGTTGACCTAATGGGGTTTGGGTCACCATACCAATCGAACTGCGCCAAGGCAAGATGCTAAAGGGCTGCTATTGAAGTTGCGCAAAAACCCTAATTTAGCTAGATTGAGGGGCTGGATTTAAAGAAAAACGGCTACCTTTAGGCCGCATAGGGATGAAATGCAAATTTGGCTTAACCAACGGGAGACCCCCTTTGTCGGGGAAAACCTTAATGAATTGATCGACCAACTTGGGGCGGGTGCCAAAAGGGGCATTGCTATAGCCGTCAACGACGAGGTGGTCCCTAAAGAAGAATGGCCAAGGTTTCAATTGGCTGAAGGGGACCAAGTGCTGATCATCGAACCGACACAAGGGGGCTAGGGCTATGAACGATTTTAAACGAAAAACCCCACAAGGGATCACCCGTGAGCCTTTTCCTGCCTCTAAAAAGATATACGTATCAGGCAGCCGCCCAGACATCAGGGTAGCCATGCGCGCTATTAGTCTAACCCAAACCAGTGGCGCGGCAAACCTGCTGGTGACGGTTTATGACACCTCGGGCCCCTTTACGGACCCAGAGGTTGAGATCGACATAAACCAGGGCCTGACTCCTTTGCGCCAGACTTGGATTGAAGAGCGCGGGGATGTGGAGCGACTGCAAGCCTTTACTAGCGACTTTTCTAAGGCTTCCTTAAAGGACCCGGCCAAAGATAGTCTGCGGTTTCCTAAAATCAACCTACCCCTGAAAGCCAAGCCAGGTAAAAACGTTAGCCAGATGCACTACGCCCGCCAAGGGATCATTACGCCAGAGATGGAGTACGTGGCGATTCGGGAAAACCAACAGATCGAAGAAATGTCCCGGTTAAGCCCTGAACTGGCCAAACGGCACCGGGGCGAATCCTTCGGGGCTAACCTGCCCGACCTGATCACCCCTGAATTTGTGCGTCAAGAGATAGCCGCAGGCCGCGCGGTGATTCCGGCCAACATCAATCATCCTGAATCTGAACCGATGATTATTGGCCGTAATTTTTTGGTCAAAATCAACGCCAACATTGGCAACTCAGCCTTGGGCTCCAGTATTGACGAAGAGGTAGAAAAGTCGGTCTGGGCTTTCCGCTGGGGCGCAGACACGGTCATGGACCTTTCTACGGGCAAAAACATCCATGAAACCCGTGAGTGGATCATTCGCAATTCGCCGGTCCCTATTGGCACGGTGCCAATTTATCAGGCCTTGGAAAAGGCGGGTGGGCGTCCAGAAGATCTTAGTTGGGAGCTTTTTAGAGATACCCTGATCGAGCAGTGCGAACAGGGCGTGGACTATTTCACGATCCACGCAGGAGTAAGGCTGGGCTTTATCCACCACAGCGCCCAGCGCCTGACCGGGATTGTTTCTCGCGGAGGGGCGATGTTGGCCAAGTGGTGCTTGGCGCACCATGAAGAAAATTTCCTTTATACCCATTTTGAAGAAATCGTTGCGCTTTGCGCCCAATATGATGTGGGCCTAAGTTTGGGCGACGGCTTTCGCCCAGGCTGTATTGCGGACGCCAACGATTTTTGCCAAATGGCCGAGCTTAAGACCTTGGGCGAGTTGACCCTAAAGGCATGGGAAAAAGACGTGCAAGTCTTTATCGAGGGGCCTGGCCATGTGCCCATGAATCTGATCAAAGAAAACATGGAAGAGCAATTAAAGCTCTGCCATGAAGCGCCTTTTTATACGCTAGGTCCACTGACTACGGACATTGCCCCTGGCTATGATCATATTACTTCGGCCATTGGCGCCGCCCAGATTGGATGGTATGGCACGGCCATGTTGTGTTATGTCACCCCAAAGGAACACTTAGGCCTGCCCGATCGTCAAGATGTCAAGGAGGGGGTGATCACCTATAAATTGGCCGCCCACGCCGCCGACTTAGCCAAGGGGCACCCGGCAGCCCAGTTTCGCGACAATGCCCTTTCTAAAGCCCGCTTTGAATTCCGCTGGCTTGATCAGTTCCATTTAAGCCTAGACCCTGAGCGCGCCTTAGAATTTCACGATGAGACCCTTCCTGCCGAAGGGGCTAAACTGGCCCACTTTTGCAGCATGTGTGGGCCTAAGTTTTGCTCGATGAAAATATCCGAAGACGTTAAAGCCTACGCCGAAGAAAAACGGCTGGACGAAGCTAACGCCTTAGGGGAAGGGATGAAGGAGAAGTCAGAAGAGTTCAAAGCCAAAGGGGCCAAACTCTACCAATGAAGCTGGCGCTGATCACCTCGCCTTTGGCGTTAGAAGACGAAATAAAAATGTTGCGGGAAATGCTGGATTTAGGGTCTTTTTGGCTCCATATCCGCAAACCCGCTTGGGATAAGGCCCGTGTAGGCCAGCTGGTATTGGCCTTGGATTCGCCAACTAGGCTTTGTTTGCATGGGCCGATTAATTGGGCCTTAGAGTGGGGATTGGGCGGGGTGCATTACGGGGAGCGGCTTTTGGCCGAGGCCCCAGCCCCAACCAAAGGAATCAATCGCTCCAGGGCGGTGCATCAGGCTAAGGACTTGGGGGGAGATTGGGAAAGGGCCTTAATCAGCCCCCTATTTGACTCAATCTCCAAACCTGGATATAAGGCCCAGGGCGATTTACTGGCCTTAGGGAAAGTAAAGACCCCTATTGAGACCTACGCCCTTGGTGGGGTGAGTTTGGCGCGGCTCGAAACAGTGGAAAGCTTGGGTTTTAAAGGAGCCGCCGTTTTAGGGGCGGTGTGGCAGGCGCCAAAGCCAATCCAGGTGTGGCGCCAATTTTTAAGCGAGGTCAGTTGAAAAAAGATCGGTTGATCATCGCCGGGAAGGAGTTTTCCTCCCGCTTGTTTTTAGGAACCGGAAAGTTTTCTAGCCACGAGGCTATGGGTGGTGCCCTCAAAGCCTCTGGTAGCGAACTGGTGACCCTAGCCCTCAAGCGTTTTGACCCCCAAAATCCGGGCGACCAGATGGTGGGAATGTTGCGCCAGCCGGGTGTTTCGCTCCTACCCAATACCTCTGGCGTGCGCCATGCCAAAGAGGCCGTCTTGGCCGCGCAGTTGGCCCGCGAAGCCTTAGAAACCAACTGGATCAAGTTGGAGATTCACCCAGATCCTCGCTACCTTTTGCCTGACCACGAAGAAACCCTCAAAGCCACCGAGGCTTTGGCCAAGTTGGGGTTTGTGGTCTTACCTTATATTAACGCGGACCCGGTCTTTTGTAAAAAGTTGGAGTCTGCCGGGGCGGCGGCGGTCATGCCCCTGGCCGCG
The DNA here is from genome assembly GCA_001783695.1 of Candidatus Lambdaproteobacteria bacterium RIFOXYD2_FULL_50_16. Taxonomy (GTDB): domain Bacteria; phylum SAR324; class SAR324; order XYD2-FULL-50-16; family XYD2-FULL-50-16; genus XYD2-FULL-50-16. The sequence goes on from MFNE01000053.1 coordinate 39,229, forward strand.
CCGATTGGTAGCAACCGGGGGTTGATGACCCTGGCTATGTTAGAGATCATTATCAAAGAATCCACCCTGCCTGTAGTGATCGATGCCGGGCTAGGGGCCCCGAGTCATGCCGCCCAGGCGATGGAAATGGGGGCGGACGCGGTTTTGGTTAATACCGCGATTGCTATCGCCGAAGACCCAATCAACATGGCATTGGCCTTTAAATTAGCCGTCCAAGCCGGGCGGATGGCCTATTTAGCTGAAATGGGCCAGACCAGTTCAGAGGCCCAAGCCTCAAGTCCTTTGACCGCTTTTTTAGGAAGCTAATGGGAAAAGAGTCGGCCATTAAGCCCCTAGAGCCGGGTTTTGAGCAAGTCTTTGCCCAGCATCCCTGGGCACAGATGGGGGCCAAGCTAGCCCAAATCGGCGAGGCCCAGGTAAAAAAGGCTTTGTCTCGCGCGGGCCAGGGCAGTCCGGCCGATTTTATGGCCCTAGTCAGTCCCGCAGCCGAGCCCTATTTAGAAGAGATGGCGCACCTCGCCCAAGCCTTAACTCGTAAGCGTTTTGGCAAGACTGTGCAGATGTACCTGCCCCTTTATTTGAGCAACGAATGCCACAACTCCTGCCTCTATTGTGGCTTCTCTAAAGACAACCCCGTCCCCCGCATTCGCCTCGACCAAAAAGCGGTAGAGCAAGAGATCGCGGTGCTAAAAGGCATGGGTGTTTGTCAGGTGTTACTGGTAACCGGGGACTTTTCGGCTAAACGAGCGGTTGAATATCTTGGGCAGGCCTTGGACTGGATTACCCCACATTTTGCTCAGGTCTCTATGGAGGTGCAACCTCTCTCTCAGGCCGAATATCAAGTATTAATTAAAAAAGGGCTCCATGGCGTAATGGTTTACCAAGAAACCTATGGCCCCCAATACGCCAAGTTCCATCCGCACGGCTCTAAAGCCGATTTTTTCTGGCGGCTAGGGACCGCTGACCGCTTGGGTCGGGCCGGGGTGCACAAGATTGGGTTAGGGGCATTATTAGGGCTCGACGATTGGCGGCTCGATTCCTTTTACACCGCCCTTTTAGTTAGCCACCTAGAAAAACATTATTGGCAAAGCAAACTCTCGATCTCCTTCCCTCGGCTTCGGCCCGCCAAAGGAGGGTTCCAGCCCGAACACCCGGTTTCGGACCGGCACCTAGTGCAGTTGATCTTGGCCTACCGAATCTTTAACGAAAACCTGGAACTGTCCCTTTCTACCCGCGAATCTCCCGACTTTCGGGACCAGGTGATCCCCCTCGGGATTACCAGCATCTCCGCAGGCAGCAAGACCGAACCCGGTGGTTACGCAAACCCTAACACCCAGCTCGAACAATTCGAAATCCACGATGCCCGAAGCCCCCAAGCCATGGAGAAAGCCTTGGCCCAAAAAGGACTAGAGACCTTGTGGAAAGACTGGGACCCTCATTTTGGAAAACCGCAATGACTGCAAAATCACTGATTCACAAAACCGCGTTAGTTGATTCAAAAGCCGAACTTGACCCTAGTGTCGAGGTGGGCCCTTATACCCTGATTGGACCTGAGGTCAAGATTCAAGCCGGCACGGTGATCGCCGGGCATGTAACCATTCAAGGTAAAACCGAGATTGGTAAAAATAACCAGATCGGGGCCTACTGCACTATCGGTCTGCCCGCCCAAGACAAGGCCTGCCGCAACGATCCTGGCCGCGTGGTAATTGGAGACCATAACGACATACGCGAATACGTCTCGATCCACCGGGGCACCACTAAAGAGCAGCTTTTAACTCAACTTGGATCGGGAAACCAAATTTTTGTTTACTCCCACTTCGCGCATGATACCGAGCTTGGGGACAATTGCATGTTGGCCAACAACACCACTTTAGGGGGCCATGTAAAATTTGGTAGCAATATTGTGACCGGGGGACTTTCTGCTTATCATCAGTTTACTCGAGTTGGGTCTTTTGCTATGGTTGGCGGCATGACCGCCATTTATCAGGATGTACCCCCTTATATGTTATGTTCTGGCGGGCGAGGGGTGGCTTACGGGATCAATCGGGTTGGCCTACAAAGAAATGGGTTTTCCAGCGCCCAAGTGGCGCAGATACAGGGGATTTACAACCAATTTTTTGCTAGTGGTCTGGTCCCCAGCAAGGCTTTGGCAGCGGTTAAATCTGATTCAGATGGGAGCATGATATATCAACGGTTTATCGACTTTATTGAAGGGTCGAAGCGGGGAATTGTTGCCAAAGGGTGAAGGCTTACCGGCAAACATATTTGAGGTTTTAAAAACTTCCAAATATTTTGGCCGCTACGACTCTGCCTGTTTGAGCGAACTGGCTAAATTTTGCCAGGTCGAATCTTATCCCTCTGCCCATATACTCCTAGACGAAGGAGCCCAGAATCACGATATCTTTATGATCGTTTCTGGCTCCGCCCAGGTGCTGTCCAACGAAGAACAAATTATTTTTTTAGACCGGCCTGGTGACCTTTTGGGTGAGGTTAGTGTTATCAGCGATGGCCCCACTGCCGCTAGGGTGGAGGTCAAAGACCCGATCACCTTGATTCGCTTTAATGAACCCCAGGTCCGCTTAGAAGGTAGCCCCAGCCTCGGCGACCTTTTAGACAAGGTGTTTTTAGACATCTTAACTGAAAAACTACGGCGCACCACCAACAAAGCCCAACGGTATGAAGGGGCCAAAAAGGCCCTACTCAAATCCAAACGCGAACTAGCCGACACTGAACTCAGTCTTAACACCCAGCGCGACATATTAGACGCGGTACTACGCAGCATGAGCGAAGGGGCGGTGGTTTTAGAGCCCAACCAAGGTATTTTTCAAGTAAACGAAGGTTTTTTAAAGATGCTTGGCCAACCCTCGGTGCCAGCAGACCTGACTGAATGGCCCCGAGTCCTAGGTCTTTATTTAAGCGATCAAACGACCCATATCCCTGCAAATCGGTTGCCCATGTTAACCGCACTTCGGGGCGAGTTGGTGGCCAATATGGAGATTTTTGTTAAGAATCCTGGCTTGCCCGAAGGCCGGTGGTTACTGGCGACCAGCCGTCTCTTAGAGACTAGTGGTGAAGACGGACTTTCAGGGTCAGTGGTGATGTTTCACGACTATACCCAAAAGAAAAACGAAGAGGCGGCCCTAATCTTGGCCAAACAAGAAGCTGAAGAGCAGGCCCGATTAAAAACCAACTTCCTCTCGATGATCACACACGAACTGGGAACCCCTCTTAACGTGGTGATCGGAATGTCAGACCTCCTTTTATCGGCTGGCTTAGGTGCGGATGAAATCTCGCAGACCCGCGCGATCAAAAACGCTGGCGAAGGTCTCTTGACCATGGTTCGCAACCTTCTCGAATACAACCAACTTGAAACTGGCCATGCCTTACTAAACCTACAACCAACCAACTTGAGCCAATTTTTAGAAGGCATTTCAGGCCTAGGCCAACAATTGGCCGGGATTGAGGGTTTAAGCTTTGAACCCGATTTCGCCAACGATCTAGGGGCGGTCAACACCGACCGAAAACGTCTGACTTTGGTTTTGATGAACCTGATTCATAACAGTGTCAAATTCTCTAAAGCGGGCACGTTGACCCTAGGTTGCAAAAAAGAGGCTTACGGATTTTTGTTTTCCCTGCGTGATCAAGGGGTTGGGATCGAGGATTCAGGCAAACACAACCTCTTTAAACCCTTCGAGCAGGTTGAAAAAGGGCTAAACCGCAAATACCAGGGTATCGGTCTAGGTTTGATTTTGTGTAAGCGTGTTATCGAGCTGATGGGGGGTAAGATTTGGATTGAATCCACTGCGGGCGTGGGGACGGAAGTCTTTTTTACGTTACCCCTAAAACATGCGATCGACCCCAACGCTAATCGGCAAAAAGCACAAGCTGCGCTAGCCATGGGTGTGGGGTTTGCTAAGGCTTATCCGATGAATATCTTGGTCGCCGAGGACAGCAAGGCCAATGCGCTTTTGATAAGTAAGGTGCTTGGAAAAATGGGGTACCAAAACGAGTTAGCCATTAACGGCCTCGAGGCGCTTGAGCGGGTACGCGCCGGGGGGATCGACTTAGTTTTGATGGATATTCAGATGCCGGTTATGGACGGGCTGGAGTCCACCGAAAAAATAATGGGCCTCTCGGCAACCCCACCTAGCATCGTTGCCCTGACCGCCAACAGTGAGGATCAAGTGCGCAAACGCTGCCAAGATTTAGGTATGAAGGCTTGCCTGACCAAACCGCTGCGGGTAGATCAGTTGGCTGAAGCCATTATAAACCTCGCCCCGCCAGTTAAGTCGTAGGTGAAAGACGTTTTTTCACCAAATCCACCAATTCAACTATTCCCCCTTCTTCTGGGCTTTGGATCCAGTCTTGCGCAACCTCTTTAAGCCGTTCGTGCCCAGGCCCAGCCATCACACCCCAACCGAAATATTTTAACATTTCATAATCGTTTTCTTGATCCCCAACGGTGATCACCTCTTTGGCCAAAATCCCTAATTTTTCGACCAACATCAATAAAGCGTCGCCCTTAGAGACCTTGTAATTGGCCATTTCTAAATAACTCGCATGGCTTTGAAAGATTCGAGCTTGCGCCCTGGTACCCATGATTTCTTCCATACGGGCTTTAAAGTCCTTTAACCGCTGAGCGTCGCCAACAAACACCATCTTGATTGGGTCCTCGTCTAATTCGGCTTTAAGGTTTGGTCGAATCTCGCCTACCTCAAAGTGGACCCCTTCGTCTTTCCAGGGACGGTCGTCTGACTTTAATATCCGCCCATCGGCCATATGGCATTTGATCGAAAGTCCGTATTCGTCTTTTAACATCAAGGCGATTAGCGCCGATTCGAGGGGCACCCCGGCGATTAATTCCCGCTCTCCGGTCTCGGGATTATCAAACACACAGCCATTGGAAAAAACCATCGGCTCGACAATACCCATCCGGTCCAAAAAGGGTTTGGCCGACTTATAGCTGCGACCCGTGGCCACCGACACCCGCAACCCCAAGGCCCGCAATTCTTCAATGGCCGCCAAGGTTTGTTCACTTAGGATAAAATCAGCAGACAACAGGGTGCCGTCCAGGTCGAAAACGATCAGCTTATAATTCAAGGTTGCGCCTGATAAATCGCCGGGTTTAACCGCGGGTCGTTGTACATTTTGAATTGGCGGTAAATTTTAAATTGCCGTTTCGAGGTAACGCAGTCCTCCACTAATGCCGCCAGACAACTCAACAGGTCGGATCGTTGCAGATTTAGCACCCGCACCTTTTGTGCGGCCCGGTCCCGGTGCTCTTGGTCCACCTCGGTCCGCTCGACCTGCTCTTGCATATGGTAAATCTTTAGCGCCATAATCGAACAACGATCAATCATGCTGCCTGGCGTTTCCGAATTCAGGGGGGCTCTGTTAGGCAGCGACACCCCAGCCTGGGCTAAACCCGCCAAAACCGCCTCGTCAAGCCGCTCGATCAGGTCGTTTCGTCGTTGGTTGTGAAAATCGATCCGCCTTTTTACAGCCGCGATCTTTTGATCGGTCGCGTCCGGGGCTCGAGCCAAGTCTTCTTCGTGCCAAAGCATGAAATTTTCTAGGTGCTGGCGAGCCACTAAATCTAACCAATCCTCGCCCGTCGCGTTGGGCTCGCTATGGTGCCAAAGCCCGGTCCGTTCTCTTTGGAGCGCTTCGATTTGTTTTAGGTAAAGGTCCATATCCTCCTCTTTTGTTCAAGCCTATTCAATTGGCGGCCTTTGAGCTAGTCCAAAATAGTCAGGTTTTGGCGTCTTTCTTGAATGGAAAAAGAGATTGTACACAAAATCACCTAGGAGAGGTTATGAATCGTTTAAAATCCTTAGGCTTAGTCCTAGTGGCGTTATTTTTGTTTTCGGGCCCTGCTCAAGCCGAATTTTTCTCGATTGGCGTAGATGCCCCGGTGGCCTTTGCTTTTAATGATTCCGATACTCACAAAACAGACGGGATGCCCTCTGGATACATGCTTTCGGCAAAGTTGCCGATCTTAGTTGGCTTTGGGGTTGAGAACTATTCAGTACCCATGCAGGCGGATTTTGACTTATCCGTGGACGTTAACTTCTACGACCTGTTTTACACCCTACCCATTCCGTTTATTAACCTTACCTTCGGCTACGGTTTTGGTAGTTTAGAATATAAGTGCACCTACCAAAACATCTGTGATAGTTTTGACAAAGCCAATGCTTCCCAGGCAATTGGCCAGATCGGCATCCCCATCGCTTTGTTGTTCGACCTTCATGTGGGTTACCGGAAAATCAACGCCACTTTAAAAGAGAATCAAACTGGAACCAGTACCGATTGGGCCGCTACCGCGACTTCGGTGGGGATCAGCTTTGGGTTCTAAGCCGGCCTAGGTAGATCGGCAATACCAACGCGGCAGTCTAGCTGCCCCGATTTTTTAACCATCAGGGCAATCGTGCCCCCGTGGTTTTCGAAGGTTTTAAAAACTAAGTAATGGGCCAACCGCATCCCCAAGGGCCCTCCTTCGAGGCAATCGAAGAGGTCTTGGGGGCGGCCCAGATTCGGTTCTAAGTCTGGGTAAAGCGCCAACCCCACCACCATAATCCGCAGATCCACAAAACCGTTCCCAGCCCGTTTAGCGGTTACGTTAAAGCTTAATGGTTCTTTACCCATGGCCCCAAGCTGGGCCACTAAATCAAAAAACCTTCCTAATCCTTGGGATAAATATTCTAAATCCCCATAAATCTTGAGTCCTTCTAGGGATTGGGCAAAACTAAATTGCGCGTCTTGCACAGCCTCCAAGTGGCCCAGACTGGCCAAGGTCCGGTGTAATAATTCGAGCCCAGTAAACTCAACCCCCTTGACCGGGCGAATTTGGCCTAAACCCTGGCCCAAGGTTTCGGCCAACCCCCGCAGTTCGGCCAAACGGGCTTGCACCATTAGCCCTGGGCGAAACTCGGTAGGCCCTCGCATCAGGTCTAAAGGAAAAAGTTCCATCAACCCCTCGGTGATCCTTAGACTTGACCCCATTTGATCCATCAGCCGCTCAAAGAAGGCTTGCCTCCGTCCGGTTTCTTGCCGCTCTGCATAAAGACTGCTTTTAGCTTTTTGGAGGTCGCTAAGTAGCTGATTTTGAAAATTGATAACCTCTTGTTCGAGGTCAGGCAGTTCGTCTAGGTTCTTTAAAATGCCCAAAGAGCTTTTTTGATTACGCGCAAACCGCTCAATCGCCAGGATAACCTCTTTTTGTTTTCGATACTTAGCCCGGATGGATCGAGCTTGTGCCTGCCCCGCCTGTTCGAAAGCTTTGGTGTGGGGGGCTGGGGTGGCGCGACTTAAGGCCGCCTCCAAAGCGGGGCCGTAAGTCTTTATAAGCATCTCGAAAAACTGCCGTTTCTCTCCGACTAATTTTTTTTCGTTATAAAACAAGAGGTGTGACTCTTGATCCGGCCCTTCAGGCAGGATAACCCACTTGGCTTCTAGGGGTGTTTGTTTGGGCGACTCTTTAGAGCGACGGGTGCGGAGATTTTTTTGGTCGAGCCAGTAGCGGCATTTGCCCACAAAGTACCGCTCGTCTTTAGGTCCAAAGACTTCTTTAAGGGACTTCAAAAACACCTGGGTTAAGATCTCGGGTTCCAGACCTTCGGTAAGCAGGGATTCGGCGTGTTTATAGAAACGCTTGGCAGCGTCCCAACGCTTTGGTTTGGTAGGGCTCATCGGCAAATGGGATTTTCTCCGATGGTAGGCCAGGAAAACAAAGCTAGCAAGGGTTCAATCAAACCCCAGTTGGGGCTTGATTGAAAAAGCTAACTAAGCGGCCATTTTGGCTTTGGCTTGCTCTGCAATGGCAGCAAAACCAGGGAAATCATTGATTGCCAACTCAGCCAAGGCTTTGCGGTCAATCTCGATCTGCGCCAGCTTAAGACCGTGGATTAAGTTTGAATAAGTGGTCCCACAGATTCTGGAGGCCGCATTAATCCGAACAATCCAAAGCCGCCGAAAATCGCGTTTTTTAACCTTGCGATCTCGGTAAGCATAACACCTTGCCCTGTTGACCGCTTCCTTGACGGTTCGCAGTAAGCGTGAACGCCCACCACGGTAGCCTTTGGCGGCTTTAAAATAACTATTTCTTTTTTTGCGGGCGTGTACTGCCCTTTTAACTCTAGCCATGATTCCCTTAAGTGCTTCGATTAGCCGTATGGCAACATACGCTTGATATTCGGCGTGTCTGCGGCCGAAACCAAGCCACCTTTTCTAAGCTTACGCTTAGAATTGGCGCTATGCTTGGTCAGGATGTGCCGCAAGTTGGCCTTTTTTCGTTTTACCTTACCGGAAGCGGTTAGACTAAACCGTCTTTTGGCTGAGGATTTGGTTTTCAGTTTATACTTGGCCATGTTTCCCTATTTTTTAATCGGTGCCAATATCATATGGGCGGTTCGCCCTTCGGCCTTGGCGGCCTGTTCGACCTGTCCCAGGTCATTCGCATCGGTCAAAAACCGTTCAAGTAGAACAATTCCAAGATGGGTATAAGCCATCTCGCGTCCCCGATATTGAACAGTCACTTTGACCTTGTTGCCATCTTCTAAAAACTGGCGCGCGTGCTTTAACTTAAACTGGTAATCGTGTTCTTCGGTTTTTGGCCGAAGTTTAATCTCTTTAACCTTAATAATGGTCTGTTTCTTCTTGGCCTCATGTTGTTTTTTAGAGACCTGATACTTAAACTTACCATAGTCCATGATCCGGCAAACAGGCGGGTCTGATTTCCCGCTAACCTCGACCAAATCAAGGTTTTTCTCTTCGGCCTTTCGCAGAGCGTCTTGAGTAGAAAGAATCCCTAACTGCTCGCCATCGTCGCCAATAAGGCGAACTGTTTCGGCAGTTATGGTTTCGTTTATCCTAGTCTGGTCTCCTTTGGGCACCTGATTTATCGGGCGCTTTTTGCGAATAGGTGCGATAGGTTCCTCCTCTACCGGTTAAACTTCAAAGCGTCATAGGCGCGGTCGGGATTGAACCGACGACCACTACCGTGTCGAGGTAGTGCTCTCCCACTGAGCTACGCGCCTATCGAAACGCATCATTCTTGGTGGAGGATAGCGGGGTCGAACCGCTGACCTCCTGCTTGCAAGGCAGGCGCTCTACCAACTGAGCTAATCCCCCGAATTTTCCCGTACTTCAAACCTCTGACATCTGGTGGGCCAGGGTGGATTCGAACCACCGACCCCGTCCTTATCAGGGACGTACTCTAACCAACTGAGCTACTAGCCCAGATGACGTCGGCCACACAAAAGAGCATTTGTTACTATCTTGCCCGTTTTTGTCAAAGGGATTTTTTCGGTTTTTGCAACTAATCCTTCAAACTCCGTAATCTTGGGCTTGATCAAACGCTCCAATCGTTGATAGCTTTAACTGCGTTCAAGTTCAAGCTGGATTCGAAAAAATTAACCCGGCCCTGGCCGGTCGGTTGGAGAAACCCTTGTCCCTACTACCGGTAATCACCGGATTTGGCGGCATCTCGCCTGCTGGACGTAGCTCCGGCTTCCAAGCGTTCCGCCGTATCCTGCTAGACGGACTTTCAGTAGATAAGAAACAGGACACCCTGCTCTCTTTGGCTGCTTTGATGGGTTTAGTCACAGCTAAAGACGGGGCGTGGGTCAGTGGATCAGGTGAAATCTTGAGCGCACCTGAGGTAGCCTTAAAGTTTGGCAGCATGGTTACGCAAGGCACCTTGCTTAGGCGTATCGAAAAAAGCCACTTCGACCCAGAGCGGATTCCTTATAATAAGTTGATGAACCTCAACGCCCCTGGCGGCCTACGGTTTGAACTCGACAAAAAAGATCTGCCCAACGAGCTCCCTAGCAACTGGCGAGTTGAACCAGGATTGGGTAATCAAGTCCGGGTTGAGGTTGAAGGGGCGCTTTCGATGTTGCAGCCTGACCGGCGAAAATCGTTAGCCCAAACTGGCGGACAGTTGCCAACCGGGTTTGACCCTGGCGAACTCTACGCGAGCAAGCACCACCCACGTGGCCTGATGATGGCTCTTTATGGAGCTTCGGACGCGCTTGGGCAGTCGGGCATAGCCCTAGACGAGATCAAAGCCCTGGTACGCCCTGACCAGATCGGGGTCTTTTCCGGCAGTGCTATGGGCCAGCTAGATGACCTTGGCCTAGGGGGCTACATGAAGTCGGCTCTGCAAGGCAAACGCACCAGCACCAAACAAATGCCCTTTTCGCTGGCCGAAATGCCCGCCGATTTTATTAACGCTTATATAATGGGTAGTGTTGGTCAAACTGGGGGTATTTTAGGGGCTTGCGCTTCGACCTTATACAATCTCGATTTGGCCGCAAAAGAGATAACCTCAGGGCGCCTACGAGTGGCGCTGGTGGGTATGTCTGAAGCCCCTTTGGTGCCTGAAGTATTTGAAGGTTACCGTGTGATGAGCGCCTTAGCCGAAGATGAACAGTTGGCCCTTTTGGACCATAGCCCCAACCCAGACTATCGCCGCGCTTGTCGGCCTTTTGGCCTCAACTGTGGATTCACTCTAGCCGAATCTTCCCAATATTTTTTGGTAATGGACGACGAACTGGCGTTAGAGCTAGGTGCGGTGGTGTATGGAGCAATAGGCGGAATCTTTGTAAACGCCGATGGTATAAAAAAATCGATCTCTGCACCGGGGGTGGGCAATTATTTAAGCATCGCTAAAGCCGCCGCCCTAACCCGTGCCATTTGTGGAGAAGCAGGGCTTAGAAATCGTAGCTTTGTTCACGCCCACGGCACCGGCACCCCGCAAAATCGGGTGACTGAGTCCCACGGGTTAAACGAAGTGGCTAAGAATTTTGGGATCGGCGCTTGGCCTGTGGCCGCGATTAAATGTTATCTGGGCCACAGCATCGGCACGGCCGCCGGGGACCAACTGATGGCCGCTTTAGGGACTTGGGCTGAAGGGATGATCCCAGGGATCTTCACCCTCGACCAGCTGGCCCCAGACGTCCACCACTCTAACCTAAGCTTTAGTCAGGCCCATCGTCAGGTAAACCCCAAAGAGGTGGACGCCGCTTTGTTGAACTCCAAAGGGTTTGGCGGCAACAATGCGACCGGAGTTATCTTGTCCCCCCATTTAACTCGCCGGATGATTGCTCAAAAGCAAGGGGCCAAGGTCTATTTTGCCTACCTAGACCGCGCCGTCAAACGAGCCGAACAAGCCGCCCAGCATGACCTGAACCATCGAGAAGGCAAATTTAGGTCTATCTACCGCTTTGGCGAAGAACCCATTGAGGGTACGGACTTGACCATGCAGCCTCATCAGATCGAAGTCCCTGGTTTTGCCCAGCCGCTCAACTTGGACCTGGAAAACCCCTTTAAAGACATGACCCCTTAAGGATGACCTTTGAACGGCATCCTCAACCTTTTTAAGCCCAGCGGCATTACTAGCTTCGACGCCATCCGCCGCTTGCGCCGGTTGACGGGCGAGAAAAAGATGGGGCACTTGGGCACCCTTGACCCAATGGCCGAAGGGGTGTTGCCCCTTTTTTTTGGCAAATATACCAAACTAATTCCCCACTTTAATCTAGAGGACAAGGTTTACCGGGCAGAGGTGACCTTGGGCGCTAGCTCCACCACGTTAGACAAAGAAGGGGAACTCACCCCCTGTCCCTTGCCCCCAGATTTAACCCCCGCCCAAGTCGAGGCCGCCCTGGCGCGGTTTGTTGGCAAGATTTGGCAGGTGCCGCCGATGTTTTCGGCGATCAAAATCGAAGGCAAACGGCTCTACCAATTGGCTAGAGAAGGTAAGGAAGTGGAGCGCGAGGCGAGGCCTGTGACCCTTTACTCGATCACACAAATCGAGATTGCACTGCCCCAGGTCCGTTTCACGGTGCATTGCAGCAAAGGCACTTACATTCGGACCCTCGCTGAGGACCTTGGCCAAGCCTTGGGCACAAATGCTTATTTGAGCGCGTTATGCCGCACCAAAGTAGGTAGCCAATTTGGTGAGGAAACAGCAGTGAACCTTGACCAAATCGAAAATTCGGTACAGTCTCACTTGTTAATGCCTTTTTTGAACCCGGTCTCTTTGTTTTCGGACTGGAATCGCGCCTCGACGGTCTCTTTAGCCGAAGTGGAAGGCGTAAAACAAGGCAACCCCATTGTTTTGACCCAGGAGCGATTGTTAAAGGACCAAGAGGAGGAAAAAAAATGCCTCCTGTTAGACCCTGAACAACAGCTCTTGGCGCTTGGTCATCTTGCATTCAGCCAGGATGGCCGGCTTTTTTTCCAACCCAAAAAGGTGTTGGTATAACGGCTGGATGTAAGGATAATATGTTAACTCAAGAAAAAAAATTAGAACTCGTTAAAAAGTTCGGCGCAAACGAAAAGGACACCGGATCGACCAAGGTGCAAATTGCTCTTTTGAGCAACCGGATCGAATACCTGACCGAGCACTTTAAAACCCACACCAAAGACCACCATTCTCGAAGGGGTCTGCTCAAGTTGGTCGGTAGCCGCCGACATCTCTTGAATTATTTAAAAAAGAAAGACGTCAACCAGTACCGTGAATTAATCAAGGAACTGGGCATTCGCAAATAACCAAAGGTCGATCTCCGCCTTGAAGTGAGAAGAGGAAAACTATGAAAAGCGTTGAAATCTTGTACCTGGGTAAAAAGTTAGTCCTAGAAACCGAACATATCGCCAAGCAGGCAAATGGTTCGGTAATGGTTAAATACGGGGATACCATGGTTTTGGTGGCCAGCACGGCCAACAAAAAGGCAAACCCCGGTGCCGATTTTTTCCCTTTGACCTGTATGTATCAGGTCAAAACCTACGCCCAAGGCCGTATTTTGGGTGGGTTTGTTAAAAGGGAACGGCAGCCCAGTGATATGGAAACCCTGATCAGTCGTATGATTGACCGGCCCATCCGCCCCTTGTTTGTGGACGGTTTTTTAAATGAAACCCAAGTGATTGCCACCGTCGTTAGTTATGACGACGAAGCCAACCCGGCTGTTGCAGGCATATTGGGGGCTTCGGCTTCTTTGCTGATTTCTGATATCCCTTACCAGACCCCGATCGCCGCGATTAACGTCGGTCGGATCAATGGGCAGTGGATCGGAAACCCTAGCCCATCCCAACTTTTGGAGTCGGACCTAGACTTGTTGCTAGTGGCCAAGGAAGACGCCATTGTCATGGTTGAAGCGGGTGCTAATGGCATTAGCGAGGCCGAAATGCTGGAAGCCCTTGCATGGGGTCATAAGGCGGTATTGCCCTTGATCGAATTGCAAAAGGAACTTCGCAAGCTGGCCGGTAAAGACAAGTGGTCGGTTGAGGTAGCCACCATCCCCGCCGACATCGAAAAAAAGATCGTCAAAGCAGGCGAAAAAGGGATCAAAAAAGCCTTAGGTTTAACCGAAAAGATGGCCCGCTACCAGGCCCTCGACGAGGTCAAAGCCCAAGTCAAAGAGGAGTTGGTCACCGAAACCAGTGGGATCACGAGCGAGCAGGTTTCTGAAGTTTTAAGCGCAACCAAGAAAAAAATCATGCGCGAAACCATCATCAAAGGTGGCAAGCGGGTTGACGGACGTGACCGGGTTACGGTTCGCCCCATCGACATCGAGGTAGGCATCCTACCCCGTGCTCATGGTTCGGCCCTGTTTACTCGGGGTGAAACCCAAGCCTTGGTAGTCACCACCTTAGGCACCAAAGACGACGAACAAATGGTGGATGATCCTTCGGGGCTCCATTACAAGTCGTTTTACCTCCATTACAACTTCCCCTCTTATTCAGTGGGCGAGTGTAAACGGATCGGACCTCCAGGCCGCCGCGAGATTGGCCATGGTAACTTAGCCGAGCGGGGCCTAAAAACCCTGGTTCCCTCTAAGGACTCCTTCCCTTATACCATCCGTGTGGTCTCTGAGATCACCGAATCAAACGGTTCTTCCTCGATGGCTTCGGTCTGCGGGGGCTCCCTTTCGATGATGGATGCGGGCGTGCCTATGGGTGCCCCGGTGGCGGGTGTGGCGATGGGTTTGATCAGCGAAGGCAAGGATTACGCGGTTCTAACCGACATTCTTGGCGACGAAGATCATATCGGCGACATGGACTTCAAAGTGGTGGGTACTGAAGAAGGAATCACCGCCTTGCAAATGGATATTAAGATCGACGGCCTGTCGATTGATGTTCTCGAAGAAGCCTTGGCGCAGGCCAAGAGCGGTCGGCTTCATATTTTGGGCGAAATGGCCAAGGCTATGGGCGGTGCTCGCGAGAAGATCAATGCTCAAGCCCCGCGCTTTATCCAGTGCAAGATCCCCACGACCAAAATCCGTGACCTAATCGGCCCCGGTGGTAAGGTGATCAAGGCGATTCAAGCTGAGACTGGCGCTAAGCTGGATATTGACGATTCTGGGATTGTAAACATCTCCTCTAACGACCAAGAATCGGCTGAAAAGGCCTTGGCTTTGGTCCGCGAGTTGACCCTTGAAGTAGAGATCGGGGCGATTTATGAAGGCGAGATCAAAAAGATCGTTGACTTCGGCGCTTTTGTGGAGATCCTACCAAACACCCAAGGGTTGGTCCATGTTTCTGAAATCAGCGAAGAGCGGGTTGAAAACGTGGAAGATGTCCTTTCGGAAGGTCAGGTCGTCACCGTCAAAGCCATTGGCCGCGACAAACGGGGTAAGCTTAAGCTTTCAATGAAAGCGGTTCATGCTCAACCCGAGTAGTTAAAGGGGGGGCCAATCGGCCTTCCCTCTTTAGGAACGGGCCCCCTCGGGGGCCCGCTTTCGACCTCATAGTTCAACCGGATAGAACGGGGGATTCCTAATCCCCAGATCGAGGTTCAAGTCCTCGTGGGGTCACCATTTAAAACAGCCATTTAAGCTGATGTCCCGGTCCGATTTATAAGGGACAATTAGAGACAAATTGGCCATATGGGACTGTTTAAAGACAAACTAAAGACAAAGTAGAGACAACGAAAAAGTCAAAAGACAAACAGGTAAACCCTTAGTTGTATAGGGAAAGGCTTGTGTCTTTGGCCTTTTTTGTTTTGAATCCCCAGTCCTTAGTGGGCTTGGGATCAGTTAAAGATTGAACATAACAAATACCTGGAAAAATACTCTTAAAATAGAGAAGACAACAAGGGGCGATTCTTCACCGCCCCCATTTAACTAAAACGGCCTAACCGGCCAATCGGCGTCCGCTAAGGCCTCTAGGCTGGCCAAGCTGGGAAACTGCACTGGAAAATCGCGCAGTGCTTGGCGGTAGGCTAGGAGCGCTTGGGTTGACCCACCGGGAAAATCGGGCAAGACCATAGGGTCCGATTCGGCTAAAAGGCGGTTGCGCTCGGTTTTAAGCTCGGCCAAGAGCCGGTACTGTTTTTCCTGGTCCGTTTCGGCGGGTTCCGGCTGGTTGCCCTGGCCTAGCCACTCCTGATATTCAGGGTTCGTTACCTGTAAAAAATAGGCCCCCTCCCCAGCGGGGCGTTTTACAATATTGGGGTCCAACGTCAGTTTATACATTTTCGTCTCCTTTATTTGCCGCCAACGGCGATCCATATAATTGATGGTGATCCACCACCAGCCGACTTCGCTTGAAACGAGTTTACCCCCACCCCCTGCACGTAAATGGAGGTCTCTTGGTTCACC
>MFNE01000053.1:54838-58078 GCA_001783695.1 Candidatus Lambdaproteobacteria bacterium RIFOXYD2_FULL_50_16
GTGCCCCACTGGACCATTATCCCCCCGAATTTCAGGTGTCCGGCGCTGTGCGATGCCGCCCATTCTAGGGAGGCGATTTTTAGGTCGGTAACCGACCCATCCGGAGGGGCCTGAGGGTTTGCCTGAATGGATTGCAGCACCCGCAGTGCGGTCATCATCACATAGTTATCGGTACCAGCCTGCGCCTGGGCTTGGCTGGCCCTGGGCCAGAGGTCTTGGGGCCCGATCCATTCGGCAAAGGGCTGGGTGGTGGTGGCCGTGTTTTGGTAGTGCCCCGCCACCAGGAGGGGGACGCGAGTTTCGTCCCAGGCGATCGAATCCTCCCCGCCCAAAACCTGAGTCTGAATCACCACTTGCCCGCGCAGCGCGTAGTAGAGCGTGGGATTTTGGGGAATCACTAACCCAATCAGGTTGTTTTTGGGCTCCTCGACCCAGGTAGCTGTTAGGGTGTCGTAAAACAAAACGGTCACCCCCGCCAAATCGGCCCCGTTCCACCCGCCCACAACCACGCGGGAACGCCCGGTTAAGGCGGCGAGTAAAACCCCGGATAATTGGATATTGCGGTTGTTGATCACCTCCCAATTGGTGCTGTTTTTTTCCGGGATTCCGAGCCCCCCGCCCAGTATTTTTTCAATAAACGACATTTCAATCTCCGTAGGCTTGCCCGTAGGGCGTTGTCCCGTATCCAACGGTCACCTCGACCGCTGGTGTCTCAAATGCTAGAAAACCGTCCCCGTAGCGCTCCCCGTAGCGGGCTCCGTAACCTCCAGGCGCGCCCGGATAGGCCACAAGTTGAAAATGTTTAACCGTCCGGGCGGGGGCTAAAATACCCACTAACTCACGGGCTAGCTCCAGCTTGTCCAGGTCCACCCAGTAGCGTAGATAAAAAAAGGGCGTGCCACTGGCGGGATCTCGGTACCAGATGCTCGCCCCGGTAATCGTTTGGATCAGGTCCAATCCAGAGGGTTTGGCGTTTTGGGCTAAAACGTCTTGGTAAAATTGTAAATAAGCGCGGCGGGCGGCTTCGCTTAGTGAGTTGGGAGCCTGAACGGGCAAATCAGCTTCTAAGATCGCCAAGCCCGTCGCCGTAGAATGCTCGACCGAGGCCGATTGGGCCACTTTATAGGCGGCGGCCTCGAACCCATCCCAAAGGGCTTTGCCCACCTGGGCCCAAAGGGTGGCGATGGGCCCGGCTAAAAACCAAGGAAGTGCCGGCAAATTCATGGCAACGCCTGGCACGTGGGACTGGGCACCCAGTAGCGCCCAGCGGGCAGGGCCATGTAACCGATGTTAAGTTGCAAAATCAACCCTGGGTAAGTAGTCCCAAATTGGGCGAACAAGGCCGCATACAGCGGGGCTTCGTAAAAATCCTCACCTCGGCCTAAGGTGGTAAAATGGGCGGCCACGGCGACGATCAAGGCGGCCTCGGAGGGTGCATTTTTATAGCTGATGATTAGCCCCAAAACCTCGGCGGTGGCCAATAATATGTTGGCTGTGTCGGTCTCCATTTTTTCTTGGTTGATCAAGGCTTGGGCCGCGTCTTGCTCGGGTGTTCCTAAGGCCCCCGAGGCCCCATAGATCGAAAAAGTCATGGTCGCGGTTGCGCCGTCGGTGGCGTCGTGGGTTGCAAAGGCTACCCCCGGCACGGTCAAAAGTAGGTTGGTGTAATAAAGCACCCCGCCGGGGTTGACACTGCTAGAGGCCAACTTGGCTAAAATCCGTGCGCGAAGCGCTTCGTCGGTTTCGGGATCGCTGCCGCTAGAGGTTGGGCTAGGGCCGTTGTAAGTTACCGAATCATTGGCCAAGGCGGTTTCGCAGTCCCAAACCAAGCCTAAGGGGGCGTTATAACTTGCGCTCCAAATCTCCCCGGTCGTTACGTCTAGCGGGCAAATAGCCTCCACCTCGACAGTAAACGTGGTGTCTTGGTCGGCGGGCTCGACCAAAGCCACAGCTTGATATCTTCGGGGGCGGGTCTCACTGATAAAAAAGACAGTCCCCAGCTCGACAACCAAGGGGGTTCCTTGGGCCTTGGTGCAGTCTAACAAAAGCCGGGTTTTTTGGCCTAAGTCTCGGGCCAAGCCGTGGTCTAAGGCCCGTTCGTCTAGCCAGTGGCCTGAAGCGTAGCGGATAAATAGTTGGGGCACCAAATCCCCAAAGGCGGCCAGCATCACCGCCCACGCCTTGGAGATCACCACCGAAAAAAGCCCAAAAAAAATGTCTTCCTTGGCTTGCAAAACTGGCTCTAAAACGGTCCCTTGGGTCTGGGCCTGCAATTCCTGGTCGGCCCAATCTTCGGTTAAGTTAAGTTCGCTTAAAAGCAAGTCTTTGATTTGCTGGTCCATAGTGGCCACGGTTAACTCCTAAGCGTGGTTAAAAAGGCGGCCACTCCAGGCCCGTCAACCCCGGAAATAGTCGCCCCAATTTTGATTTGGCCGGTTGACTTCTCATAGTTGGCGGTCACCCCGCCGACCTCCACCCAATGGAGGCGAGTTTCGATCGCCTCGATCAGGGAGGGCATTTTTTTGGCGGCTTGGTCTAAGGTCGCGTTGACCAACTTAAACTCGAACGCCAGTTGCCGGACCAGGATTTGGAAGGCTTGCCCGTAAGCGGCCAGCCCTTCCACTTGCTCGAATATATGGCCGGTCAATTTCAGGTCGAGTGCTTGTTGGTCCCAAGCCATGCCTTTGGCGGCGTTTAGATCAGCCATCGAACTTGCCCCCCGTTGCTGCCCCGCTGGTCAAAGCTTGCGCCCCGATCTGGGTTGCTGTGGTTCCGGTCACTTGGCCCGAGGCAAAGGAAAAAGACCCGTTGGCCTTGAGTTCGTCAAATATCGCTTGGACTAATTGGGCCAATTCGGGGGTCGGGTCCAATCCTGTGGCGTCTTTGTACCTTTGTAGAGCCCCATTGCCGCTAGCTGCCATATTGCCCCACCTTGACCGCAGTTGATAAAATATTGGGTAAATCCAGCTTGATTTGGGTCAGATTCGCTTGGACTGTGGCGAGGTTGCCCAAGGGGGCCCCTAGGTTGCCTACTGCGCCTAAAAGCTCGATCTGGTCGCAAATCGCCACCATGGTTTCGATCAAAACCGAGCCCAAAACGGCGAAGTCTTCGGCGCTTCCAAGCTCCACAAAGGTTTTGGCGGTCAACGCGGCCACCATGGGCCCGGCGATCCGCCAGGTGCCGGGCTCTACTTTGACCAATCGGTTTCGGTGTAAAAACCCGGTGACTATTGCCCGGTC
>MFNE01000053.1:58086-59009 GCA_001783695.1 Candidatus Lambdaproteobacteria bacterium RIFOXYD2_FULL_50_16
CAATAACCAAAAGAGATCAGGGCCACGTCGCCCAACTCGGGCGGGGCGTATTCAAAAACGCTGGGGGCGCTCAAGGTGACTTTTCGCAATGGGCCCTTAAATAGCGGGTCTCTAGCTAAGTCGGCGTCTAAAACCACCAGGTCCACCACCGCCAAGGGGCGGAGTTGGGTATCTATCCCTTGGGCAGAATAAACCTTTACCACTCGGGCAAAGCGGGCATATTGCCAGCCGCCCAAGCCTGGAAAGGCGCGTTTAACCAGTTTTCTAAGGTCTTCAATTTTCATCGGCCCAACTTAAAAACATGGTTTGTCGTTTCGAGTCAAAAGTCACTCGGTCCACCACTTGAACCTGGCCCCGGTGGGTCACACTTAAAAAAGGGCGCATCCTAGCCAAAATGGCCATTTCCAAACCGCCCACCCGTTCTTCCCTGATATATTCGGGCGTGATCGGGATAGGGAGGCCGGGCACCGCTCCAGGTAGCAACAAAAGTTTTTTGCCTACCGTATCGAGTGCCCACCGCTCGCGCTCAAACCCAAAACACTGGGCCACTTGGTCCAAAGCCCCCCGGACGCTCCCTAAAAAAACCATATCCCGAGGCATTGCAGCTATTGGCAGGCAAAAAGAAACAAAGCCCAGCCCTAGCGTGCTAGCAATTTTAGCCAGCACCATTTCGGCTGTCAGGTTTCTAAGCTGCCCCACAAAGGGCAGGTCTAAGAGCAAGCGGGCCGCCCCCACTGCGTCGATTTCAAATAGCCCTGGGGCAATCTGATAACAGCCCAAAACCTTAAGCCCTAAAGCAGTCACCAATTCGGAGCCCCGGCCTATTGAAAAAATCGCATTGGCCCCCACCTCGACCGGCTCCTTGGTGGTCAGGGACAAAAGCCCCGCCCGTTGCCGCTCTAGGTCGAGTTTAAAATCAACCG
>MFNE01000053.1:59067-61371 GCA_001783695.1 Candidatus Lambdaproteobacteria bacterium RIFOXYD2_FULL_50_16
GCCAAAATCCCGGCCTTTTTGCCTTGCTCGGTTCCCCCTTGGGTCAGGGCGGCCTTGGTCGCGTCGGGGGTGTCGGCGACACTGGCCCCATCTTTGAGGGCGGGGGGGCTTTTTAGGTCCGCCCGCTCTTGCAGGCTTAAGACCACCTCTAGGTCCAAGACGCAGTTGATATAATCGGTCTTAAATTCCCAGGAAAACCGCGAGATACGCACGCTGGCCACCTGGGTGGCATTGAGCCCCGAGTGGATCAAGGGGTACACCTGGGCCTTATTATCGAGCCCATTCTTCTGGGCCATGTTGCGTAGCTCTTTTAGCTTTTCCTCTTTGGATTTATCAGGGCTCCAAATATGATGATTTCCAAAACGGTTGTTGTCGTGCAGCGTAAAGGATAGGCGCAACGGGGCGTCTTCGACCTTAGATAGGCTCGCATCCCTTTGGACGGCCCCCGAAAAATCCAAGACCCGCTCGAACTCAAAATCCCCAATGATCAGTCCCTCAAAATCCCCAAATCCAAAAAGCATCTTAACCCCCGGCCAGCGCAAAGCGGCGGATATCCTCGGCGGCGTCTCGGCTGCCTGAATAAATCGCCCCAATCTGGATTTGGGTTCCCCTGGGGCCGATTGAGCCCGCCAAGGCCCCTTGGTCTGGGGTTTTATAACTGTCTCGCCAAGGCCCTATGGGTGCTTGGGCTTGGGTGGGGTTTTGGCCTTGGGGGCTACTGGTAATGGCGGCAAGGGCCTTGGGGATGTTTTGTTCGAAGGCCTCGGTTAAGGCGGCCCCACCAGGGATCACCGAAAAGGCGGCTTTAAAAATCCCCAAGAGCATTTTAAGAGCGCCCGAGGCAAAGGCCTTTATGCCTTCTAAGCTAAACCCCTTGCCCATGGCGTCCGACATTTCCCCCCAGGCGTCGATCACTTGGGTGATGGCTTCAGCCACGCCCTTGATCGGTTTTAAAATCATCACGTCCATAGTCACCGCAACCACCTTGCCAGCCACCTTAAACGCGGCGGCCCACCCGTCGGTTTCGCCCGTTAACTTTTTGAGGTTTTCCAGCGCCCAAGACAGGCCCGGTTTGATTGCAACCCAGAGCGCCCCAAACGCTTCTTTTAGGCCCAAAAGCCCCGGCTTAATGGCCTCACTAAAACCACTCCAGGCCGCCGAAAGCGCCCCGGTTTTTTGTTCGAGTTGGTAAAGCCCAAAGCCAACCAGGGCCACCCCACCCAAGACCAGCCCGACCGGCCCGGTTAAAACGGTCAAAGCCGCCGATAAGGCCCCAACCCCAATCGCGGCGACACTAAAAGCGGCCCCGGAAAGGGCAATCACCTTGGTAAGGTTGGGGTAAGTGTGCCCGAATTGTTCGGCCTTGGCCGCAAAACGCTCCACCAGTTTAATCAAGGGCAAAAGGGCGGGGGCCATTACGTCTAAAGCCTTGGACCATACGTTATCCACTGCCGACAAGGCTTGGCCCCATTTCCACGAAAACCGCCCGCCTAGCTGGTGGGCTACCTGGTCAATCGCCCCGGCGATCTTCGGGCGGTCCTTCATTCCGTCCAAAACACTTAACGCGGTTTCGGTTCCTAGATCTTCAAACTTGGATCCAAAAATATCTTTGCCAAAGCCAAAGGCCTGGGCTTGGGGGAGTGTCGCCAGTTTGGCGGCCACCTGGGAAAAGGCCTTGGCCGCATCAATCCCGCCCGCCTTTATTTGGTCGGGTAGGTCCGCCAGCCCGATTTGTTGCAAAGCCAATATGGTGGGCGCATCCCCCGCCGTTAACCTTAGACGCCCCTCTTTGAACATATCTCCAACAAAATCGATACTCCAAGAATCTTTCAGCCCCCGGCCAATTACCCCTATGGTCTGGGCAAAACTTAACCCCGCCTCTTTAAACTGGACCGAGTATTCCAAAACCGTGTCCGCCAATTCGCCCCTAAGGTCTCCCCCTTTGCCTGCAAGATAGGCGTAAGCGTCGCCCACTTCTTTGACCGAAGTCCCAAAGCGGCGCATCAATTCTACTTGGGCCTTGAGAGCGTCGGGCGCTTCCACGCTTTTAAAGCGGGCGGCAAGCTGGCCGGTTTGAATGGTTAAGGCCTCAAGATCGGCACCTAAGAGACCCGAGGCTTCGCGGGTTAGTTGTAGCTGCTCGGCGGCGGCTTTGGCATCTTTGAGGCCCAAGGCTTGGTTGACTTGGTAAATCTGGTTTTTTAGGGCGGCCATGCCTTGGGTTGTGGTGCCGGTCGCGTCTTGGAGGCTTTCAAAGCTGGCTGCTTGCTCGGCCACCTTGTCGGTCAAGACTTTAAGGGCGAA
>MFNE01000053.1:61412-72501 GCA_001783695.1 Candidatus Lambdaproteobacteria bacterium RIFOXYD2_FULL_50_16
GTTTTACTTGAAGCTTTCCGGTCTCGGCCATTATCCCTCCCCGTGGAGTCCCCTAAAAAATCGGTTTTCGATCCAGAGCGCCCGCCCTGCTGCCAAAATCAACTCTTGATCATCCAGGGCCCAAACTTCCTCGGGGCTGGCTTGACGCCAGTAAAGCGCCAAGGCAATCAACTGGTCTTGATCGCTTACGTTTGGGCCTTGGGCTTTCCCAAGGTTAGCCCTGTCTCGCTAAAGGTTTCGGCCAAAGACAGAAAAATATCTAAAGCCGCGCCTGGGTTGTCGGGATCGTTGACGATTTGGCCAAACATAGCGCCGCTACCTTGGCCCAAGGCCCCTTGCAAAAAATCGCTAGCGGCTAACTCTGGTTTTTTTTCAACCCCTTGCATAATCCGCCCAACTAAAAGCCTGCCGAGGCTAAGGGCTTGTCGGTCGAACGCAAATTCCAACTCCCCTTTAGTGCCGTTGTCTAAGCTAAACGGGAGGCTGATTTTCCTGTTAAACCCTCGGGCCAGCTTTTGCCCCTGGCTTTCTGGTTTTGTTGGATTTACTTCTTTCTTTTTGTTCATGTTTTCCCCCTTATTTTAAATATTAAAGCAAGCTGGCTTGGTTGCGTTTTGCAAAGACAGGAACCCCGTTGATAAAGACTTGGCTTAGGACCTGAAAATCGAAGTTTAGCCAGTCGTCGGAGCCCTCAATCAGGTTTCCCGAAAAATCCTTGGGCAAATGGACCAAGACGCTTTCGCACAAGATCACAATCGGCAAACCGCCGTTGTCTTCGTTTAAGTTGATTAACAAAAACTCTAAGGGCCTTGCCTCTTGCCAAGAGCCCCCCACTATCGCCAGAGTCATTAGGGCAAAAAGAGCTTTGGCCCTTAGCGTGAGTTTTCCAGAGGCGTCGCCGTCTTTGAGGATTTGAACCCCGTTTTGGGTGTCGAATAAATCGGGGAAATTAAGGGTATAGTCTTTAGCCAAAACCGGCCCCAGGGGGGTTATAATTTCGACGTTGAAGCCTTGGTAATGCTGTTTCATGGGGTAGCCTGCTTTTTTGGTTTCGAGGTTAGGTTGCCGGGGTTAGGGTCACCGATTCAGCCACCACCGAAACATGGTTGGGCCCTTCGGCGGCAATAGTGAGTTGACAAGCGGCCCCCACCCACTTCGCGGTCACCTCGGCTTTGGTTAGTTCCCCGGCGTTTTTCATCGCGCCAAATCCACCCGTGGCTAGGGCCGCGATGGCCATAGCTCCCGCATCGGTGCGGGGAAATTTGTGGGCGTTGATCGCGGGAAAGGCCCGCAGGCGCACCTCGCGCAATACCTTGTCGGCGATCCGCGCCAAAGGCAGGGTTTTTTGATCATCCTGGGCCCCGTATAACATCGGGGATAGGTTGATATAAACGTTGGTGGGGTCTTCTGGATGTCGCTTTAAAACCACCGCCCGGCCTGCCGCCAAGCCTTTGATTACGGCGAGCTTGTTAAGCTGCCAATCTTCGTCAATCGAGACCCCCAAGAGGGCGTGGCGCTCCACGTTGCCCGGTTCTTCGGCCAAGGTCTCCACGTTGGCGGCCGCCCCCGCATAAGCGCCCAACCAACCATTTTGGGTGGTGGGGGCCACTAGGCTAATCCTCGGATAAGAAAAACTCCCAAACTCGGCCGAATAGGCCGCCAAATAGCTTTCGGGCTTTTCTTCTAGGCTGGCCCCGGCCGCGAAGGTTTCGGCGACAAAGGTGGCCGGGATCACCAATTCGCCCGCGCTGGTGGTGGCGTCTAAGAGATAGGCCCCGTCGTAGTTCAGGGTGCCCAGCAAGATCACCGTGTCCCCGGCGGCCAAGGGGTGGCCTGGGGCAGGGATTCCCACCAATCCGCCCGTTTTATCCACGGCGGCCAGGGTGGCTAAGTTTAAGACCAAGGCTTTGCGGTATCGGCAAAGCGCCCGAATTTCCACCTTTTGAGCCGCCAAGCTGGCTAGCTCGTTTTTAAGGTCCGTCAAAAAGGCGGCGTCCGCGTCTTTGTCCACCACCAGCATTTCCACCTCCCCCAACGCCCGAATCTCGGCGATCCGGCTAGGGAGGTTCGCCCCGTCCAAATGGGTGAATGGGCCCGAATTGATAATCAAGTTGGCCTTTGCCTTGGCGTTGAGCCGGTAGGCGGTCAGTTCCTGGGTCAACCGCGCATCCCCTAAAAAGAGGGCGCTTTCGTCGCTATTGCCGTCAAAGGTCTGGACCTTGGCTGCGTTGCCGTCTTCGACCAAATAACCCGATCGACCATAGAGGCCGGTGGGGGGCACCACTTGCCCCGAATTTTCGAGGCTGGCGGTAATTTCGCTCCAGTTGTCGCTCATCGGTATTGCTCCATTTAGGGATTTAGGGTTGTTTTTTAAGCTGGCGAATGGCGAGCAAGGCAAGCTCTTTTTGCTGGTCCGTCAGGTTCAGTCCTTTAGTCATCGCCTGGGCTAACTCTTTTTGGCGGGCTTGGATCGCCCGGTCTAACAGCTTGGCGTCGTCTTCGGGCAGGGCTTTATAGAGGGCTATCGCTTGTCGGTTCACCGCCAACGCCTTAACTAGCCAAATCCCAGCCGGTCCCCCACCAAAAACCCCGCCTAAAACCACCAAAAGCAGGTTGGCCCCCTGGAAAATTTCGCCCAAGGTGAAGCCCTCCACCGCTTGGCTAAACCATCCCTCGGCCCAGAGGGAAGCGGGGGACAACAGCAAAATCAAAGAAACCAAAAAACATCCCGAAAAACATCGTCTAAAATTCCCCATCTTATCCTCCTGGGTGGGTGAAAAATTTAACAAAATAGGCGGCCCCGCTGGATATTCCAGCGGCCAATAAACTTAAGCGGACCTTCGCGACGGACTGCCAGTTTTCCAACTTGCCTAAACGGTCCCCATGTTTATCAAGGGTCCCTTTTATTTCCGCAATGTTGCGGGCGGACTCAAAGACCCGCCCCTGGGCGCTAATGATCTGGTCCAATTTAGCCTGGTGGGACCTTTGGCCTGCGTCTAAGGACTCCAAAAGCCCTTGGACCCGCCCGAGCGTCCGGTTTATTTCGTCGTGGTCCGAGGTCATGTTTCGCCTTGCCCGATCAAATCCCCCAGCGCCAAGGTTCGGTTGATCCAACCCAGCAAAAAAGCTCTTTGCCCCGGTCGTTTTTGGGCGATTTCCGCGTAATAGGCCAACCGCTCCAAATTAAATTGACGCCAAGCCAAGGCGTCTAAAAGGGTTTTGGCGGCGGCCACCGTCAAAGGGCCAATCGCCCCATCGGGGGCGACGCCGCCGCCTAAACGGTTGATCGTCTTTTGTAAACAAATCCCCGCCCCTCGGGTGCCCAAATTTACCGCCGCATCAAAGACGGCGGCCGCTAGTCTCGGGTCTAGTTCGGGGCACCGGCATTTCTGCCAGTATTCGGCCCGGTAAACCTCCTGGGCGATTGCTTTTGCCCCGGCTTCGTCGCCTGCTTTATAAGCCACAAAAGCGGCGGCACATGCCTCGGGGTGGGTCCGCTCGGACAACCCATAAACGGTTAGCCCCCCTCGATCGTCGGGGTGATCCGAAACCGCGCCTTCCCACTGCAATAAAAAACTAAAGGACTGTTCAAAATCCATAGCGCCCTCCCTAGGCCGCGTTTAAAAGCATGGCCGAGGTTCGGGCCACGTTTTCCCGGTGCATTTCCAAACGGCTGAACTTGGCGATCAACTCGGCAAAGTAGGCCGTCAATAGAGTTTTATCCGTCTCCCCTAGCCCTAAAACGTGCCGAGCGGCCACCTTGACCTCCCACCGGGTTCTTAGGGGTTTTTTGTTTAAAACTCGGTCTTTTTTTATCAGCATTCCCGCTTGGGATTGGGTAAAAGCCCGCTGCAAATTTTTAATACTCGCCTTTACCTTTTTCCCGTCTAATACCAATTGCTTAAACCCTAGATCGCTAATCAGGGTTCTTGCTTGCAATTTGGTGCAAGGGCTCTTATCCCCGCCTTGGCCGTGAATCAAATTTTTCTTTTTATCGTTTTTTATGTAGGCCAGGGCTTCCTCCCTGGTCCAAGCCTGAACGATCTGGGCAAAACCAAAATGGTGGCGAGCGGCAATAGGGTTAGTGGTCTCCAAAATGCCGCCTGTTTCCAAGTTTCGCTTCCTGATTTGGGGCTTTTTCCCCTCCCGTAACAGGCCCCTTAACATCTTGGTTTTTCCCCCGTTTTTTCGCTCCGCGAACTTGGAGCCGTCTAGGTTCTCCTGGGCCTTTATCCGGGCCCGGTTTAGCTGTAAAGCCCGCCTAATCATCATCGACCAAACTATCCTTTTTTTCTCTTGCGGGACTAACGCCCGGTAACTGCCCAAAAGCCGGTCGATCCCCTCTAGCTCGATATTATAGTTCGCCGTCTGCACTCATAACCCCTCGGGCATGGCCGGGGCCTCGGCCACTCGGTACTGGGTGCCCCTGATTTGGATCGGCCCGGTTTCGTCCGCGGCTAAATAAAGCTGATACGCCAATTTCAGGTCCACCACCGCCTCGAAGGTTTCCGAGCCATTCCCATCATCCCCAAAGGAAAAAACCATAGTTTCCCGGTCTTCTCGGACCTCGGCCCACCACCCGGTCAAGGTGATCTGCAAAGCGGTTAATTCCTCTAACCCTTGAGCGCTCAAAAAAACCGTGTAGTCCAATAACCCTTGGCTCTGGATTAATCCCCCCTCGGCGGGGCGGCCTAAATGTTCAAATTGCCCACCCACCAAATGGACCTCAATATCCTCTTTTTTAAAGCCCGAGGCGCGCAAGGCGTCCACCAACTGATTGGCTTTATCGTGCATCCCTTACTCCTTGGGGCCTAACTGGTGGCACCCAATCACCGGGGGTGCGGCAAAACCGGCGATCCGGGCCAAACAGCCCCTAGCCTCGGTTTCGTAGTGCCGCCTCGCGCCCTCCAGTTCGCCAAAATCCGCCCCATCTGGACGCTTGGCGAAATACCGGGGAAACCTAGGGGCTAATTCGGCCAGCGCCAGCCAATAAACCCCTTGGGTAAAATCCACCGATTCTAACGCCGTTAAAGCAGGTTGGGCCGGGTCTCGGCTTTGGAGCCAAGCGATAGCCTTCTGGGCGGCCACCGAAAGCGCGGCCTCGATCGCGGCCCCGGTCAATTGATCAGGAACCGCCCGATCCTGGGTAAAATCGGCGGCCAAAATCACCGGCCAGCCGCTGCCGGGGTTGATTTCGGCGGCGCTTTGGGCGGGCCTGTTCACGATTGGCGGCATTTTTTCCTTTAGTTTTTAGGCTTGGCGTTTAAGGCCTCGGCCCTGGTCATTTTCTTTTTTGGCTCGGTTGTGGCCGGGTCTTTGGGGGCCTCTTTAACCGGGGCCGGTTTCTTTTTAGGGGCCATGGGGCGCTCCGATTTGGGTTAAAACAGGGAGGGGAAAGCCTAAAAACCAAAGGGCCCTGGAGGGCTGCCCCTAGCTTTTGGCTCCCCCCTGCCCTGCGGGGGAGGCTTTCAAGCTCCCTTTTTACTCGCCACAAAAGCCCATTCCTTGGCGTTCCAAGCCTGGTCTAGCTTGCCCGCCAATGTTTTTTTAGCCTCCTCTACCCGCCCCTTGATTTGGGCCTTGGACCCTTGGGCCAGACGCCGCTCGCCGAATTCCACCGCTTCTTCGAGTTTAGCCTCGGTCAAAAGCTGGTAAAAATAGAAATAATCCAGCGAGCCAATCAACTTCGGCGGCAAAGCGCCCGGCGTGGCGGGTTCCAACTCCCTGGGCTCTAGCCGGTCGTACTCTTGGACCAAAAAGGGGGCAAACGATTCCCTCGCGGCTTGGCGCTCGGCGCACCAATCAAGCAGGGTATAAACCCGCAAGAGCCGCCAGTCCTTTTTAGGGATGGCCACTTGGTGGATCTCGTTTTCTTCGCCCAAGTGGGTGAGTTCTAAAAACTCGCCCATATCGCCTAGGTCGAAGACAAAAATTGCAAACCAAGAGAGCAGGGCCGCATCAATCGGCCCACCTTTTTCTTTCCAGGCGTCCACCTCGGGGCGAAAGTGGCGGACCACTCGCGCTTTTTCCTTTTGCCGCTCTGCCTGGCCCAACCCTTTCATCGCCTCGCGCTCGGCTAAAATATCGAGCGCGGCGGACTCCCCTGTGGGCTCGGCGGGCTTCTGCCCATGCACCAACCCGAATCGGCCAGGCTTGGCTTGGTGGGGGGGCTTGGGGGCTCCCTCGCTTTTTCCAAAGCGGTCTTGGTATTCCTTAAACTTTCCCATTTTTTCCCCCTATCATTGGGGCCAGTCCGTAGCCTGGCCCCGGTTTAGCTCAAGCCTAGGCTTGGTCTTCGTGCTTTCTGAGGAAATAGACGTTGTTTAAAATAATACAGGCGTCCACGTCCTCGACCGCTTGACAAGCGGCGTAGTAGGTCCATTGGACCAACCCGCCTTCTTTGGGGTTGTCTTCGAACTTCACCCGGCGCGAGCCGTCTAGTTCGTAATACGACAGGTTTTTCCAAGCGGTGATCATCACTTGGCGGGCTTTCATCCCCATCACCCGGTTGGAAACCAGGCCGCCAAAGCTCGAAAGCATTTGGGCAATATAGGATTTATTGCTCACCAAGGGGTTGGACCCGTCGATCGTGGCCATCAATTTGGCCTCGGCCTCGGCGGCCACGTCCCTGGACAACATCACCTCTAAGTCCCCTTCAAAGGCGATATCCTCGGGCAGTAAATCGGCCATGGCGTCCGAAACCGCCTGGTCTAGGGTCTCGAAGTGCCCCACCTGGGAGATCAAAACCGTTGCCCCGAAGGTTTCGACGGTATAGGCGGATTCGATCACCAAATTGTTGGCGTCGGTGCCCGCTTTTAATAAAAATTCGCCGTTGTAGTTGACGGAAAACCGAATCCGCACCATCCCGCCTGCGATAAAGCCGTGGCCAGGCAAGGGGATTTGGACCTCGTTAGGAACCCCACCTAGGTTCGCCACTACCGCGCCCGCGCCCGAAAGTTCGCGTTTAGGCCCGACGATAATCACCGAGCCGCCATCGCCCATATTGTCCAATACGTTGGCGGGCTTGCCATAGGTGGCGTCGCGCATCAACTGCTCGAAACCTAGGTCCACCGCCTGCAACTTTGCCTCATCGGTGCCCTCGCCTTGGGGATTGGCCGCTTGGCTGGTGCCACGCAGGGCGATGGCGGCCATTTCGTCGGACATTTTTTTGGCGTACCACTCCTTGATCATCCCGGCGAACACCTCTTGGCTACCGCCTGCGGCGCTAAACCAGGTGTCTAGGAGCCCATAAGGGATCACATAGTCGAAATCCCGCTCTTTGACTTCGTAGCGGCTCACCGAATCGGCGATTTTTTCCTTTGGCGACCGGGTCCCCCGCCCATGGATGGTGCCGGTGATTTTGCCAAAAATCTTTTTGGCCGAGGGGTGCTTTACGATCACCCGGTTGATCCGGTCCAACAGCGGGTTGGCTTTGATCCGCTCGGAAACGATTTGTTCTTGGTCCCCGCGAGACAAAGAAAAAACCGCGCCCGGCTGGACTTGGTAGGCGAGGGCCTGGGCATCGGCCAATTCCTTGATTGCCGCGTGGGCGGCGGGGCTTAATACATGCTGCATTTTTTGCTCCTTAGATGGTTATGGCCTAGATCAGGCTGGGGATTTTACCTGCCCCGCTAGTGCCATGCACCGGGGGGGTCTTGGCGGCTGGATCGTCTTCTTGCTTTAAAGCGGCCAATTCCTTTTCGAGCCCTTTAATTTTTCCGGCCTGCTCGGCCAGTGCTTTTTGAGCTTCGGCCAAGGCCGTTTGGTTTTGGGCCAGCACTTCTTGCGCGGCGGCCAAAGCCTGGGCCTGGGCTAACAATTCGGCGCTAGGCGCTGGGCTTTGGGGCTCTGCTGCTGGGGTTTCTTCGCCTGCCATGGGTTGCTCCGTCTGGTGGTTGGCGTTTTGCCTGGGTGAATCCCCCGGCTTGGATTGGTTCAACTCGGCCACTAACTGGCCCAGGGGTTTTACCCCGTCGATCATGCCCCGGTTCAAGGCTTCGGGTCCGTCCACCACAAATCCTTGGCCAAATTCACTTTGGACCTTTTGGCTAGTGATGCCCCGGTAACGAGCCACGGCACTAATAAAATGCACGGCGCTGCGGTCCACCATTTGCTGAAACAGCTTTTCCCCTTTTTTGTCGGCGGGGGTGGCGGTTTTGTCGGGTGACTGGGAGGAAACCACGGTGTAATCGTCTAGCCCCATCGCCTCCCGGCCCCGGCTGTCGTCGGTGTATTGCACCAAAACCCCGATCGAGCCTACCAGCGCCCCTTGGTTGGCGTAAATTTTTCTGGCCGCCGAGGCGATCCAATAGGCCGCCGAGGCGCAGGTGCCCGAGGCGTGGGCGTAGGTGGGTTTGGGCGCGTTTTTGATCAACTCAGCGGTCTCGGCCACTTGGTAGATCGAGCCGCCAGGGCTATCAATCCGCAGCACCACCGCTTTAATTTTGGGGTCCGCCCACGCTTGGTTCAGGGTTTTAACTAGGATTTCTAGGCTGGTGCCGCCCGATACGTTAAACAGCAGGTTGGCTTTTGGATAAATAGGCCCATATAGGTTGACCACGGCCACGCCTCCCACCACCTCGGCGAGGTAGCTTTGGCTTAGGCTCCCCTGGTCGAGTCCTAACACCGCGCCCGGAATTTGGGCCCCTTCGGCGTCTAGCATCTGGCGGCGCTCCTGGGCCTCGGCCAGGGCGGCTAGGTTTTTATTGCCTCGCAAAACCCCTAAAATCATTTCGGCGGCCTCGGGCATAATAGCCAAGGGAGTGGCGGCGAATTCGGCCAAAGCGAGGGGGTAGGGTGTGGGCATCTATTGATCCAAAATTCGGGTTTTGTGATCGTTCTTATACACCACTTGACCACCCATATTCCCATCGCGCAACCGTGCGGACTGTGGATTGATGGTGGACCACGGGCGGGGCGCTCTTAAAGAAGGGGAGCCTCTGTTATGGTGGGAAAAAAGGAGGGACATTGGCGCACCCCAAAGCGATCAAAAACGCAGCAAAAAGGCAATATGAATTAGGGAGAACACTCCAGGAGGTGGCCGCCTATTTGCTCGCCCAAAGGGGCGTAGAGATTAGCACCCGCACCCTGCGTGGGTGGAAAAAAGAAGAGCGATGGTTGTGCAAAGTCGATTCCTTGACCATCGCCGAGTTGCGCGTCGATGAACTGAGCCGGGCCGCCTCGACCGGCAAGGTCAAAGACCTTAATATTTACCGGGAATTACAAGAGGCGGTCAAAATCAGGGACCAACTCCGCCAAAAAAAAGAAAAAGACGAACTGCAAAAATTGAGGGCTAAGGAAGGGCCGAAGAATAAACCCCAAAAATTGGGACGGAATAACTTTTCCCAGGTCAATTTGGCCAAGGTTGAGAAGCCTTTTTTTTACCTGCACCAACTCAATTTTTTAGCCGATCCAGCCGAGTTTCGTTTTTACCTAAAAAGCCGCCAGGTTGGCCTTACTTTTGCGATTGCGTGGGAAGCCCTAGTCCGCCTAATAGAGACAGGAAATAATCAAATTTTTATTTCTGCCTCAAGGCGGCAAGTGGGCATTATTCGCCAAGCTATCCGCATTTTTTCTCAAAAGTATCTGGGCGTAGAGCTAAGAGGCACCGACGAAATAACGGTCCAATTAAAAGACAAAGGGGAGGCGAGCTTTGTTTTTCTTTCGACCAATGCGGAAACCGCCCAAGGTTATCATGGGGACCTTTATTTTGACGAATTTTGCTGGATTCCTCGGCTTGAAGATATTTTAGAAACCGCCCGGCCAATGGCGATCCAAGGCAACTACCGGATCACCTACGTTTCCACCCCCTCGGTCACCTCCCACGCCTCTTTCCAGATCTGGGAAGGCACCGACGACAAAGGAAAAGCCATTACCGACGCAATCCACCGAGTCAAGATCACCTTAGACGACGCCATCAAGGGCGGCTTTGACCTGATTAGTTGGGATAAAATAGACAGGCTAGGCTATTCGGAGCGGCAAAAGGATTTTCTATTCCGCTGTGGTTGGCTTTCGGATTCGGGCTCTTTGTTTAAATTCGACGATTTGCAAGCCTGTTATTTCACCAAGGGGACCGAAACCAAAAAGGGCGAATGGATCAACGAACCCGCCCCCTTGCCCGATCACAACCCCGCCGAGGGCTTCCCTGTGGACCTGGGCTTTGACCCAAACGGAGGTGGGGAAAAGGGAGACAGGGCCAGCTTGGCCGCGCTGGAGGATCGAGGGGACCGCTTGCGGGTGATCGAGGCCAAAAGCTTTGGGAATCAGTCGATCAACTGGCAAGTGGCCCAGATCAAAAAAGCGGTCAAACGCTTTAAGGCCCGGTCTTTAACCATCGACGCAACCGGGATCGGGGCCCAAATCATCAACCTTTTAGCAGGTTTCAGCGCTGAACTTGACTGGCGTTTCGAGGTCCACCCCTTGGTTTATTCCCTTGAATCAAAATGGGACTTGGTTTTTCACGTCGAGCGCCTGGTGGCCCAAAAGCGGCTGGAGTGGGACGGCCAACACAAAGAAATTTTGCAAGCCTTCCTGGCGATCAAAACGGGCAACACCTCAACCGGGCGGGCAACGATCCGGGCGGACCGAAAAAAAGGGGTTGGCCATGCCGATCTGTTTTGGGCACTGGCCCACGCGGCCAGCCGGTCCCCGGTCGAAGGCTCCAAATTATCCTCGCGCCCAAAAGGGGTTGGCTTCGGAATCACCACGGGCGCAAATGGTAGCGCCCCTTTAAAAACCGGCACCGGGGGCTTAGTCCCTGGCATTAACCTAGGACTTACCAGTGGATAACAACAAATACGGCCTAGCCTCGGGCAATGCCCAAACAGACCCTTTAACTATCCAAGCGGCGGGGCTATCTGAAAAGGCCATCAAACAGTTGCAAATCGTAAAGCCCTTTGATTCGGGGATCGCCACCGGGGACTGGCTAGAACCGCCGATCAACCCCGAGACCATCACCGCCCTACTCCGGCTGAACGCGCTGCACGAAAGCGCGATCCACCTTCGAACCCGCTTGGTTTGCGCGGGATACCGCCCCCATGAACTAAATCTGGATCATAAGGAATTACCAGAAAAACCAACCGCAAAACAG
>MFNE01000053.1:72508-76058 GCA_001783695.1 Candidatus Lambdaproteobacteria bacterium RIFOXYD2_FULL_50_16
GGTTTCCCAAGTCGGCCCTTTATGCCTTTGTGTTTGACCGCTCCGTTTTTGGCTATGGGGCGCTGCAAATAGTGCAAAATAGGGGCAAAAGTTTTTCCAGTTTGAGGCGGCTTAACGCGCGGGTGTTGCGAATCACCAAAAAAGGGCTTTTTGGACAACTGGACCAGGGAAAACTAGTTAATACCCTAGCACCAGAGCAAGTGATTTATTCGTTTCAGCCCTGCCCCGAATCCGATTTTTACGGAGTCCCCGAATATTCGGGGGCGATTACCGACATTGCCTTAGCGGCGGCGGCCAAGGGCCAACGAATCCATTTTTACAACTCAAACGGGCTGGTCTCGGCGCTGCTCCTTTTAAACGTGAACTTCCAGGACTGGATCACCCCCGAAGCAATGGCCGGAAAAACGCCCGATGAAATAGCCGAGATGGTCGGCGATATTGAGTCAAAACTGGTGGACGCGATCAGGACCAGCAACACCCCAGGTGGATCAAAACAGGTTTTGCTCAATTTTCGGGGCATATTGAAGGACCAAAAAATAGAGGAAATTTTTAAATTTGTGGATTTAAGTCAGAGCTTGGCTAAAGACGATTTCGACAAAACCACCGCCGAGGCTCGCTTGTCGATTTATGAGGCCCACCAAATCCCCGCCGAGTTGATCAACACCGCATTTATTGGCAAGTCGGCCCCCGATTTCAACAAGGTCTTGGCGAACTATTACCGTCTGGTGGTGGCCCCCATCGCCGAGCAAATCGCCGAGGAAATCAACGCCCAATTGGACCCCCAATTTTGGATTAAATTAGACCCTAATTTTGACGATTTATTGCGCGCGACCGGGGCCGGAGATGCGGGGGACAAGAAAGGCCCGGAAAAACCAGGAGGGGAAGAGGTAAAAGGCTTGAAATAATTGGCTGGATGAGGGAATATAGGGGACAAATTCGATAGGGGAGGGCAAGGTGGCAAACTACATGAAAGGACGTTGTAAACATTGCGGTTCCCGCGCCTCGATCATCCGCACCGACCCTGACCCGGAGGGTTGTGCCTTGATCAGCTATCGGTGCGACAATCCCAAATGCGCCGCCGAATACCAAGCCTCCCTATCCTACCTGGGTGAAACCCGCCCCCCCCAAGCGCCGCAAGCCCACATCCAAAGCAGCTTCTTTGATTACACCCCTAGGGGTTGTCAGAGGTCATAAGCTGCCCATTTCCACTAGCCCCCCACTTCTTCGGCGACCTTGATTGGCACTATTGATTCCAGGTCTGCCCCCAATTCGGCTTGTTTGAGGTCGAATTGGCTTTGCAGGTTCGCCCAAAACTGGGGGCTGGTCCCAAAATACCGCCCCAGCTTAAGGGCTACGGTCGGGCTAATTGAGCGCAACCCCCGGCGAATCTGGCCGATTTGATCCGGCTTCAGGCCGGTCGCCTGCGCCAATTTTCGGTCATTAAGCCCAAATTCGGCCATAAACTCGGCGAGGTGTTCCCCAGTGTGGGGCAGTTTGTTTTTTGTGGCCATTGGGCCCCCTTTGGTTAGTGGTAGTCCGTAATTTTTACATCGAAGGCTTGCCCGCTTTCAAAGCGAAAGACCACCCGCCATTGTTCGTTTATCCGAATCGAATAAAACCCGGCCAAGTCGCCTTTTAGAGCTTCTAAGCGGTGCGAAGGAGGACCTAACAAATCGTCTAAGGTCAAAGCGGCATCAATCCTTTGCAACCGCATCAAAGCACGTTTGGCGATTTGCGGAGGCAACGCTTTGACCCGATCGCCCTGGCTGATTTTTTCGGTTTGTTTGTCTTGAAAGCTTTTGATCATCAGCCGTTTTTCCTTTGCTGTTGTCCTAATATATCGCGCAACAACACATTAAGGCGAGTAAAAAATATTGTTTCACGATATTTTTTTTGAAAAAGCTAATTCCCCGCCCCCCACTGAGTGACTTAAAGTCACTCAGTGGTTCTCCGATTATGGCAGTGGTATTTTTTGGATTTTTTGGCTCGCCGGTCGTCGATATAACTGATCATTAAACCAGCCAAAAACAAACAACCTGTGAAACCTAAAATAGCCCAAAAAACGTCCACTGCCCCTCCTAATGGGTTGCCCAGTAATAACCTAAATAACCCACTAGCCCAACAACAACGACCCCGCCCCAAAATTGCGGGCGGGTCAACCAGTAGGCGATCGTGTAAAAAATTTCCATGGAGGCTCCTATTAAAAACAATTTTCACGCGCCTCCCAGGAGAGCCGCGAGGAGGGTTAATCCCAAACCGGTTTGAGCGATTTGGGACGGGGAAACGCGAACCCTAGCGGGCCACGCGAAATAAAAACGATTAAACAACCGGCGCAGCAGGTAGTTGCGGACCAGGCTCACCGCCGTAAACAGCAGGGTGATTTTTGTGGCGACGCTCGGCGATTGCGGCAACCCCCACAGGGGCACCACCCAATACGACAAACACCAGCTAATCCCAAACCCGGCGAAGGTGTTTAAATTGGCCTCAACAAACGAGTGCAGGCGGCTCTGGCTCATGGGTTACCCCCACGCAGTGGATCACAATCAAAACAGCGATCCCGGCCAACAGGCAGGTCAACCCCCCCACACCCTGGGCAAACCCGGTGTTTTAGACCCGCCAAATCTAGCTCTTGGCGCTCGATCCGGTTTATTTCACGGTCGAGTTTTTCCGATTGAATCCGCTCGATGTCCTCACACCCAAACGAGTATTTCAACTGCTCCAGCACGTTGAGTAAATCTGCGATTTCAACCGCGATTTGTTCTCTCGAACCTCTGCCACGCCGATATTTGTTAATCGCCGATAACAATTCCCCCGCCTCCTCGGCGACCATGAACATCTGGGCCTCCTCGCCGTAGTGTTCGATAATTCGTTTTTGTCTAGCGATCCGCGTCGCGAGGGCCGTCCGAACATCCAGATTCATGCGCACTCCTGATCAGGTTTGATTTTGGTGCCGCAAAATGGGCAATACGAACACCCCAGTTTTTCGATTTTTGGTTTTTTGAGCTCCGCCACCCGAATTTCGATTGGCCAGGTTAGAATATGGTCAAAAATGCCGTCAGTAATTGTGAACGCCCCCTGGCGCAGTTCAACTTTTTCAATCGTCCAACCCCGCTTTGCGTAAATTTTCCTATACGGACTATCCTCTGCGGATAATTTTTTTTCGATATCTTGAACGCAATCGCACTGCATAACTACTCCTGTTTAGCTTTAAATTTTCCGTCCGGTCCCCGAATTGGGCCGGTGGGTGACGGCGGTTCAGCCGTGGTTTTTTGGGGGTTGAGCGCCCCAGGATTGGCGGCTAAAAAGGCCAGCACCAGCGCGGCCAGTTGCAACCCCAACCGCCCGGTGACCAACAACCCTACCTCGGCCAAACTGCGGGCTCGGCCCTCCTGGGCCAACTCCCTGGCCGCCTCCAGGCGGGTTTGGTCGGGGGCTAATTTTTGGAGGCGGATTTGCGCGGCGTTGGCCCGCTGCCCATGGGCGAGCCACAGCCGCCCGTCCTCGCCCGATTCGCGCCCGATTTCGCGGGCCTCGGCTAGGTACTGGTTGA
>MFNE01000053.1:76092-80741 GCA_001783695.1 Candidatus Lambdaproteobacteria bacterium RIFOXYD2_FULL_50_16
TCCGGCTAGGTGGTAAAACCCTGCCGTGGCATTGGCGACCGCCAAAACCACCAACGCCAGCCCCGCCAGGGCCCGCAAAAACCACCCCAACCGGCTCACCACCCCCACCAGCGCCGCCGTGCCCACCTCTAACGCCAGCGCCACCAGCAGGCCTCGGAGTAGCGCGAACGCCCCCTGGTAGAGCCCCGAAAAATAGAGCGCCCCGTCCCAGATCAGCGGGACCGCCAGGATCAACCACGCCGCTAAAAACAGTGGCCGGTTCACAATACCCCCTCGGCTATTAGCCCCCGCTCGCAGGCAGGCAAGTTCGGGCGGTTGGACGGTTCTGGTTGGAGGCGAGCTGGCCGTAAATTTGGGCAGATTTTCCCGGCAGGTAATGCGGTTCTTTTCTGAGTGACGGGGGCAATCAACCCCCAGTTGCAGTAGGCCAAAAACAGCGCCCGTTCGGCGTGGCAGGGCCAACCGCCTCGTTGTTTTATTACGCTGTCCCGGCACTGGTCACAATTGTTCCCGGTCCACTCGTCGTAACAGGAGCCTCTGGTAAACGCGCTGAGCCACCCTGGGCGATCTGATTTGATTTT
Source organism: Candidatus Lambdaproteobacteria bacterium RIFOXYD2_FULL_50_16 (assembly GCA_001783695.1). Lineage (GTDB taxonomy): Bacteria > SAR324 > SAR324 > XYD2-FULL-50-16 > XYD2-FULL-50-16 > XYD2-FULL-50-16. The sequence goes on from MFNE01000053.1 coordinate 76,674, forward strand.
CAATTGGCCTCCTCTGGCAATAGTTCGAACAAATCACAAACCTCGGTCCGCTCGGTGGCGCAGCAGTTGATAATCCGCCGTTTAACCGAGGTCCCCAAAATCCAGGTTTTGAGCAGGTTGGGCGACCCACAAACCGAACAGGTCGCCTCAACCATTGCGAGGCCGGGGTGGATGATCATCGAGCCCGGTGGCGGGTTGATTTTACCGCCACAACTAGGGATCGGGCAGGTCGCTGTTTCCAACCAGTTTTTTAAAATTCTTTCGCTGAGTTCCATCGCTAGACCAGTTGGGCGTGGGCTAATTTTTCCAGCAAATCCTCTAAATCCTTGATCTCGGTTTTGTCGGCGGTATGGATGATTTGTTCGGCAACCAAATTCTCAAAAAAGTTGATTTGCTCTTCGGTCAAACGGAGTTCGTACATATGTTTCCTTTGGTTAAAAATGGGGTCTAATTGTCCCCGGTTTTGTTTTTAAATGGGGGGCGACGCTCTCGCTACGCCCCCCCCCCTGGCCGGGCCCCTGGGGAACGCTATCCCCGGCCCGGCCTGCCTCCCCCCTGGGAGTAGTTAATCTCGATAAGGCCGGCGCTCGGGCGCGGCGGGTTTTGGCTCAAAAAAGCCGCATTTGTCTTTTTTTTTGGCTAATCCTCCGGCCTCGGGCTTAAACACCCTCGCCCCGCTGCGGCCGGCGCGGCAGAGTTTGCGCTCCCCAAAATACACTCGGGCGCAGTCGGCGCAGGGGGTGGGGCAGGTTTTATCCCGCCAATAGGCCCAACTCATGGCTCCCCCGTGCGGCTAATCAACTGCCCATCTGGCAGTTGATAGGTTGTCACCTCTTGATACGCACTCGCTCCCGGAGGCAGGCGGGATCGGCAAATGCTGTAAACCGACACCCCGACACAGCACTGGTCCACCCCTAAAAAACTAGTTTTGCCCGTCCGGGCCAGTTCGGCCTTGATCAATTGGGCCAACTCGCCCGCCTGGGTATCGTCTGCACACCTCCAACTAGTCAGCCGGTTAACCCACCAATCCCCCTGGAGGATCTCTGCCGTTTTTTGCTCGATCAAAAACTGAGCGAGGCGGGCGGGCGGCATCCCTGCTGGGTCCTCGACCAAACGCCACACCCCGCCAAAGCGCCCAAAAATTTCATTAGCTCGCTTCTGGGCATGAGCCAGGGCGGCCTCCCGGTTCTCCGCTTCAAAACGGATGTTTTGGGTTTTATCCAACCCGGTTAGTTGGGCCACAAATAACAAATTCCCTGGAGGGGTGGGGGCTGTTTCGTGGCTAAAAGTGGTGTAGGGCATGGGGACCTCCTAAAGGGTCTGGGAAAAAAAAAGTTTTTTAGAGTAAGAGTAATGCGAAGGGCTACAAGCGCTCTGGCATTAGGTTTGTTCCATTACAAGCAGTAGTAAGGAGGAGTAATAATTTTATTACTCTTCCTTACTACCTCATTACTCCTTTATTACTATTGTTTTTCTCCATAGGTTTGGCTGTACTTCCCCTCTGGGCCTGATTCCGGCGTTGCTTCTTCGAGTTGCCTTACTAAATTACTCTGCTCGACTAGTGAAATTTCAAAAACCCAACAACGGACGGTCCGTTCCGTCCAGCTCCAGGTGGGTTGGTTGCTGCCCATGAACTTGAATTTGGTGGACCCGTGCAACTCCTTCTTGAGCTGGGAGAGGTCAGGGATCATCTGGCCCCGGCGTTTGAACTCCTCGACGACCTCGGTCAGGTTGATTTTGAGGAACCGGGTCTGCTCGACCGGCAATGCGTGGTTGAGTTTAAAAACCTTTTGTGGCGCACGGCTGGCGGTGTTTTTGGTCAGCACGATCCTGGCGGCCAAAAGGTCCAGCAGGCTGTCAAAAAACGACTGGACCAGGGGCCGGTCGGCGGCGGTTTCGGTTTGCCGCTCGATCGCTCGGGCCGCCACGAACTTTGAAAACGGCTCGGTTTGGGGCTCCAGTGAGGGGACCTGCTTTTTTAGGGCCGCAAACACCCCTAGGATCACGGCGTAATTAAATGCGATACGATCGTTGGTCAGCGGAGAGTTTTTCGCTTTGGCGGCGGTTTTGAGCCAGCCCTTGGCATAGGCAAACCCGGCCTGGATGTCGGCGAGGAACTCTGGGTGCCGGGAAAGGATTAGGTGCCGGAACCCGGAGAGGTCCGCCGGAAGGTCCCGAAGACGTTCGGAGGCCTCGTAGCCCGCTGGGCTGTGTTCGGATTTGTCGAAATAGAGGCGCATCAGCCGCTCTTGGAACCCCTGGCTCCCCTCCACATCGCCGTTTTGGGCGAAAACCACGGTCGAGCGAAACAGGGGACTGTGGGTCTCGGAGCCGGTGGTTTTCATCGCCGAGGTGCGGACCGAGCCGCCGTTGTACAGCGGTTTAAAGTTTTCGGGGTTGAGCAGCCCCTTGGCTTTTTTGGGGTCCACCTCGTCGGCCTCCAAAAACACCGTGGGCAGGCCGGAGAAATGCTCTAAGATCCGAAACAGCCCCTTGGCGGTGGAAACATCGGTCAGGGCGGTGCCCTCGTACCCGCTGCGGCCCAGCAAACGCCAGAGGAACATCAGCAAGGCCGATTTCCCGGTTCCCGGAACCCCGACCAGGGAAAGGAAAGGGAAAGCGCCGGTGGCCGCCCGAAACTGCATACAGAAGAGCGACCCCACAAAAAAACACAGCCCAAACAGGCCCCGCATGCCAAAGGCCAATAAAAAATCGGGAACCCAGTCCAGCTCGGCTTTGGGGTTGTGGCTCAAGGGATAGTCCTTGTCGGCGTGGCTCGATTTGATCCGCAGGCCAGAGAGGATAAAAAACTCATAAAAGTTGGGCAGGTGGGCCTTGCCGGTTTGGTCGTAGGCCACTTGGGGGAACACATAGACCCCCTGGTCCTCCACGAACCCCGCCCAGGGGACCGTCTGGACCGGGTCCTTGGGGAACCGGAACCATTCAGCCAGTAGGGTTTTTAAGTGTTCCTGTTCCCCTTCAAACACCACCCCGGCCTTGGCCAGGATGGTGTTGGTGAACGCCGGGGCGGTGGTGATCTGTTGGGCCTCCAGCTCAATATGCTCCCGGCGGCCACTTTGGTGGAGGATCTCTAAAAAAAAGCTCCGATCCCCGGTGTTGCGGTCTTCCTGGGTGTAGAGGTACGAAAGCCCGAAAAACGCCACGGTAAAAAGGCTGGAGCACTGGGTGATCGACTGTCCCAGCGGGTCTTCGAACTCGGAGTTCGGGAGCCGGTCGAGCTGCGGCCCCTCCTCGGGCAGGCTGGCTTCCTTGAATTTCCAAGCGTAGGTCCGGTTGCCGAAACTGTACACCGTGGAGAACTTGTGGCTCTTTTTGAACAAATAAAACGCATATTCCAGAGGGCTCTGGGCGCATTCGAGGCGGCCAAACAGCAGCGCCTCGGCGAAGACCGCCTCCTTTTTCTCGGGCGTTAACTCCCCGGCCCGGAGCAGGTCGTTAAAATCGGTTTTGGTTTTGAGCAGGCTGATCTTGGCGCTAACCCCCAGGTTTCGGAGGTCCTGGGCTAGCGTTTTGGCTTTCTCCAAAGCAATTTTTTTGCCGCTTTTGGGGTTGGGGTAGTCGTTGTCAAAGGCACAGATCCAGGTTTTGGGCCGGGGGGCCTGCTCTGGATCCACCCCCGCCTGTTGGGCGAGGTCCTGGCGGACCCTTTGTGCCAGCTCCAGCCGGGGTTTGTTTTCGGGGGTCTCCTCGATCACCTCGGAGACCAGGGCCTCCAAAAACAGGGTGGGCCGGTTGCTGCTCGACAGGGTGGCGATGGCCGCCTCCCCCACCTGGATCAGCGAGAGTGCGTCAAAAATCCCCTCGACGATCCACACCCGGGAGGCCTGCCAATAGTTGACCCGGGGATGATACCAGCACAGGCCAGCGTAAAGCCCGAATATTTTGCATTTGTTACCGTCGGTCAGCGTCAAAACCCGGTTCCAGGTGACCTCGGGCGCCTGGGGCAGGCCAAAGGCCACCGTGGGCTCCCAGTTGCCCGATTGGGCGGGGACCTGGACCTTGCCGCCCTTGTACAGCCCTTCCACCAGCTGGGAGTCGAGCCCCCGT
>MFNE01000053.1:80756-129989 GCA_001783695.1 Candidatus Lambdaproteobacteria bacterium RIFOXYD2_FULL_50_16
GCCGCCCGTTCGGTCGGGTCCTGCCGTTCCTGGCCGTATTTTTGGGCCAATTCCTTGGCGATCTCGGGGAACAGGGTCTTGGTCTGTGCCCGGTACCCGCACTGCTGCACTCGGTTGCAGATCACCTCGTACCCAGAGGCGGGCGACCACAGATCCCGGTACTCACAGTTGGGGCAGGTACCCCCTTGGAGTTTGCCGCCCTGGCCGGGCTTCATGGCAAATGCCTGGATGAGGCGCTCTTTGTTGGCCTCTGCCCAAGCTTCCTTGGGGATGTTTCCGGTTTGGTGGTGGGTGTTCATAAAGGGGCATCCGGTTTTTTAGAGTTTTTTACAAAGGCCCTAGCTTGAGCCAAGACGTTTTTTTGTTGGTTTTTTGTAGCCGTCTGCCTCTCGGTCGAGTCCGCCAAGGCGGATAAGAGGGGCAAGGCCTCAACCAACTTTCCTATTTTGGCTTCGATCCGATCTAAGCGGGCGTTTAAATCATCGATAGTTCCGCCCATGTCTAATTCGCTTTGAGTTGGACCATTTGATCGAGACGCAACAAGGCGGCGACCGCGGCTAAAATTTCTTGGTGACTGGCGGCGGCCTCGGCTTTGCTGATTTTCCCGTCCCTGAGCATTTCTAACGACTGGCGGGCTACATCGCCCACTTCGCGGCTGATCTCGGCGTTGGCCTCAAAAAAGTGGGCCAGGTTTATGATTTCTGGGGCCGGGGGCAGTTCAACGGGCACCAATCCCCACCGCTCGATGAGCTTGGTCAAAAAATCGAACCGCACCTGGTGGGGGGATATGTCCAAAACCCGGCCCATGGTCCAAAGATTAAGCCTGGATTGGCGTTGGTCTGGGTTTAGGCAGTTGGTTAGGTACGGGGTTTGCTGGGGCGGTTGGCCTAGGGCCTTGGTGAGCCTCGGATATTTCCCGGTCCAAAACTGGTTTAAAACCAAAACCGGTTCGCGCAAGGCCTCTTCGGTCATGGGTTTAAGCAATCCTGGCTCTTGTCTGGTTTGGTCCATTTTGACCTCTTAGAGTTTGGGCAAAAAAAATCTGCCCGGTTTAAGACAAAAAAAAGACACTAAAGCTTGGAAAAGTCGATCCAGCCGATCACCGTGAAGCTATTAAATTGGTCCTGGGAAAAGTGTTTCACCTGCTTAGGCAAGGGGGGGTCCACTTGATCCGCCAGCCGTTCAACCTCGAAAACCAATTGGCCCAAAAGATCTAAAGTGGCCCAGGAAAAAACCCAGACCTCGCCCTCGAGTACCACCAACGAACCAGGCGGCGGGTAGTCGATCGGGCCGGGGACCAGCCCCAAGGCCCTAACAATTTCCAAGGCGCTGGGGCGGTTGTTGGCGTTCATCTCCACCCCAATCTGGGTTCAACGTCCACGTCGAGCCAGCGTTTGAGGATTGCTCTGGCCCAGTCGTTCGCCTTGCGGGCCAAGGTCATCAACTTGGCGGCCACTTGCGGCGGGATTTGTTGGTATTCAGGCGGCAAACTGCCGTCCGGGGCGAAGCCGTACTGGTGGAGAATTTCTGCTTGGGGGCTGTCGATTTTGGCTTTTTCGATTAGGCCCAGGATTGCGTTCCAGTTGGTCAGGCTGGCCTTTTGGGGGCGGTGTTTGAACCGAAGGAGTTCGGCTTCCATCTGGTTAAAGGCTTGGATGTATTTGATCTTCCAAACCAGGGCCTTTTTGCCGGTGAAGCCCATAGCCAAAAGGGTGAAGCCATCGCGGGTGATCTCGAAGGCGGGCCGCTTTTCGCCTTTGGCGTCTTGGTATTCAACGGGCGCAAAATTGAGTCGGTTAAACTGATCAAAATTAACGTCCCCAAAATTCGGGCCGTTGAACTGGTTTTTGATCGCTGCTAAAACATGGTCGTGCCTTTTACCGAAATGCCTCGCCAAGCCCAGGCTGGTACAGGTGGCCTTGCCACCGTGGATTGCTAAGACGGGCATTTGTTGGATCTGGGTTTGATGTTTCATGGTTTCCTTATGGTTGGTTGGGACGGGCTGAAAATTCAGCCGTCCGTTACCCGGCGCGGCGCCGGTTGCGAAATTCCTCCAGTTTTTTGGGCTGGACTTCGATTGGGCCGTGTTGGTGTTCGAAGCGCTCGACCGCTTCTTTGATCGCCAATTCCAGCATAAAGGCGCGGCTGCGTTGATCTTGGATAGCCATCATGTCCAGCTTGTCCAAGACGGATTCATCAGTCCGCCCAGTAAAGTGCATGTTCATTGTCTCCTTGTGTTCAAAAGTGCTTGTTGCAAGCACAAGTGGTTTGCTGATAGGCTGAGCCCAGATTTCGGGGCCAGTTGGTAGATACCATAGGCGTTGTAAGGGCTAAGGGTTTAAAAGCCGGGTAAAAGGTGACAAAAACAATCAAAAGTCGTTACAACCACAATCAAGGGGTAATCGGCTTAAGTTTGCTTAAGTTGGGTTGAGCATAGCACAAGTGCAACTAATTGCAATACTAATAAAGCAACATTGCGTCATTCCGTGTTTATATGGCTGATATTTCAGAGGCAATAAGGTTATACCGCGAAAAAAAAGGCTGGTCACAAGCCAAAATGGCCGAGGTCTGCGGTATCAATGCCGTCCAACTTAGGAAGTATGAATCGGGGACTAATAGACCCGGCGCAACGGTGATGTCTAGGATTGTAGCCGCTTGCCCAGACTTCGACCTAGAGCAAGCCTTGGCGGGGAAACCTTTGTGGGGCTACCATCGCCAGCCAAAAGGGGAATCCAAAGAGCGGACGTTTGATTGTGCGATTTGCACCCAGTGTGATTGGGGGGCTACTATCTCGCTGGTAGTAGAAGCAGGGCAAGAGGTTAACTTTTGCCCCGTTTGTGGGTCAAAGGCTATTAGTCAATGTCCTGATTGCGGCCATCCCTTTTCTTTCGGGGTGGAGGTGTTTTGTAGCCAGTGCGGTGTGCGGCTGCGCCCTGGCCCGGATCAGGCGGGGGAACTGAAACCGCCTTCTTTAAAAAAACCGGGCAAGTCTTAGGTTGCGGCTTGCCACAATAGATACAAAATGGTGCGGGCCATTGCAGACCACAACAAATGAAAGCTGCGTGCATTTTTTTTCCTAAATGGGGTTACTTAATTCGAAGTGAATCCCCCCCCTTCGCCCGTGGCGAAGCAAACCCAGGGCCTTTTGCCCCTGATTTTTATAGAAACAAAAAATGGAACCAATTTGGGTAGTAGTTATTGGCGGCTACTGGTTAATGGTGGGGTTTTTCGCTACCCAGGGCGCTATGGTCGAATCGGACTTCAAAGAAGCCCAGCGAGTGGACACTAAGGCAGGCTGGTACGAATTTATTGATAACTGGAAAAGAAGCTCCAAGGGCGGGCGGTATCTGGAAATTGCGAAAGATAAGGCTACTGAATTCGAGTTTCAGGAACACATCAAACAAAGAATAGAAGAAGGGAACCGTGAGGGATTAGAAAGCCTTCTGGGACAAGGGGGGACGGCATTAAAAGAATGGCCCGATTTGGAGGATGAAGCGTGCCAAGCGCTAATGCCCTTAAGAGATCAAGCGATTAAAAAAGGGGAGGTGCAGGGGACTTGGGCTGATTTGCATTGGAGCTTAGGGAGTAGTTTTGACACCACACCCCAAAAGGAAATCCCCGTCAAGCCGACGGCCGACCAAGTTTATACTTGGTTTGGGGAACTGGCCCAGGTGGAGGGAAATAATGCCCTTTTTGTTGGGAGAGACGGCTCTTTTGTGGCACGGGTCCGTCACAAAAAAAATCTGGAATCCCTTAAGCTGGGCAAGCGCTACCGAGTAATAGGCGCCTACGTGGACAACGAAACCTTGACCAATCCTTTGGGCTCGTTTCCGGTTCCTGCCCTATCGGTCGCCTTCGTTTTTGACTTCGCCCCCACCCCCGCTGCCGGGTGTGCGAAATAGCCAAGAAAACGGAGCCAAAAAAATCCTTAAAAATAGCCATGTATCTTAAATTATATCAATTTACTAAAGCATTTAAGCTAAAACAAAAACGGCCATTGATCCGGCAACACTTGGAATATTTTAGCATATTTTGGCCTACTGTCACTTTACCAAATAAAGCCAACAACCTATATTTAGCGGCCTTGCGGACAATTAATCACTGGCCAAAAAATTGCCACCTCCCCCCAAAAACACCCAAAGAAAGGGAGGCGGGGGAGTGCTTTTTAGGGTTGGGTTGTTGTTTCCTGGCCCGCTGGAGGGGCGCACAATGAGGGAGAGACAACTATTCGTCGAGCGAATGATTCTTGGCCGCAAAATGGTGGTAGCCCAGCTGTGGGAGTATATGGTGCCAGGGCAAGCAAAGCCCCCTCGGCGTGTCCTGTGCAGTCAAGAGGAATCGTTTACAATCACCCTGCCCAATGGAAAGACCAAGCGGCGATCGGCACAACAACGGGCGCTATACTTGGTAGGGTTATTAAACCAAGCTGTTGCCGATTACAAAAAGGAACTGGCCGAGAAGCCAAAGCAAAGTTGCCCTAATATATCGGAGGCTTTTAACGGTTGGCTTGATCAGATCGCGGCCACCCGATCGGCGGCAACTGCTAGAACCTATCGGCGAACCCGTGAAAAATATCTTGCAATCAACGGAGATCATCCCTTAGCCGACTATAGCCACCTACAAGCCACCCGATTTTTGGGAAGCCTAGCCGAAATGGGGTTAGCCCCTCGATCAATCAACAAAGAGGCAACCCAGTTGCAGGCCTTTTTAAGTTGGTGCTTTGCCGCTGGCCTTGTGTTGGTCCCTGCCCGCCCGGTTCCCAAGCTAAGGATTACCCAAAGGGAGGCCAAGGTTTATTCACTGGAGCAAGCCTTGGCGATCGATGCGCTATTGGTCCAAGCGGTCGAGGCCAGCCGGGCTGATTCAGATTACCGCCAAAGGTTGGCGCTATCTCATTTGCGGGCCTGGCGTCTCTTGAGGTTTACCGGGTTTCGAGCGTCCGAGGTGGTCACCTTGAAGCTTTCGGCCATTCGTTTGGCGGACGGTTATATTTTGCTTCAAGACAATTTGGAAATGGGGATGGAGGTTAAAGGCCGGGTAGAAGCAAGGGTACCGATAGCCCAAGGGCTGCTTGACTTTTTAACAAAGGATTTGGCCGCTCGGTCGGTTGGCGAAAACTATTACCTAGACCGAGGCAACGGGCGTCCGCTCTATTCTAGTGCCGACGCCTTAAGTAAGGCCCTATTGCCATACAAACGGGCCGCTGGGGTAGACCCTCGAATCAAGGTTTTGCACGGCCTAAGAGGCGGCGTTGCCACTTGGCTTTCCCAAGCTGGAGCTGAACTTTCAACGGTCCAAAAAATCTTGCGGCATAAAGACCTTTCGACCACTCGGCAATATGTAAACGCTGATATGTTGGACACCCAAGCCGCCCTTGATAAACTCCCAAAAGACAAAATCTAAGAGTTTGTCTTTTGGCCATTTTTTAAAACATATAAATAACAACCATATAAAACGAATAGTTTGGGTTTTCCTAATCCCCAGATCGAGGTTCAAGTCCTCGTGGGGTCACCAGCAAAACCGTTGGGTTTTTTAGTTTAGTTTAATTCAGTCCCGACATAACCACCTGGACTCTTGGATTTACCAAAGAGAATAGTCCTAAAAACCAGCCGAGCGGGGTTGTCTCCCGACGGTTTTTTTAGGTATAGGCTTTTCGCAAATAGTCTTCCAACGAATAGGGCGTGCGACCGAGTAACTGGTTTAGGGTTTGCACTGGCTTGTCAAGTTCCCCGGCAGCAATAGCTCCGCCAAAAACCACCCCCATGCCAATTGCTTCAGCGGGCACCCCAAAACTAGCCAAGGTTTGTTGGTAAACCTCTGCTGTTGGGGAACTATATTGAAAGGGAGAGCCCTGGAGTTGACTTAAGATTTTGGCCAAGTCTTCAAAGCTCCAACTAGCGCAGTTAGAAAAATCATAAGCTCCCGACTCGGTTGGGCAGGAAGCCAAATGCACTGCCCCGGCTTCGGCCAAATCCGCACGTGAAGCGAAGGCCACTTTTCCCGCTCCTGCGGGCAGGAAAATTTGGCGACTGTGCAATACATCGGGCCCGAGGAATATAGACAGGACTTCTAAGTACAAATTGTGGCGTAAAAACGAGTACCCAATTCCAGATTCTCTTAACGCTTTTTCGGTTAACAAATGAGTGTGCGCCACTGGAGCCAAAGGGCTGTCAGCAGACTCTGTTTGGCGGGTAATGCTTGTATAAGCAATATGTGAAACCCCGGCTTTTTTAGCGGCTTCGATTAGGTTTAAATGCTGTTGGTCGCGATGAGCCCAATCGTTTCCAGAGACGAAATAGATCTGTTCGATTCCGCTGAAAGCGACCTCCAAAGAGGACACATCGCTATAATCTCCTCGGCGGACTTCGATCCCGCGACTCGAAACGTCCGATAGCTTTTCCGGCTGTCGGGCCAGGGCCACTAGTTTGTTTTTGGGAATTAGAGTCGAAAGTTTTTCGAGGGCAGCGCGCCCCAAGGGGCCAGTAGCGCCGGTTACTAAGGTTTTTTTCATCTGGTTTTCTCCGTCGAAATTAGTGGTCTCTTTTAGAGACCTAGTTTATAATTTAAACCATAAACCAGACAAACGCAGCTAAACAAGTAGGCACTTTTTTGAAAGGTGCTTACCTTAAGGTAACCAAGATGGAAGCAACGGCAGTAAAAAAATTTAGCAATGTAGCCCAATGCCCTGTCCGCAACGTCCTAGACCGGATCGGCGATAAATGGTCGGTATTGGTACTTTTGATACTCGGGGATAAAACAATGCGGTTCAATGAATTACAACGAGAAATTGGTGAGATTTCCCAAAAAATGCTTGTCACTACGCTAAAACATTTAGAAGCGGACGGCCTAGTCTTGCGTCAGCTTTTTGCAGAGGTCCCACTTCGGGTCGAGTACTCCTTGACCCCCCTGGGAGAAAGCCTCCTGCCTAGTATTCACCAGTTGACCAACTGGTCGGTCGTTCACATGGAGGCGATCTTGAAATCCCGCGAAGCCTACCAACAAATAAACCGGGACAATTAGGCTCAGATTTTGCGCCACAGGAACATCGCTTTTACTATTCCACCTTGACCCGGTTGCTAGATCAGCTAGAGTATAGGCAGCGGAGGTTTTGTTAAACCCTGAAGGTGGGCTATGTCGGAAACTGAATCGGCTGCAAAAAACACCCCTGAATTCTCCCTGTTACCTGAACAGGAGTCGGTCTGGATTGAGGTGATTTATCAGATCGATCAAGCCTATGCAGAGTTAGTCCAGACTCAAGTAAATCTGGAAGCCTCTAACGAAGAGTTGGCCAAAGCGCGGGATTTTTTGGTCAACATCCAGCGGCATATGAGTGACCTTTTAATTGTCACTTCTGCCGATGCTCGGGTGATCCAGGTGAACCAATCGTTCGAGCGATTAAGTGGGCTAAGCCCCGACACAGTGGTAAACCAACCTTTAGAATCTTGCTTCGAGCTTGGCGAAGAAAACAAGTTAACCCGCCTCCTTTCGAATAACCGGGTCATCCACCGAGACCTAGAGATCGACCTTAAAACCGGGGGCAGTCCGCTGCGTTTAAGTATCAACTCATCCCCACGCTTCGAGGCGGACGGGGCTTACGCCGGGCTAGTTTTGATTGGGCGGCCAATTGGGGAGTTACAGCGGGCCTATAAAGAATTAGAGCGCGCCCATCAGGAACTGGTACAAACCCAACAGCAGTTGATCCATGCCGAAAAGATGGCCAGTTTAGGCCGTTTGGTGGCGGGGGTAGCGCATGAGATGAACAACCCCTTCAGTTTTGTGTTTGCCAATTTACACATTTTAGAAACCTACCTGGAACATTTAACGCTTTACCTAACCCGGCTAGAGGCGGGCCGAAGCCCCACCGAGATTGAAACCCTACGCCAGGGCTTGCCAATCGCTAAGCTCCTAAAAGACCTGAAACCCTTGATTGATGGTAGTTTAGAGGGAACCAGCCGAGTCGAAGATATTATCGCCGGGCTCAAACAATTCTCCTCCAGTCAAGCAAAAGAGCGGGTGCAATTTGATTTGGCCAAGATGGCTAGGACCGCCCTAGGCTGGGTTAAAGGCAAACTTTCCTTAACCTTCGAGGACAAAATGCCCCCCGAACTTTGGGTCTGGGCCCCACCAGGGCAAATCAATCAAGTGGTGTTAAACCTCCTGCAAAACGCCGCCGATGCTTTAGAAAACCAAGATCAACCTCGCATTGAACTAGAAGCCGGGACAAAGGGGGAAGAAAGCTGGTTGATGGTGCGCGATTTTGGTACGGGGATTAAGGAGAGCGACTTAAGTAAAATCTGGGAACCCTTTTTTACTACCAAGCCCATTGGCCAAGGCACGGGGTTGGGACTGGCGATAAGTTTAGGGATCGTCGAAAATTTAGGAGGGTCCATCAAAGCCCAAAACCACCCTGGCGGTGCCGAATTTATCCTCACTTTGCCAACCCAGGGGGAACGTGGCTAATCTGCTTTGGTTGCAATCAGGCGGCTGTGGCGGCTGTAGCCAAGCGTTGTTATTGCAACCTCGGCTGCTTGAGCGGTTAGAAACCTTGGGGATTAACCTGCTCTGGCATCCGGTTTTAGCGCCTAAAGAAGAAGATTCCTTTTGGCCCCTGATTGACCAGATTTTAGAGGGGTCCGTAGCCCTAGACATGCTGTGTATCGAAGGTTCGGCTCTGCTCGCTTCTGGCGGACTGGTCCACCGGCTTAGTGGACGAAACGGCCATATGGCCGGGCTGCTGCGTCAATTAAGTGGGCTTGCCCAAGAGGTTTTGGCCATCGGCAGTTGCACCGCCTTTGGTGGGATGAGCGCCTTGGGCGCCAACCCCGCAGGCGCGGTAGGTCTGCAATATGATAACGGTCGTTTAGGTGGTTTTTTAGGTGGGGATTTTAGAACCCAGTCTGGAAGACCTGTAATTAATATTGCTGGTTGCGCCATCCATCCTGGCTGGCTGGCCGACAGTCTAAGCCTGCTCTCCCAAGGGAATTTAGTACTCGACGAATGGGCTCGCCCTGCCTTTTATACCGAAGGCTTGGTCCACCACGGTTGCCCAAGAAATGAATTTTACGAATACAAAGCCAGCGCCCCTGAACCCAACGATTTGGGCTGTTTAATGGAAAACTTCGGTTGCAAGGCGACCCAAGCGCGGGGCGACTGTAACATCAGGCTTTGGCCAGGGGGCGGGTCCTGCTTGCGCGGAGGGTTTTCTTGTATCAACTGCACCGCCCCAGGTTTCCAAAACCCAGGACACCCCTTTTTAGAAACCCCCAAAGTGGCCGGGTTACCCTCGACCTTGCCCACCGATATGCCCAAAGCTTGGTTTGTCGCTCTTTCGGCCTTGGCTAAGGCGGCCACGCCCGAACGGGTACGGGTAAACGCCACCTCACCAAAGATATTGGTGCCCCCGAACAAACGGGCTGAGTCTAAAAAATGAGCCAAACACAAACTATCTTAGGGCCCTTTGGGCGTATTGAGGGGGACTTAGAGATTCGCTTAGAGCCCCGTGAAAACCAGGTGGGCGCGGCTTTTGTGACGGCCCCAATGTTTCGTGGTTTTGAAACCATGCTTGAAGGACGTGCCCCTTTAGACGCATTGGTTATCGCCCCTAGGGTTTGCGGAATCTGTTCGGTCGCCCAATCTTTAGCGGCTCGGTCGGCCTTAGCGGGCCTTACGGATCTCAGATTGCCCCGCAATGCAGAGCGAGTGTTTAACCTAATGCAGGCGATCGAAAACACTTCCGACCTGCTTTCCCATTTTTATCTCTACCTCGCCCCCGAACTCCAGCGGCAAGGCTATAAAGATCGAAAGTGGTTTGCGCAAGCCAAACGGTTTGCGTTGGGTACGGAGCCCTATAAAAAAGCGGTTGCCGCCAGAAATGGTTTACTCGGCATGCTGGCCCCCTTAGCAGGCAAGTGGCCCCATAGCCTTTCGATGTTGCCCGGCGGTTTAACTAAAACCATCGGCGCCAGCGAGCGGGCCGGGCTTTTGGACCATCTAGGCGAATTTGAAGCCTTTGTGAGCGCCCAAGTGTTTGGCGGTGGGCTCCAAGCCTTTATTAACTTGAAAAACACCGCGCAACTGGCCGACTGGGCTTTAGAATACCAACACACCGATTTGGGCCTGTTTATCCAAATTGGCCTTGAGGAAGGTTGGGAGCGTTTGGGGTTAATCAAGACCCCCCTCTTAAGTTATGGTGCCTATTTTGAGGCCGGGTTTCCGCTCTTTGCTGGCGGGGTTTGGAAAAACCAGGTCGAGGCCTTTGATTGGAACCAGATCACCGAAGACTTAGCTAGCTCCTGGCTAGACGGCCCCTTTGAGCCCCTCTCCCCCGCCCAAGGGGTCACCCGATTAGATGCAGAACGCGAAGGGGCCTATAGCTACGCCAAGGCCCCCCGGTATCAGGGGCAGGTGGTTTCAGTGGGCCCCTGGGCCCGGCAAGTGATCGACGGCCAACCCTTGGCCAGGGCTTTAAACCAAACTTGGGGGTCAGGAGTGTTATCAAGAGTACTCGCTCGCTGGATTGAGCTGGGTCGGTTGCTACCTCAAATGCGGCAGTGGTTAGAACAAATAGAGCCAGACCAGCCTTTTTACCACTCAGGCAACCTAATGATAAAAGATGGGCAGTCCTTTGGGTTGATCGAAGCCGCAAGGGGCAGTTTGGGGCACTTTTTAGAGATCGAGGGGGGTCGTATCACTCGCTACCAAATCTTAGCCCCCACAAGCTGGAACTTTTCGCCTCGCGATCAAACCGGTCAGCCCGGTCCAGCAGAACAGGCGCTGGTTGGCCTGCCCCTGTTTAAGGGTAAGCCCGGCCCAGAATTGGGGCTGGTAATTAGAAGTTTTGACCCTTGTATGCAGTGCCAAGTGCACTAATCCTCTTGCTCTAAAACGAAGCGCTCGATTAACAATTCCCGACCCGACAAAACCAGCCCGGTGCCGCCACATTGGGGACAGGCTAGGCTAAGTTCGGGGGGCTCGAATTCATGCCCACAATCTTCGCAGCGGGCCAACAAAGGTGGGGTAAGAATGGTTAGTTGGGCGTTGTTTAGTAAACTTGAAGGCCGCAAAGCCTCAAAAGCAAACTCTAGGGCCTCGGTGTTGACCCCGCTGGCTTGCCCTACTGACAAAGTCACCTCGGTGATCCTGCCACCGCCTCGGTTTTTTACCTCTTCAGATAGGCTCTCAAGTACCGACTGCATAATCGAAAGCTCGTGCATAAAGGCCTATAAGGAACGGATACCAAAACGGGACCAAGAATTGCAGGTGCCTTCTGGCGAGACCATACAAGGGCCAATCGGGTTTTGGGGGTTGCAGGCTTGGCCAAAATGGCCGCAATCGGTTGGCTGTTTTTCGCCTAACATAATGCGGTGGCATTGGCAGCCAGGCGGGTGCCCTTGGGCGGGGAAGCCGGGGTCGGCGTTCAGCGCCCGCAAAGCGTCTTGGTCCCGGTAGGCCTCGCGAAGGACAAAAGCCGAATCTTCAACTAGATCAATTCCCCGCCAAACTCCCGGCTTAAGGTCAAAAACTTGAGTGATCCAGGCCTGAGCCTTAAGGTTGCCCTCGTCCCTAACTGCGCGGGGATAGGCGTTTTTGAGTCCCGCCGTACCTTGGGCAATCTCTTTTAGTAACATCCAAATCCCCAAAAGCACGTCTGCTGGCTCAAACCCGGCAACCACACTGGGTAACTTGTACTGCGTCTCCATAAAACGGTAGGGCTCCAAACCGGTAATAATCGCTGCATGGCCGGGCAGCAAAAAACCCCTGATAGTTTCGTCGTGAATCTCCATCAACAACCGCAAAACCGGGGGCATATAGCGGCCTGCTACCAAAAAATAGAGGTTTTTAGGCAGGCTTTGCGCGATCAAACCGGCCACACCAGCCATGGTGGTTTCAAAACCCACCGCAAAAAAAACTAAGGTTTGCGTGGGTTGTTCTTGGGCTAGTTTTAGGCAGTCGTAGGGGCTATAAACCATCCGCACCGAAGCTCCCTCCGCCTTGGCCTGGGCCAAACTCTGCCGAGAACCAGGGACCCGCAACATATCCCCAAAGGTCACCAGCGTGGTCTGGGGTTGTTTGGCCAACTGAATTGCTTGGTCAATCGCCTCTGCTGGACAGACACAAACTGGGCAGCCAGGACCGGGGATGATTTTTAGCTCCTTGGGCAATAGTTGGCGAAGACCATGCTGATTAAGGGCGTGTTCATGGCTACCACAAAGGTGCATGAGTCGCAAAGGGCCCGTCTGGGCGACTAGTTTTCCAATAGCCTCGCTTAGAGCCTGGACCGGCTCGGGGGTCCCAAAGGGATCGGATGGATTCATAAAACTAACAAATCCGGGGCAATTGTTCACCCAGAGGCATCTCAACCAAACGCCGAGTGCCAATCTGGGTTTGAATCCACAGGGGGGCGCTTTGGCGCTCTATCACCTCACCAATAATGGCCGAATCCCGCCCCAAGGGATGGGCCTGCATAACTTTGAGTAACTTTTCAGCAGAAGCTTCTGGGCAAAAGGCCACTAGTTTCCCCTCGTTGGCCACACTCAAGGGATCAATTCCCAACATTTGCAAAGCCGCTTGAACTGGCGACTTAATTGGCAAGTCTTTTTCCTTAAGTAAAATACTCAAGCTAGAGGCGCTGGCTAGCTCGTTACCCAAGGCCGCCAAGCCCCCCCGAGTTGGGTCGCGCAGGAGGCGAATCTCGGGACAGGTCGCTAACATCGTTTCTACCAATCCATGTAAACAAGCGCAGTCGCTGATCGGCGGGGTCTCGAAGGGCAAGGACTCGCGCGCGGCCAAGATAGCCAATCCGTGTTCAGCTAGGCCGCCGTTGATCAAAAGTCGGTCCCCAACCTTAAGGGCCTTGGGCGAGAAGGGCTGGGCTAGTCGGCTCCGGCCAATTCCAGTGGTGTTAATATAAATCCCATCCCCCTTGCCCGCCTCGACTACCTTGGTGTCTCCGGTGACCACCACCACCCCAGCTTCTTTGGCGGTTTGGGCCAGAGAAGCTAATATTTTTTGCAAATCGTCATACTCGAAACCGGCCTCAATAATTAGCCCCAAACTCAACCACAAGGGCTCTGCCCCACACATGGCCAAATCGTTTACCGTGCCGCAAACCGCCAGTTTGCCGATGTTGCCCCCTGGGAAAAAAAGTGGGCTGACCACATAAGAATCAGTGGTCATTACCAAGCCTTGGCCGGGCAGGTAGGCCCCATCGTGCCCCTGGTCAAGCAACGGATTGGAAAGTGCCGGGCGGATCACTTGGTCTAAAAGCTCCTGCATCCCCCGCCCTCCGGCCCCTTGGGCCAACTCAATACGGCTCATGAGGCAGAGTCCAGTATGTCAAACAGTTCCAATGTCTTTTTCGCTTCTTCTTTGTCCATTTTACTAATCGCGAACCCGGCATGAACGATCACAAATTCGCCTATGGCCACGTCAGGAACACAATCAAGGCAAATCTCGCGCACCATACCCCTGAAATCCACCCGCCCCACCAGAGGCTGCGAATTAGGCGTGATGGCTAATACTTCGCCAGGGATGGCTTGGCACATGGTTCCTCGTGTAATTAAAAAAAGGCTGTTTTTAGGATTTTAGTTGGTTTTTATCTTCACGAACTCCACCTGCCAAGTCTAGCCCAGAGTGGGCCTCGTGGCAAGTTGTTGGGAGGGGATCACGGTTTACTCCACGGTCGCAGGGGCCAGCAGCTTAGCCAAAATCTTTTCCACCTCAATTAAGAGTTGGGGCATGGCCGCTTGCACTGGTGGTGAAAAAATCATCCCCACAGGCTGGACCAATTCGACGGACATAACCACCAAATGGGTGTCTGGCTTGTAACCCATTAATTCCGCCGTATCCATCAAGTCTTTCAGGCCAATGTCGTGTGCTGAAAGACTTGGGGGATAGTCCTGGGCGAACTTGGGCCGGATCACCCGGACAAACCCTGGCGGGTTTTGATCCAAGGTGGCATCGATCAACACTAAATGCCGGTAATCCTGTAAATCCCCTAACAAATGAAACCCGCCAGTGCCTCCGTCTAGGAGATCGACCTTCGCGCCCCAGCCTTTGGCTTCTAAAAGCTCGACCGCTTTGGGTCCGATCCCTTCGTCTGCAAGGAGGATATTGCCTATCCCCATCACGAGGACCTCCTTTTTACCGGGCTCCAACGGGCTACCCCTTTTTCTGAAAAATAAACTTCCACCCACCCACCATGCTCGAAAGCACCCCGCGGGCCTCCACATAGTCGTGATAAGCAACTAAGTAAACGTGAACAATCACAAACAATGCGTAAAACCACATGGCCACGTGATGCCAGTACCGCAAGGTCATTTCAGACTCAAAAAAGCCCCCAAACCAAGCAAAAAATCCGGGGATCAGGGAGCTACTCATGGGCGCGTAGAGCGCGAAGCCGGTTAAGATGGAGAAGATACTCGCTCCAAACAATACCAAGTAGATCATCGAGGCCAAGGCGTTGTGACCCACGGACTTGATCTCGCCCTGTTTAGCCATAAAAAGGTCGATTACCAAAACCTGCCCTACCTCCTGCCACTGCGCTTTGGTGACCGGCAAAAAGGTATTCCAGCGGGCGTATTGGTTGCCCACAAAGGCCCAATAGACCCGATATACCCAATTAAATAAAAACAGGTAAGCCGAGCCAAAGTGGATAAACCGCACCGTACCAAACCAGTATCCGTCGTAAGCCTCCAGGTTGGTTAAAAGCGCTGGAGGGTTACCGATTAAATAGCCAGTGGCCGCCAGCGCCACTAACGCCAGGGCGTTGATCCAGTGGAAGATCCGAACCGGGACCTCCCAGACATACACCGGCTTAACAATATGGACTTCTTGGTTTGCCATTTGCCCCTCCTAAAAGGTGTTAAGCTGATGTTTATGTTCGCCCTTTTCATCATACAAATGTACTGCACAAGCCAAACAAGGATCGAAGCTGTGGATCGTGCGGATAATCTCTAAAGGTTGGTCCGCATTGGCCACGGGGGTTCCAATCAAAGAGGCTTCGAAGGCCGAGCGTTGATCCTTGGCATCTCTGGGGCTGGCGTTCCAAGTGGTGGGGACGACCAATTGGTAATTCTCGATTTTGTGATCCTTAATCCGCACCCAATGCGCCAATGCGCCCCTTGGAGCTTCCGAAAGACCAAACCCTTTGGCCTCCGAGGCCCAAGTCTCAGGCTTAAATTTAGCCGAATTGTGCACTCGGTCATCGCCAGACTTGAGGTTGCCAATTAGCTTGGCATAATCGTCAAGCGCCCACTGGGCAATCAAGACCGACTCCAAGCCCCGCGCGGCGGTGCGGCCCAAGGTGCTAAAGAGCGCTTCTGGGCCTACGCCCAGTTTACCCAAAGCCATACCAACTACCTCTTTGATATCGTGACTGCCTGAAGCATAACCAACCAGCATCCGAGACAGCGGGCCTACCTCGACCGCGTGACCTTTCCAACGTGGGGTTTTAACCCAAGAATATTTGCCTTCGACATTTAGGTTTTCATAGGGTGGCTGAGGACCGGTGTAGTTAAACTCGGTTTCACCATCATAAGGGTGTAGCGCCTTGTCGTCGCCTCCTTGGTAGCTATACCAAGAATGGGCAATCTCTTCAGTAATCTCTTGAGGGTTGGTGGGGTCCACCGGATGCACCTGGGAAAGGTCGCGATTCAAAATAACCCCGCGAGGCAACCGCAAGCCAGAGGCATCATTATAACTGCCCGTCGGTTGGTCGCCGTAAGCCATATAGTTGGTCAACCCACCGCCAATCGCCGCCCAGTCCGTATAGTAAGGGGCCACGGCCAATAGATCGGGGATGTAAACCTGATCGATAAACACTTTGGCATCCTTTAATAAGGAGTGAACGTGGTTGAGCCGCTCCATGTTGATCGCGTTAACCTCGTCCAGGTTAATCGCGCAAGGCATACCACCCACCACATAGTTAGGGTGGGGGTGTTTACCTCCAAAAATCGCCTGAATCTTGACCACTTCCTTCTGCCATTCTAAGGCCTCTAAGTAGTGCGCCACTGCCAAAAGGTTGACCGCTGGCGGCAGCTTGTAGGCCTTGTGCCCCCAATAACCATTAGCAAAAACACCTAACTGGCCAGACTGGACAAATTTCTTAACCCGGTTTTGCACATCTGCAAAATAACGGGGGCTCGACTTAGGCCAGTTGGATATCTTTTTTTGAATCTCACTAGTTTCTTTGGGGTCCGCAGACAAAGCACTAACCACATCAACCCAGTCCAGGGCGTGCAAGTGGTAAAAATGCACCACATGGTCTTGCATATAAATCGCGGCAAACATCAGGTTGCGGATCAGCTCTGCGTTAGGCGGAATGTCGATACCCAAAGCATTTTCCACCGCTCTGACCGAGGTCAAGCTGTGCATACTAGTGCAAACCCCGCAAACCCGGCCCACCAAGGCCCAAGCATCTCTAGGATCCCGGCCTTTTAAAATAATTTCCAAGCCTCGAACCATAGTCCCTGAGGACCAGGCATCGCTGATTTTACCATCGGTAATTTCCGCTTCGATACGCAGGTGGCCTTCGATACGGGTAACTGGGTCAACAACAATACGCTTAACCATGATGGCCTCCAGTGTGTTCCTCAATACGGTCTTTGATTTCAGTGCGTTTGGTTAGGTTGGCCGCCACTAAATGGGCACCCACACCCACGCCAGTAGCTACAGCCAAACCAGCGCCGATTTTGTCGGCGGTACCTTCGATAGCAAAACCTTTGGTGTCTTTTAAGTGTTCATAGAGACTGCCGTTGTCAAAATAACCGGCCTCGCTGCAACCGATACAACCATGGCCCGATTGGATCGGGAAACTGGTCCCTTCGTTCCACTTGGTTACGGCGCAAGCGTTGTAGGTAACCGGGCCACGGCAACCCATTTTGTAGAGGCAGTAGCCCTTCTTGGCGTTTTCGTCGTCGAAGGATTCCACAAAGAGTCCGGCGTCGAAGTTAGGCCGCCGGTAACAGGTGTCGTGGATTCGCCGAGAGTAGAAGGCTTTGGGGCGGCCATGCGCATCGAGGGCCGGGAGTTTGCCAAAGGTTAAGATATGAGTAACCACCCCGGCCATTACATCGGCGATTGGAGGGCATCCGGGCACGCTAATCAAAGGGGTCGAGCCCACAAACTTTTTAACCGGGGTGGCCTGGGTTGGGTTGGGCTTAGAGCCCTGGACGCAACCGGCAAAAGCGCAGTTACCCCAGCCAACCACAGCGAAGGCGTCTTTGGCCGCCTCCTCCACAATACTCTTGGCCGTTCGCCCGCCAATCACACAATGAATGCCATTGTCTGCCAATGGAATCGAGCCCTCGACCATTAAGATATATTTGCCCTTAAACTCCTCCATGGTTTTATGGAGGGCCGCCTCGGCTTGATGACCAGAAGCCGCTTGCAGGGTTTCGGTATAGTCTAAGGAAACCATATCCAGGACCACATCGGCGACAATCGGGTGCGAAGACTTAATAAAGGACTCACTGCAACAGGTGCACTCTTGGAAATGCAACCAGATTACCGGGGGGCGGGGGTTGTTTTCTAGGGCCCAAACCACTTGATCCAACTGGGAAGAAGCGATGCCGCTGGCTGCGGCAATCCAGCCGCAAAACTTGATAAAATCTCGGCGGGAATAACCCTTTTCTTGGGCTTGTTCCCAAATAGTGGGACGATGGTTTTTCATACTGCCTCTTGATGCCGTTGTGCTTGGATTGCTTCTTTTTGTAGCCAGTTGGCCAGTGCTTCTAGGCCCTCGCCGGTTTTTGCAGAAACCGCAAATACCGGCAAATTGGGTTTGAGTTTGCGGACGCTGGCTAAACAAGCGTCCAGGTCGAAGTCTAGGTAAGGGATCAGGTCAATTTTGTTAATCACTAAGAGGTCTGCGGTTAGAATCAAGTCAGGGTATTTAGCTGGCTTGTCGTCGCCTTCCGTTGCTGAAACCAAGGCGATTTTAACCGCTTCGCCTAAGTCAAAAGCGGTGGGGCAGACCATGTTGCCCACGTTTTCGATCATTACTACCGAATTGGGTGTCGGATTTAGTTTGTGAAGCCCTAGGTGAACCATTTGAGCGTCCAAGTGGCAGGCGGAGCCGGTGTTGATCTGCACCACGGGTGCGCCTGCTTTTTTGATCCGGTCTGCGTCGTTTTGAGTTGCCTGGTCTCCCTCAAGTACATAAAGGGGCAATCTCAACCAGTTTTCCTCGATTAACGCCTCTAAAAGTCGGGTTTTTCCTGAGCCTGGGGCGCTGATCCAGTTACAGGCAAAGATGCCCTCGCTCTGGAAATGCTCCCGGTTGTGGGCTGCTTGGTGGTCGTTGCGGCCTAAGATAGCCTTTTTAAGGCTAAACTCCTGGCCTGCTGGTTTGTCGTGGTGGTGCCCGTGAGAATGGTCATGTCCATGCTCGTGATGGGTCTCAGGGGCCTTGCCATCAATTAGGGGGGTGACCCCTTCGATGCAGCCGCAGTCTCGACACATAGTATCCCCTACCGCCGACCAAACAACAAATAAGCCCCTACCCCTAGGGCTAGTGCCACTAAAAATTCGGTCACCCCATGTAGATGGAACCCATCAAGGGCCGCGTGTCCAGGGTGGGCTAGGGCTAGACTCGGAGCAAAACCGATCAGCAGGAGAGGAAGGTGTTTTTTCATTATCAAGACCAACTTGGGGTTAAAAACAATCGGGAGCGCCAATTGGGACTGGACCCATAGCCCTAGCTTTCTGGCCCTGGTATTCTGCAACAAGCAGACCAACTTTTACTGCATTGTTTATATTGATGTACACAAATGGGCGCCAGGAATAAAAACAAACATAGTTTACACTAATGGAAACTATGTTTTCATTGCTTAATCTAAAGAGCTACCCTGGTCGGCAATTTCGATTTGGTACCTAAGCAATTTATTGCGCAACCCTACCCGCGAAAGTCCCAACTCTGTAGCAATCTTGGATTTATGGTTCCCATGTTTGCGAATCGCTTCCTCGATCAAATTCCGCTCTAACTCCCCAACCTGCTGGGCTAAACTCCCACCTCTAAGTGGAGCCTGGACCAGCCCGCGCAGTTTTGGAGAAAGATCTTGGGCTTCAATCTTTTTTCCTTGCGCCAAAACCAAACACCTTTTGACCTCGTTTTGCAGTTCGCGCACGTTTCCTGGCCAGCTAAAGGCCCTCATTAGCCCCATCGCCTCTTTCGAAAAACCAGAAATCTTTTTACCAAAGCTGATAGCGAGGCTGTTTAAGAGGTAATTGGCGATTAGTTCAATGTCGTCAGGCCGTTGGCGCAGAGGAGCGAGGTTGATATTAACCGTGGCCAATCGGTAATAGAGATCAGCGCGAAACCGCCCTGCGCGGACCTCTTCCTCTAAATTTCGATTAGTGGCGGCAACAATCCGAATATTGACTTGGCGACTTTTATTACTGCCTAAGGGGCGTAGCTCACCCTCTTGCAAAACCCGTAATAGTTTAACCTGAAAACTTGGGGTCACATCGCCAATTTCATCGAGAAAAACCGTGCCTCCATCGGCCTGTTCAAGCAGTCCAATATGCTCGGAAACCGCCCCAGTAAAAGCCCCCTTCACATGCCCAAAAAGCTCACTGATTAAAAACTCGTCTGATAAAGCGGCGCAGTTTTCCGCCACAAAGGGGCGCTCAGCCCGGTGGGAGCCATAGTGTAGCGCCCGGGCAAACATTTCCTTGCCGGTCCCCGACTCCCCGGTAATTAATACGGATACATCAAAAGGCGCGACCTGGGTTAGTTGCTCGCAAGCGTGGTTTAGTGGGGAATTTTGGCAGCGAAAAATCGAATCAAGCTGAAATCGTTGGGCTAGCTTTTTTTTGGTTTGCCGATTGCTGTGTTCCACTTGTTCGGTGGTTGCCCGTGTCTCGCTGGCTAAAAGCGCGTTTTCCGCCTGCAGGTCATAGAGTTTAACTAGGTTTTTAATAATTAATAGGAGGTTACTCGGGTGCCAAGGTTTGGCAATAAATTGGTAAATACCCCCGTTGTTAACCCCTTCAATAATGTCGTCCACATCGGAATAAGCCGAGATCAGCAAGCGAATGGGTGAGGGCCAACGCCGCCTTACTTCGGCTAAAAACGCCACCCCTGAGGTGCCCGGCATGCGGTTGTCGCATAAGATAACCTTGATCCGGTATTCCTCTAAAAAACGGAAGGCTTCTTCCGTGTTTCGGGCGGCTAGCACCTCGAAATCGGTGTCTAAGGTGCGGCTCATCGCCTCTAAAGCGCGAACCTCGTCGTCCACTATTAGGATTCGGTCTAATACACTCATATTGGGAAACTCGGAGGAACCTGGAAGAGGTACCCTGGTTTGGGGTCAGCATAGTTCAAGGGTCTAAAAACTCCAACCACAAATCATGCTACCCTAAAGAACAGAGGGCTCTATGGGCCTTAAATGGCCAAGAGGTTATTTAAAACCTCGAATAATTGACTAGGTTTTAGCGGTTTGTAAATCACCGCAGCAAAGCCAAATTTTTGACTTTGCTCGTTTACAGAAAACGCATCTGCCGTAACCGCCACCACGGGAATATGTTTGGTTTTTTCCCCTTCTTTAAGTATCCTAGTGGCTTCGAACCCGTCCATCAAAGGCATCTTTAGGTCCATCAAGATCACATCGACCTTTAATTGGTTGGCCTTTTCAATCGCCTCTAAACCATCACTGGCAACCTCGACCTGGTAGGGATAATTGTGCAAAATTTGGATAATCAGCTCACTATTAATCGCCATGTCGTCCACCACCAAGACCAATTTGTTTTGGGGGAACAGGGGGCAGTAGGTTTCAGAAGTCTCTGATTTTTCAGCTTTAGCTGTGGCGATCCCGCTAAATTTACAGGTAAAATGCGAACCTTTTCCAGGTACACTTTCAAGGGTTAAACTCCCTCCAAAATGTTCGGTTAATTTTTGAACAATATTCAGACCCAGCCCTGTACCTTCGATAAATTTAGCCCCTTGTTTAACCTGGACAAAGGGATCAAAAATATTTCCCTGCAACTCTATAGGAATGCCCACTCCTGAATCCTCAACCGATATAGTCAAGCAAACTGTCTTAGAATCTGCCCCTTCTGGCTCGACTTTAATAACCAGTCGCACAAAACCAGATTCCGTGAACTTCAAGGCATTTCCTATTAAGTTAAACAGGATTTGATTGATCCGCAAACGGTCAAACATTATCCAGGGAGGGTTTTGCGGCTGAAAATCTACCTGTAACTCCAGCCCTTTTTTTTCGGCAATCAGACTAAACAACCCCTTCATCTCATCGGCCAGTTCAATCAAACTAATCGGAACCGAAAGCACCGAAAGTACCCCCGACTCTATCTTGGCTAAGTCAAGGATATCGTTAATAATCCGCATCAACGACTGCCCGGCTTTATGGATATATTGAAGAAACCGCTTTTGATCCTCCCCTTGGGCGTCTTCGAGCAGAATCTCGGCAAAGCCTAAAACCGCATTCATCGGGGTGCGGATTTCATGGCTCATATTGGAAAGAAACTGGGTTTTGGCATAATTGGCCATTTTGGCTTCTTCCATGGCATTAAAGGCTTCCTGACGGGCCAAAACCAATTCCTGGTTGGCCCATTCCAGCGCCCTTTGCTGGTTAAAAAGAGCCAAAAACACACTAACCTTACTAACTAAAATATCCGGGTTAATTGGTTTAAATAAATAATCCACTGCTCCGACCTTGTAGCCTTCAAAAACGTGAACATCTTCTTTGTTAATCGCCGTTATAAAGATGATGGGAATAGTTTTGGTTTTAGGATTGTGCCTGATTAATTCAGCGGTTTGGTAACCATCGAGGATAGGCATTTGCACATCTAAAAGGATCAGCGCAAATCGGTGAGTTAACAAGGCTTCTAGCGCAGCTTCCCCAGAGGTAACCTTGACTAGCTCGGCGTCAACCTCACTTAAGATCTCTCCCATCACCACTAGGTTTTGGGGCAAATCGTCCACGATCAGAATCTTGGCTTTTGTTTTATCCATGGGCTTTTGGCTCGGTTGATTTGTTCACCCAAGCCTTGATCATCCCTACTAATAAATCTCCATCTAAGGGCTTGCTTAAATAATCGTCGGCCCCAGCGTCGAGGCATTTTTTGCGGTCTTCGCGCATCGCCTTGGCGGTAACCGCGATGACCGGCAAATGAGCCAATTTAGGAATTTGGCGAATAGCCTGCATCGCTTGATAACCATCCATTATTGGCATCATAATATCCATTAAAACCAGGTCAACTAGCGGATCGTTGTCCAAGAGGTCCAAGGCCTCTTTCCCATTTTTGGCGTGCAAAGTTTCTGCTTCATTTTCCACCAACACCGAAGAGATCACAAAAATATTTTTGATATCGTCATCTACAATTAAAATTCGCTTTCCCTTAAGACTACTTCCTGTTTTTGGTTTAGGCAGCGGTGTCGCAGGCTCATCCAAAGCCCATTTGAGTTCGTCTAAAAGACGCTCGCGAGAAAAAGCAGTTTTAACAATAATACTTTTTGCTTGGGCCTGCAAACGGTCTTCTTCTAAAGAGCTTAGCTCTTTACCGGTGTAAACAATCACCGGCACGCGAACCCCACGGGTTTGCATCCGGCTGAAAAGTTCGGTGCCGTCCTGGTTTTGTAGGCGTAGGTCGAGTAGCACTAAATCTATTTGGTGGTGCCGCAAGTGTTCTTCGGCCTCTTCTAAGTTTTTGGCCAACAAAACCTCTAGGTCCAGTTCGCTAGCCAAAGCTACCACTACTTCGGCCTCTTGGGTATTGTCTTCGACCACCAAAAGCCGATGTTTTTTGGTCACCATTTTCGAAGTCAAGGTAGATACTAAGGTGTCAAAATCGCGGTCTTGCAGGGGTTTAGTCCAAAATCCTAGGCTGTCTAGCTTTTGGGTCTCTGGGGTTTGGTCCTGGGCGGTGACAATAAAAATGGGTAAATGTTGACTCGCTTTTTGACTGCGTAACTGGGCAAACACATCAAGACCGTTCATATCTGGTAACCCTAAATCTAAAACCGCGGCGTCAAAACGGCTTTTAGCCAGTTGTTCAAACGCCGCTTTGCCTGAAGATACATGCACAAAAGTGAAGCCCCGTCCTTCTAACTTTTCCCCTAAATATTGAGCGAAAAGAAGGTCGTCTTCGATGATCAACACCCGACCTTGAGTATCCGACGGCTTAGTCGCTTTAGGCCTCACTGGCTGAGGTGGTAGGGCGGCCGCATTGATAGCCAGAGGTAGGCGAAGCCTAAATACGCTTCCCTGGTCCACCTCGGATTCGAGCTCGATTTGCCCGCCCATTAAATGCACCAACTCGCGGCTAATCGAAAGCCCTAAGCCCGTACCGCCATATTGCCGACTGGTGCTGCCGTCTGCCTGCTGGAAGGCTTCAAAAATAAGCTCCTTTTTGTCTTTTGAAACCCCAATACCCGTGTCAATCACCTCTAACACAAAGGG
This sequence comes from Candidatus Lambdaproteobacteria bacterium RIFOXYD2_FULL_50_16, assembly GCA_001783695.1. GTDB lineage: Bacteria > SAR324 > SAR324 > XYD2-FULL-50-16 > XYD2-FULL-50-16 > XYD2-FULL-50-16. The sequence goes on from MFNE01000053.1 coordinate 104,177, forward strand.
CAGGTTGCCTGCTTCGCGTCTGGATTTAATGGCGATTTGACCTTGGTTAGTAAATTTCAAGGCGTTTGAAAGCAGGTTCCGAAGCACCTGCCCTAGTCGTGAACGGTCATTTACCAGAGCCCCATTAAATTGATCCTCAACCACTAATTTTAGTCCTTTTTCCTCTGCTTGTAGTGAAAACAAGTCCTGGACCGAGCTCATAAATTCCTTAGATTCCAAGGTCTCGGCGAAAAGCTCCATTTTTCCAGCTTCTACTTTGGAAAGGTCTAAGATATCGTTGATTAAACGTAACAATTCGTTGCCCGAATCTTCAATAATTTTAAACAGCCGGACCTTGTCTTCGGTAAAAGTATTGTCTTTATTTCGGGCTAATTGCTGGCTTAGGAGAATGATGGCGTTGAGCGGGCTTCGAAGCTCGTGGGACATGTTAGCCATAAACTCTGATTTATAGCGGCTTGTATTAGTCAGCTCCTCGGCTTTTTGGTTTAAGGCTGATTGGGCCATTTGCAGTTCTTCGTATTGCTGGGTCAATTCCTCTTTTGACTCGCGAAGCATCTGCTGTTGCTCTTCCATCTGCTGGTTCGCTTCCTCCATTTGCTGATTCGCTTCTTCAAGCTGTTGCTGCTGAATCATCAATTGGCGGTTGGTTTGGTTGAGCTCTTCGGTCTGCATCTGCAACCGCTCGTTGGCTTCTTGGCTATCTTGCAGGAGATAACCAATTTTATTTTGCTGTTGCTGACTAAAAATGAAGTTGCCCACTAGGTGGGCGGCTTCTTCTAAAAAAGCTTTTTCAAAATCTTTAAAGTGCCGGACCAGCCCTAGCTCCATCACCCCGATAATTTGATTATCATGAACCACCGGAACCCCAAAAATCTCTATCGGGGCATATTTCGAACTGGAGGTCTCGACCAACAATGGGTGTTGCCCGACAAGTAACATGCTGAACGATTTGGCGTCTTTAGCAACCTGCCCAACAATCCCCTCACCTAAAGCGATTTCAGACTTAAAATTAAGAGAATAGCTCAAGGCAAAACTACCGGTTAACTTCAGCTTTCCTTCAGTGTTGAGCAAATATAAGGTCCCCACCCCAGCACCAAGGTGCCTCGCCAAGACCTCTATTGCTAGGTCAGCCAAATTTTGACGCTCAACCTCGGCTAAAAGCGCCCCATTTAACCGAGCGAGGCCGTCTTTATACCAATTTTGTTGGGCCGACTCTTTAAGACTTCTCCTTTGAAAATGGACCAGACTGTTGATCGCTCCAACTAACATCCCCAACTCGTCGGTACTTTGAGTTTTTTTAAACTTAAGATTTCCCGCCTCGATTTCTGCAATCCAATCGGTCATCACCTTTAAGGGCTGGGTAAGACTTCGGATCAAGCTCCAAGCAATCAGTAGTACAAAAACCAAAAGTCCAATTAAGATACTTATATTTAGCCGGAAGGCTTGATCCCGCTGCTCTTGGGCCTGTTGCAAAAAATTATTCGCGTTAGCAAAAGCAAAGGTTTTAATCGATTCAGCCTGTTCGATAAAATATTCGACCAATACCTTGTCATCCCCCATAAACAAGGCTAATGCCGCCTCTCTGTCCCCTTGACGGAGCAAGGAATAAATCTCACGCCGAAGCTCCCCCCAATGGATAAAGGTGGCTTTAGTCTCTAGAATCCCAGTTTTATCCCCTAAATAGTTGCTTAAAACCACTTCGAAACGGTCCAATACTTCCTGTTCCTTCAAAGAACTGCGTTTGAACAGGGTTTGTAATTCCTTTGGATCTTCTGAATGGAGCATCACCCGCAAATCCCGCTCCAGAATCAAAACTCCTGATTCAATCTCGCGGATATTGTAGCCTACTATTAAGGGATGATCATAAAGCGACTGGGTTAATTCACTTAGCGTAAAAATATTGTATAAGCTTATTATTCCAAGCGTCGAAGTGATCAACATTACCAAAGTAAACCCAATGACTAAGCGGGGACCAACGCCAAACTTTCTGATAATTTGTTCAAACTTCATAGCATTCCAGCTTGTGGGGTAAACTTTTTTTGGAAAATTTTAAGTCGAGGTTCTAATTGGCTGAAGTTTGATTGGTGCGGTGAGGTCAAGGATTCGCATTGTCCCAAAAGTAAAAATCCCCCTCGCACCAAAGAGGAGTGGACCAGAGAAAGGACTTTTGTTTGCAAACTAGGTTGGAAATAGATCATTACATTACGTAACAAAACCAATTGAAATTCATTCATTACGGAGTCACTTACCAAATTATGTTGAAAAAATAGAACCTTTTTGCGAATTTGCGGGACTATTTCATAAAAACCCGCATGCGGGATCAAATAGTCTTCGAAATTTTTTGCGCCCCCAGCTTTAAGGTAGTTGTCTTTATAGCTGGCCAATCCTTCCTCTGGGATCAATCCGTTTTGCGCTTGGGCTAGAATGGTTTGATTAAAATCAGTCGCATAGATCTGGGTTTTTTCGAGCAGTCCCGCTTCCTCTAATAAAATAGCCAACGAAAAAGGCTCTTCCCCACCAGCACAACCGGCGCACCAGACCTTACAATGGGTAAAGGTTTCTAAATATCTAAAAACCCGCTCCCTTAGGCCAGTAAGTTGCTCGGGCTCGCGGAAAAAACTGCTAACATTAATAGAGCTATCATCTAAAAAGTCTTCAAAAAGCGCGGGGTCGGTTAAAAGTTCTTTTTGAAAATGAGCAAGGTTCGAATGGCCGTTTCGCCCCATAGAGATACTAACCCGGCGCGACATACTGGTCCAATCGTATTCTTTGAAATTGGTCCCATAAACCTGCTTTACTTGCTCCAACAAGGATTCGATCCCAGGAAGGATCTTTGCCACTTCGCTGGGGGTCAAAATATCATTTAATGCGTTAACTATTTCTTCATTTTTTATCACCCGGTGACACTCGCCACTATCGACAATCGCTTTGGGTAAACTAGAGGCAGTGGCTTGGGATGGATCTTCGGCCCAGATTAACGATCCACATTGTTTTAGGGTTTTAATGGCGCCCGCGCCATCTTGTCCGTACCCGGTAATCGTCAAGGCCAAAAGGTTATCGAGAAATTCCATGGCTAAACTTTTATAGGCCACCTCAATTGAGGGCCTCGCTCCGGCAACCCTTAGCCCTTTGGTTAAATAAATCACGCCACCAGAAACGACCAAATGCGAATCAGCGGGAGCCAGATATAGGTATCCAGGTTCAATGGGGGTACCCGAACTGGGCTCAGTTACCTTATAGGTCGTACTCAGTTGTAAAATGCTTTTTAAGTCAGATTTACGCCCAGGCTGCTGGTGTAAAATCAAAAAAATACTTACCTCTTGCAGCTCTAGGCCAGGCAATACCGACTTAAGCCATTCAATACTTCCGGTGCTGCCCCCAATGACCAGGGCTCGAATATGGGGCTTGAGGGTTTGGGTTACAAGAGGGCGGGTCCAACTAGCGTCAAAACCCAGTTGCTGCAAATAAAGCCAAAGTCGGCGGTTACCCACCTTAAACTTTAATCGGTCTTTATGGTTGGCCAAATCAATTAATATCGTGCGCGAAAGCTCGGAGACATTTACCAGCGTCACTTCAAGCAGCCCTTGGGTCGAGTGCACGCCTGTTAAAAATTGGGTATCCTCTGCACCGGAGGTGATCGGACCTTCTAAGTACAACTTGGTGCCCTGCGGGCTTTGGTTAACTAGCTGTAACAAAAGGCCTTTATTGTTTAGAGGGGCATGGTACCAAACAGCGCTTTGAACTTAACAGATTAACCTAAAAATTTCTAGTCCCTATCAATCGCAGCCATATTCCTTGGATAAGAAGCATAAAGGAATAGACTAAAAATACTTTTTTTAGTGTTCTCGCCGCACCCAAACTGCTACTTGGGGCTCGGCCATAGTTTGCTCAAAGCCCTCTAACTTAATCGGTAATATAGGGCTGTTTTTCTCGATCCACACGACCGCCTGGACTCGGTACTCTTCTAAAAACACGGTTTGTTCCTCTTGATCCATCTTGCCTGCAAAAAATAGATCAGCCTGGGTTTGAACGGCTTGATAAACCTTTGGGTCTTGAAACAGGGCGTCATCATATTGGCTTGAAATCACGGACCGGTTGTGAGTTAAAGCCGATATTCCAAAGGCTCTGGGGCCTTGATAATAATTATGTAGTACCAAGGCACTAGGTTTGGTTTTTTTGTTTAGCTGGGCAAACGCCTCCACCTCGTCAGGATGGTAGGAATATTGGGACATAGCTGAAAAATCGTTCCGCCTTTCCCAGGCGTATTGATAGCCCGCAAAGGCTACCAGTAATAAAACCAGCACCAGCCCCAACCTCGGGCGTCCAGCCCACCTGCGGGCAAAAACCATCGCCGCCCAAGCCGAAAAGGCCCAAGAACCGTAAAACAGGAAGTAGGAGATGGAACTAGGCGCGTGGGTAAACTGGTAATATAAAAAGACTCGTAACGTGCCTATTGCCCCTAAAAACAGGAGGATAGGAGCCGGGTCAAACCCCACTCGGCTTCGGCGGCAGAGCGCCAAACACAATAAGATTAAGCTATCGCCGAGATAAAAAATAGGAAACAAGCTGTTTTTATAGTCAAAGCCGGTCCAATTATTGATTTTATTAAGCAGGAACGCATAAACTGGCGAGGCTTGTACCATACGCTCTGAGTAAATCGCGATCCAGTCGTGACCTTTGTAATATTCTAAACTTGTTTGCACCGATTGCGTATCAAATCCAAAACAGGCGATGTACACCAGACCAGAGGCCCCTAACCCTAAAACTAGGGCCGTCAATATCAATCGCCAATCCGCCTCCCGCCTAAAAAAAGCCCAAAGTCCCACTAAAGGAACCGCCAACAAAAGTGGAGCCAAGGCGACCACCTTAATCCCTACCAATAGAGATGACAGCAAGACCGCCAATACCAAGTCTAGGGGCAACTTTTTGGCGCCGTAGCGAAGCACCGCCGCCGCAGCAAAAAACATTATAGCCAGCCCAAGGGTGTCCTCGCGAAAACCAAAATGGGCAATCTTTTGGCCACTGGCCATCCCTTGGATGGTGAAAAAAAAGAGGGTCAAACCCAGCCCTAACCAAGGCGGAACCGGTTCCCTAGCCGAAAGCACCGCCCAAAATCCGGCAAAAATCAGCATCCAGTTGATCCCAACCAAGAAGCGTAAATACACCTCTGGCAAACTGATCTGGCCAAACTGGCTTAGATTAACCGCAAATAATTCGGTCAGGTGATAATAACCAAAGTGACCCTCGGTAGCGACTAAAAATTCTTGGGGTGGATAATGTCTTAAGATCTCTTGGGCCAGAGACAAACGGAATAGTTCGTCTTCGTAATATTGGTACAGTTCAATCTGATTGGCCCACCATGCTGCGATCCCTATAGCGAAGGCACCGATAGCAAAAGCTACCCAACGTTCTTTGGTCACCCAAGAAAACCCAATCTCCCACATCCGGGCCATATCGCCCAGCAAGACTTGGCGATAGGTTAATACCCAGCCAAATAAAAGACTGGCTTCGATGAAATAAAAGATCTGAAAGGGTAAGCCCAGTAGGCCTAAAATCCACCGAAAAAATAGTGACCCAAAGAAGTGGGCTACTATACCCAGCCCTAATACCGCCCCTACCCCAGGAACAGGAAAGTAACCTCTGCGCCACCCTATATGCCCCAAAGCTAAACCAGGCAAGACTAGGTTATATAGGAGGAACAACATACAAATGAGGCTGTTTTCTAACATGGCACCTAGGTTGATTTTAAATATAAGCAAACCTAGCAGGGCGTTGACCGGGAAGCAACCGCTTCAACTTTTAAAAAAGGGGTAGGAAGAAAGCTTGGTACCGTTTTATACTCAAGTTTCTTAACAGAGCAAACCGAACTTGTAGGAGTTATGCAAAACAAGCGAATTTTGGTGGTCGATGATGAAGAGGCGTTGCGGCGTTCGATTTTGCGTCACCTTAAAAAAACCGAGGCCCTGTGTTTTGAAGCAGGCAACGGCGAGGAAGCCCTGGCAACTTTGGGTGAAACCAAACCCGACCTGATTTTACTCGATATTATGATGCCGGTTATGGACGGCCTTGAGTTTTGCCGTCAGGTCCGCCGGGTGCCAGAGATGCGCGAGGTTTATCTGATTTTTTTAACCAGCAAATCCGATTTAAAAGACCGAGTGTTAGGGTTGTATTTAGGGGCAGATAATTACCTAACCAAACCCTTTGAACCCAAGGCGCTTTTAGAGGCGGTCGAGGTCGGACTTGCGGCAAAGGCCCAGACCCGCCAAGCCATTCTGGACCCCCTCACCGAGCTTTACAATCGCCATTATTTTAACCTGCGATTAGGCGACGAACAGTACCGCGCCCAATTATACCACCGGGGACTTTCGCTGGCGCTAATTGACCTCAATGGTTTTGGCATGGCCGACCCAGAGGTGGGCAAACTGGGCTGGGACACTATCTTGAGCACCTTAGCCCATTTAATGAAAAGCCAGTTTCGCCGGTGTGATCTGCTCGCCTATTTGGGAGAGGGGAATTTAGCCGTTTTGTTGCCCGAATCCGAGCCCTACGGTGCCAAACAGATACTCGAAGAATTTGTCGCTTTAGTCAAAGCCTCCGATTTCCCTAAAAAAGGTAAAATTATTTTACGGATTGGCCTTGCTTCAGGAGAACCCGGACACCTATTAAAACAAGCAGAAGAGGCCCTTCGGGGGGCATTGATCAGGGGGGAGTGGCTCCATGTTTTACCCGAACCTTAAAGGGAAGTATGGAATTTTCTGGCTTTGGTAAAGGCGCCCAGCAATTTTTTATCGACTTGGCCCAAAACAACCAAAAAACTTGGTTTGAGGCTAACAAGTCCCGCTACGAAGTCGAGGTTTTGGAACCCGCTTTAAGACTAGTTGAAATCCTTGGATCAAAGCTGGCCACCCTTCGTCCAGGGATTCATTATGAAGCTTCCGCCCATGGCAGGGGGTCGATCTTTCGGATTCACCGAGACCTGCGTTTTTCCAAAGATAAAACCCCCTATAAAACCCATCTAGGGGTGCTTTTTTGGCTCAATTTAGGTTTGCCCAAAAAAGATAACCCAGGATTTTATTTAGAGCTTAACCAGGCCGGGGTGAAGCTTTACGCTGGTCTTTGGGAACTGGACAAAGCCCGCCTGGAAGCCTTCAGACAATCAGTCACCAATCCTGGACCCGCCCTAGAATTGGACAAAATTTTCCAAGCTTTGCAAACTGCTGGCTATGAGACCGCCCAGCCCTACTATAAACGCCCTCCCAAAGGCTTTGTCGCCGAACATGAAGCGGCTGGTCTGCTCCTTTACCGTGCCCTTTGGGCCCACAAGGCAAATCTAGGCGCCAAGGTTGGCCAAGGCAACGAGCTAGTCGAGGAAACCTTATACTTTTATCAATCCTGTTTCCCCCTTTTAGATTGGGTCGAAACCCACCTATTTGGATAAGCCAATATAAACCCTAGGTGGGCAACACTAGGGTATATAGGAGCTTGTCGAAGCGGTGCAATCCATTTACTCTAAACTTCTAAACTGGGAAATAAAATGAGCTCTACACTCCTAATTCGATGGCAAAAGCTTGAAGATTCTGGGCCACAATTGGACTTTTGGGTGACTAACGGGTTCACTCATCCGGTTATGGTGCTGGGGTTGGTCCTGGGTAACCATGGGGACTTTTACCCGCTTGCCCTAGAAGCCTTTGCCAAAGGGGTGGACGGTTATGGACTTAGCTTTAAAATCGAGGCTTTTGAAACGGTTCGTTGCCGGCCTATTTTTGATCCTCTTTTAGAGGAAGCCTTGACCTACGACCAATCCTTATTTTGTTTTTTGGCCCATGAGCCCTGGCCAATTGAGGTTAAACCAATTGAATTATTCCAAAAGGCAGGCAACCTGTTGGACCGACATGCGTTTGAACAAATGGGTAAGGGGCCAGCCCGTTAACTTTCGGAAACCAATGCGAGTGCTAATCGTAGAGGACGACTTTTCAAACTTGACCTTCATGGTCCATGTACTCAAGGCCTATGGTCAAGTGGACACGGCCCTTAACGGACTTGTTGCACTCGAAGTCTTTAAAGCAACCTACCAGCAGGGGGGCTTTTACGACTTGGTTTTTCTGGATATTATGATGCCCGAAATGGACGGTTTTACGGTGGAAACTGTAATCCGCCAGTGGGAACGAGACGCCGAAGTCCCGCCTGAAAAAAAAATCAAAATCGTTATGGCAACCGGCCTCTCTGAAACCGAGCATGTACTGCGCGGATTCCAACTCGGCTGCGACCTCTACCTGCCCAAACCTATCCTCACCTCCCAACTCGAAGGCTTCATGCGCGAAATGGGCTATGAAAAGCTTCAAATTTTTCCACAAAATCTAACCCCGCCTAAATCTCTCTTGATTTAGGCGCTCGATAGAGGGGTGTTAAAACCGGTTAAGGACCAGTGGCTTCAGGTTGCCAGCTTGGGGGACGTGGCACTGGGTGCAGAAGTAGCGGGCCGGGTTGTAGTCGTCCGCGACTAGGTCGTATCCCGTGATCCTGGTGGTTTGGGGGCTGGTATCTACTTTACCCAAGGCCACCACGGGCACTTTGTGGTGCGATTCCGGGATCACCGGGACCCCCTCACCGCCAAACTGATGGCAAGCGAGGCACATATTCCCGTCTTTATTGATATCCATCCCCTCGATAGTATGCGGAATCTGGGGCGGGACTCCGTTGAAACTCCGTGGTAAAAGCTTCGAATCTCCCGGACTAATCGCAGAATACCGAGGGGCGTCGATTGGTTTAGGTAACAGGTCTAAACAATCATGCCGCAACGAAATTTCCTCGCACCCAATTCCTTTAGGCGCAGGGTCACAAGCGGCCAAGGTTAATAACAAGAGGCCAATCAAAATTAGCTGTTTTTTCATGGCTCTCCTTAGGCTTTGGTGATTTTAACGGCGCACTTTTTATAATCGGTCTGCTTCGAAAGTGGGCAGGTTTGATCCAAGGTTAACTTGTTGATCAACACATGCTCGTCAAACCAAGGCACAAAAATCGAACCCTTGGGCATTTTGTTACGCCCCGCAATCTCCACCCTCGCCCGGACCTCACCTCGCCGCGAGGCAATCAAGGCAAAGTCGCCGCTGGCCAATCCAAAGGCCCGGGCGTCTGCCGGATGAAGCGCCACCGTGGCGTGAGGCATGGCTTTATAAAGTTCGGGCACCCGGCGGGTCATAGTCCCCGAGTGCCAATGCTCAATCACCCGCCCTGTGCAGAGCCAAAACGGATATTCTTGATCGGGCATCTCTGGTGGATCCATGTAGGGGCGAAAAAAGATCTTCGCCTTGCCACCCCGAATATTGCCCTGGTCGTCTTTGAAGGCAAACAATTTGACCTTGGGTAATTCTAGGTTGGGTCCGTTCAGGTCCCCTTGGGGAATCTCTTTTAGGGCCGGTCCATAAAAGTTAAAGGTCTCTCCAGATGCAACATAAGGGTCATATTGTTCATTGTAACGCCAAGGGGTCTCCTTGCCTTTAACCACTGGCCAGCGTAGCCCTGGGACCTTAAAATAGGTTTCGTAGGAGGCGAGGTCGTGCCCGTGACCTTGGCCAAATTGGCGGTACTCCTCCCACAAGGCCTTTTGAACAAAAAAGCCTTGTTCTTCCGCAATATGGTTCTTGTGCCCTTTGGCCAATTCACTTTTAGGGTCCCAGGGAGAACCCTCACCTGGACGTTGGAACAGCACATCAAAGAGGCTGTCTGTTTCTTGATATCCCATGCTTGACAGCTTAGGGATCAGGTTGGGCAGATAGCCCCCTTCAGCCTGTTCCAACTTAACCTCGCCCCAAACATCGAGGAGAGTAAAACGTTTAGAGAGCTCCAAATATTGCCAAAGGTCCCCCTTGGCTTCTCCAGGTGGGCTCACTTGCTCGCGCCAATGTTGGGTCCGCCGCTCGGCATTGCCGTAGGCACCCCATTTTTCAAAGATCATGGCGGAGGGTAAAATCAGGTCGGCCACCTTACAGCTAACCGTGGGGTAGGCATCAGAAACCACAATAAAACTTCCTGGTCGCCGCGCGGCTTTTACCCAGCGATTGGCGTTGGCATAGTCCTGAAAAGGATTAGCCACATGGGACCAGAAAAAGTCGATTTTACCAGATTCTAATTCCCGCATCATCTTGACCGCATGGCTGCCGGGGAAGGGGTTTAGGGTCCCTGCGGGAAGCTTCCAGATAGATTCGGCTTTTTTCCTATGGTCTGGATTGTCGATCATCGTGTCTGCGGGCAACCGGTGGGCAAAGGTGCCCACCTCGCGCGCGGTGCCACAAGCCGAGGGTTGACCAGTCAAAGAGAAAGCCCCATTGCCGGGAGTGGCTTGCTTTCCCAACAAAAGGTGGACCATATAAGCCTGTTCGTTAACCCAAGAACCTCGTACATGTTGGTTCATTCCCATGGTCCAGAAACTGACCACCTTGCGGCTTTTTTCGGCGTAGAGTTTAGCCAAGACCACCAGTTTTTCTTTAAAAGATTCAAGCGGTTCGTCGGCATCGCCTTTGGCCAGCTCGGCCACATAGTCCAAAGTATAGGGCTCCAAGCCTTTGATAAAGTCGGCCTTAGAAATGGTCCAATGTTTGGCGGCAGACCCTGTATTTTTTTGGGCGACCTTGGTGCCCGCCCCAGACTTACCCAGGCCCATCCCCACTGCTTCTGCTGGCGAAAGGGTGATCTCGTTCTCTTTGGGATGGGTGGGCTCCAGGCCGTAGCCAATGTCCGTCGGCCCGGCAGCAAAGGTGGTGTATTTGTTGACAAAATCCCAGTCCACCGCCTGATGGTCGATCAGATACTTGGCGAGGTAGTTAAACAGGGCTAAATCGGTATTGGGCTTGAAAATTATCTCCAAGTCCGCCAGGTCGGAACTGCGGTTTTGATAGGTAGAGAGGTTGACCAATTTAACCTGATTGGGCCTCTTTAACTTGGTCGCGGTAACCCGCGCCCAAAGCATCGGGTGCATTTCGGCCATATTGGCCCCCCAAAGCACCAGGGTATCGGTCAACTCAATGTCGTCGTAATTCCCAGGAGGCTCATCAATACCAAAGGTTTGGAAGAAACCAACTACTGCGCTGGCCATACAGTGCCTAGCGTTGGGCTCAATATTGTTGCTGCGGAAACCGGCCTTGATTAGTTTGTTGGCGGCGTATCCTTCATCAATCGTATATTGGCCCGAACCAAACATACTGATCCCAACAGGGCCCTTGTCGTTTAAGGTTTTTTTGATCTGCTCGGCCATCACGTTAAAGGCGGTATCCCAAGAAACTGGGGCAAATTCCCCATTTTTATCAAACCGCCCGCCCGACATTCGCAAAAGTGGCTTGGTCAGCCGGTCAGCACCATAAAGGATCTTGGCGTTATAATACCCCTTAACACACAACATTCCCCGATTTACCGGGGATTCAGGGTCCCCCTTAACCGCGACCAGCTTGTTATTTTCGGTGGCCACTTGCAGGGTGCAACCGGTCCCACAAAAACGACAGACCGCCCGGTCCCACTGCCATCCGGCCTCCGATTCTTGAGCCAAAGCCGCCAGCAGTTTGGGAGGTAGTTCCATACCCACGGCCAAAGCCGCAGAGGCGGCCAAGCTGGCCTTGATAAAGTCTCGTCTTTGGCAATCCATCACAACTCCTTAGGGTAGGGGCTTGTTAAGAAACATAAAAACCACTGACCTGCACACCCAAAACACCGGGCAAAGCCTCTAGTTCAGAAAGTCGCCGCCTAGCAGTAGGTTCATCGGTCGACTCTAAGGTAAGGATCATTTTTTGTCCCTCTTCGGCCATCAATTCCAGGTCAGTGGCCTCAACAAGATAACCTCGCAACCGGTCTTCAACCCGGGGGTCAAACAACAAATAAAGCGCTGAAATATACATGTCTGCTTAAGTGGGAATGGTTCGTTACCAGTCTAACAACATCTTAGCGGCTAGTGAAGGGTTATTTAAGACAACTGTTTCAATTTAGAACCAAGTCCCCCTTGCCAAAAATCAGTTTTTTCGCTAGTAGTGAAGTTTTGGCGGGGTGTAGCGCAGCCTGGTAGCGTACTTGCTTCGGGAGCAAGGGGTCGGAGGTTCAACTCCTCTCACCCCGACCAAAACCTAATACCCGTTGGTAGCCTGGCGTCCACCCGTCCGCGCGTCGGAGGTTTAACACACTCACCTCGACTCAAAAAGGGCCTCTGCTTTCGCACCCCCTCGCAAATGCAGGGTCCATCGCCAAGCAACTAAAAGGCTTGAAATATTGGCAGATTAGGGTTGGATTGGTTCTAAGTTGAGGCTATTTTCCTAATTGTTAGAACCTCTCCAACTTTGAAACCCAATTTTTATTCTTCGAATAAACGAGTTCGGTAGGTCAGATTTAAATCCTATAAAACCCAAAAGAATCCAAAATCCCACCACATCTAAAAGATAAAAATTGGCAATCGCTGGCCAAAATCGAAATTCAATTTTATGGTTGCCTGCGTCTGGGACCCAAACCGCCTTAAAATTTCCATTGGCTTTAATAATAGTCGCCTCTTTAGAGTCAACCCAAACTTTCCATCCAGGATACCAAGCATCGGACCAAATTAGATAATTTGGCCCCGCATTATAGGACTGAATCAAAATATGGTTTAGCCCAAAATCCAAAACGCTGCTATTCCCCTGTGGAGGCGCGGGGTTGTCTGATTCTTCTTGGGTTAGCAAAACGTCGTACAGGACTCCTTCAGCTAATCGGGATTGCAAACGCTCCTCCTCGCTAAAGGTCTCGTAGTGCTCGCTCCAGCGTACCAAAGGAGCTGTTTTGGAAAAAAATTTCGCTTTTTGTTCCTCTGAAAAAAGAGCATGAAGAGCCATTTGTTTTTTTAACGACAGGAAGTTGGGCTCAGTTAAATAACAAACCTCCTCAAGCAACAGTGGCCGCCCGTTTCCCCACCTTTCAATAGGGTAGTTTAATCGGTGGGTCCGGTAGGTGGGATAGGGACGATGCCACAAAAGCTCTTTGTTAATAATTTCGGACCATCCCTCACTATTACCGCCTACCCCACTTATGGCCGATTTGTAGGCGAACGCTTGCTCCATACCAATGCCGACAACACACACTACCATCAGCCATTGGAGAGGGAATTTAAAGCGCCTGACCAAAAATAAGTTATTCAGGACTAATAAAAACCAAGTGAATGCCATTACCCCAAACAGCCCCAAGTCCTTTTGCATATACAATAGATAGCCTAGGAAGGGCACAAAAGCGAGAATTTCGCCCGCATTAGGGCGATTTGCGCAAAAGATCCAAATCCCCACAAAACCGAAAACCCAGATAATTAGACAAACGATATCGTAATAAATTCTCAGATAAAATATTTTTTGCAACGCCGGGGCTAATTTTGAATAAATCAAAATCAAAAACGGCGACTCCACCCCTTGATACACCGATCCGACCAGTACAATCACCAGCAAAAAAGGTAAATAGGTCCGCCAAGTTTTAGTGTGGAATAAAGCTAATAAACTAAAAAATAGTAAACCTGTCCGCAAATACATCGGGTACGGACCTTCATAATTTAAATTATAGGAAAAATAAACAAAGTCTTGCCCATTTTGTGCCTGAACAAATTCCCGAAAGTCGATTAAACTTAACTCACGACCATAGCGAGCAATGGTAGGGAAATCGACTAAATAAACGTATATAAACGGGCTCAGGCATAATCCCGCAAGGAGTAATACTCCCAGGTTTTGATATACTTCTTTGGTTATTCGTGGTTTAGCCTGTTTAATAAAATAGGGTAAAAAAGCCTTAGTTCCCGGGATTAAAAGCATAAAAGCGACCAAACAAAGCAAAAAAATGGCATAAGGAACCGCGTAAGAGCCAGAATAGTGCAGGCTCAATAGGCCAGATAAGACCACTTTCGCCAAAGTCTGGACCTGGGCTCCATCCCATAACCATCGCAAGAGGTAATAAAGCAAAAACAAGGGGAACAGGTGAAGATCGATAAACACAACGTTAAGTCCCGCCACTCCCCGCTCGCACATAAACAGCATGATCATAAAACCACCGATCCAACTAAAAATAATCTCTCCCGAATTGGAATTTGTATGAATCCCACTTTGGCGGATTAATAAACGGATCAATTTATATAGGATAAAGCTACCCAGTGAAATGGCGAACAATTGGACAAACTGCCCCAGCGCGACCGTGGTTAACCCTGGGATGAACCGAGCGATCCAGAATACAACTGCCAGCGCAAAATCAATTGGCGAGGGGAAACTGGTTAAAATAAGATAAAAGAAGAAGGGCTGTCCATTATCGACAAAGGGGTTCCACAGAGGGATTTGGCCGGAGGCTAAGGATTCAAGAGAAAATAAGTAACGAATAAAATCCTCGGTTACCTCGCCTGAAACAAACCGATATGGGCCGGTCAGGCCTTTTTGGAAAAATAAGTTAAGCAAAATAAAGGACAACAATACCTTAATTTCAGTCGGCTTTGTATTAAAAAAGGAAGTTTTTTTCATCAGAAAAACAGGGTCGCATATAAAAAGAAGGCATCGTTGACTAAAAGTAATAAAAATAGTTCCTGCTTAGAATTTTTTACTTTTAGTATCAAATTAATCAAGATTAAGTTGAGCACCCCCGCCACCGCAAAAAACCGGACTAGTTTCTCAACGAGTTTAAACCTTTGAACCTTTGAGGTGCGGAAGATATCTAGTCCACCACCTTGACTCAATTCCTTAATCTCCTTTTCATCTAATGCTCTTGACCAAACCAATAACCCTCCATAAATGCCGGACAGTCCGGTTTGGGGCGAACTCCCAAGGCCGATTTGGGCAGTATCTAAGGGATAGTCGAAGGCAGAAATTGAGCTGGACTCCAAAATATAAGGATTCTCTATCTGATTGCCATCAATCCAAAGGCTAATTCCCTTAGTTAAATCGTTTGAAATTACAACCTCAAATGGATGGAATGTATGCAATGAAATACCATCCACATCAAACGAATTTCCCTGCGCGCTGTAGTGAAGAGACTGGTTCCACATGCGAATCCAGCAGGAAAACAGGGGAGAGGTGGTATGTTGGCTGTTGCCTATCCAAACAAGATTATAAAGGCTTTTTACTTCTCCTTCCTGGATTTCGTCAGGCCAAACCCAAAACGAGATCGTGTACTCTTTTTGAAAGTCGATATTATCTAGTTTTGAAAGATCGATGAAATCCCCTTTAGGACCGTTTAAATGGACCCCTTTAAAATTTTCGCGCGCTAGGAACTGCTTTGTGCCTCGAATTACGGTGTTTCCCTGGGGCTCATCTGGTTGATCAAGAGGCAAAAAATACTTCAGTTCTTTATTAAGGTTTTTTGAGAGCGCTGAGGGTGCAAAATAAGTTTGGGAGGCACTATTTCTTCCATACCAAAGGGTTACCAACGCAAAGGAATAAAACCAAACCAATAATAATCCAGTGATCAAGAGAATGCCTAAAAGTCTTTTTTTCACTTTAATCCTTTAACAAAATTAGAATTTGTATTTGGACGTTGCGCCAAAGCAAGTTTATACGTTAACTCTGGTTCCGATGGAATAGGTAGTTGATTTTTAGATAAAATGTTGTAAGCGATTTGCTCCGTACTAATCCCACTATGGGGTACTCCAAGTTCTTTAGCTGTTTGGAGTAACCGGGTTCGAGTAGGAAAAAAAATGCTCTCCCAATACTCGCGTTTACGTTTAATAGAAAACAGTGGCAACCATCGACTCCACGCCACCAAAGCCAACACGCAAATAGAGTAATAAGCCAATTTAATCCATAAAGCTTTTGTTTTTTCCGAAGATTGCGTTGTTTGATCAGATAAAAATAGGGCTTTCACTTGCTCCTCGGTCAACGCTGTAGAAAAGATCCTTAGGTCTGAATAGTTTCCCTTTAAACCTATTATCGACTTAATACTAGCACCCAAACGCAAACGGATAAACGGGCGAAGCGAAAATTTTTCATTTTCTTCAAAGGCGAGTTCCCCATCTAAATATAATTTAACCCATCCTTCTTTTGGATCGACTGTTAAGGTAAACCATTGCCCTTCTTTGGGAAGCAGACTGGCCTTTTCTTGGCATTTCCACAAGTTGCGGCTTTGCCAATTAACTTCCATACAAATGACGCGGCTCTCTATTTCCCGACTTATGCTGATTGCAGAATCTCGTATATCAAAAGCACTAAGTAAAAGGATTTGCCGATAATGATTGGAAAATTGTGCCTGCTTATATTCATCATTTTCTTTAACGCGAAAACCAAGGGTAAACGGCGTTTTGGAAGTGACAAATTTAGCTGAATGAGCCACTGACAAGTGCAGGTTTGAAGGTGAATCACCGTTCAAAATCAGGCTTTCACCGGTAAAGTGTGATTTTTGATGAAAAATAAGCTTGTCACAGCGACCTTCCACTTCGGCAAGGGAGTTGTGTAAGGGATAGTAACAGAGGGGCTCCTCGCCTACTTCTAACTGGGGAGCACTTAAGGGGATTAACCTAATAAACTTATCCCAAGCAAAAAAGCTGTATGTAATTAATATTAATAGTAAAAAAGAGGGAATAGTTTTCATGAATATTGCGGTTTTTCTCCCAATTTGAATACTTGTAATTCGGTCTTCGGGCTAACATTACAGACGTCTCAAAAAAGGTCAATGCGAGTCCAAAAAGCCTTTAAGATTTCGACCTTCGGATTGTAACCTAACTGAAAATAGGAAAAGAGAAGCAAACCTTCTGGTTTTTCAAGGGTCAGAGGCCCTTGCTTGGTGGTTTGGGTGCCAAAGAGCGGACAAAAAATCTTACTATCCTTGGCGGGCCCGTTACCGGGCCTTATGAAACAGTCTTAAGACAGTGTGGGGCAAGCCCTTGGCCGAACAAGAAAAAAGTCTAAAACGGGCCCAAGCTGCGCTACCGGGTAGAGCGGTGCTTCGGTTGCTTAAAGCTGCACCAAAGGTTTGATCGGACTCGCTATCTGGGCAAAGCCAAGGTAGAGCTGGAGTTTTACCTCAACGGCTTTGCCTACCACCTTAAACAGGCCGTAGGATTGGTCTTAAAGGGAGCAGTCTGCCCAAAAATGGGGCAAATCCCCCAAAAAGGAGTGAAAACCCGGTTCTGAAGGTCAAATCAAGACCGGTTTGACCAAAAAAATGCTATGAACTGCCTGTTTTGTTTCGCGCCTGGGCAACAGGTTCAGTTTAGGTCGGCTCCTTCTGATTGGACCACCGCTTAAAGGCTTCTTGGACATCGGGTTGACAAGGGGTTGCCTCAAGCTTTAAACTTAAAAATAAAAAAAACTCAAGGAGTATTTTGCGCCCGATCCCACTATTTCGAATACTCACCGCCTTAGGGCTGATCGCGTTTGCCTTTTCCGGTTGTAGCAGTGAACCGACGGTTCCACCTTGGCAGTCGGCCTTTGGCAATCAAGTGGATTTTAGTTTTGAGGATCTTGACCCAGATCAAGGACAGGTCTCGGGTGGCGTAGTACTCACCGGGGTGACCAGCCCTACGGGATATGACACTTACGAGGTTTATTGGTCTTCTTCCATAGACGAAACGGGCCAATTAGGGCTTTTAGGCAGCAAAAAATTCACCACTTTTGTGGACAATCCCTTGATCCAAGTCGCCGAAAATAGCCCTTTAGATGGGGATTATTTGCTACTTTACATCACCGACGCCAATGGGAAAAACCGGATATTTACGGGCAAAGCGGCTCGGGTAAAAGACTTAGTACAAACGGATCAGACCAAAAAAGAAGGAGCGAGCAATAGTTTATTAGAAGTAGATAAGGTTCGTTTCGCCTTTGACCGGGCCGAAATTGATGCCCAATACCAAGAAATTTTAGATAAAGCCTTTGGCCAACAAAAGTCGCCAAGCCAAATCAAGTTAAAAATTATTGGTCACGCCGATTCACGTGGGTCTAACTCCTATAACCTTGCACTAGGCGGGCATAGATCACAAGCAGTAAAGGATTATTTGGTGCGGGTTTGGGGGCTTTTGCCGGATAATATTCACACCTATTCTTGTGGAGAGGAGCAACCTGAATTAGACGGTGAAGGCGAATCTGCCTGGAGCGTTAACCGGCGGGCAGTCACCCTCCTAGAGGACAGCCAAGGCTGGGACTGTTCCTCCCCACTTTAGCCTCGAATTTCCTCTCCAGGCCCGGCGGCATTGAGTCGGGTCTCGGCCTTTAGATTACCTGTTTTCCTCCATAGACTTTTTGCTCGAAAAGTTGATACAATGAACACTTCAGGGGGGGAGGATTGACGTTAAGCAACGGGCCTGTGCCCGATGTTCCTACAATCTACCCTGGAGATCATGATGGCTGGTAGAATTTTGATCGTAGATGACGAGCCGGCCCTGCGCCGGTCTATTTTGCGGCTCTTAAAGCCCTTTGGATATCAAATTTTCCAAGCAGGCAACGGGATTGAGGCTTTGACCTTGCTCGCTGGGATCCAACCGGACCTCATCATCTTAGACACGCTCATGCCGGAGATGGACGGGTTGAGGACTTGCGCCCAGATTCGCAAATCCGAGCCTTGGAGTGGGCCCTATATCATTTTTTTGTCGGGGAGTGGGCAATTAGAGGATCAGGTAGCTGGTTTACTAGCGGGAGCGGATGTTTACCTGACCAAGCCCTTCGATTCGGAACAGTTGGTGTTCGAGGTTAAAAAAGGGTTGGCCACCTTGGCCCACGAAAACCTCTTGAATTCAGGCTCTTCGGCGAGCCACTTTCACCCCCGTTCTTTTCAACGTCGGTATCACCAAGAGGTCTCCCGTGCGCTTCAGGACGGAAGTGAACTGATGATTTTAATATTGCAAATCGAAGGCTTTGAACAACTGGTTTCAAGCAAGGGGTCCAAAGCGGCGGAGCAGGTCCAAAAAGCGGCGGAAGGGGTGATTAAAAAGGCGTTGTTGCATACGGATTTGGGCTCTCGGTTCGCCCCTGGGGAATTTATGTTGATGATGCCCGGGGCGACCGCTTCGGGGGTAATGGGCTTTGCCGAAGAAATACGAGTCCAGGCGGCGCATTCCGCGCCAGTAGAGAACCCCATCAAATTTAACCATGCTTTGTTTACGGGCCGTCACGAAGGCAAACACCCCTTCGAATGGGTGCTGCGGACCGTAGATTTAGCGGAACAGCGTTCGTAGGCACCGATGAATCCAAAAAGCTTACTCCATTATTTAGCGGCCGCCCTGTTACTCGGCGTGTATGGGGGGCAGGTATGCCCATTTTTAGACAGTTTAACCCCTTGGCAGTTTGGCCTGCCCCTAGGTTTGATGTTTTTGCTATTATTAGTTATTCAGCCCCTCATTCAAAGACGGCTGGAGTCAGCACCCCCCCAAGACTGGCCCCGGCTCGCGTTTAAGACCCACTTAGGTCTATTTTTCGGTGCATCCCTAATTTTGGGTACCTACAACTTTGTAGTTCACCAGTTCCCTTTAGGTAGCGGGGCCAAACTGCTATTGGGATTTGCTTTTTTTGGATTCTTCGCTAGTCTCGACCTAGCCCTAGACCAAATGGGCCGCGCAGCTCGTGTTTTGGAGGCTCAAGGTAAACAATTAGAGCTTAACCAAAGCTTCTCAAGTCTTCCAAAAAAGTTGGCTCAAGTGGCCTTGAGTAGCTCGATCTTAATCGCCTTGATTTTGTTTTTAGTGATTAACAAAGACCTGGAATGGCTATCTGTCCAGAATTTAGAGCGGGCCCAAGCGGGGCGTTCGATTTTGGGCGAATTTGCTTTTGTGTTATTCGTAGCGATTTTAGAGATTTTAAATCTGATTCACAGCTATGGCAAAAATCTAACCCTGTTTTTAGGCAACCAAACCCGGATTTTAGAACGGGTCTCGGGCGGGGATTTGGGGGTTCAAGTACCGGTGGTGAGCCAAGACGAGTTTGGCCGGATAGCGGACTACACAAACCGCATGATTACTGGTCTGCGCCAAGCAACCTTTGAACTGGCCAGAACTCGGGATGTGACCATCTTATCCTTAGCCAACCTCGCTGAAACTCGCGATAACGAGACCGGGGCGCATGTGCTTCGCACCCAGAGATACATTAAAGCCTTAGCCCTTAATCTAGCCAAAGACCCAGAGTATAGCGCCCAACTTGGCGAGGATGTGATTGATTTATTGTTTAAATCGGCGCCACTCCACGACATCGGCAAGGTAGGGATCCCTGACGCTATTTTACACAAACCGGGCAAACATACAGACGAAGAATTTGAGGTTATGAAAACCCACGCCGCCTTGGGGGCTCTTGCATTAGAGCAAGCGGTCAAGCAACTAGGAGAAAACAGCTTTTTAGGATTCGCCAAAGAAATCGCCTTAACCCACCACGAAAAGTGGAATGGCTCTGGCTACCCAGCCGGTCTTAAAGGGTTAGAAATCCCCTTGTCAGGCCGCCTAATGGCCTTGGCCGACGTCTATGACGCCTTGATCTCCGCCCGTGTTTATAAACCGGCCTTCTCCCACGAAAAAGCCGCCCAGATTATCACCGAAGGCAAAGGCACCCACTTCGACCCCCAGTTGATCGAGGCCTTCCTGGCGACCGAAGACGAATTCAAATCCATCGCCCGCCAATTTGGCGACCAGCATACGGGGGGATAGGGCAAGTTTTATTGCGGTGCGGGGTAAATATATATTTACGTATTAATGGTTAATTTGTTTAATATCAGTTCAATAGTAAATTATGCTTAAAATATTTGTTAATTATAAGATATCAATTGCATAGAGGAATATATTCGAATTAATAGGTTCTATAGGTTGCTAAACCTTGCTGGTTTTGAGAACCTCTTTATTATCAAAAACTCAATCAATTAACTTAGCCAAAAGCTAATTGATTTCTATATTCGGTAATTATAAAGGGAGAAATTCATATGGCCTTTGACATCCTTGTGTTAAGAAACCCCCAAACCCATCAAATTAAACGGGCTCCAGTTGGATTTTCCTGGACAACCTTTTTTTTTGGGCTCTTTCCGGCCCTTTTTAGGGGTGACTTTAAATGGCTTTTTATTCAATTCGGGGCCAGCTTGGTGACCTTTGGACTTTCAGCCTGGGTCTTTGCCTTTATGTATAATAAGTTTTACTTCCAGGGCTTACTTAAACAAGGGTACTTGGTAGTTTCGAGCGAGAAAAATGCGCCTGAGTCGATGATAGCCGGGGCGCTTGGTGTGGCGCAATTGAAGTTTTATCCCGCCGATCCGGTGCAAGCAAAAGAGCCAGTTATTACCGATACCGCTGAACCTGAACCCGCATAAACAGCGCCGGGCCTGTTAGGGGCCCGGTTGATTTTTGCGAACAATTATAGGTGTCCTATGGAACCAAGCAGAAGTGTCAAATCAATCCCCCGCCTTTCGACCTTTTCTTTTTTATTGTTGCAGGCGGTTACGTTTGGAATTTATGCTATTGTTTGGCTCGCTGAACGGAGGGACCGGATCAACGATTTGTTGAAATTTGAAGTTATTTCGAGCAAATCTTTGAAGATTTTATCTATATTATTAGGCGTATCCCTTTTTGGGGACATGATAGACTTGGCTGGTTCAGCAGCAGGAGGCGAGGTGGAGGTCGTATTAGGTTTTGCTAGTTCTGCATTGAACCTCCCCTTTTGGATTTATCTGATTATATTAACCTTCCGCCTCATTCCCCCACTACAAGCCTATTTTAACGAAAAATACGGCTTCAAACGGATTAACTACAACAAGTTTATAGCTTTTTTTCTTTGCTTCACCTATCTGAATTATAAGATCAATGAAGCGCAGGACCTGGAATCATACCAAGAGGCTAATCCTCAACAACCTGGTTTTAAAACCGCCAATTTTTGAGGGCGTTAATCAATTGGGATTTGAGTTGGGAGAGGTGGCCTTTTTGTTGGGCTTCGAGTAGATAAACCCGCAAGAGCACACTCACCACGGCTAACCCGAAGGCGATGATCCCAAATAACACCAAGGCCTTGGTCGAAAAATAGACCGGTTCAAAATCTTCGAATCGCAGCGATTTGGCTAGGTCGCCCTCTTGGTCTTTTTTGAAATTGAGCCGAAAGGCAACCTGCACTGTATTGAGGCTAGGGGCCTTGACCACTTGGATCGGGCTGAACAGGCCCAAGCGGTAAGTGGCAACCAGTTCGGCCAGACTAGCGAGATTTTGTCGGCGGTAGCCTTGGGATTCATGGTAATATTCTAAATCCACGATTTGGTCAGGCCGCCGTTCGTTAGGCCGCCGGGCTTGGGACTCGGATTCGGTGGGTAGTTTGTTTTTAACAATATCTACCTCAACCCAGCGGTTTTTTGGGTAAGTGCTCAATTGCAGCCGGGCGGACATCACCTGTTGCAACCTTTCATACAAAAGCCCGGCCTTAAACTCCAACTGGTTCATTTCCGCAACCAAACGGTCTTGTTTTGCCTCGGTTTGGGCTAGGCTGGTCTCCAAGTCGCTTACCTCGCCCGCGGTGGTTTGGGCCTTTTTAAGTTCGGCCCATTGGTTTTCCCTTTTAACCAAGGTTTCCCTTTGCTCTTGGGCCAGTTCGAAATAGTGCTGGTACAGGTTCACCAAGCGGGCAGCTTGCCCGGTTTTTTGCCCGGTCAAGGGAGTCAATTTAGATTTGATTTCAGAACTTAAACTGCCCAAAGCCGCTACCGAATCAAACTGCACCGCCTTGGCTTTGCCCTCCTCAACCTCTAAGAGGTATTGGACCCCTTCCTTCTCGAGATAATAACGCCCACCCCGACTTAAAGGAACAAAAGCGTAGTCATCGAGCCGCTCCAACCCCTTGAGTAGGCTCTGATCGGCAGCCAACATCTGGCGGTTTTCCTCGTCTAATTGACTTTGATAGAGTTGGGTATAAATCTCTTGGTTGCGGGTCTGGATAAACTGGTTGAGTTCGGTTAAAGCCTCAAAGGTGGTTTGCACTTGATTGGTTGAAACCCGAAGTTGAGAGCCCACCAAGCAACCTTTGCAATCTGAAAAACGAATCCGGTCAGACCCTTTAAAGGTCTGGGCCAATTTAAAGGCACTCGCCGCCTTGGGCAGATGGAAGTTTTTTTCTAAGATTTCTTTAGCCCTCCAGAGTTCTTCGGGGCGTAGGAGGTATTGATCAGGGTAGTAGGCCTCAGGGTACTTAATCTGCAAGACCTTGAGGTCTTTGATGATCGGTCTGGATTTGAGTTGTTTTTCTAGGTTGACGTCCACCGGTTGGGCCACATAGGCTGGTGGTGGTTCGTATTGATATTCAATATAATCTTGGTAAACCGATTCCCCGTAAATCCAACATGCCAAAATCCCGGTCAAAAGTCCCAAAAACACCACACCTAAGACCTGCCACTTGTATTCAAGGGTCGGCAGGAGTAGGTCCCAAATCTTGATTTCCTGTTCCTTGATTTTTGGCTGTGGGGCAAGGTAAACCCGCTTCACCGCTTCGGTCACTAGCGCCTGGGCTTCGTTTGATTGGGGATCAATGTTTTTTTTTGCGGTCATGGCCTTGGGCTGATTTGGAATGTTGCCACTTTAGGGGATTGCCCCAGCTTAGGCAAGCAGGCCCAAGGCTTATTCGAATTCGTCGGCAATCGGCGGTACATAGACCATTTCGGAGATCTGAATCGCCTGTTTGCCCTTGTAGGCCCCTTGGAATCCGCGGAACTTGGTCACCCCTTCCACCTGTACATCCAGAGGCTTGGCCGCTTCGTGGTTCAGAGGTAGTAGGTCACCTTTTTTCAAATTTAAAAAATCTTGCACCGTAATCTGGGACCGGCCTAGTTCCACTAAAAGCGAGATTTCTGCTTCGGCGAGGTTGTCGCGGAAACGCTTGCCCCAAACGTGGTCTTCTTCGTTTTGGTCCGACTGGAAACCTGAGTCCAACTTGCCCCGAATCGGCTCGACCATCGAGTAGGGGATACAGATGGTCAGCATCATCGGTGCTTTGCCCATCTCCACATCGAAGGTGATCACCACCACCACTTCCGAGTGAGGCACGATAGCGACGAACTGCGGGTTGATTTCAGTACGGGTATAAGCGACCTGGAGCGGGAACACGGGCTTCCAGGCATTTTGTAGGTCTTCTAGGGCAGAAATGACCACCCGTTTGACCATTTTTTGCTCAATGGCGGTGAAGTCCCGGCCTTCGGCCTTAACCTCTAATTCCCCGGTGCCCCCAAAAAAGATGTCGATCAACGTAAAAACTAATCTGGTCTCCAACACCAAAATCGCGTTGCCCCGTAACGGGTTCATACGAAATAGGTTTAAGGAGGAGGGAACGGGCAGGGTTTTTAGGAATTCGCCGAATTTGATAAGTTCCGTCGAACGGACCGAAATATCGACCACCTTGCGTAGCGCCGAAGACAGGGTCAAGCGGAACATCCGCACAAACCGGTCGTGGATAATTTCCAAGGTCGGCATACGACCCCGGATAATCCGGTCCTGACTGGTTAAGTCGTAGGGGATCACCGCATCGGCGTCCATATCGGGCATGTCAAAGTCGTCGGAGTCATCCCCCCCGGCTATACCTTTGAGTAGGCTATCGACTTCGTCTTGGCTGAGTACCTGTGACATCGTTTTTACCTGCTTAGTGGATCCAAGCCCTCAAGGGCCTTTTTTTCTCTATCGGCATTTGAAGCCAAAACTTAAATCTGGTTTTTGCAGCCCTTTGGCCCAAAGCCAAACTTCGAGTTTCTATTGTACCCCATTCCCAATCAAACTCCAACCCAAACCGCATTGCAGATTCCGCGCCTCACTCTACATCTTCCATTGTCGTTTAGGGAGGAACTGTTGCTCTTTTTTGGGGGCGGGGGCTTTTTCTTGTTCGAAGAGGCGCAAGACCAAGATCACTGCTAGGGCACCAATAATCCCCAAGATCGAGACCACGTGAGGGGCGCGTAGCCCCATAAAATAGAGGTCGTCGGCGCGGAAGAAACTCGCCACAAAACGGATCACCCCATATATCACGACATAAAGGGCCGAGATAAAACCTGGCCGGAAGTGTTTTTTGCGGATCGAATAAAGGAGAGCAAATCCCAACACATCTAAGATGGCTTCATAAAACATCACCGGATGAAGGGGAATCCCTGGAAACTCGTGGGCTGCGGGGCCGTAGGGGAACACCACCCCCCAAGCCAAGTCGGTCGGGATGCCGTGAGCGTCGCCGTTCATAAAGTTGCCTACCCGTCCCAAGGCCTGCGCTAAGAGCAAGGTGGGAGCGAACAGATCCGAGATGCGGCCAAAGGGATATTTTCGGAAGTGGCAAACCAAGAATAGGGTCAAAGGCCCGGTTACCAACCCCCCATGAATAGCCAACCCGCCATGCCAGACTGCCACAAACTCATACCAAGGCACCTTCTCACCAAAGTAATAATCGAGGTTAAACAAGACGTAATAAGCCCTGGCCCCTAAAATGGCGCCTAAAAAGGTATAAATGATCAAGTTAAACATCTCGTCTGCGTCCACCTGGGCCTTAGCCCAAGAGAGATCGCGCTTGATCAAAAAGTAAGCCGCCAAAATCCCCATGGCGTACATCAGGCCATAATAGCGGATCTGTAGGCTTCCTATCTCCAAAAAAACTGGGTTCATCCTGCTCCTCCAAACTTCCCCATTTTTAGCGCAGCCCCCATAAAAACAAAAGGACTAAATAGTTTGGGCAGCTCGCCCTAAAGTTTTCAGGTGGTTTGACCGAAAGAGAACTAAGAACAGGTCGCTTTAAAAAAAGTGAACCTAACCATTAAAGTTTTTTAAAAGGCTTCCGATAAGGAGTCCATAGGGGCGGCAATGCCTCACAGCGAAACCACCAGCCCTCGGCAAAAGGGCCGGTAAAAAAGGAAAGTCATGAGCTTGAAGATTAATCATAACGTGGCTGCG
>MFNE01000054.1:0-6969 GCA_001783695.1 Candidatus Lambdaproteobacteria bacterium RIFOXYD2_FULL_50_16
GGCTGTTAACTTCGTCCGTTTCATCTTCCTCCTCGGTTGGTTTGTCTTTAACCGAAAAGATCTCTCATGTCACTCGGTCCCATTAACTCGATCCAATACAGATCACCGGATTGACCACGATCTCGCCGGATTGCAAAAATTCGATTAAATTAAGTCCGCCAAAAGCCGCAAACGTTTGGTCCTGGCTGCCCACATCTTCACCGATCATCTTTTGCTCAATGTGAATCGCTTGCATGGTCAAATCGGCCTTGGTCATGCGGCGGCCTTCGCGGGCTTTTAAACTGTTTAACAGACCCACCGTAAACGCCGAGCTAGAGCCCATCCCGCTTCGGGCTGGGATGTCCGCATCGTGGTGGATCGAAACCCCATAATCTATTTGCTGGTGCCTAAGGGTTTCACGAACCGAAGGGTGGTTGATCTCGCTAAGTTCATTTACGTTTTCGGTCGCCGAGTAAACGATGCGGTGTTTGTGTTCGAAAAAAGGGGGCAAGGCCCGCATGTTTAGGTAGCAATATTTATCGATTGCCGAGCCTAATACCTTGCCGCCATGTTCCAGATAAAAGGGGGGGGTAGTCGGTTCCACCACCAAAAAAGGAAATGCGGTGCGGGGTCTGGGAAATAATCATGCTTTTCTCGCAGCTAGATTGGCTGGGCCAGCAGGCTGTACCGCTGGCCGCCTAGTATTATACGTTTCCGTAGATCGAATTTTTGATCATGGTGTACCCCTTGATCAATTCAGGAATCCCGTGGTCTAACCCATATTTGGGTTTATAACCGGTTTTTTCGACCTTGTCGTTCGAAACGATATAGTCCCGTTTGTCTGGGTCTTCGCCGATGGGGGCTTCTAAAAAGACAAAGTTGGGCAAATGTTTTTGGATCTGCTGGCAAAGCTCCAATTTGGACAGGTTAGCATCGGAAAGGCCCACGTTATAGGACTCGCCTTTCATTTTCTCGAAGTTTTTGATGCCATGAATAAATACCCGTGCGATGTCGCGAACGTGAATGTAGTTGCGTTTGAAGTGGGACTCAAACAATACTACCGCCCGGTCATTAAAGGCACGGTAAACGAAGTCGTTGACCAAAAGGTCGATCCGCATTCTAGGAGCCATCCCAAACACGGTGGCAAGCCTGAAACTAATAGCGTTGCCAAATTCCAAAACGGCGGCTTCCGCCTCGACCTTGGTTTTGCCGTAGGTGCTAATGGGTTTGAGGGGAGTTTCTTCGGTACAGAATTTCCCCGCTTCGCCGATGCCGTAACCGCTATTGGTAATGGGCATTAAGATCTGCTGGTTTTTGGAGAGTAACTTAGTCAAAAGAATTACCGCATCCCGGTTGGTCGAAACGGTTCCCAACTGGTCGCGGTTGCACAAAGGAACCCCCACCAAGGCGGCTAGAGGGATCACCACGTCAACGTCTTTGACCAATTTTTTCATGGTCCCTTCATCGCGGGCGTCTCCGCGGTGGACCTGAAAGTTGGGGTTTTCGCAAACCATGTTTAGAGAAGACTGATGAAACATAAAGTTGTCTATCACGGTCACCTTATGGCCCAGGTCCAACAACATCGGAACCATCATGCTGCCCAGATAGCCAGCACCGCCGGTAATCAAAATCCTTTTCGAATCGCTCATCTTTTTTCGGTTGTTCAGGTTAAAGAGAGGCTAAGGCCGGAGCGCCGCCAAACTGGGCGGGGATCTCCGTTTGGGCTCGTTGGTAATCCTCAGGAATGCCAATGTCTAAAAAATATCCTTCCATTTCGGTCCCCCAAAGCCGCCCTTGTTGGACCAGCCCAGGAAATATATCGGTCTCGATAGAGCAAGGAAGCTCTTGGATTCGGCTAAGAATCTCTTTTTTTAGCCAATAAATACCCCCGTTGATCAGTCCTGGGTCGAAGGCACCTTTTTCGGCAAAGCGGGTAATCTTTTGGTCCGTTACCGCCACAGAGCCATAGCGGGCCACATCGAGTACCCGCCGCAAAGCCAAACAGCCCATCCAATCCGAGCTAGTCTCTAGTTGCGTTAGTTGCTTAAGCTTGACCTTAAACAAGGAATCGCCGTTGAGCAAAAAAACTGGTCTTGCAAATGGGCTTTCACATAACGGAGTGCGCCCCCGGTGCCAGCCGGATCGGGTTCGGTGACCAACAGCACTCGACCCCCATAGTTTTGGGTCCGTTGCAAGGCATCGGCAAACTGCGGCGCCAAATACCCGGCCGACAGCACCACCGAGGTGACCTCTTCGGCAAACAGCCAGTCCATCAAGTAATCTAAAAAGGGGCGTCCCCCACGGGCAACAGCGGTTTAGGTGTTTGTTGGGTAAGTGCGCCCAAGCGAGTTCCTTTGCCACCGACCAGGACTACGGCCTGCATTAATCGGCCCTATTGATGTGGGTTTTAAACCATTGATAGGTGGCCGCTAGCCCTTGATCAAAGGGGGTGTGGCGGTTCCAGTCCTGGGCCCTAAAGCGGGTCGAATCCAAGAGCTTTCTAGGGGTGCCGTCTGGTTTTTCGGTGTTTCATTTTAGTTCTCCTTCCCAACCGATGACCTTTGCCAACGTCAGGGCCAATTCTTTAATCGAAAGCTCGTCGCCCGATCCGATGTTGTAATGTTGGTTCTCAAACTTGGCTGCGTTTTCCAACGCAAAAACGGTGGCGTCCGCCACATCGGGCGCATAAAGAAATTCTCGTTGAGGACTTCCCGAACCCCATAGGGTCCGTTCGGTGACCCCGTTTTTTTTTCGCATCGTGAAAACGTCGCATCAAAGCCGAAAGGACATGGCTGTTTTCCAAGTCGAAGTTGTCCCCCGGACCATACATTCTGTTGGGGATCAATGCAAAAATTTGGTTTTAGGGTACTGGATGTTATAGGCCCGGCAACCGATGGTTCCCGCAATTTTGGCCGCGCCGTAAGCCTCACTGGTGCCTTCGATCGGGTCGGTAAAAAGAAGGTCTTCCGCCATAGGTTGGGGTGCAGCCTTGGGATGCATGCAACTACTCCCATAAAACACCACCGCCTTGGCACCCTGCTGCGCCGCCCCTTCAAAGAGGTTGGTTAGGATAGCTAGGTTGGTGTGCCAGTAAAAAGCCGGGTAGGTTTTGTTGCCCACGATACCCCCCCGCCTTGGCGGCGCAGATAATGATAGTTGCTGGCTTTTCAGCGGCTAAAAAGGCAAAGGTCGCCGTTTGGTTGGTTAAATCCAGCTCTTCGTGGGTTCGGGTCAGCAAGTTGGTATAACCCTGGGTCGCCAAATGGCTCAAGAGAACCGTTCCCAAAAGCCCTGAATGCCCGGCCACAAAGATTTTATCGGTTTTTAAAATCAAGGCTTAAGCGTTGTTGAGAAGTTCGCAGAGTTGGTCGATTTTTTCTTTGGTTAGTTCTGGGTAGTTGCCCACATAAAATCCATAAAAGTGGATATGCTCGGTCACCGGATATTCCCAATAGGAACCGTCTTCTACATAGGGCCGCACAAAGGGTTGGCGCAGCATGTTCCCGCCGCCCGCGCTACCCCGGCGAAACTCTACGTTTGCGGCTCGCAGGGCTTCGCAGATCCGGTCGAACATGGGATCATTTTTATCCTTTAAGATTACGTTAAAGGCATAGTTGATCGAACCTTCGAGGGCGAAATCGGTTTGGAACCGGTCCGGGCTAAGCTTGCTCAGGAAATACGCGAAGTTGTCGTACCGTTTTTTATTGTTGCCATCCAGCTTCGGTAGGCCCGAAAGCCCCAAAACCCCACCAATTTCGGTGTTACGAACATTGTAACCGGGAAACCAAAAAATAAACTCCGGGTTTAGTTCTGGTTCGGCGTCGATATAGTCCTGTTTGATCTGCTCATAGGGTGACTCCCTGGTCATCCCGTGGCTTCGAAACAGCCTAATATCGGAATAAAATTGATCGTCGTTGGTGCAGACCATGCCCCCTTCAATGGTGGACATGTGGTGGGCGAAGTAAAAGGAAAAATTGCTGGCAAAGCCAATGGCCCCACATTTTTTCCCTTTAAAGGTGGCCCCGTGGGATTCGCAAACGTCTTCGATCAAGAGGATGTTGCGCTTTTCCAACTCGTCTAAAAGTTTTTGGGTCAACCCGTTAAAACCCTGGGCATGGGTCATAAACACGGCCTTGGTTTTGTCGGTAATTGCCGCCAAAATCAGGTCGGTGTCCATGCTCAAGGTTCGGGGGTTGATGTCTACAAAAACGGGTTGCATTCCCGCTTGGACCACCGAAACGATGTCCGAAGACCAGGTCAAACTGGGAACAATCACTTCGCCGACGCCAACTTTGTATTTCAAAGCCGCCATAGTGATCAAATTGGCCGAGGCCCCGGAATTAACAAACACACAATGTTTCACCCCAACCCACTGCGCCCAAGCCTTTTCGAAAGCAATGACGTTGCTGGCCTGGGTCAGCCGTGGTGGCGGGTCCTGGCTTAAAAAGGCGACTAACCTATCCAAGTCTTCGCGGGTGATGTTGTCTACCATTAAAGGCCAATTGAGTTTCATAGATCCTTAGCGGGTGAAAGCGGCATCGGTTACTTTAGGAACGAAGCCCGTTGTCGGGCAAGAGTAAATATGGTGCATTGTAATTACGAGGCCCTTTTCTGTAAAGTACAAAGGGAGAGCCGTCGAGCCGGAGGCTCCTTAAAGAATTAAGGGTTTAATCCCGCCTTAGCCAGGGAATAAGGCCTAGCATAACCAACAACATGGCCCCAAAGTGAATCCAAACCAAAAGGGTATATAAGCTGCCGTATTATAACGCAAGTTCGTGGTCCCCTGCGGGGATTTCGATTACCGAAAAAGGAAGCTTCAAGGGTTTTGCTTCGATCCTTTTTCCATCGAGTTGGGATGACCCCTGGGGATGGTAAACCTCCAGCCGGACCAACCGAATCGGTTGAGGCGTCATTAACGAGAGCATTCGTTGATTCGGGTCACCTTCCCCGTTGACGTTTAAGGTCAGATCCAATGCTGGCGGAAGCTTAGGGCAGCCTTCCAGGACTTCAGGCAGTCCATTAAGGCTGGCTAAAAAGCGAGCTTTTTTCGGCGCCCAAGGGGTTGATTTTTTGGAGCTGGTTTAGGGCGTGGCACTGCACAGCCGGGTCCAGTCTTGGGTGGTTAAGGCTTCCAAATCGGCTTCGGCAGCAATGGCCATAAAGCGAGGCCTTTCAAGAAAAGGCTGTCCGTTTGATTTTGCAGGTTAAGCACAAAGGGGGCGAATTTTTTATCTAACCAAATCATCTGGTTAAAACGTTGGTTGGACCAATAGGCCTTTTTTTCTCCATTGGTCTGTAATCAAATGGAATCCACGTAAATTCTGGGGGGTTAAAACCCTAGCGGTTGAGGTTGGCAAACTCAGCGACGGGTAGCATTTCTAACGGGTAGTTGCGGGCGTGGTCGTAGGCTTCGCGGGCTTGGTAGCGGTGGGTGCCGTTGACTAAGACGAGGTCGATTAAATGGAATCCTAACAGCAGCACTAACGACCAACGCTGACAGCCCCGTAGGCGGTAAACCATAAACAGGGTAGTTAATCCCAGAAGCCCGGCCAGATAGTAAATTCCCCCCACGTTGGAGGTACATGAACAAGGGCCAAGCTAGCCAAGCTCCTAAGAAGGACAGGGCCAGCCGCTGGGTCCAGGGCCGTTGGTCGTTGCAAAATTGGAGCAACCCTTCTAATCCCGCCAGCAGCACGGCAAACCCGGCTAATCGCCCAAAGGTAAAACCGTGACGCACTAGGCCAAAACCGGGCAAATGAAGCTGGGCCCATTCCCAAAGCCCGTGCCCCTCTCCTGCGCCTAACCAAGCAACCAAGAACGCAGCAGTCAATAAAGCCCGGCCTCGCTCGCTAGTTAAGGCCAAGGGCAAAAACACCAGGACCCAAAGTCCGATAAAAACCGGTTCGTGGGTGTCCGTGAGGTGGTCAAACCCGATTTCCGCCTCTTGGAAGGGATGGCTCCAGAGGTTGGAATAGCTAGCGGGTAGGGCCCCTGTGCTGGTTTGATATCCCGTGTGGCCCACGGCAATTTGGCCTTTGGAGAAACCACGGGAGGGGCTGAGGTAATTAGTGGTCTCTAAAAAACTGGTAAGCACAGGCCCCAGGCCTATTCCCAAGGCAAACAAAGCCCAACCCCAAACCCGTTTTTGGGCCAGCCCTTTTACCAACCAACAAAGCTGGGTCCAAAACCTTTTAGGTGTAAACACCTCGGAACAGTAAAATAGTATAAATACAGCACAAACCGAATAATGATGCAGATAACGGTTGACGGACAACCCCGCAAAAAAACAGGGCAAGCCCCTATGCCGAGGGGCGGTGGGTCTCCAAAAAACGGATCAAAAAGAACCCAACCCAAGGCAATAAATAGAGCGAATTGTACGCCACCGGTTCACCTAAATCAGCAGCAATGCACCACCAAAAAAACTTAGTGAACGTCGCTTAAACCAAGCCTGGAACAACAAGATGCCGCCAGTGACAAAACCAAAAAAATCAAAAAGCCAAACCTGATTAAAACTATAAAAGCCGTTCCAGCCCAAAGCCATGGAGCGTCAAGCCATAAACCAAACTGGGGCTAAATAAGAAAAAATTGTTTAGCACCGCCCAAGGCTGGCCGCCGCCTAGATACGGGTTCCAGCCCAAACCGTAACCCTGGCTTAACCATTGGGTTGCTAGGTACAAAACCCGCAAATGATTGGCTCTGGTGTCATGAAACGGCGCGATTTGGCCTAAAAGATAAGGATAATTGAGGTAAGAAAAGAGTCCAAACCCCATTAATACCCAAAAGGCCAGCCCCCGCGTTGGCCGCCAGAAAAAAAGGGGGAGGCTAGGGAGCAGGTGGGTCAATCCAGTAACCAACCCTAGGGCCCAGCTCATGGGGTCTCCCAAATAAAGGGTAGGCCCAGGGGTAGGCTCAATAGCAACAACAGAGGAAAAACTACCCCTTCAAAAAACCACCAAAAACCCCAGGGATGGTTAAGGTCGGCCCCAAGTT
>MFNE01000054.1:6985-16885 GCA_001783695.1 Candidatus Lambdaproteobacteria bacterium RIFOXYD2_FULL_50_16
CACCCCTTGGGTGTGGTGAAGCCTAACAAGTCCTGCTATTTCTTCGCTATTTAGGGCCCGACTAAACCAAGCCAGTTGGCTAAGCCGACCTTGGGGAGCTTCCACAGTCTTGGGGGTGTGGCCTAGCCAAAAGTTCGGGGTTTCTTCTATTTCAGGCCGCGCCAGGGTTTGCACCAGCACCAGCTGGGCATTGTCCCAGAGCCGAAGTTGGTCCTTTTCCCAAGTTAAGGTGATCAACCGAGCTTGGTGATCAAAGATCCGGTCAAAGCTGCTGTTAAAAAATTGGTTGCCCACCTTTAGATGGTAAAAACGCTCCACTTTATTGGCATATAACGCAAGCACCGGGTTAGTACCCTGGCCCAACCAAAACAACCCAAGGTAGTGGTTTTTGTCTAACGGGTCGAGTCGGCCTGGGTCCCAAAAAAAAGAAAGGGAAATCCCCTTTGCTGCCCAAAGAGCCTGAGCTTCGAGTAGGGAAATGTTGGTGGACTGGTTCCAGGCTATCCCTTTGATGCTGCTGCCTCCATAGCCCCATCGAGGATTTCCAATAACGGTGGTGGACTGGTCTTTATCGGCCAAAGACCAATAGCCCTTAATTGCTGGATAAAGTTGATATTGGGAGCGTTGAGATGATGCTTCTGGGTTCAGGGGCAGAAAAAAAACAAACTTAGGCCAAACGTTTGGCTTAGGAAAGTTACCAAGAGGAACCATTTTTTCGACCGGGTCATTGTCCCTTTGGGGCAGGTGCAAAGCCAATATAGAAAATCTCTAGTCCCCTTGACCAGCGCCTTTTGTTGGGCTTGAAATACCTAGGATGTGGTTGGCAACAGCTAAAAGGTCGTTAAAAACCAACTATTCGGGAAAGTCCGCCTTAAGCGAAGCCTCTTCCTTAGCACCGTAACCGGTTCGAACCAAAAATGGGGTCACTCCGGCGTTTTAACCCAATTCGATATCACAGCGTTTATCGCCTGCCATATAAGCGCCCCTAAATCTAGGTCCAGCGCCGTTTGGGTGTTGTTGATCATGCCCGGATGGGGTTTTCTGCAAGCGCACTCGATGTTCAAGGGAGGTACCCCTTTGAGGTGGTGCGGGCAATATTCTAAACGGTCCAATTGCGCCTGGGCCGGAGCGAGCTGCTGGTTGATCAGGTCAAATGCTTCATGGACAAAAGCTTCTGTAAAATAACCTCGCGCTACCCCAGATTGATTGGTGACCATGACAAGCAAAAATTGAGCGGCCTTCAGTTTTTTTAAGGCTTCTGGCGTTGTTGCAAAAAGCTCAATTTGTTCTGGTTTGGAAAGGTAATGAGCTTCTCGAATCAGGGTACCGTCGCGGTCAAAAAAACTGCCTTGGCCATAAAAAACATCCTTAAAGGTGGTGCTTAATCTTGGCGGGGTCCTGCTTTTTGGTCAACCCATAGGCTCAAGGGGGCCTTGATCGAGGGAGTAATAATGCGCCTATTGGGCGGCGGAATGGAGCTTTAGACAACTTTTTTAGGACCGATAACCCAGCGCTTGGCAGGACAGGAAAAAACAACTACCATCAGGCCCAAGGCAATCATTCCCTCTAAAAATCAAGGAACCCTGGCCATGGCAAAATTAGATGTCCTTTTGATCAACGCTCCCGCCAAAAAACGCGCCTATCAGGGGCTCGCCGATGAATTGGCGGCCTTTGAGCCTCCTATTTGGATTGCGTTAATCGCCGAGTTTTTCCGCTCCAGGGGATACCAGGTGGGGGTGCTGGACGCAGAGGCGGAACTGTTGACTATGGAGCAAACCGCCCAAGCCGTGGTGGACCGAGATCCCCTGCTAGCGGCTTATGTAGTCTATGGGCAACATCCATCGGCCTCTAGCCAATGTATGCCTGCGGCCACCGAATGTTTGGCTCTGGTTGAGACCCTCCGACCCAAGATGCACTCCTTGTTTATGGGTACCCACCTCGCGGCCTTGCCCAAAGAGACCATGGAACAGGTTCCTGTGGAATTTGTGTGCGATGGCGAGGGCCCCTTTACCATCCAAGGGGTTATTGATGCCTTAAAAAGCACGAGCCCCGATTTCTCCAAGATTAAAGGCCTCTGGTTTCGCGACGCTTTCGGAAAACCTGTCAACCCCGCCGGGCCTGAAGCCAACATCGAAAATTTGGACGAAGTTTTCCCTTCTATGGCCTGGGATCTCTTGCCCATGGACCGATACAAAGCCCACAACTGGCATTGCTGGGACCATATCAATGACCGCAAGCCCTACGCCTCTTTGTACACCAGCCTAGGCTGTCCCTACAAATGCTCCTTTTGCTGCATCAACGCGCCCTTCGGCAGCCCCTCGATCCGGTATTTCAGCCCCGAATGGGTTATCAAGCAGATCGACATCTTGGTTAAGGAATACGGGGTCAAAAACATCAAAATCGCCGACGAAATGTTTGTCCTGAATCGCAAGCACGTCTTGGGGATTTGTGACCTAATTATCGAGCGAGGTTATGACCTGAACATCTGGGCTTATGCCCGGATCGACACGGTCTCCAGCGGACTTTTGGAGCCGATGAAAAAGGCGGGCATCAACTGGTTGGCCTTGGGTATCGAAGCAAGCAGCAAGCATGTCCGCAGCAGTGTGGACAAAGGTCGCTTCACCGACGAAAAAATCATCGACACCGTCCGCAAGATCGAGGCCGCCGGTATCTACACGGTTGGCAACTATATCTTCGGCCTGCCCGAAGACGATCTGGCCTCCATGCAGGAGACCTTGGATTTGGCAATCGAACTTAATACCGAATGGGCCAACTTCTATTGCACCATGGCCTATCCAGGCTCGCAGCTCCATAAGTTGGCCCGCCAAGAGGGACAAATGCTGCCTGAAAGTGAAGGCGGACCGGGCTTGATCGGATACAGCCAACTGGCTTACGACGCCTTCCCGCTTTCGACCAACAAGTTGCAAGCCGGACAGGTGCTAACCTTCAGGGACCAAGCGTTCGACATTTATTTCAAAAACCCAAAGTTTTTGGCGATGATGGAGCGCAAGTTTGGTCAAGAAGTGGTGGATCACGTCCATGAGATGTGCACTCACCAGCTTAAGCGGAGGTATGCCGAACCTTTGTGAGAAGACCTTTTTTTTTCTAGCTGTTAGGCCCAAGGGTACGATCCCCTGGATCTAGCCTGAGTCTCAGCTGTTTTGGGCGGTCTTGGTGGAAGCCCTTTCCGCTTGGGCTTTCGCTAGACAAATGGCAAAAATCAATGAATATCACCGCATTGCAAAAAAAACTAGTCTTGGATTAGAGGCTTGATCATTGGTGTGTTTAAAATCACTTTAGTCCGCCAATAAAGAGCTTCACCGAGGAAGAAGAATGCAGGGCTGCGTTAAACCACCTTTTTTGATGTAAAATGACACAAAGCAAAGCAACCTGGCGAAAACGTCTAGGGATCGTGATTACTCTATTGGTGGTCCTGGTTAAAAAGGGTGATGAACTTGCAGCAAAATTGGTGACTCCTGCAACCTAGCCGGGCTTGCCTGGTTTGGTAGCTTATTATCCCTTGACCAATAACGTAAATGCGGTTGCGGGCAGCATTCCCACGGGGCTGGTTTGTCATAAACGGCAACAGTTTGAGCAGTTGGGACTACGCCTTAGTGGTGAAGAGGGTGACTTTTTGGAGGTGTCTAACTGGTATGAACAAGCAAAAGATAAACCGGAACAAACTGTTCTGCACCCTTTAAGATTTGGGCATGGGGATAGGCTTCGATCAACTGGCCTAACCGTTCAGAAAGTTCGGGGTAGCTGATGATTCCCGCTTTAGGAACGTGAAGCGCCTTGATTCCAGCCGCGAAAAGTTATAACTCTTTGATATCCTTGGAGTCGGTCAACTTCACCCCAGAAAGCCAATTTTCTTTTCACCTGACCTCTAAGGCTTCCAACCGGCTGATTTCCTCTGGCTCGGTGGCCACCACAATCTTTCCGCAGATCTCGTGGCGAATCCCTTGCTCCTGGGCAAAGTTGATCAGTTCTCGGCGGCACTGATAGCAGAATTTGGCTTTCAACGGTTCGGGTTTGTAATAAAGCCCCGAATGGATGACCCCCGAATTGTGCCCCGTTTGGTGCCTGGCGAGTTGGGATTCTTTTTCTAAAAGCACCAGCCTTAGATCAGGTTCAGTTTGTAAAAGGCAGTAGGCCGTGGCCAAGCCAAGGATGCCACCGCCGATGATCAATACATCGTGGGTTGAGGACTTGAGGTTTGGTTTGCTGCTAAACGTTGGGGCCTTCGCCGAAAGAATGGGCTATCAGAAAAGGATAACTCGAAATTCCTCAAGCCCTGGCCCTCACAAATTCTTTTGGCGCTTGCGCGGGTTCTTTATCCCATCCTCCAGCAGGAGGAGGCATTTTTTTCTTCCAAACGATGCGTCTATTTGCGAATCGACCCCCGCCTTAGCGGCGTTGTGCCGGGGACGATACCCTTTATTTAAAAAAGAAACCGTAAGCTAGGCGCTTGTCAAGGCGCGGATTTTTCCACATAGTGGCACTTCGCGAGCGAGGGTAGTGTCTTGCGGTTCGTTTGCCCAGCAATAGGCCTGGCTTTAAGGATACTTATGACCGAACAAAATCGACCGGAGGTACTGTTTTTGATTCACGATGTTGCTTTGGCCGGGGAACCTCACGGGATCATGCAATTGGCGGCCTACGGCAAAAGAAAAGGTTGGGTCTCGCGGGTAACCACCTTAAAATTAGATTACCTCGCCGAGATTGAAGAGCGCCCCCCCCAGTTGATTGCAGCTAGTTTTATGTCCGCCGATTATCCAGGGTTTAAAAAAGCGTTTAGCGCCATTAAAGCGGCTTTCCCGGCGATTCCGATGATCGGTGGTGGCCCTCACCCCACCTTTGACCCCGACTGTGTCGAGCAGCTGGCGCTGGACGCGGTTTGCGTTGGTGAGGGGGACCAGGTTTTTGAGCTTTTGCTGGAGCGGGTGGAACAAGGGCAGGGGTTTGCGGGTTTGCCCAATATCAGGACCAAAGGTAATCCGCACATCTTGGAGCCGCTAGCGCATTTAGACGAATTACCCTTTATTGAGCGGGATTTTTTTTACGAAAAGTTCCCAATCTTTGCCCGGTTTAAACTCAAATCTTTTTTCACCAGCCGGGGCTGTCCCTACCGCTGCACCTACTGCTTTAATGCTTCGTATAATGATATGTACAAGGGAATGGGCAAGATCTTGCGCAAACGCCCAGTGTCGGACGTGATCAACGAGGTTTTGGCCCTCAAGGCGAAATATCCTTTAGAATACATCAGGTTTGCGGACGACGTTTTTCAGGTCAAAGCCGATGCTTGGTTGGAAGAGTTTGCCGAGCGTTTTCCCAAGGAAGTCGGGATTCCTTTTTATTGCCTGATGCACGCCAACAACGTGGATGAGGCGGTGGTTAGTTTGCTCTATAAGGCGGGCTGCCGTTCTGCCTGCATGAGTATCGAGTCGGGGGACCCGGAGCTTAGAAAACTGATGCTCAAGCGCAACACGTCGCAACAAAAAATTATTGATGCCTTTGATCTGTTTAATAGCTACGGGATCAACATGTACACCAACTCGATGTTGGGAATTCCGGGTGCAGGGTTTGAGCAGGAACTTGCAAGTTTGGATTTAAGTATCCGTTGCAAGCCCAAATATGGCTCCTTTACGATTATAACGCCCTATCCGGGGACCCAATTTCACGATATTTGCGTTGAACAGGGGGTTTTACCTTCTGATGCCAGCGACGAGATGCTCCAAAGCACCAGGGAAACCTCGGTTTTAACCTGCTTTAACGAGCAGGAAAAACAGATGCAGATCAAACTGTTAAAGTTAGGTCCCGTGACGGTGCGGTTCCCTGTTATCAAACCGCTAACCCTTTTTTTGGTGCAAAAGGTTCCAGATAACCGGCTGTTTAGCTTGGTTTACTGGTTTTTTAGGAACTATCTCTTTAGCAAATATATCGTTCCGGTCCAGTTTGGCACCAAAGAAAAAGTCGAACTGATCTGGCGCACGCTGGTAGAGGATTTTCTCCAACTAAAAAAGAGCTAACTTACCCATTGAACTAGCTCGGCGGGCTTGGTTGACAGGGAAAGGCCCGCTCTTATAAAGCTTAAGCTCTCTGAATTTGCAATGAACCTTTAGGAAGCGCAATGAACCAAGTGGACTACGACCATTTTTGGGATGGCCGTTGGCAGGACATGATTTTGTACTCCCCCGCTCCCCGGATTAGACGTAAACTGGTGCGGAAAATTGTGGGCCGTTATTTTCGTCCAGGTGCTTCTATTTTGGATGTGGGTTGTGGTTCTTGCCTATTACTCAAAGAGTTAGGTGAAGCCTTCCCAACCGCCAAGTTGGCAGGTTGTGACCTGTCGGAAAAAATCGTCGCCGAAAACACTAGGTTATATCCCCATCTAACCTTTGCCCAACTCAATCTGTCGGATCCTCAACCGATTGGCCAGACCTATGACCTGATAACCTGCACGGAGGTTTTGGAACATGTGCCCGACTTTGATCAGGCCATGAAAAATCTATGGAATTTTCTTAACCCCGGCGGGATTTTGGTGGTTACCGTACCGGGGGGCAAACTTTATCCAATCGACCAGCAAGTAGGCCATTTGCGTCACTTCGAGGACCCCGCCCCTTTTCGCGGTAAGGGTTTTGAGGTACTTGCCCTTAATTATTGGGGATTCCCCTTTTTTAACCTTTATAAGTACCTGATCAACATCGACCCGGAATGGTCTCAGTCCTCGTTTAACGAAGGGGCTTACACACCCAAGCAAAAGTTAATTTCCAACTTTATTTACGGACTGTTTAACTTTAACCTGCCCTTTGCAGGGGAACAGCTTTTTGTGGTGTTGCAAAAAAAGTAGTTGGCCCTTCTTAAAAAAATGGCTAACACTTGGGCTAGAAACGACCAAAGCCGCGTTTGTTGGTTTTGCCGGGTTTAGTGCTAGTCTAAGTCACTTGCAGAAGCCGCTATCGGGCCGACAGCGATCGCACTAGGCCTTCCCTTGACAGTACCGGCGAAACCAACGAAGCTACCAAGTGTTCCCGTAACCTCGATAATCCGTTGCTGCTTGATGAATATTCTCGGTATATCAGCATATTACCATGATAGTGCCGCCGCGTTGGTGCGAGATGGGGTTATTGTGGCCGCGGCCCAAGAAGAGCGGTTTACCAGGATTAAACATGATCCCGATTTTCCCCATGAAGCGGTCAAATATTGCCTAAGGGAGGCGGGGATTCACTTGGGACAGGTGGACTACTTGGTTTTTTATGACAAACCGTTAGTCAAATTTGACCGGCTTTTAGAGACCTATTTCGGTTTTGCCCCCCGTGGTTTTCGTAGCTTTGTCACCGCCATGCCCGTTTGGCTAAAGGAAAAACTGTTCCTCAAAGAAACTATTAAGCGGGAATTGGCCCAAACCTTTGGGATCAAAAAAAGCGAACTTCCTCAACTCCTGTTTGATCAGCACCATCATGCCCATGCGGCGAGCGCCTTTTTCCCTAGCCCCTTTGAGCGGGCGGCGGTGCTTTGCCTAGACGGCGTAGGTGAATGGGCTACCACCTCGGTTTGGTTGGGCGAAGGCAACCGCTTGACCCCGGTCAAAGAGATACGGTTCCCCCATTCGTTGGGGCTTTTGTATTCCGCGTTTACCTATTATTGCGGCTTTAAAGTAAATTCAGGGGAGTACAAATTGATGGGGCTCGCTCCTTATGGAGAGCCCAAGTACGTCGATTTGATCTTAGACAATTTGGTGGATATCAAAGAAGACGGCAGCTTTTGGCTAGACCAGCGTTATTTTAACTACGCCACTGGCTTGACCATGACCGGGCCGAAATTCGACGAACTTTTTGGCGGCCCGCCGCGAAAGTCGGAGACCGACATCAGCCAGCGGGAGATGGATATTGCCGCCTCGATTCAAGTGGTGACCGAAAAGCTGGTGATCCATCTGGCCAAAAAGGTGCGGGAAGAACTGGCGGTGGACTACCTTTGTCTAGCCGGGGGGGTGGCGCTGAACTGTGTGGCCAATGGCAAGTTATTAAGGGAAAACATTTTCAAAGATATTTGGATTCAACCCGCTTCAGGGGATGCGGGCGGCGCCTTAGGGGCGGCTTTGGGGGTTTGGCACCAGTACTTGGATCAACCGAGGGTGGCGGGCCCTGATGATCAGATGCGAGGGGCCTACCTGGGGCCCCGTTTTGACGGCGAAGCGATCGAAAAGGATTTAAGCCCTTATCAAGCGAAGTTTGAAAAGCTGGAAGAGGAGGAGTTGTTGGCGCGATTAAGCGACATCCTGGCGCAAGACAAAGTGGTCGGTTGGTTTTCGGGGCGAATGGAATTTGGACCTCGCGCCTTGGGAGGACGCTCGATTATTGGCGATGCGCGTAGCTCAAAGATGCAGTCGATTATGAACCTCAAAATCAAATACCGCGAATCCTTTCGCCCCTTTGCCCCGGTGGTCAAGGCGGACAAGGTTGCCGAATGGTTTGATCAAAAAGGCCCGAGCCCATACATGCTTTTGGTCGCTGATGTGGTCCAATCCAAGCAGCGGCCCATGTCGGAGGCGCAAAAGGGCCTCTTTGGGATCGACAAACTCAAGGTTCCGCGTTCGGAAATTCCAGCGGTCACCCATGTGGACTATTCCGCCCGGATTCAAACGGTGCACCAAGAAACCAACCCGCGGTTTTATAAACTGCTGGACCGTTTCGAGGCAAAAACCGGGTGCCCGGTTTTAATCAATACCAGCTTTAACGTGCGCGGGGAGCCGATTGTGGGCTCTCCAGAGGATGCCTATCGCTGCTTTATGCGTACCGAGATGGACTATCTGGTTTTGGAGAATTACTTGTTAGAGAAGTCGGCCCAGCCCGCATGGACTGAAAAAGACGATTGGCGCAACGAATTTGCCTTGGATTGATCATGAAACTCCATCCCATCCCAGAATTAGACCAAAAGGGGCTTCGAAATTTTGGGGTTAAAACCGGGGCGATTGTGGCCTTTTTGTTTGGCGGCTTATTACCCTTTTTGCTTTCTACGTCCTTCCCGCTGTGGCCTTGGGTGATTGCTGGACCGCTGATTCTTTTCGGGTTAATCTGGCCAACAGCCTTGGGTCCGGTGTACAAGGGCTGGATGACCTTTGGCGCCATTGCCGGGGCGATTAACTCCAAGATCATTTTGGGGATCGTCTATTATCTATTGATCGTACCCGTTGGCTTGGGTATGCGGCTCTTTGGGCGGGATCCGATGAAGCGACACAAAACCTCCTCGACCTCCTCTAATTGGGATAAGAGTTTAGAGGTCAATCCGAAACACTATGAGAGGCCGTACTGATGCTGGAATTACTAAAAGACCTTTGGGGCTTTATGCGAGAAAACAAAAAGTTTTGGCTCGCTCCCGTGGTGCTGGTGATGCTTTTTTTAGGCAGCTTGTTGGTGTTATCGCAAGGCTCGGCGGTCGCGCCCTTTATTTACACG
Source organism: Candidatus Lambdaproteobacteria bacterium RIFOXYD2_FULL_50_16 (assembly GCA_001783695.1). Classification (GTDB taxonomy): domain Bacteria; phylum SAR324; class SAR324; order XYD2-FULL-50-16; family XYD2-FULL-50-16; genus XYD2-FULL-50-16. The sequence goes on from MFNE01000054.1 coordinate 16,441, forward strand.
CTTTTTTAGCCGGTTTTAGCACCCAGGCCGTTAATGAAATCAAAGTTGTTCCAATTTTTAAGGCTAGGGGTGGCGGGGTTGTTGCTCTACCTCTTGTGGCGGAGTGAGGCTTTAAATTTTGGGGCTTTAAAGGTTTTTTGGGTCCACCCAGAGGTGATTCTGCTGGTGGTGTTTTCTCTCCTAGTGGTTAATAACACCTTAGGGGCCTTACGGTTGATGCTGTTGTTGCGGGCCAATGGGGTGCCGATTAGCACCTGGAGGGTTTACCTGATCAACTGGATCGGGTTCTTTTTTTCGGCAGTTTTGCCTGGAACGGTGACCATGGATGGGGTCCGGGGGATCTACTTGATCCGCGCGGTGCGCGCCGAGCATCAAACCGATGGGGTGCAAATCACCAAAACCCAATGCCTAGCCCCCTTGATTGTGGACCGAGTTTTAGGCTTGG